>NZ_JBQPXH010000001.1:0-962068 GCF_052244495.1 Rhodobacter sp. NSM
CGAAGCCGCGCAGAGACGAAGATGCACTGCGTCAAGCTGTTGGGCCAGCGACTGTCCGCCAGAGACTTCGACCGCCAGGTCGCCGAGTTCCAGGTTCATGTCATTCGCCATGGTCGCTCGGACCAGTGGCGCGACATGGCTCATTGCTCAACGGCTTCACCGCGCTCGGCACACCCATGACAGAGGTCGCAGGATAAGTCTGTCCGTGAAAAGGGGAACTCTGCCCTTCAACCGATTTGTGCAACAGAGCCGGTGCCGGCTGATATGGAGCCGGGTGGGCCAAAGGTACTCGCAGCCGATCATCTCGGGGTCGTTGATCCACCGATCTAGCAACAAGCGGGTGGTCTCGGTTATCTCGAACCGAACCGGCTTGCGCGTCTTGCCCTGCGTCACCGAGGCACGCTCCTTGACGCGGCCAGCGGCGTAGACGTCGTTGACCGTCAGGCGGACAAGAATGCGGCCTCGCAGCTTGCAGTCGATGGCCATGTTGAAGAGCGCGAGGTCCCGCTTGTTGTCGGCCATCTCGAGCCGGACGCGGATCGACCAGACATGTTTCAGCAGAAGCGGCCGCTTCTGACCGACGATGCGCCCCTTGTTCCAGGGCGCGGCGGACCGGGCGGAGGGCACAGCGGCCTCCCCCGTCCGGCGAACCAAGCGCAACAAACCGTCGCGCCCGACCCTGAGCCGCCGGTCGGCCAAGAAGCCGCGTCTTGAGCGGTCTGCGGCAAGCGGCCATTCGCGCAGGTCGTGGCAATGAAGGTCGAGGGCTCGCAGAGAGACGCGCACGGCGCGGCCCGTGCGCGCTCCGGATCTGTCCGATCACTTCGTCCACACGCGCCTTAGTTCGCGACACCTTCCGAGCGACCATGAGATGAGCGCCACGCCCCAGGTTGCTCACCCCTCGCGCAGAAGGCTTGCGTAGAGCCCGGGCTGATCGGCCAGTTCATCGTGGGTGCCTTCTTGGATCACATGCCCGGACTGCATCACGATGATCCGGTCGGCGCGCCGGACGGTCGAGAGACGATGCGCGATCGTGATCGTCGTTCGTCCCTTCGACAACTCGTCGAGCGCCAGCGACATGGCACATTCGGTGCGCGTGTCCAGGGCACTCGTCGCCTCGTCGAGCAGCAGGATCGGCGGATCGCGCAGAATGGTCCGGGCCAGCGCCAGCCGCTGCTTCTCGCCGCCCGAGAACCGATGGCCGCCCTCGCCAACCAGAGTGTCGTAGCCGTCGGGGAGCGCCACCACATGATCGTGAATCTGGGCCACCCGTGCGGCGGCGATCAGGTCGGCTTCGGACGCCTCGGGCCTGGCAAAGCGCAGGTTCTCGGCCACCGAGGCGTGGAGAAGATACGGCTCCTGCGAGACCACGCCCAGCATCTGCGCCAGCGTGTTGAAGCTCAGGTCGCGCAGGTCCACGCCGTCGAAGCGGATCGCGCCGCCGTCGACGTCGTAAAGCCTCGCCAGAAGATAGCCGAGCGTCGTCTTGCCCGAGCCCGTTGGCCCCACGATGGCTATGTGGCTGCCGGCCGGGATGGTCAGGCTGACGTCGTGAACGGCGGGGCGGCCGCTTGGGGCATAGGCGAAACTGACGCGATCGAGCTGGACCTCGCCCCGCATTCCGGTGCGCGGCAGGATGACCGGATCCGCGCGCTCGGTGATTTCGACGGGCCTGTCGAGATATTCGAAGATGCGGGCGAAGAGCGCACGCGCCTTGCGCATGTCGCGGCCGATCTCGAGCAGTTGCTCGAACGGCCACAGGAGTTGCTCCTGCAGGGCGATCATCGCGACCAGCGTGCCGATGCTGGCCGGATCGTCGGTGCGCATGAGCAGCCCGCCGGCGAGCAGCGTCATCGCGGGAAGAACCGCCAGCGCGAAGCCGATCAGCATCCACTGCCACTCGCCGGCCGTGTGCGAGCGCACCTCGAGCCGCGCCAGATCGGTCGAGATGCGGGTGAAGCGCTGCGTCAGATGCGGGCCGCGCCCCATGGTGCGGGCCAGGATGACGCCCGGGACCGACAGGGTTTCCTGCACCACCGCCGACAGGTCGGCGGCGCGGGCCTGCCGCTGCCAGGTCAGCGTCTCGCGCAGATGGGCGACGCGGTGGCTGATCAGCACCGTTCCCGGCACGATCAGCAGCACGAACAAGGCCAGCCGCCAGTCGAGGACCACGATGGCGACGGCGGTCATCGCCACGGCGCTCAGCGCGCGGCCGAGGTCGCTGGCGGTCTCGGTCATCAGCGATTGCAACCCCGAGATGTCGCCTGCGATGCGCGACTGCACCTCGCCGGTCCGGGTGCCGGCGAAAAAGCCCAGCGACAGGCTTTGCAAGTGGGCATAGAGCCTGACCCGCAGGTCGTGCAGGATCGCCTGCCCGATGCGCGAGGTCAGCACCACCTGCAGCGCCCCTACCGCGGCGGCGGCCAGCGCCACCGCGACCATTCCCGCCACCAGCCGGACCAGCAGCGCCAGATCGTTCTGCGGCAGCGCCACGTCGATCACGGCACGCAGCAGGAAGGGACCTGCCAGCCCGATGGCCGAGGCGAGGATCATCAGCGCCGCCACCCCGGCAATCCGGAGACGATAGGGGGCAAACAGCGCGAGCACGCGGTGCACGGACACGTGGCGCGCGGCGAGATCGTCGTAGCCTGCGCTGTCGTCGGGATCATCGGACATGGGGATCTCGGGCTGATAGGGGAGATGGGCGGCTGGGCAGGCGGATCTCGACGGCAAGGCCGGGCGTGTCGGAGGCCAGGATCAGCGTCTCGCCGCCATGGGCGCGGGCGATGGCGCGCACGATGGGCAGGCCCAGACCCGAGCCGCCAAGGCTGCGCCCGCGCGAGTCGTCTGCGCGCCAGAACCGGTCGAAGGCGCGGGCGCGGCCTTCCTCGGACAGGCCCGGACCGCCGTCGGTGCAGCGAAAGACCACATCGGTGCCGTCGATGCCGGTCTGCACATGAACCGGGGCGCGCGGCGCGTAGCGGCAGGCGTTTTCCAGCACCGCGACGAAGGCCTGCCTCAGCCGCGCCCGGTCGGCAAGCGTGGCAGCCGGGTCGAGACTGCGGGTGACCGTGATGCCCGCCGCGGCCAGTTCGGCTTCCAGCGCGGTCAGTGCGGCCGCGGCCTCGTCGGCCAGATCGACCGGTGTAAAGGCCAGATCCAGCTGGCCCGCGTTGCTCAGCGCGAGCGTGCGCAGCTCCTCGACGATGCCGGACAGGTCGTCGACATGCGCGATCAGCCGCCGGTAAAGCTGCGGGCCGGGCTCGAACACACCGTCAAGCAGCCCCTGCAGCCGCCCGCGCAGGATGGTCAGCGGCGTACGCAATTCATGCGCGATGGCCGAGTTGGAATAGGCAAGCTCGGCCTCGGCCTGTTGCAGGCGCTCGGCCATCCGGTTGAAGTCGGTGACCAGATCCCGCGCCTCGCCGAAGCTGCCGGGGGGCAGGCCAGCCCGCGCCGAGAAGTCGCCGGTGGCGATCCGGCGCGCCGCGGCGGCGACCGTCTTGAGCGGCGCGATGATCCGTCGCGCCAGCCGCCAGCCGATGAGCGAGGCCGTCATGAGCCCGAAGCCCAGCACGAGCCCGACCATGACCGTATCGCCCAGCCGCCAGCTGTCGTCGGCAGCGGCATCAGGATAGAGCCATTCGTAGACGACGAAGAAATACGCCATCATCCCGACGTAGACGACCGCAAAGGCCGTGAGCGTCAGCCCGATCATCGCGAGGGTGATGCGGGAGTTGAGGCTTCCGCCCGGTCTACCGGACATGGGACGCCTCCAGCCGGTAGCCCACGCCGCGCACGCCGCTCAGCAGGCCTTCGGCCCCCGCCGCGGCCAGCTTGCGGCGCAGGTTGCTCACGTGGCTGTCCACGGTGCGGTCCAGCGCCTCGCTTTCGGGCAGGCAGGCGTCGACGAGATCCGCGCGCGCGAACGCCCGCCCCGGCGCCGCGGCCATATGCGCGAGAATGCGGAACTCGGTCGGCGTCAGGTCCAGCGTGACCGGACCCCGGCCGGCCTCGATCACCGCGCGGTGGGCCTGCGGATCGACGGTCAGCGGCCCGAGGCGGAGCAGGGTCTCGGGCCCCCGCCCAAGGGTGCGGCGCAGCACCGCCCGCGCGCGGGCCACCACCTCCAGCGGGTTGAAGGGCTTGACCACGTAATCGTCCGCGCCGATGCGCAGCGCCTGCAGCTTGTCCAGATCCTCGGCCAGCGCGGTGACCATGATCACCGGCGTCTCGCCCCGGCGCCGGATCGCGGCCAGCACCTCGTAGCCATCGACGCCCGGCAGCCTGATGTCGAGCACCACCAGATCGGGCCGCAGCCGCTGGTGATGCGCAAGCCCCGTGGGGCCGTCACCCGCGCAGATCACGCGGAACCCCTCGCGCGCGAAATAGGTTTCGAGGATCTCGGCGATCTCGGGTTCGTCTTCGATGATCAGGATCAGGGCGTTGGTCATGGCTTCAGGGTCCGGACGGGATGGGCGGGCAGGCCGGGCAGCGCGGAAGCGCCCCGGCCGAACCGGCTGACCGTGACATAGAGCACGGGGATGAAGAAGATCGCCAGCACGGTGGCCGAGACCATGCCGCCGAAGACGCCGGTGCCGATGGCGTTCTGGATCTCGGACCCGGCGCCGCGCGCCAGCATCAGCGGCACCACGCCGAGGATGAAGGCAAGCGACGTCATCAGGATCGGCCGCAGCCGAAGGCGCGCGGCGCGCAGGATCGCGCGATGCGGCCCCAGGCCCTGGCCGCGCAGGTGGCGCGCGAACTCGATCATAAGGATGGCGTTCTTGGCCGAAAGCCCGATGATGGTGACGAGGCCCACCTTGAAGAACACGTCGTTCTCGCCGCCGCGCGCCAGTACCGCCAGCACCGCGCCCAGCACGCCCAGCGGCACCACCAGCAGCACCGCCAGCGGGATCGACCAGCTTTCGTAAAGGGCGGCCAGCACCAGAAACACCACCAGCATCGACGCGGCCAGCAGCATCGGCGCCTGCCCGGCCGACTGCTTCTCCTGCAGGGACTGTCCCGTCCATTCCAGCGCAAAGCCCTGCGGCAACGCCTGCGCCAGTCGCTCCATCTCGGCCATCGCGGCGCCGCTCGATGCGCCCGGCGCGGCCGAGCCCGAGATGCGGGCCGCGGGATAGCCGTTGTAGCGCTCCAGCTGCAGCGGGGCGGAGGTCCAGACCGGCGTCACCACCTCGGAGAGCGGCACCATGCCGCCCTCGGCGTTGCGCACTTCAAGGCGCAGCACATCCTCGACATGCATCCGGGCCGGTGCGTCGGCCTGCACGATCACCTGTTGCAGCCGACCCTGGTTCGGGAAGTCGTTGACATAGCCCGAGCCGACCGCGGTCGCGATCGTGTCGTTGATGGCGCTGAAGGACAGGCCAAGCGCCTGCGCCTTCGGCCGGTCGAGCTGCAACTCGATGCTGGGGCCGTCCGGCAGCCCTTCTGACATCACGTCGGTCAGAAGCGGGCTCTCTGCCGCCAGCGCGATCAGCCGGTCTTCGGCGGCCTTCAGCGCGGCGGGGCCGGCGTTGGCGCGGTCTTCCAGCCGCAGCGAAAAGCCCGAGGTCGTGCCGAGCGACTCGATCGCCGGCGGCTTCATGATCATGACCGTGCCTTCGGGCACATCCGCCATCGCCGTTTCGGCCGCGGCAATCTCGTCGTCGACGGTCGAGCTGCGCTCGCTCCAGTCCTTGAGGCTGGTGAAGGCCTGCGCGGCGTTGGGGCCCGAGCCCGAGAAGCCGAAGCCGAGGATCACCGTGTTTTCGACGATATCGGGCCGGGTGGCGGTGTAGGCCTCGTAGGCGGCCACGATGGCGCGCGTGCGCTCGGCCGTGGCCCCGGCAGGCAGTTCGATGGCAGCCATGAAGTTGCCCTGATCCTCTTCGGGCACGAAGCCGGTCGGCAGGCGCAGGTAGCCCACGGCCAGCAGCGCCAGCAGCGCCGCATAAAGCACCAGCAGCCGCCCGCCCCGCCGCAGCCCCCGGCCGACCCAGCCGGTGTAACGCGCGCTCAGCGCCTCGAATCGGCGGTTGAACCCGCCGAAGAACCCCCGCGTGGCGGGACCGGCGCCGGGTTTCAGGAGCGTCGCGCAGAGCGCGGGCGTCAGCGTCAGCGCCAGAAACGCCGACAGCAGGATCGAGACCGCCATCGACAGCGTGAACTGCCGGTAGATCGCGCCCACCGATCCGCCCGCCAGTCCCATCGGGATGAAGACGGCCGCAAGAACCAGCGTGATGCCCACGATGGCGCCCGAGATCTCCTGCATGGCCTGCCGGGTGGCGGCGCGGGGCGTGAGACCCTGCCGCGTCATGATCCGCTCGACGTTCTCGACCACGACGATGGCATCGTCGACGATGATGCCGATGGCGAGCACCATGCCGAACATGGTCAGCACGTTGATCGAATAGCCCGCGACGGCCATGACGGCGAAGGTGCCCAGGAGCGCGATTGGCGCCACCAGGGTCGGGATCAGCGTGCAGCGCAGGTTCTGCAGGAACAGGAGCATCACGAAGAAGACCAGCACCATGGCCTCGATCAGGGTGCTGATCACCTTGGAGATCGACACCTTCACGAAGGGCGCGGTGTTGTAGGAGATCGTGAGCTCCATGTCGCCGGGCAGCGCGGGGCGCAGCTCGGCCAGCCGCGCCTCGATGGCGGCGGCAGTGCGCACGGCATTGGCGCCGGGCGACATCTGGATCGCGGCGGCGGCGGCGGGCTTGCCGTTGCTGCTGACGGCGAAGGCGAGCGTCTGCGCGCCCGACTCCACCCGCGCCACGTCGCCCAGCACCAACCGTGACCCGTCGGCCCCTGCGCGCAGCGGGATGGCGGCGAAAGCCTCGGGGGTCGTCAGCTGGCCGCGCAGGATCAGCGGCGTCGACAGGCGCGTGCCGGGCACCGTCGGCTCGTCGCCGACACGGCCCGGCGTCGTGGGCGCGTTGTCGCGCGCGATGGCCTCGGTCACGTCGGCCATGGTCAGCCCGTAGGCCGCCAGCTTCGCCGGATCGACCCAGACCCGCATCGCGCGGTCGGACCCGAAGGGCTGCACCCGGCCCACACCGGGAATGCGCTTCAGCTCTTCGGCAAGATTGCGCGTCAGGTATTCCCCAAGGCGAAGCTCGTCCGTCGCGCCCTCGCGCGATTTCAGCGTGATCACCATCAGGAAACCGGACTCGGCCGCCTCGACGCCGATACCCGCGCGGCGCACCGGCTCGGGCAGCAGGGCCTCGGCGTTCTTCAGCCGGTTCTGGACATCGACCTGCGCCATCTCGGGATCGGTGCCGGGCCTGAAAGTCACGAAGACAGTCGCGCCACCGGTCGAATCCACGGTGGATTCGACATAAAGCACGTTCCGCACGCTGGAGAGTTCCTTCTCGATCGGGCGGACCACGCTGTCGTTGACGGTCTGGGCATCCGCGCCGGCATAGGTGGCGAAGACGCTGATGCTGGGGGGCGCGACGTCGGGGAAGCGCGCCACCGGAAGCTGCGGAATGGCGACAAGCCCAGCCAGAGCGATGAAGATCGCGATGACGACGGCAAAGACCGGGCGGTCGATGAAGAAACGGGGCATGGGATCGACTCGGGCTTCAGTTGTTCACGGATGCGGCGGCTGCGTCGGCAGGGGCGGCAACGACGGGAACCGGCGCGCCATCGGCCACCCGGTCCTGCCCGCGAATGGCGATGGCCTCGCCCGCGCTCAGGCCGGATGCGACGACCACGCGCCCGCCGATCCTGTCGCCCAGCGTCACGGGGCGGCGCGCGGCGCGGCCATCGCCGGACACGACCACGACCTGCGCCCGGCCCGCGCCGTCGCGCAGAATGGCGTCCTCGGGGACAAGCAGCGCCTCGGGCAGCGCGTCCCGCGGCAGCCGTGCGCGGACATACATGCCGGGCAGAAGGGCAAGGCCGGGGTTCTCGACCTCCACCCTGACCGAGACGGTGCCGGTGCCCGGATCGACGATCACATCCAGGAATTTCAGCTGTCCCGACCGCGCATGGGGCCGGTCTCCATCGGTCAGGATTTCGACCCCACCCAGCCCCTCCGCGGCGGCGGTCCGGATGGCATCCAGCCGCTCCGCAGGCAGGCGCAGATCGACATGGACGCGGTCCAGATCCTGGATCACCGCCAGCGCCCGCTCGGCGCCCGGCGCCGCCAGTCCCCCGACATCGGCCAGCCCGCCCGCGACATGGCCCGCAATCGGCGCGCGAAGAGTGGCAAATTCCAGATCCAGCCGGCGGCGATCGACGATGGCCTGCGCTTCGGCGCGGTTCGCCTCGGCCAGCGCCAGATCGTTGCGGGCGGCGTCGTTCTTCTCGCCGCTGGTGGCGTTTTTCGCCATGAGCGCGTCCGACCGTTCCATACCGCGCCGTGCATGGGCCTCCGCGGCCCCGGCGCGGGCAAGCCCCGCCTCGGCGGTCGCGAGATCGGCCTTCAGCGGCGCGGGGTCGATGCGGAACAGCACGTCTCCGGCCGCGACCCGCATCCCCTCGTCAACCGGACGCTCAAGGATGATCCCGCCCACCTGCGGCCGGATCTCCACCCGCCGCCACGCCGCCACGCGCCCAGCGAACATGTCGGAAACAACGACCCGTTCGGGCATCAGCGTAACGAGCGTCAGTTCGACCGGCCGATCGTCCGTCCGCTCTGTCACGGCCGAGGCGTCGACGGCGGACGCGACGGTTGGCGAGGCAGCAAGGCAACAGATCAGAAGTAGCCTTGGAATTGGCAGGCATGGCATCTCGGGACTCCGCGGGTTGGGTCTGACGCGCCCGATGACATGCCACTATCGACGAACCGCGCAGGTTCCATGGAGGTTTCGTGGAGGTGCGAGAACTGGCGGCACGCGTTCGATGCGGTTCGTCTCCGTTCCCTTCGTTAGCGTGAGCGTCCGGTTTTCGCAGATTGCTGAAGATGCAACTTGCGCCTCAACACGCTTGCCGGCGTGCGAGTGGGCGGCTGCTATCGTGGATTGTAGCGGATGCGATTCTGCCCCCGCGGCGGACCGCTCCCCGCCCTCTGCGTCGGCCGACGGTTGTGGCGACTGCCTCTCCAATGACAATACCTCACGCGGCTCGCTCACGCAGAGCCTCATAGAGGCGGCCGTGACCCATGACGGCATCCTTCAGGTCTCTCTTGATTGCGGGTGACTCCAGCGCCTGCTTGCTTATCGCCGAGTGGGCGTCAGGCAAGTGGGCGAAGAAGGTGCGGGCCGAGTTCCTGAAGCTGCACCCTGCTGCTCCTGCGGTGCGACCGCGACCGTCGTGGATCACGTCGTTTCTCACAAGGGCGACCAGAAGCTGTTCTGGCAGCGGTCGAACCGGGCGCGGATGTGCACACCCTGCCACGACCGGAAGACCGTTCGCGATGATGGCTGCTTCGGCAACCCGGTCAAGGGCCGGGGCGGTAATCGAATTTGCCAGAGGGGGGCGGAAACCGGCGGTGTAGTCTCGCGCGCAACATCGCGGCAAGAGCATCCCCATCGGACCGAGGCGCGAGGGACTGAACAGGTCCTGTCCGAATGACCGTCATCAAGGGCGGCGGAGGGGCAACCGGAAGCGCTGCTGCTTCCTATGTGCTTCCTGCGTATTGGCGGCTTCCTGGAGGTGCCGCCTAACCCCTTGATATTATGGAGCGGGCGATGAGATTCGAACTCACGACCCTTACCTTGGCAAGGTAATGCTCTACCCCTGAGCTACGCCCGCGTCCTTGGGTGAACGGTGATCTATAAACAGCGCGGGCCGGCTGCAAGAGGAAAAATGAAGCTCGGGAAAAAAACCTTGAGGTGCCGAGACTGCTGTTCTCCGTGACGGCAGATTGCGGTCTGGCCGGACGGCCACCGTGGTCCGGCCCCGGCGGACTGCTCCTTGTCGGGATGGGCCGAAGCAGCATCCAGCGGGGCGCGCCGCAGCCGTCGGCAAGCTGCGCTGATTGCTGGACAGGAGCCGGGGGGAGACCCGGAGCCGGCTCCGGATCGTCCCTCGCGGCAGAAGGAGCGGGCTCTGCCAAGCCTATTCCTCGAGTTCGACGAGAAGGTCCTTCGCCTCGATCTGCGCCCCCGGCGCGACGTGCAGCGCCTTGACCGTTGCCGCCCGGTCAGCATGCAGGCCGGTTTCCATCTTCATCGCCTCGATGGTCAGCAGCAGGTCGCCGGGCTTCACCTTCTGGCCGAGGGACACGGCAACAGAGGCGACGGATCCGGGCATTGGCGCACCGACATGCGCGGGATTGCCGTCCTGCGCCTTGGGTCGGGCCGCCGACTTGGCCTTCACCGCTCGGTTCGCCACGCGGATCACACGCGGCTGGCCGTTCAGTTCGAAGAACACCTTGGCATCGCCCTCGTCCGAGGTCTCTCCCACGGCCGAGAGCCGGATCTCCAGCGTCTTTCCCGGGTCGATCTCGGCCGAGATTTCCTCGCCCGGCTCCATGCCGTAGAAGAAGGTCCGCGTCGGCAGCGTCCGCACGGGGCCGTAGATCTTGTGGCGCGCGCGGTAGTCGGTGAAGACCTTGGGATACATCAGGTAGCCATTCAGATCCTCGGCATCGACGGCGGTGTCGAGCGGATCGTCGTCGCCCTGCTTGATCTCGGAGAGCAGCTTCTCGCGCGCGGCCTCGATGTCGACTGGCGGCAGATGTGCACCCGGACGCTCGGTCGCGGGTTTCTCGCCCTTCAGCACCTTCTTCAGGATCGGCTCGGGCCAGCCGCCGTGAGGCTGCCCGAGGTTGCCCTTGAGCATGTCGACCACCGAGTCCGGGAAGCTCACATCCACGTCCGGATCCTCGACTTCCTCGCGCGTCAGGCCCTGCGCCACCATCATCAGCGCCATGTCGCCCACCACCTTCGACGAGGGCGTGACCTTCACGATGTCGCCGAACATGTGGTTGGCATCGGCATAGGCCTGCGCCACCTCGTGCCACCGCTCCTCGAGGCCCATCGAGCGCGCCTGAGCCTTGAGGTTGGTGAACTGGCCGCCGGGCATCTCGTGCAGGTAGACTTCGGAGGCCGGCGAGGGCAGGCCGGATTCGAAGGCGCAATACTGCTGGCGGACGGCCTCCCAATAGTCCGAGATCTCGCGGATCGCGGCGATGTCGAGGCCGGTGTCGCGGTCCGTGTGCTTCAGCGCCTCGACGATCGAGCCGAGGCAGGGCTGCGAGGTGCCGCCCGAGAAGGCGTCCATCGCCGCATCCACGGCATCCACGCCCGCCTCGCAGGCCGCAAGCACGGTCGCCCCGGCGATGCCGCTCGTGTCGTGGGTGTGGAAGTGGATCGGCAGGCCCACCTCCTCCTTCAGCGCCTTGATCAGCACGCGGGCGGCGGCGGGCTTGAGCAGCCCCGCCATGTCCTTAAGTCCCAGCACATGCGCGCCCGCCTCGCGCAGCGCGCGGCCCATGCTGACGTAATAGTTCAGATCGTACTTGGCCCGGTCGGGATCGAGCAGGTCGCCGGTGTAGCAGATCGTGCCCTCGCAGATCTTGTTCGCCTCGATCACCGCATCCATGGCGACGCGCATGTTCTCGACCCAGTTCAGGCTGTCGAAGACGCGGAACACGTCCACGCCCGTCTCGGCGGCCTGGCGCACGAATTCCTGCACAACGTTGTCGGGATAGTTGGTGTAGCCCACGCCGTTCGAGGCGCGCAGCAGCATCTGCGTCATGACGTTGGGCAGCCGCTCGCGGATGTCGCGCAGGCGCTGCCAGGGGCATTCCTGCAGGAAGCGATAGGCCACGTCGAAGGTGGCGCCACCCCAGCACTCGACCGAGAACAGCCCGCCGAGGTTCGCGGCATAGGCGGGCGTGACCTTGATCATGTCGATCGAGCGCATCCGCGTGGCGAGCAGGCTCTGGTGGCCGTCCCGCATGGTGGTGTCGGTAATGAGCACACGGTCCTGTGCGGCCATCCATTCCGCGACGGCCCGCGGCCCCTTCTCTTCGAGCAGGTTGCGTGTGCCGGGCTGCGGGGCGCCCTTCGGTTCGGGTGCCTTCGGGTCCTTCAGGTCCGCCGGGGGGCGGGCGCGGCTGGCCGTCTCGGGATGCCCGTTCACCGTGATGTCGGCGATATAGGTGAGGATCTTCGTTGCCCGGTCGCGGCGCGGCTTGAAGTTGAACAGCTCCGGCGTCGTGTCGATGAACTTCGTCGTGTAGGAATAGTCGAGGAAGCTCGGATGCTTGAGCAGGTTTTCGACGAAGGCGATGTTGGTCGCCACGCCCCGGATGCGGAACTCGCGCAGCGCGCGGTCCATGCGGGCGATGGCCTTCTCGGGTGTGGGGGCCCAGGCCGTCACCTTCACGAGGAGCGAGTCGTAATACCGGGTGATGACGCCCCCCGCATAGGCCGTGCCGCCGTCGAGCCGGATGCCCATGCCGGTGGCCGAGCGGTAGGCGGTGAGGCGGCCATAGTCGGGGATGAAATTGTTTTGCGGGTCCTCGGTCGTGACCCGGCACTGAAGCGCATGGCCCGAGAGCTTGATGTCATCCTGGCTCGGGCAGCCGGTGGCCTCGGCGAGCGTCGCGCCTTCGGCGATGCGGATCTGCGACTGCACGATGTCGATGCCCGTCACTTCCTCGGTGACGGTATGTTCGACCTGAACCCGCGGATTCACCTCGATGAAATAGAATTTCTCCGAGTCCATGTCCATCAGGAACTCGACGGTGCCGGCGCATTCGTAGTTCACATGGGCGCAGATCCTGCGGCCGAGTTCGCAGATCTCGGCGCGCTGCTCCTCGGTGAGGTAGGGCGCGGGCGCGCGTTCGACGACCTTCTGGTTGCGGCGCTGGACGGTGCAGTCGCGCTCGAAGAGGTGGTAGATCTGCCCATACCTGTCGCCGAGGATCTGCACCTCGACGTGGCGCGCGCGCTGGATCATCTTCTCGAGATAGCCCTCGCCGTTGCCGAAGGCGGCCTCGGCCTCGCGGCGCCCCTCGCGCACCTTGTCGGCCAGTTCCGCCTCGGACGAGATGGGGCGCATGCCCCGCCCGCCGCCGCCCCACGAGGCCTTCAGCATCAGCGGATAGCCGATCTCGGCCGCCTGACGCTTGATCTCCTCCATGTCCTCGCCCAGCACCTCGGTCGCCGGAATGACCGGCACGCCCGCGGCCATTGCGACCCGTCGTGCGCTGGCCTTGTCTCCGAGCGCGCGCATTGTCTCGGCCTTCGGGCCGATGAAGGTGATGCCGGCCGCGTCGCAGGCCTCGACGAAATCGGGGTTCTCGGACAGGAGGCCGTAGCCCGGGTGGATGGCGTCGGCACCTGCCATCCTGGCCACGCGGATGATCTCGGGGATCGACAGATAGGCGCCGACCGGCGACAGGCCCTCGCCGATCCGGTAGGCCTCGTCGGCCTTGAAACGGTGGAGCGAAAGCTTGTCCTCTTCCGCATAGACGGCCACGGTCTTCTTGCCCATCTCGTTCGCGGCGCGCATCACCCGGATCGCGATCTCGCCCCGGTTGGCAATGAGGATCTTTCGGAACTCGGCCATGCATTTACCTCCGGGCATCAGGCTGGTGCGCGAACTCTAGTGGTGCTGCGGTGCGGCGCAATAGCACAGAGCGACATCTGGCGAGATTTTCTGACCGATCCCGGCGAAGAATCGGCCATTCTGGCGAACGATTGCAGAACACTTCTTTAACTCATGACGCGGGCAGGCTAGATTGGCCACATGAGCCAGTTCGACGAAAGCGAAGCCTTCGAGGCGGCGGTGCCGCTCAGCCGCCGTGCCATGGCGGCGCGTCCGCAACCGTATCTTGAGGAGCTGAATCCGGCTCAGCGCGCGGCTGTCCTCGCGCTCGACGGGCCGGTGCTCATGCTCGCCGGGGCGGGCACCGGCAAGACGAAGGCGCTGACGGCGCGAATCGTTCATCTCCTCGACGCTGGGAAGGCGCGGCCGAACGAGATCCTGGCCGTGACCTTCACCAACAAGGCCGCGCGCGAGATGAAGGACCGCGTGGCCCGCATGCTGGGCCAGGTCGAGGGGATGCCCTGGATGGGTACCTTCCACTCGATCAGCGTGAAGATCCTGCGCCGGCATGCCGAACTGGTGGGGCTGAAGTCGAACTTCACCATCCTGGACACCGACGACCAGCTGCGGCTGCTGAAGCAGCTGATCGTGGCGGCCAACATCGACGAGAAGCGCTGGCCGGCACGGATGCTGGCGGGGCTGATCGACCACTGGAAGAACCGGGCCTGGACGCCCGCCAAGGTGCCGGCCTCGGAGGCTTCGGCCTACAACAATCGCGGCACCGAGCTCTACGACCAGTACCAGCAACGTCTGCGCGAGCTGAACGCGACCGATTTCGGCGACCTGCTGCTGCATGTGCTGACGATCTTCCAGGGCCACCCCGACGTGCTCGTGCAGTATCAGCGCTGGCTGCGCTACATCCTCGTGGACGAGTATCAGGACACGAACGTCGCACAATACATGTGGCTGAGGCTTCTCGCGCAGCAGCACCGCAACATCTGCTGCGTGGGCGACGACGACCAGTCGATCTACGGCTGGCGCGGGGCAGAGGTGGGCAACATCCTGCGGTTCGAGAAGGACTTTCCCGGCGCGCAGGTCATCCGGCTCGAGCAGAACTATCGTTCGACCCCCCATATCCTCGCCACCGCTTCGGGCGTGATCGCCGAGAACGCCGGTCGCCTCGGCAAGACGCTCTGGACCGAAAGGCAGGAGGGCGAGAAGGTCCGCCTCATCGGCCACTGGGACGGCGAGGAGGAGGCCCGCTGGATCGGCGACGAGGTCGAAAGCTGCCAGCGGGGCAGGGGCGGTCTCGGCCCCTTCCGGCTCGACGACATGGCCATCCTCGTGCGCGCCAGCCACCAGATGCGCGCCTTCGAGGACCGCTTCCTGACCATCGGCCTGCCCTATCGCGTGATCGGCGGCCCCCGCTTCTACGAGCGTCTCGAGATCCGCGACGCCATGGCCTATTTCCGCCTCGCGGTCTCGCCCGAGGATGATCTTGCCTTCGAGCGGGTGGTCAACCAGCCCAAGCGCGGCCTCGGCGACAAGGCCCGGCAGGAGATCCAGCGCGAGGCACGCAGCACGGGCGTCTCGCTGCTCGAAGGCGCCCGCGGGCTGCTCGCGCGGGGTGGCATCGGCGGAAAGGGTGCGGGGCAGCTTCGGGCCTTCGTGGAAGGCATCGACCGCTGGCACGCGCTGACGCTCCGGCCCGAGCACGACCATATCCGCCTGGCCGAGCAGATCCTCGACGAGTCGGGCTATACGGCGATGTGGCAGGCCGACAAGACGCCCGAAGCGCCGGGGCGCCTCGAGAACCTCAAGGAACTGGTCAAGGCGCTCGAGCAGTTCGAGAACCTGCAGGGTTTCCTCGAGCACGTTGCGCTGATCATGGACAACGAGACCGAGGAATCGGTCGACAAGGTCACGATCATGACGCTGCATGCCGCCAAGGGACTGGAATTTCCGGTGGTCTTCCTGCCGGGCTGGGAGGACGGGCTCTTCCCCTCGCAGCGCGCGATGGACGAGACCGGCCTCAAGGGGCTCGAGGAGGAGCGACGGCTGGCCTATGTCGGCATCACGCGGGCCGAGCAGCTCTGCACCATCTCCTTCGCCGCCAACCGTCGTGTCTACGGCCAGTGGCAGAGCCAGCTGCCCTCGCGGTTCATCGACGAACTTCCTCCCGCCCATGTCGAGGTGCTGACGCCTCCCGGGCTCTACGGCGGAGGCTACGGGGCGGCGGGCATGGCGACCTCGATCGAGGACCGGGCGGTGCGGGCGGATGTCTACAACTCGCCCGGCTGGAAGCGGATGCAGGACCGGGCGACGAGCCGGCCGATGGCCCAGCCGCGCGAGGCGCGCCATGTGACGATCGATCTGGAGGCGGTGTCGGCTTTCTCGCAGGGCGACCGGGTGTTCCACCAGAAGTTCGGCTATGGCCTCGTGACGGGGATCGAAGGCGACAAGCTCGACGTGGATTTCGAGAAGGCCGGGCCGAAGAAGATCGTGGCGCGCTTCGTCGTGCAGGCGCATCAGGCGGACGACATTCCGTTCTGAAGCGGTCGCGTCCCGGCAAACGCCCTTGCTTCGGCAAAAGGCGCGTTCGTCTTATCTTTTCCGCGTGCATGTCCACGCTCGGCCACCCGCCGGGGCTGCCACAGCCGGCGCAGGTTTCCCGATCATTCCGTCGCCATCGGGTTCTGTCTGCGCCAATGGACAGTCTGGAACGACAAGCGGCGGCGCCTTCGGAAAGGTGCCGCCGCTCGTTCTGCCGCCGGTGAGGGAAGGACCGGCAGGGAAAAGGTGCGGCGGCTCCAGGGAGGAGGGGAGCCGCCGCGGGGTCATCGGCACCGCGGGAGGAGGTGCAGTGCCGAAGCCGGGGTGGGACGCGGCTTTCGCCAAGGTCCCGGAAAGGGTGCGGCGGCTCCAGGGAGGAGGAGGGGAGCCGCCGCGGGGTCATCGGCACCGCGGGAGGAGGTGCAGTGCCGAAGCAGGGGTGGGACATGGCTTTCGCCGAGGTCCCGGAAGGGGCGCGGCGGCTCCAGGGAGGAGGAGGGAGCCGCCGCTCTGGTCATCGACGCCGCGGGAGGAGGTGCAGCGCCGAAGCCCGGTGGGCAAGGGACCAGCAGCCCGATGCCCGGATCTGGTGCAGCGACCCCAGGGAGGAGGAGCGGGGCCGCTGCGGTTCCGATCGGCCCAGGGAGGAGGAGGGGCCTTTCGAACGACGTTGAAGCTTGCGCTTCGGAAGAAGGAACGGCGACCCCAGGGAGGAGAAGAGGCGTCGCCGTTGCTGCCGAAGGTCCCGGGAGGAGGTGGGACCCGGCAGAAGAAACTCAGATACCGTAGGCGGCTTCCGTCGCGATGCGGGTGATCATCGAGCGATGGATGCCGAGGTCGGCCAGTTCGCGGGTCGTCAGCGAATTCAGTTCCCGCACGGTCTGCCGATAGATGCGGCGCTGTGCGAGCGCGTGTTTCACCGAAGCCACCACGGCCGCGATCCGGTCGCCAAGACCGTGATGCCCGATACGGGTGGTGTTTGCATAAGCCATTTCATCTGCCTCAGGTTCGTCTAGACTGCGCGAACCGGTCCGTCCCGTGACGTTGCCGTCGCGCTGTTAGGGCAAACATGGGCCATTTGCTGCATCTGCACAATGCGCCGCATGGGCAATGCTGCCATGCGGCGTCTGCATGGCTAAGATCGCCGGATTCCTGCGCATCTGCAGGTGCTTCGCCTGCTTTCAGGGCGGCAACCAAACGCGGGCTTGTCCTTTCGTTCAGGGCCTGCAAGCAATGGCCCGCCTGGGTCGAAGGAGAAGGCCATGCCGGTTGCTCGTGAATCCGTTCTCGCGGTCCTCGACCGCATCAATCTGCCGGACGGGGGCACGCTCGTTTCGAAGGATCTGATTCGAGCCCTGACGGTCGAAGGGGATACGGTCCGCTTCGTGATCGAGGCTCCGAGCGCCGAAGCGGCGCGCGAGCTCGAGCCGGTGCGTGCCGAAGCCGAGCGAGTTCTTCGCGATCTCCCGGGAGTGGCCGGGGTGCAGGCCGTCATGACGGCCCATGGGCCGTCGAAGCCTGCGCCCTCCATGAAGATCGGACAGCATCCCTCGCCGCAGCCCGCGGGTCCGCAGAAGGTGGCGGGCGTCGACCGGATCATCGCGATCGGTTCCGGCAAGGGCGGCGTGGGAAAGTCCACCGTCTCGTCGAACCTCGCCGTGGCGCTCGCCAGGCAGGGACGCCGGGTGGGCCTGCTCGACGCCGACATCTACGGGCCGTCGCAGGCGCGCATGATGGGGGTGAGCCGTCGCCCGGCCTCGCCCGACGGCAAGACGATCCTTCCCCCCCAGGCCCACGGCGTCACGATGATGTCGCTCGGGCTGATGCTGAAGGAGGACGAGGCTGTCATCTGGCGCGGTCCGATGCTGATGGGGGCGCTCCAGCAACTGCTCGGTCAGGTGGCCTGGGGCGAGCTCGACGTGCTGATCGTCGACCTGCCCCCGGGGACCGGCGACGTGCAGCTGACCCTGTGTCAGCGCACCCAGCTCACCGGCGCGATCGTCGTCTCGACGCCGCAGGACGTGGCCCTTCTCGACGCCCGCAAGGCGCTCGACATGTTCCGCAAGCTGAAGACGCCGGTGCTCGGGCTCATCGAGAACATGTCTACCTATATCTGTCCCAACTGTGGCCATGAGGAGCACATCTTCGGCCATGGCGGCGTGGCCGAAGAGGCGCGGCGCCTCGACGTGCCATTCCTGGGCGAGCTTCCGCTGGATCTCTCCGTGCGGCTTGCCGGGGACGCGGGTCGTCCGGTGGCTGCGGGCGAGGGGGCCGTGTCGGACGCCTACGCCGCGCTCGCGCGACGCCTGATCGAGGGCGGGCTGGCCTGAGGCCGGAGCCGGACGCGGGGCGGCCCTGTGCTTGATGGTCCGAGCGCGGCCGCATCCCGGTGTCCGCACCGACCTTGAACACCGTGGGACAGGACCCCGAGCTTCGAAAGGGGGCCGCTTTCACCGATTGCTCCGCAAGGATGCCGGCCCGGGTGGGAAACCATGGGTGGAAGCTTCTCTGCGGCCAGCGCGGCGGGAATTCACGGGACGCGCGTGGCAGGCAACGTGCCGACGAATCAACTTCGCTCAGATTTCCGTGATTCGCGTGCGCCGGTTGTGCGGGCTGGCCGGTCGATTTAACATTGCCTGTGACAAAATGGCTGCAGCTGCGTCATTCCATGGGAATTCATGGGATGCCCCGGAATTAACCTCTTCCACAATATTTCGGATCGAAGCACCCAAACCTACCGAGATGTAGGATTGCACAGCGCGCAGGGCTGCTCTGTTAACCATTGCATGGCGGGCGAGATGCCGCCTTAGCGCGAGGCGCCCCTCAGATGACCATTGCGTCCCATGAATTCCCATGGCATCCCTAGGTCACGAGATGAAGACGGGCAGACGAACTGGGGCGACAGACCCCGAACAGGCGAAAAAAGCAGGCTCATACAGGCACCCGCTTTCATCCAACGACAGATCCGGCGCGCATGCGAGCAGACATCCCCCCAGGTGTGTGTGCGCAGTTGGACACCCAGCGATGGGACAGGCACGGCGGATCGGGCAGTGGCAGCCGCTCGATCCGCCGCTTTCGTTTCCGGGTCAGGCATTTGCATCTCCCGGGGCGGCACAGGGCAGTGAAGGAACCGAAGGGCCGTGGCGGAGGCGTTCAGAGGCGAATACAACCAGAAGGTTGACGCCAAGGCGCGGGTGTCGATCCCGGCTTCCTTCCGTCGTGTCATCGAAGCCGGCGATCCGAAATACTCAGGTGGCAAGGCAAGCTTCGTCCTCGTTTACGGCGGCGATCGCTCCTATCTCGAGTGTTACACCATGACCGAGATGGAGCGGATCGAGGAACAGATCCGCCGCCGCCCCATGGGAAGCCCCAGGCGGCGCTATCTCGAGCGCAACATGATCACCCTCGCGCTCAACATGGAACTGGACGAGGACGGGCGGATCGTGCTGCCGCCCAAGGGCCGAGACAAGCTCGGCATCACCTCTGACGATCTGAAGGGCGGCGTCGAGGCGACCTTCGCCGGCACGCTCAACAAGTTCCAGATCTGGAAGGCCACGACTTACGCGAGCGAACTCGCCGCCGAAGAAGAGATCCAGCTGCCTCCCGGTGCCGACATGCTCTCTCTTCTCGACGACGAGGAGTTCTGAGCCATGGCAGCGGCGGAGACCGAGCGTCAGCTCCACATCCCGGTGCTGCTGCGCCCGCTGCTTGCCGCCGTGGCGCCGGTCGAGGGGCGCTGGCTCGACGGCACCTTCGGGGCCGGTGGCTATGCGCGCGGTCTCCTCGATGCAGGCGCTGGCGAGGTCATCGGCGTGGACCGCGACCCCATGGCGCTCGAGATGGCGTCCGCCTGGGCCGGCGACTACGGTGATCGGCTGCGGCTGGTGGCCGGCACCTTCTCGCGGCTCGACGACCATGCGGCCGGGCCGCTCGACGGGGTGGTGCTCGATCTCGGCGTCTCCTCCATGCAGCTCGACCGGGCCGAGCGCGGCTTTTCCTTCCAGAAGGACGGGCCGCTCGACATGCGGATGAGCCAGGAGGGCGAGAGCGCAGCCGATCTCGTCAACACGGCATCGGAGGAGGCCCTGGCCGATATCCTCTATCACTACGGCGAGGAACGCGCCTCGCGCCGCATCGCCCGCGCCATTGTCGAGGCCCGCGCAGCAGTGCCGATCACGCGCACGCTGCAGCTTTCCGAGATCGTGGCCCGCTGCCTGCCGCGTCCCAAGCCCGGCCAGATGCACCCCGCGACCCGCAGCTTCCAGGCGATCCGCATCGCCGTGAACGCCGAATTCTCCGAACTCGTCGAAGGGCTCGAGGCCGCCGAACGCGCGCTGAAGCCGGGCGGCCGCCTTGCGGTCGTGACCTTCCACAGCCTCGAGGACCGGATCGTCAAGCGCTTCCTCCAGCTGCGCTCCGGCGGAGAGGGGCAGGGCAACCGCTACGCGCCCGAGACGCAGGCCGAGGCTCCGCGCTTCACTCTGCCGCTCCGTCGTGCGATCAGCCCGGACGAGGCGGAACTCGCCGAGAATCCCCGGGCCCGTTCGGCGAAGCTGCGCGTCGGCATCCGCACGGATGCGCCCGCCGGCCCCGTCGATGCCAAGGCCCTCGCAATGCCGCTCATCCCGAAGAAAGGACGTCGCTGAATATGCGCCCCGTGCTCTATGTCCTCACCTTTCTCGCCGTGATGGGCCTGGCTTTCTGGGCCTACCGGGAGAACTACGCGACGCAGCAGGCCCTCAAGGACGTCTCGGCCCTCAACCGCGAGATCGCGACCCTGCGCGAGTCGCTCTCGGTCCAGCGCGCGGAATGGGCCTATCTCAACCGTCCCGACCGGCTGCGTGAACTGGCGGCATTGAACTTCGACCGGCTGGGCCTTCTGCCGCTCGAGGCGGTGCAGTTCGGTTCGCCGAGCCAGGTCTCCTATCCGCCGGATCCGCTTCAGGTGCTGGGGCCGCAGGACCTGAAGCCGGGCGACATCTCGGGCGAAGTGGGAGAGCCGCTGTGATCCGCACGCCACTCCGCCCGCTGGCCCGCATCCTTGACGCCCGCGCCAAGGGCGAGAATCCCGATTCGATCGAACGCGAGAACCGCCGCCTCCGGCACGAGGCGATCCGCGACAAGGCCCGCAACCGTGCCGAGGGGCGGCTGCTGCTGCTCGGCCTCTGCTTCTTCCTTGCCTTCTCGGTGATCGGCGCCCGCATGGGCCTTCTGGCCTCCACCCAGCCGATGGAGCCGCGTGCCGCGGCGACCGGCGCCGAGATCCTCAACCAGCGCGCCGACATCACAGACCGGTCGGGCCGGATCCTCGCCACGAACCTGCTGACCCATTCGCTCTATGCCCATCCGCAGGACATGGTCGATCCGCGCCGGGTCGCGCGCGAACTCGCCGCGATCTTCCCCGAGCTGAAGGAGCAGGATCTCGTCAAGCGCTTCACCGACGGCCGCCGCTTCCTCTGGATCCGCAAGAAGCTCTCGCCCGAGCAGATGCAGCAGGTGCATGACATCGGCGATCCGGGCCTGTTGTTCGGCCCGCGCGAGATGCGCCTCTATCCCAACGGCCGGCTGGCCGCGCATGTGCTCGGCGGGACCAGCTTCGGCGCCGAGGGCGTGCATTCGGCCGAGGTCATCGGCACGGCCGGGATCGAGAAGGCGCTCGACGCGCGTCTGCGCGATCCGGCGATGGCGGGCGAGTCGCTGCGGCTCTCGATCGACCTGACCGTTCAGGCCGCCATCACCGAGGTGCTCGGCGCGGGCATGAAGATGATGAACGCCAAGGGCGCAACCGCGATCCTGATGGAGGCGCATACCGGCGAGATCCTGGCGCTGGCCTCGCTGCCCGACTTCGATCCGAACGACCGGCCGGCGCCGCTGGTCGACCGGAACGCCGATCCGGGCGACAGCCCGCTCTTCAACCGCGCGGTGCAGGGCGTCTACGAACTCGGGTCCACCTTCAAGATCTTCACCGTCGCCCAGGCGATGGAGCTGGGTCTCGTGAACGCGCAGACGCTCGTCGATGCCAATGCGCCGATGCGCTGGGGCCGCTTCCTGATCAAGGAGTTCAAGAACCACAACTATGGC
This sequence comes from Rhodobacter sp. NSM, assembly GCF_052244495.1. Classification (NCBI taxonomy): domain Bacteria; kingdom Pseudomonadati; phylum Pseudomonadota; class Alphaproteobacteria; order Rhodobacterales; genus Rhodobacter; species Rhodobacter sp. NSM. The sequence goes on from NZ_JBQPXH010000001.1 coordinate 22,093, forward strand.
CCGCTGCTGAGCACGACGGACGTGATCGTGAAGAGCTCGAACGTCGGTGTGGCGCGGCTTGCGCTGCAGATCGGCGGCTTGCGGCAGCAGGCCTTCCTGAAGTCGCTGGGCTTCTTCGACCCGACGCCTGTCGAACTGGTGGAGGCCCCCTACGCCCGGCCGCTCGTGCCGACGAAATGGCCCGAGATCACCACGATCACCACCTCCTACGGCCACGGTCTTGCGGCGAGCCCCATGCATCTTGCCGCGGCCTACGGCACGATCGCGAACGGCGGGATCACGGTGAAGCCCACGCTGATCCATCAGGAGAACCGTCCCCAGGGCGAACGCGTGATGCGGCCCGAGGTCTCTCGCGAGGCGCTGTCGATGCTGCGGCAGGTGGTGACGCGCGGCACCGCCTCCTATGGCGATGTCGAAGGCTACGAGGTCGCCGGCAAGACCGGCACCGCCGACAAGCCGAATCCCCGTGGCGGCTACTATCACGACAAGGTGGTGAACACCTTCGCCTCCGTCTTTCCTGTCTCAGATCCGAAATACGTGCTGATCGTGACGCTGGACGAGCCGGTCGAGACCTCGGGTCCCGAACCGCGCCGGACGGCGGGCTATACTGCGGTTCCCGTCGCGGCAGAGATCGTCCGGCGCACGGCGCCGCTCCTCGGCCTGCGGCCCAAGGTTGAAGCCCCGCCCCTCGATCGGGTAACAGCGGTCCGCAACTGACAGGGAGACCGCTGATGACGGATCGCGCAGCGACACTTTCGGCTCTCGGACTCACGCCGTCGGGCGGCCGGGGCGGCGAGGTCACGGTCACCGGACTCGCGGTCGACAGCCGCCTCGTGCGCCCCGGCTTTCTGTTTGCGGCACTGCCCGGCGCCCGAGCGCACGGCGCGAGCTTCGTCCCGTCGGTTCTCGCAGCCGGCGCCCGCGCGATCCTGACCGATGCCGCCGGGGCCGCGCTCGCGCGCGAGGCGCTCGAAGACTCGGGCGCGGCGCTCGTCGTGGCCGAGGATCCGCGTCAGGCGCTGGCCGGGGCCGCGGCCCTCTGGTTCGGCCGCCAGCCCGCCACCGTGGTTGCGGTGACGGGCACCAACGGCAAGACGTCTGTCGCGACCTTCACCCGCCAGATCTGGGCGGCGCTGGGCCATGCCGCGATCAACATCGGCACGACCGGGGTCGAGGGCGCCTTCGCGGCGCCCTCCGCCCACACCACGCCCGAGCCGATCACCCTTCACCGCCTCCTCGCCGAGGCGGCCGATGCAGGCGTCACCCATGCCGCGATGGAGGCCTCCTCGCATGGCCTCGATCAGCGCCGCCTCGATGGCGTGCATCTCGCGGCGGCGGGCTTCACGAACTTCACCCAGGACCACCTCGACTACCACGAGACCTTCGAGGCCTATTTCGCCGCCAAGGCGGGTCTCTTCACCCGCGTGCTTCCCGACGAGGGCACCGCGGTCGTCAACCTGGATGATCCGAAGGGGCCGGAACTGGCGGCGCTCGCCCGGGCGCGGGGGCAGCGGGTGATCGGCACCGGCTTCCACCCCGAGGCCGACCTTCGGCTTCTCTCGCAGCGTTTCGATGCGACGGGCCAGGACCTGCGCTTTGCCTGGCTGGGCGAGGTCCAGCTTGCGCGGCTGCCGCTGATCGGCGGCTTCCAGGCCTGGAACGTGGCCCTCGCCGCAGGCCTCGCCATCGGCGCGGGCGACGCGCCCGAGCGGGTCTTCGCGACCTTTGCCCGATTGCAGGGCGTCCGGGGCCGGATGCAGCTGGCCGCCACCCGCCGGAACGGCGCCTCGGTCTTCGTCGACTATGCCCATACGCCTGATGCGCTCGCGACGGCGCTCAAGGCGCTGCGCCCGCATGTCATGGGCCGCATCATCGTCGTCTTCGGTGCGGGCGGCGATCGCGACCGTGGCAAGCGGCCACTCATGGGCCGCGCCGCGGCCGACCACGCCGACGTGCTCTATGTCACCGACGACAACCCCCGCACCGAGGACCCCGCCACCATCCGCCGCGCCATCCTCGAGGCCTGCCCCGAGGCGCATGAGGTAGGCGACCGGGCCGAGGCCATCCTGCGCGGCGTCGACGCCCTGACGCCTGGGGACGCGCTCCTGATCGCCGGGAAGGGCCATGAATCGGGCCAGGTGGTCGGCACCGACGTCTTTCCCTTCGACGATGCCGAGCAGGCGAGCATCGCCACGGCGGCGCTGGACGGGCTGATATGACCTCGTCCCCTCGTCTTCACTCTTTCAGAATTATCCCGGGGGGCGCGGGGGGCTGGCCCGCCGTTCCCGCCAGCAACAGGGCCTGACGCCATGAACCCGCTCTGGACCTCCGCCGAGGCCGAGGCCGCGACCGGCGGCCGCGCCACCCGTGCCTTCACCGCGACCGGCGTTTCCATCGACACCCGCAGCCTCCGCCCCGGTGACCTCTTCGTCGCGCTGAAGGACGTGCGCGACGGTCACGATTTCGTGGCCCAGGCGCTCGCGGCCGGGGCCTCCGCCGCGCTCGTCTCGCGCATCCCCGAGGGGCTGACCGAGGGCGCGCCGCTCCTCCTCGTGCCCGACGTGCTCGAAGCCCTGGGCGCGCTGGGTCGCGGGGCCCGCGCACGGACCCGCGCCCGAGTGGTGGCCGTGACGGGGTCGGTCGGCAAGACCTCGACCAAGGAGATGCTGCGCGCGATGCTCGGCGGGCAGGGCAGTGTCCATGCCGCCGAAGCCTCCTACAACAACCACTGGGGCGTGCCGCTCACCCTCGCGCGGATGCCGGCCGACACCGATTTCGCCGTCATCGAGATCGGCATGAACCACCCCGGCGAGATTGCGCCCCTCGCGCGGCTTGCCCGCCCGCATCTCGCGCTGATCACCACGGTGGCCGCGGCCCATCTCGAAGCCTTCGATGGCCTTGCCGCGATTGCCGAGGAGAAGGCCTCGATCCTCGAGGGGCTCGAGCCGGGCGGCACCGCGATCCTTCCCGCCGACCTCGAGGTGACGCCGGTGCTCGCGGCCCGCGCCGTGGCGCTCGGCGTCCCGGCTGTCACCTTCGGCCAGTCCGGGGCTGCCGATTGGCGTCTCGCCGATGTCCAGATCACGCCCGAGGCCACCATCGCCCGTGCGAGCCACGGCGGGCAGACGTTCCTCTTCAAGGTTCAGACCCCGGGCCGGCACTTCGCCGCCAATGCGCTGGCCACGCTCGCCGCCGCCGAGGCGCTCGGCCTCGACCTGACCATCGCCGCCTGCGATCTCGGCCTCTGGTCGCCGCCCACGGGCCGAGGCACGCGTGAGCGCATCCGGCTCGACCCGGTGGACGAGGCCGGCTTCGACCTGATCGACGATGCCTTCAACGCCAATCCCGCCTCGATGGCGGCAAGTCTCGAGCTTCTGGCCGCCATGGCCCCCACCGACGGGGTGGGGCGCATCGCCGCCGGTCGCCGGATCGCCATCCTCGGCGACATGCTCGAGCTCGGGACCACCGAGGCCGAACTGCACCGCGCCATCGCAGACCATCCCGCCCTCGCCGGAATCGCGCTGATCCATTGCGTCGGCCCCCGCATGCGCGCCCTGCACGAGGCCCTGCCGCGGCGCCAGCGCGGCGAGTGGGTCGAGACCGCGGCCGAACTGGTGCCGCGGGTCCGGCTTCTCGTGGATGCCGGCGACATCGTGCTGGTGAAGGGATCGAAGGGGATCAAGGTCAGCCTCGTGGTTGACGCGCTGCGAAAACTGGGCCAGTCGGCCCCATCCAGGACCCGAGGGGCCGAGTAGATGCTGTATTACCTGACCGCCTTTTCCGACGGCGGCGACGTTTTCAACCTGTTCCGATACCTGACCTTCCGGGCGGGAGCCGCCTTCTTCACGGCCTTGACCTTCGGTTTCCTCTTCGGCCGGCCGCTCATCGACTTCCTGCGCCGCAAGCAGGGCAAGGGCCAGCCGATCCGCGACGACGGCCCGGCCAGCCATTTCGCCAAGGCCGGCACGCCGACGATGGGCGGGCTCCTGATCCTCTCGGCGCTTCTGGTCTCGACGCTGCTCTGGGCGCGGCTCGACAATCCCTATGTCTGGATCGTCCTGCTGGTGACTGCAGCCTTCGGCCTGATCGGCTTCGCGGACGATTATGCCAAGGTGAAGAAGCAGAACACGAAGGGCGTGCCGGGGCGTGTGCGCTTCATTGCAGGCCTCCTCATCGCGGCGCTCGCGGCGGCGGCGGCGGCCTGGTCCCATCCGCCGGAGCTGACGCTCCAGCTGGCGCTGCCCTTCTTCAAGGACGCGCTGATCAACCTCGGCTGGTTCTTCGTGCCCTTCGCCATGGTGGTGATCGTGGGCGCCGCCAATGCGGTGAACCTGACCGACGGGCTCGACGGGCTCGCCATCATGCCGGTAATGATCGCAGGCACCACGCTCGGGGTGATCGCCTATGTCGTCGGCAACTTCAACCTGACCGACTATCTGGGCGTCCACTTCGTGCCGGGCACGGGCGAGCTTCTGATCTTCTCCTCGGCCCTCGTCGGCGGCGGGCTGGGCTTTCTCTGGTACAACGCTCCTCCGGCCGCCGTCTTCATGGGCGACACCGGCTCGCTCGCGCTCGGCGGCGCGCTTGGCGCCATCGCGGTCTGCACCAAGCACGAGATCGTGCTCGCCATCGTGGGCGGCCTCTTCGTGACCGAGGCGCTGTCGGTCATCATCCAGGTGCTCTACTTCAAGCGCACCGGGCGGCGCGTCTTCCTGATGGCCCCGATCCACCACCACTTCGAGAAGAAGGGCTGGGCGGAGCCGCAGATCGTCATCCGTTTCTGGATCATTTCGCTGATCCTCGCCCTGATCGGCCTCTCGACGCTCAAGCTGCGCTGATCCTTCGCCCCGGGACGGCGGGCGCAAGCAGCCGCGCCTCGCCGCGAAAGGCATGTCTGCGGGCGCCCGACTTTCCCGGCGCCTGCATGCCCCTGTCTCTTCGCTGGCCTCATCTTGTCCTCGCAGAAACCGCGCCACTCGCCGGCGCAGGGTCCGGCAGTCCGGGAACAAGCCCCGGCCCGCGCCCGTTCTCCCTGCCGCAACACGAGGAGAACGACATGGCAAAGGCGCCGCACGAGAGCCCCGAGGAAGGCGACCCGAAGGATCCCTATGCCACCGGCGACGCGGCACGGCCCGGCTCGGCCACCATGGCCGACCGAGAGACCGAGACGCCCTTCGATGTCGAGGACACCGGCCGCACCGACGCTGCGGGCTATGACGTCGATCCGCCGCCCGACGCCCGCACCCGGCACAGCCGCGACATCGGCCTTTCGGACGAGGATGCCGATCACCAGGGCTGGCGCGAGTTCGACAGCCGCGTGGACTGGGAGGGCGAGGACCGGTATCCGGCCGAGCCCGCGACCGAGGACGAGGAGGCGGCCGAGGAGGATGCCCTGGCCCTCGAGGACGACACCGGCGAGGTGGCGCCCGTGGCCGACCTCGCGGAGGCGGTGACGGCACTCATCGAGGACGATCCCGCGATCGACGTGGCCGATCTGTCGGTCGAGGTTGCGGGGGCGACAGTGATCCTGCGCGGCAGCGCCGGCAGCGAGGAGGACCGCCAGCGTGCTGGCGAACGCGCGGCGAGCGTCCCGGGCGTGCGGTCTGTCGACAACGAGCTGTCCGCGGCCTGATCCGCCTCCTGCGACCGGTCGCGACCGGCAGGTCGTCTTTCGCGCGAGCCGGTCGCGATGGTCGCGGAGCGGGTGGCGGCTTCCCGCTGCTCGCGCGAGTGGGTAGCGGGGGCTTCGTGGTCGCCGTAGCGCGCCGGCACTGATCGGCGGAGGCCTGGCTTCGACGGGACGCCCCCACAGCCGGTGGCTGGCGCGCGCACTGGCTTGCACCTCCCGGCATCGCCCTCCATCCTCCGCACCGACCCGCAGAAGGATGCGCCAGAATGATTCCCGTCCGTGGCCTCGAGGGCCGCAAGGTGGCCGTGCTCGGCCTCGGCCGCTCCGGCCTCGCCACCGCCCGCGCGCTGGAGGCCGGCGGCGCCGAGCCGCTCCTCTGGGACGACAGCCCGGAGGCACGGGCCAAGGCCGAGGCCCAGGGGTTCGCGGTGACCGACCTCACGCGCGACCGCGCCTTCGAGAACGTGGCGCTGCTCGTCACGAGCCCGGGCATCCCGCATCTCTACCCCGCGCCGAACCCGGTGATCGCCCGCGCGCTGGCTGCGGGCGTGCCGGTGGACAACGACATCGGCCTCTTCTTCCGCAGCTTCGCCACCAGCGACTGGGACGCCTTCGACCAGATTCCCCGCGTGGTCTGCGTCACCGGCTCGAATGGCAAGTCCACGACGACGGCTCTCATTCATCACATCCTGTCGGAGGCCGGCAGGCCCACGCAGATGGCGGGCAACATCGGCCGCGGTGTCCTCGACCTCGATCCCGCACGCGACGGCGAGGTCGTGGTGCTGGAGCTTTCCTCCTACCAGACCGATCTCGCGCGGGCCCTGACGCCCGACGTGGCCGTCTTCACGAACCTCTCGCCCGACCACCTCGACCGGCATGGCGGGATGGGCGGCTATTTCGCGGCCAAGCGCCGGCTCTTCGCCGAGGGCGGCCCTGACCGCGCCGTGATCGGCGTGGACGAACCCGAGGGGCTCTATCTCGCCGGCCAGCTCTCCGTCGCGCCCGAGGACGACCGCGTGATCCGCATCTCGGCCGGCCAGAAGCTCGAGCGGTTCGGCTGGTCGGTCTTTGCGCGGAAGGGGTTCCTGTCAGAGTGGCGCAAGGGCCGGCAGATGGCCTCGATCGACCTGCGCGCCATGCCGGGCCTGCCGGGGGCGCACAACCACCAGAACGCCTGCGCGGCCTATGCGGTGTGCCGCACGCTCGGCCTTGCGCCGCGGCAGATCGAGGCGTCGCTCGCCTCCTTCGCGGGCCTGCCCCACCGGAGCCAGCTCGTGGGCGAGAAGGACGGCGTGCGCTTCGTGAACGATTCGAAGGCCACCAACGTGGACAGCGCGGCGAAGGCGCTGCAGGCCTTCCCGAAGATCCGCTGGATCGCCGGGGGTCTGGGCAAGGACGGCGGGATTGCGGCGCTTCAGCCGCATCTGGGCTCGGTGGCCAAGGCCTATCTGATCGGGCACTCCGCGCGCGACTTCGCGCTGCAGCTGGGCGCCACCGACCACGAGATCTGCGAGACCATGGAGCGCGCGGTCGCGCGCGCCGCGGCCGAGGCGCAGCCGGGCGAGGTCGTCCTGCTCGCTCCGGCAGCGGCCAGCTTCGACCAGTATCCGAATTTCGAGAAGCGCGGCGAGGACTTTACCGAGAAGGTGAAGGCGCTGCTCTGACGGCGGGACGAGTCTGCCGCCGCTTCGATGGCTTGGCACAGGCGAGGGAGGACGGGCATGGAAGGACGCTGCACCTGCGGGGAGGTCCGCTATCGGCTGACGGAGCGCCCGCTCTTCGTCCATTGCTGCCACTGCAGCTGGTGCCAGCGCGAGACGGGCACGGCCTTTGCGCTGAACGCGATGATCGAGGCCGACCGAGTGGAACTGGTTGCCGGCCAGCCTGAGGTCGTCCGGATCGCGTCGAACTCGGGCAAGGGGCAGGAGGTGCTGCGCTGCCCCCGATGCCAGGTCGCGCTCTGGAGCCACTACTCGGGCGCGGGCCGGGCGATCGCCTTCGTCCGGGTGGGCACGCTCGAGGATCCGGCGGCCTGTCCGCCCGACATCCACATCTACACCTCGACGAAGCTGCCCTGGGTCCATCTGGACGGGCGGGTGCCGGTGATGGAGGAATACTACTCGCGCCGCGAGCACTGGCCAGAGTCGAGCCTCGCCCGGTGGCAGGTGCTCCGCGAGAGCACGGCCCGCTAGACCCTTCGGCGGTCGGAAGGCGGCACGGGCATCGGATGCCCTTTGCCGCAGGCTTGGCCTTGCAGGCAGGCTTGCCGCATCGTCAAAAGCGCGTGGCGGTGATGCTCACCGCGTCTGATCCGGTCCTTGCCACCACTGCGGGAACGCAGTGCCGGCGGTCGCGGGGGGTCGCCGCCGCGCCCTCCGACGACCCTTCGCAGGCCCGATGGGAGCGGCGCCCGACCTCCGCGTTCCGCAGCCTTTCCGCTGGCCAGATGCATCCAACTTGGCTAGAGTTTTCGCGAGACCCGGAAAACGGGCGGACGAGGCAGTGCAGGCGGATCTTTCCCATGACTGAGATGGTCTATGGCTCCATGCCCGTGCGGGCGACCGAGCCGGTTCTTCCCCGCTGGTGGCGCACCATCGACAAGTGGTCGCTCACGTCGATCCTGGTGCTGTTCGGGATCGGGCTTCTGCTCGGCCTCGCGGCCTCGGTGCCGCTGGCCACGCGCAACGGGCTGGATCCGTTCTACTATGTCCAGCGTCAGGCCTTCTTCGGCGGCATGGGGATCGTCGCGATGTTCGCGGTCTCGATGATGTCGCCCGACATGGTTCGCAGGCTCGGCGTGCTGGGCTTTGCAGGGGCCTTCGTCGCGCTCGTGCTGCTGCCCTTCTTCGGCACCGACTTCGGCAAGGGCGCCGTCCGCTGGTTCTCGTTCGGCTTCGCCTCGGTGCAGCCGTCGGAATTCCTCAAGCCCGGCTTCGTCATCCTCGGCGCCTGGCTGATGGCCGCAAGTCAGGAGTTGAACGGCCCGCCCGGCAAGACGTTCTCCTTCGCGCTCACCACGGTGATCGTGCTGCTTCTGGCGATGCAGCCGGACTTCGGGCAGGCGGCGCTGGTGCTCTTCGGCTGGAGCGTGATGTACTTCGTGGCCGGCGCGCCGATGACGCTCATCGCCATCATCATGGGCCTCGTCGGCTCGGGCGCCTTCTTCGCCTACAACTCGTCCGAGCACTTCGCGCGCCGGATCGACGGCTTCCTGAACCCCGACCTCGATCCGCGCACCCAGCTGGGTTACGCCACGAACGCGATCCAGGAGGGCGGCTTCTTCGGCGTGGGAGTGGGCGAGGGGCAGGTGAAATGGTCGCTGCCCGACGCGCATACCGACTTCATCATCGCTGTCGCGGCCGAGGAATACGGGCTCATCCTCGTCCTGATCATCATCGCGCTCTATGGCACGGTCACGGTGCGGAGCCTCTTCCGGCTGATGCGCGAGCGCGATCCCTTCATCCGGCTGGCCGGCACCGGGCTCGCCTGCATCTTCGGCGTGCAGGCCATGATCAACATGGGCGTCGCGGTGCGTCTGCTGCCGGCCAAGGGCATGACGCTGCCCTTCGTCAGCTACGGCGGCTCGTCGGTGATCGCGGCGGGCGTCACCGTGGGGATGCTGCTCGCCATGACCCGTTCGCGCCCGCAGGGCGAGATCGGCGACATCCTGTTCAAGCGGGGGCGGTGACATGGGCCGGCCGCTCCTCCTGATCGCCGCGGGAGGGACGGGGGGGCACATGTTCCCCGCACAGGCCCTGGCCGAGGCGATGGTCCGCCGCGGCTGGCGCGTGAAGCTCTCGACCGATGCCCGCGGCGCCCGCTATGCCGGTGGCTTTCCCCATATGGTCCAGATCGAGGAGGTCAGCTCGGCTACCTTCGCTCGCGGCGGGCCGCTTGCGAAGGCGCTGGTGCCGCTCCGCATCGCGGGAGGCGTGGCCTCGGCCGTCGCAGGGTTCCTGCGCGACCGCCCGGCGGTGGTCGTGGGCTTCGGCGGCTACCCCTCGATCCCGGCTCTTTCGGCGGCTGTGGCGCTGCGCCTGCCGCGGATGATCCACGAGCAGAACGGAGTGCTCGGCCGGGTCAACCGCCTGTTCGCGCCTCGGGTCGACGCGGTCTGCTGCGGCACCTGGCCCACCGACCTGCCCGAGGGCGTCGAGGGCTACCACACCGGAAATCCTGTCCGTGCGGCGGTGCTCGAGAGAGCCGCGGCACCCTATATCCCGCCGGGCGACTACCCGCTCAGCCTCGTCGTGATTGGCGGAAGCCAGGGGGCGCGGGTGCTGTCCGACGTGGTGCCGCAGGCGATCGCCTGCCTTCCGGAAGCGATCCTCTCGAACCTCCGCATCGCCCATCAGGCACGCGAGGAGGACGTGGACCGCGTGACCCGCGCCTATGATGCGGCGGGCGTCGTGGCCGAGGTGAAGACCTTCTTCACCGACATCCCGCGCCGGCTCTCGGAGGCGCAGCTGGTGATTTCGCGCTCGGGCGCTTCTTCCGTGGCGGACATCTCGATCATCGGGCGTCCCGCGATCCTTATCCCCTTCGCGGCCGCCACGGCGGACCATCAGACCGCGAACGCGCGTGGCCTCGTCGAGGCTCAGGCCGCGATCCTGATTCCTGAATCGGCGCTTGACCCCGGCTCGCTGTCGGAGCAAATCGCCGCGGTGCTGTCGCAGCCCGGTGCGGCGCGGCAGATGGCACACAATGCGCTGGCCCATGGCCGTCCCGATGCCACCGAGCGTCTCGTCGAGGTGGTGGAGCATCTGGCAAGGAAAGACACATGAACGCCGCAACCAAGCTGCCGGGGGAACTCGGCCCCATCCATTTCGTCGGCATCGGCGGCATCGGCATGTCGGGCATCGCCGAGGTGCTGATGACGCTGGGCTACCGGGTGCAGGGCTCGGATGCGAAGGCCTCGAAGATCACCGACCGTCTGGTGTCGCTGGGCGCAACCTTCTTCGAGGGCCAGCGGGCCTCGAACCTGGGCGAGGCCGCGGTGGTCGTGATCTCCTCGGCGATCAAGAAGGGCAACCCCGAGCTCGAGGAGGCGCGGCTGCGCGGCCTGCCGGTGGTGCGCCGCGCCGAGATGCTGGCCGAGCTCATGCGGATGCGCTCGAACATCGCCATCGCGGGCACCCACGGCAAGACCACGACCACGACGATGGTGGCGACGCTCCTGGACAAGGGCGGGTTCGACCCGACGGTCATCAATGGCGGCGTGATCCATGCCTATGGCTCGAACGCGCGGGCGGGCGCCGGCGAATGGATGGTGGTGGAGGCCGACGAGTCGGACGGCTCGTTCAACCGTCTGCCCGCGACCATCGCCATCGTGACCAACATCGACCCCGAGCACATGGAGCACTGGGGCTCGTTCGACGCGCTGCGCAAGGGCTTCTACGACTTCGTCACCAACATCCCGTTCTACGGCCTCGCCGTCTGCTGCACCGATCATCCCGAGGTGCAGGCACTCGTCGGCCGCGTTACCGACCGGCGGATCGTCACCTTCGGCTTCAACGCCCAGGCCGACGTTCGCGCGATCAACCTGCACTACGAGAACGGCAGCGCGCATTTCGATGTGGCCTTGCAGTCCGAGGGCGCGGGCCATGTCATCGAGGGCCTCACCCTGCCGATGCCGGGCGACCACAACGTCTCGAACGCGCTGGCGGCGGTGGCCGTGGCGCGCCACCTCGGCATGAAGAAGGACGAGATCCGCGAGGCGCTGGCGGCCTTCGGCGGCGTCAACCGGCGCTTCACCAAGGTGGCCGAGGTGAACGGCGTCACGATCATCGACGACTACGGCCACCATCCGGTGGAGATCGCAGCCGTTCTGCGCGCCGCGCGGCAGGCGGTGAAGGGGCGGGTGATCGCCGTCCACCAGCCGCACCGCTACAGCCGGCTCCATTCGCTGTTCGACGACTTCTGCACCTGCTTCAACGAGGCCGATGTCGTGGCCATTGCCGAGGTCTATGCCGCGGGCGAGGACCCGATTCCGGGCGCGAGCCGCGACGACCTGGTGGCAGGGCTCATCTCGCACGGCCACCGGCACGCGCGCGCGATCCTCTGCGAGGACGATCTCGAGCGGCTGGTGCGCGAGCAGGCGCGGCCGGGCGACATGGTGGTCTGCCTCGGAGCGGGCACGATCTCGACCTGGGCGAACAATCTGCCCGCACGTCTGATGGGGAAGGCGGCGTGAGCCGCCGGGGGTGATGGTCGCGCCGCTTCTCCTCGCCGGGCTCTGGGTGGTGGCCGCACTGGCCGCGGCCAACCTGCCGCCGCGGGCGCAGGGGCCGGGAACGGCCCTGCTGGTCGCGACAGGCATCCCGCTCCTCGGCTGGATGACCTACCGGCACGGGCCGCTCGTCGGAATGCTCGCGCTGATCCTGGGGGCCGCCTGCCTCTACTGGCCGGTCGGCCGCATCCTCGTCCGCTTCCGCCGCACGCCGCCGGAGCACACGGAATGATGCCGCCCGTCCGCGGCAGCCTGACCGAGGCGCGTCCGCTTGCCGATCTGACATGGCTTCGGGTGGGCGGCCCTGCCGACTGGCTGTTCCAGCCTGCGGACGAGGCGGATCTGGCAGACTTCCTTGCAACGCTGGATCCGAGGGTGCCGGTCTTCCCGATGGGCGTCGGCTCGAACCTCATCATCCGGGACGGCGGGCTGCGGGCGGTGGTGATCCGTCTCGGTCGTGGCTTCAACGGCATCCGGATCGAGGGCGACCGCGTCATCGCGGGGGCTGCGGCGCTGGACGCCCATGTGGCGCGTCGCGCGGCCGAGGCGAGGCGCGACCTCACCTTCCTGCGAACGATCCCCGGTTCCATCGGCGGCGCGGTGCGGATGAACGCGGGCTGCTACGGCTCCTACGTGGCCGACCATCTGGTCGAGGTGCGCGCCGTGACGCGCGAGGGCAGGGCGGTGACGCTGCCCGCATCCGATCTCGGCCTCGGCTATCGCCGGAGCGCACTGCCCGAAGGCTGCGTCCTTGTCGAGGCCACCTTCCGTGCCGAGGCCGGCGATCCCGCCGACCTCGCGCGCCGGATGGACGAGCAGATCGCGAAGCGCGACGCGAGCCAGCCCACGAAGGAGCGGAGTGCAGGCTCGACCTTTCGCAATCCGGCCGGCTTCTCGTCCACGGGACGCGCGGATGACACGCATGACCTCAAGGCTTGGAAGCTCATCGACGAGGCCGGGATGCGCGGCGCACGCCGCGGCGGGGCGCAGATGAGCGAGATGCACTCGAACTTCCTGATCAACACGGGCGGAGCCACGGCGGCCGATCTGGAAGGATTGGGTGAGGAAGTGATAAAAAGGGTTTTCCAAAGCTCGGGAATAGAGCTAGAGTGGGAAATCATGCGGGTGGGCGAACCGCCCGTTAAAAAAGAATAATAACGCGTCCCAGGGACGCGGCTGAGGCGGAAAGATACATGGCGGGACGGTCCGGCAGGACGTTCCCCAGGGTTGCTGTGCTGATGGGTGGGGCCTCGTCCGAGCGCGAGGTTTCGCTGTCGTCGGGGCATTCGTGCAGCGCGGCCCTGCGGGACGCAGGCTACGAGGTGACGGAGGTCGATGCCGGCCCCGACCTCGCCCGCGTGCTCGCCGACCTGAAGCCCGATGCGGTGTTCAACGCGCTCCACGGCCGCTGGGGCGAAGACGGCTGCGTGCAGGGCCTGCTCGAATGGCTCCGCATCCCCTACACCCATTCCGGCGTGCTGGCTTCGGCGCTGGCCATGGACAAGGCCCGCGCGAAGGAGGTCTTCGCCGCAGCCGGGCTGCCCGTGACCCGGAGCGTGCTCGCCACCCCCGAGGAGGTGCGGGCGCGCCACCTCCTGCCGCCGCCCTATGTGGTCAAGCCCAATGCCGAGGGCTCCTCGGTGGGTGTCTACATCGTGCACGAGGATGCCAATGGTCCGCCGCAGCTCGCGGCCGACATGCCGCAGAACCTGATGGTCGAGACCTATGTCCCCGGCCGCGAACTGACCGTCACCGTGATGGGCGACCGGGCGCTCGCGGTCACCGACATCGTGTCCGACGGCTGGTATGACTACGACGCCAAGTATCGTCCCGGTGGCTCGCGTCATTTCGTGCCCGCCGACCTGCCGGACGAGATCACCGACGCCTGCCTCGACATCGCGCTTCGTGCCCACCGGGCGCTCGGCTGCCGTGGCATCTCACGGTCGGACCTGCGCTGGGACGAGACGCGCGGCCTCGACGGGCTGGTCCTGCTCGAAACCAACACCCAGCCCGGCATGACGCCCACCTCGCTCTCGCCGGAGCAGGCGGCCCATTGCGGCCATTCCTTCCCCGAGTTCTGCGCCTGGTTGGTGGAGGACGCCTCATGCAGTCGCTGAGCTTTCCGCCACACCGTCGCGACCCGAGGGGCGCCCCGCCGCGCCGCCATCCCGGCCGGCGCGATCCGGCGCCCTCCCGCTGGGCCTATCGCGCGCAGCGGCTCTGGCTCACGCCGATGTTCCGGACTGCCCTGCGCACCGGACTTCCGATCCTGGCCGTCCTGCTCGTCATCGCTCTGGTCTTCGCCAGTTCCGACCGGCGTGCGGCCATCGCGGGTGCCTTCACCGGGCTCGTCGACAGCTTCCAGCAGCGCCCCGAATTCATGGTCACGCTGCTGTCGATCGACGGCGCATCGCCCGAGCTGTCCGACCGCATCCGTGCAACGCTGGCGCTGAAGCTGCCGCTCAGCTCGTTCGACATCGACCTGACCTCCGCCCGGGCCCGGATCGAGAGCATCGACGCCGTGGCTCAGGCCGAGGTGCGCGTGCGCTCGGGCGGGCTTCTCGAGGTGCGCGTGACCGAGCGCGAACCCGCAATCATCTGGCGGCGGGCGGCGACCCTCGTCCTGCTGGACGAGACCGGCCGCCGCGTCGACAACCTTGCCTTCCGGAGCGAGCGGGCGGATCTGGCCGTCATCGCGGGCGAGGGCGCCGAGCGCGCCGTGCCCGAGGCGCTCGAGATCCTCGCCGCCGCACATCCGATCCTGAAGCGGGTTCGTGGCCTCGTCCGGATGGGCGAGCGGCGCTGGGACATCGTGCTCGACCGCGGGCAGCGCATTCTGCTGCCCGTCGAGGAACCCGTGGCTGCCGTCGAGCGGATGATCGCTCTCGACGAGGCCGAGGACCTTCTGGACCGCGACGTGATTTCCGTCGACCTGCGCATCAAGGACCGTCCCGTGCTGAGGCTCGCCCCCTACGCACTGAACGAGGTCCGGCGTGCGCGGGGAATTGATACAAGTGGAAGCGACCTATGACCGACCTCTATCAGTCCCAGCGTGCCATGCGGAACATGCGCCGAGCCGCGATGCAGCGGGGGGTGATCGCGATCCTCGACGTCGGCTCGTCGAAGATCACCTGCCTCATCCTGCGCTTCGACGGGCCGGACCGGCTGCGCGAGCATGACGGGGTCGGGCCGATGGCCGGTCAGTCCTCGTTCCGGGTGATCGGCGCCGCCACCACCCGCTCGCGCGGGGTGCATTTCGGCGAAATCTCGGTCATGAACGAGACCGAGCGCGCGATCCGCACCGCGGTGCAGGCGGCGCAGAAGATGGCGAACGTCCGTGTGGATCACGTCATCGCCTGCTTCGCCGGGGCCGATCCGCGCAGCTACGGTCTCGCGGGAGAGTGGGAGCTTCAGGACTCGGTCGTGACCGAGCAGGACGTGGCGCGCGTCATGGCCGCTTGCGAGGTGCCGGATTTCGGGCCGCACCGCGAGGTGCTTCACGCCCAGCCCGTCAACTTCGCCCTCGACCACCGGACCGGCCTCGGTGATCCGCGCGGGCAGATCGGAAACCGGCTGGCGGTGGACATGCACCTGCTGACCGTCGAGTCGGACGCGATCCAGAACCTGCTCTACTGCATCAAGCGGTGCGACCTGGAACTCGCGGGGATCGCCTCCTCGGCCTATGTCTCGGGCATCTCGAGCCTTGTCGAGGACGAGCAGGAACTTGGCGCCGCCTGCATCGACATGGGCGGAGGCGCGACCGGCCTCTCGATCTTCATCAAGAAGCACATGATCTTCGCCGACTCGGTCCGCATGGGCGGCGATCACGTGACCTCGGACATCTCCAAGGGCCTGCAGGTACCGCTGGCCACTGCCGAGAAGATCAAGACCCTGCATGGCGGTGTCGTGGCCACGGGAATGGACGACCGCGAGATGATCGACATCGGCGCGGATACGGGCGACTGGGACAAGGACCGCCGGACGGTCAGCCGGGCGGAACTGATCGGCATCATGCGTCCGCGCGTCGAGGAGATCCTTGAGGAAGCCCGCTCGCGCCTCGACGCGGCCGGCTTCGAGCATCTGCCGAGCCAGCAGATCGTCATCACCGGCGGCGGCAGCCAGATCCCCGGCCTCGACGGCCTCGCGGCCCGGATCCTCGGGCAGCGCGTGCGGCTCGGCCGTCCGCTCCGCGTGCAGGGCCTGCCGCAGCAGGTCTCGGGATCGGCCTTTTCCTCTGCCGTGGGTCTTTGCCTCTTCGCCGCCCATCCGCAGGACGAGTGGTGGGACTTCGACATCCCCGCGGAACGCTATCCCGCCCGCTCGCTCCGCAGAGCGATCAAATGGTTCAAGGACAACTGGTAACCCCCAGATCCTGCGTGTTCAGCGAAATACCGCTTACGTGTTCCGGCGCCCTCCCACATTTTGTGGGTAATTTGGCTTTTTTTGATGACGACTCCGGCGTCTGCCGGTAAGGTTCGATCTAATGCGGAGAAGGGCGCTGCTGAATGCGCCGAGGGACAACGACAAGCAGGCGGATTGGCAATGGCACTCAACCTCATGATGAACAACGCACGTGAAGAGCTGAAGCCGCGCATCACCGTGTTCGGTGTGGGCGGTGCCGGCGGCAATGCCGTCAACAACATGATCGAGCAGCAGCTGGAGGGGGTCGAGTTCGTCGTGGCGAACACCGACGCGCAGGCCCTTCAGCAAAGCCGCGCGACCTCGAAGATCCAGATGGGCGTGAAGGTCACCGAAGGCCTCGGCGCGGGCGCGCGTCCCTCTGTGGGCGCCGCCGCCGCCGAGGAGACCATCGAGGAGATCGTCGATCACCTCGCCGGCGCGCACATGTGCTTCATCACCGCCGGCATGGGCGGCGGCACCGGCACCGGCGCGGCGCCGATCATCGCGCAGGCCGCGCGCGAACTCGGCGTGCTGACCGTCGGCGTCGTCACCAAGCCCTTCCAGTTCGAGGGTGCCAAGCGGATGCGTCAGGCCGAGGACGGCATCGACGCGCTGCAGAAGGTGGTGGACACCCTCATCATCATCCCGAACCAGAACCTGTTCCGCCTCGCCAACGAGCGCACGACCTTCACCGAGGCCTTCGCCATGGCCGACGACGTGCTCTACCAGGGCGTCAAGGGCGTGACCGACCTGATGGTGCGCCCGGGCCTCATCAACCTCGACTTCGCCGACGTGCGCGCGGTGATGGACGAGATGGGCAAGGCCATGATGGGCACGGGCGAGGCCATGGGCGAGGATCGTGCGCTTCAGGCGGCCGAGAAGGCCATCGCGAACCCGCTGCTCGACGAGATCAGCCTCAACGGCGCGAAGGGCGTGCTCATCAACATCACCGGCGGCTACGACCTCACGCTGTTCGAACTCGACGAGGCCGCGAACGTCATCCGCGAGAAGGTGGACTCGGACGCCAACATCATCGTCGGCTCGACCCTCGACACGTCGATGGAGGGCATGATCCGCGTCTCCGTCGTGGCGACCGGCATCGATGCCACGAAGCCCGCTCTGGACATGCCGGTGCCGCGCCGCTCGATGGCCGCGCCGCTGCCGGCGAGCTTCTCGCATCCGGAACCGGCGCCGGCTCCGCAACCTGCTCCGCGCCGCGAGATGCCGCAGCCGGTCGCAGTCGCGCCCGCCGCTCCTCAGCCGGCCGCGCCGCAGCCTGCGCCCGAGCCGATGGCGAACCACTTCGACCCCTCCGCCAGCGACCAGTACGAGTCGGATCACTACGCTGACGAGGACGAGCTGCCGCCGCCGGCTTACCGCCCGCAGCCGCAACCGCAGCCGCGCGCGGCCAGCGTTCACGATCAGGATGCCTCGGCCTTCGTGGCCCCGCGTCCGCGTGCCCCCGGCCAGCCGTCGCCCGAGGCGCTTGCGCGGCTTCAGGCCGCGGTGAACAAGAACCCGGCGCAGGGCCGTCCCGGCATGGCGGCCGGCCAGCAACGCCCTGCGGCGCCGGTCCAGCGTCCGGCGGCGGCCGCTTCGGCCGAAAAGCCGCGCTTCGGCATCGGCTCGCTCATCAACCGCATGGCCGGCCACGGCGAGCAGCAGCCTGAACCGCGCGCGCAGCCGTCGCGTCCGCAGCCGCCGGTGACCAGCTACGACGACGAGCCGGAGCTTTCGGCCGATCAGGAGCGGATCGAGATCCCTGCCTTCCTGCGTCGTCAGGCAAACTGATCCGTTCACATCTTCCTTTTGAAAGGCCCGGCGAGTCCGGGCCTTTTTTCATTCTGCGTCAGCGGCTTGCGTCCGCTGTTATTGCAGGTGCCGGTTAAGAGGCGGCCGTGTTACATCCGGTCACAAAGAGTGAATTGAGAAGATCTGCGCGACATCTTAACTCACGATGGCAAGACGGGACGAGCCGTCGAAGTGAACCGGACCACAAGCCGGAAAGGAGACAGGCCGTGCAGTGCACTCTGAAATCCGCAGCGAAATTCACCGGCGTCGGGCTCCATTCCGGCGAACCTGTGCGTATGATCGTCAAGCCGGCCTCGGCCGATTACGGCATCTGGTTCCGGCGCGTGGACGTCACCTCGGGTTACGCTCTGATCCCGGCGCGCTGGGATGCCGTCGTGCCCTCGCGCCTCTGCACCCTCGTCGCAAATCCGTCCGGCGTGACCGTCTCGACCATCGAGCATGTCATGGCGGCGCTCGCTGGATGTGGCATCCACAACGCGCTGATCGAGATCGACGGCCCCGAGGTTCCGATCCTCGACGGCTCGTCCGTTCCCTTCGTCGAGGCCTTCCTCGCGCGCGGCATCCGCGAGCAGGCGGAGCCCGTGCGCGCCATCCGCATCCTCGAGACGGTGGAAGTTCGCGACGGCGACGCGGTGGCACGGCTGGAGCCCGCCGACGAGTTCGAGATCGACTTCTCGATCGACTTCGCCGAGACGGCCATCGGCCGGCAGGAAAAGTCGCTGAACATGGCCAACGGCGCCTTCGTGCGCGAGCTTTGCGACAGCCGCACCTTCTGCCGCCAGGCGGATGTGGATGCGATGCGGGCGAACGGTCTCGCGCTCGGCGGCACGTTCGAGAACGCCGTCGTCTTCGAGGGCGACCGTATCCTCTCGCCCGGCGGTCTGCGCCATGCGGACGAGCCTGTGCGCCACAAGATGCTCGACGCTCTGGGCGACCTGTCGCTTGCGGGCGGGCCCATCATCGGCCGCTACACCGGCATCCGCGCCGGTCATGCGATGACCAACCGGCTGCTGCGGGCGCTTTTCGCCCGCCGCGATGCCTTCCGCCTCGTGGATTGCGGGCTCATGGCAGGCTGCAAGCTGCCCGGCGTCGGCGTCCACCGGTCGGACATCCCTGCACTGCGCTGATCCTGGCGACGGGGCGCAAAGGCGTTTTGCGCCCCGGATTTTTCTGTGCTAGGAACCGGGCAAACAGCTGCCGGCGCCATGGCCCGGCAGGGCAGAGGGCAGAGGTAAGCGGAACATGGTGAAGTCTGGCGCGCGGTTGCTCGGCACGGCCCTCTGTGTCGCGCTGGTGACCGGCTGTGGCGGTGGCAACCGGAAGGAGCCGCCGCTCGAGAATTTCACCGCCGAGCAGATCTACCAGCGCGGCGAATACGAGCTCGAGGCCCGCACCAAGCCCGACCGTGCCATCCGCTACTTCTCCGAGGTCGAGCGGCTTTATCCCTATACCGAATGGGCCAAGCGCGCGCTGATCATGCAGGCCTACAGCTATCACAAGGCCAAGGAATACGAAGAGGCGCGCGGCGCGGCGCAGCGGTTCCTCGACTTCTATCCGGGCGACGAGGATGCTGCCTATGCGCAGTATCTGCTCGCGCTGTCCTACTATGACCAGATCGACGAGGTGGGCCGCGACCAGGGCCTGACCTTCCAGGCCCTGCAGGCCCTGCGCGTGGTGATCGAGGAATATCCCGAAAGCGAATACGCGCAGTCGGCGGTGCTGAAGTTCGACCTCGCCTTCGACCATCTCGCCGCGAAGGAGATGGAGATCGGCCGCTTCTACCTCAAGCGCGGCCATTATCCCGCAGCGATCAACCGATTCCGCACCGTGGTCGAGGATTTCCAGACCACGACGCACACGGCGGAAGCCCTGCACCGTCTGGTCGAAAGCTATCTCGCGCTCGGCCTGACGAACGAGGCGCAGACCGCAGGCGCGATCCTCGGGCACAACTACCGTTCGAGCCCGTTCTACGAGGACAGCTACAGGCTGCTCACCGGACGCGGGCTTGCGATGGAAGCCAGGGGCGACAGCTGGCTCGCCAAGGTCTATCGCCAGATGATCCGCGGCGAGTGGCTCTGACGCACTCGAACCTCACGGGGCAGGGCGATGCTGCGCTCGCTTGACATCCGGGACATGCTCATCATCGACCGGTTGTCGCTGGCGTTTCAGCCCGGCCTCAACGTGCTGACCGGCGAGACCGGCGCGGGCAAGTCCATCCTCCTCGACTCGCTGGGCTTCGTGCTCGGCTGGCGTGGCCGGGCGGAACTCGTTCGCGCAGGGGCCGAGAAGGGCGAGGTGACGGCAGTCTTCGACCTGCCCCCCGGCCATGCGGCACGCGCCGTCCTCGACGAGGCCGGGATCGAGGCCGAGGACGAGCTGATCCTCCGCCGGGTGAACTTCGCTGACGGGCGCAAGACCGCATGGGTGAACGACCGCCGCGTGTCGGGCGAGGTGCTGCGCGGGCTGTCCGATACGCTGGTGGAACTGCACGGCCAGCACGATGACCGGGGTCTCCTGAATCCGCGCGGCCACCGGCAGATGCTGGACACCTTCGCCGACGTCGATCTTGCCGCCTGTCGCCGGGCGTGGCAGGCGCTGGGGGCGGCGCGGCGGAGGCTGCTCGATGCCGAGGAGGCGCTGGCCGCCGTCCGCGCCGAAGAGGACTTCCTGCGCCATTCGGTGGCCGAACTGGACAAGCTCGATCCGCAGCCGGGCGAGGAGGCGCTGCTCGACACCCGCCGCCGCGAGATGCAGGGCGCCGAGAAGATCCGGGACGACATCGTCCGCGCCCATCGCGCCCTCTCGGCCGAGGGGGCGGAGAGCCTGATGGTCGATGCGCTGCGCTGGCTCGAGACGGCCTCGGACCGCGCAGGCGACCGGCTCGAGGCGCCTCTGGCGGCTCTGTCGCGGGCGCTTGTCGAACTGGGCGAGGCGCAGGACGGCGTCGAGGCCTGCCTGTCCGAGCTTGATTTCGACCCCCGCGATCTCGAGGCGCTGGAGGAGCGGCTCTTCGCCATCCGCGCGCTGGCGCGGAAGCATTCGGTGCTGCCGGACGAGCTCGGCACCTTCGCCGAAGAACTGCGCGTCCGGCTTGCGGCTCTCGATGGCGGCACGAAGCAGATCGACGGGCTGCGCCGGGCGGTCGCCGAGGCCGAAGCCGCCTGGGAGACCGAGGCCGCGGCCCTGTCGGCCGCGCGCCGCGAGGCCGCGGGACGGCTCGATGCCGCCATGGCGGCCGAACTGGCACCCCTGAAGATGGAGCGCGCCGTCTTCGAAACCCAGCTGGCCGCGGCCGATCCCGGTCCGGAGGGCCGGGACGCCGTGGCCTTCACCGTCGCCACCAATCCCGGTGCGCCCGCCGGTGCCCTGAACCGGATCGCCTCGGGGGGCGAGCTTTCGCGCTTCCTGCTCGCGCTGAAGGTCTGCCTGACCGGAGATTCCCCTGGCCTCACGCTGATCTTCGACGAGATCGACCGCGGGGTAGGGGGGGCCACCGCCGATGCCGTGGGGCGCCGCCTCAAGGCGCTGGCGGACGGTGCGCAGGTGCTTGTGGTCACGCACTCGCCGCAGGTGGCGGCGCTCGGGGCGCATCACTGGCGGGTGGAGAAGCGGGTCGCGCATGGC
This sequence comes from Rhodobacter sp. NSM, assembly GCF_052244495.1. Lineage (NCBI taxonomy): Bacteria > Pseudomonadati > Pseudomonadota > Alphaproteobacteria > Rhodobacterales > Rhodobacter > Rhodobacter sp. NSM. The sequence goes on from NZ_JBQPXH010000001.1 coordinate 43,788, forward strand.
ATGACGACCTCGACCGTGACGCCTCTGGGCGCCGGGGAGCGGGTGGAGGAGATTGCCCGCATGCTCGCCGGCGACACGATCACCGATGCCGCGCGCGAGGCCGCCCGGGTGCTTCTCACCTGAAGCCGCCGCCGGGATGATGCCGGACGGGCCGCGGTGGCGACGGACTCCGACGCCGCCCGCCTCAGCCTTCGATGACCGTGAAATGCAGCGTCACCGCCTCGCTGCCGGCCTTGCGCGCCAGAAGCACCGCGGTCAGCATCGCACCGATCCGGCCCGCATCGCGACCCTCGGCATCGACGAGCCCCGAGAGCACGAAGCGCTGATGGACGAGACTTGCGCCGGGCCCGAGCGGACGCAGGTCGGTCTTCCCGGTCACCAGCCTCGAGCGGGCGAAGGCCCCCGACAATTCGGCGCTCAGCGCGGCGAGGATCTCTTTCCGGCCCTCGCACCAGAGCCCGGTAAGCGTGAGCATCGTCGCGTCCGGCGCCATCAGCTCGGCCAGAGCCTCGGCATCGCGGGCGGCCCAGAGCGTGGCGAAGCGGCGGGCAAAGTCCTCGGGGCTCTGCGCGTTCATGTCTGGCATACCACTTTCCCCGGATTCATCAGGCCATGCGGATCGAGCGCCCGCTTGATGTCGCCCATCACGCCCCAGGCCTCGCCGTGTTCGGCTGCCATGTAGCCGAGCTTGCCGAAGCCGATGCCATGCTCGCCGGTGACGGTGCCTCCGAGGCGCAGCGCCCGCTCGGCCATCCGGCCCGACAGCCGCTTCGCGGTCGCAAGCTCCGCCTCGCTTTCAGGGTCGAGGAGAAGGATGGCGTGGAAGTTGCCGTCGCCGACATGGCCGAGGATCGGCCCCGGAAGGCCCCCGTCGGCGATGTCGCGCTGCGTTTCCTCCACCGCCTCCGCCAACCGCGAGATCGGCACGCAGACATCCGTCACCCAGCCCACGGAGCCCGGCCGCGCGGCGAGGCACGCCCGGTAGGCTGCGTGGCGCATCTTCCACAGGCGCGCCCGCTCCTCGGTCTTGGATGCCCAGTGGAAGCCTTCGGAACGGTGTTCGGCCGCAATCTCGCCGAAGCGTTCCGCCTGTTCGGCGACGCCTGCGGGCGTGCCGTTGAACTCCACCAGAAGATGGGGCTGAAGCGGCATCTGCATCTGCGCGTAGGCATTGCAGGCGGCGACCGAGGCGGCGTCGAGGAACTCTATCCGCGCCATGGGGATGCCGTGCTGGATCGTCTCGATCACGCAGTTCACCGCCGCGGCCATGTCCGGGAAGGCACAGACCGCGGCCGAAATCGCCTCGGGCTGCCCGTGCAGCCGCAGGGTCAGTTCCGTGATGAGGCCGAGCGTTCCTTCCGACCCGACGAAGAGCGCGGTCAGGTCGTAGCCCGAGGCGCTTTTGGGCGCAGCGGTGCCTGTGCGGATCACGCGGCCGTCGGCCAGCACCACCTCGAGCCCGAGCACGTTGTCCCGCATCGTGCCGTAGCGCACCGCGGTCGTCCCCGAGGCGCGGGTCGCGGCCATGCCGCCGATGCTCGCATTGGCGCCGGGATCGACCGGAAAGAAGAGCCCGGTGTCGCGCAGCGCCGCGTTCAGCGCCTCGCGCGTGATGCCGGGCTGGACGCGCACGATCATGTCCTCGGGCCGCACCTCGAGGACCTGGTCCATCTGGGCGAAGTCGACGGTCAGGCCTCCGCGCAGGGCCAGCGCATGGCCCTCGAGCGACGTGCCCGCGCCCCAGCCGACCATCGGCACCAGATGATGCGCACAGATCGAGGCGATCCGGGCCACTTCGGCGGTCGAGCGGGGGAAGGCCACCGCATCGGGCGGACCCGCATGAAGATGCGTCTCGCTCTGGGCATGCTGGTCCCGCACGGGCCGCGAGCGCGAAAGCCGCTCTCCCAGAAGCGCCTCGAGATCACCGATTGCCGCGTCGATCCGCATCATCTCCTCCACATTCGTGGCGCGACCCTAAGACAAGGCGCCGGCGGCGGAAAGGGTCCGGTGCCTGCGTCATCCCGCTCCCGCGCGGGAGCCCGCCTGTCGCGCACGCAGGCGAATACGGGGCGCAAGTGGTGGCCCCTTGGCGCCGCGCTGCGGCCGCAGAAACGCCTCTGCGCCCGGAAGTGCTGCAGACGGTCAGGGCCGCAACGCGCCCAGACTGCTTGCGAGATCACCATAACCCGTGAACCGGCGCTCGTAGGCCAGCCCGAGGCGCGCTGCGCAATCGCGCGCCTTTGCATCGAGCGCTGGATCCTCGGTCTGCGCCTGGAAGACGAGTTTTGTGTAGTGGCCGAAATACATGTTCCGCAGTTCGGGGTGCCGGTCGAGCCCCATCGGACGCCAGACGAAGGCTTCGAACTGCCGCACGAGGAAGTCGGTCAGGTAGAAGGCGGTGAATTCCTCGTCCGCACGGGCGGCGAAGGTGGCGTTGCCTTCGAAGAAGGAATAGCAATGCGGCCCCTCGACCATCTCGACGCCGAGTTCGCGGCATTTCCGTTCCAGTGCCCCGCCCGTGCCGCAATCGGCATAGACCACGAAGACGGTCCCCTCGGCTTCGCGCACGGCGGCCTCGACCGCCTCGACGATCTTCTCCGGCCGCAGGTGCAGCTTGGCAGGCAGGCATTGCAGGTCGAGGTGGTCCCAGCCGTTCGCGCGCTTGAGTGCGAGGATCTCGTGCGCGAGGGCCCCGCAGGCGATGAGGCGGATCCGGCCTGCGCCCACGGGCGCCAGCCCCTCCTCGGCGAGGTGGCCGTCGTCGATGCTCATCTCGGTCCCCTCGGGCGCAGCAGGAGGCTCGCTAGAAGCGCCACCAGTCCCAGCGCGCCGAGCGGCCATCCGGCCCCGTGAAAAAGAGCGACCGTCACCCCCGCGGCGAGGATGACGGTCGCGATCATGGCGATGAAGATACCTGGCGGCATGGAACGGCTCCTTTCTTCCGAAATGAGCATTCCCCCCGTCGAGGTAAAGGTCTCAGGCGTTCATGCGGTTGTGACGACGCGCGACATGGACCTTGGCGGTCTCGACCGCCACGGCGGCATCGCGGCAATAGGCGTCGGCACCGATCGCACGGCCGAACTCCTCGTTGAGCGGCGCGCCCCCCACGAGCACGATGTAATCGTCGCGCAGGCCCTTCTCCTTCAGCGTGTCGATCACGACCTTCATGTAGGGCATGGTCGTGGTCAGCAGCGCCGACATGCCGAGGATGTCGGGCTTCTCGGTCTCCAGCGCCTCGAGGTACTTCTCGACGGGGTTGTTGATGCCGAGGTCCACCACCTCGAAGCCCGCCCCTTCCATCATCATCGCCACGAGGTTCTTGCCGATGTCGTGGATGTCGCCCTTCACGGTGCCGATCACCATCTTGCCCATCCGAGGTGCGCCGGTCTCGACCAGCATGGGCTTCAGGATGGTCATCCCTGCCTTCATGGCGTTTGCGGCCAGCAGAACCTCCGGCACGAAGAGGATCCCGTCGCGGAAATCGTTGCCAACGACGGTCATGCCCGACACCAGCGCCTTGGTCAGCACGTCGTAGGGCGTCCAGCCGCGCTCGATGAGGATGTTCACCCCCTCCTCGATCTCGTCCTTCATGCCATCGTAGAGGTCGTCGTGCATCTGCAGCACGAGTTCCTCGTCGTCGAGTTCGGACAGGATGATCTCTTCGTCGTCAGCCATGGGGGCTCCTGCGGGCGTAGGGGTTTCACGACTGAATGCGACCAAAGGTCCGGGCGCACTCATCGGTTTGCGACATGGGGCGGATGAAAGCCGACAGCATCCCTCGGCGAACCCTCCCCGCTGGTCTTTGTTCCGCCTCCGTTCTATCTTGCGGGCATGAGCCCTCGCGATCCCAGCCTGTCGCCCGCCCTGCGTTTGCGCGCGCGGGGCGCGCTTGCCAATGAGACGGGCCGTTTCGAATCCGAGCGGCGCGAGGCCTTCCATGACGGCTGGGACCTTCCCGAGGAAGAGCGGCTGCTGCGCACCGAGGTCCGGACCGAGCGCCCGCGCTCGGCGCTGAGCTACAACCGTTCGCCCGACCTGCCCTTCGACCGCTCGGTCAATCCCTATCGCGGCTGCGAGCATGGCTGCATCTACTGCTTCGCCCGGCCGAGCCACGCCTATCTGAACCTCTCGCCCGGCCTCGACTTCGAGACGAGACTCATCGCGCGTCCGGGCATCGCGGCCGTGCTCGAGCGCGAGCTGCGTGCGAGGGCCTATCACGTGGCACCGATCGCCCTCGGAACCAACACCGACCCCTACCAGCCGATCGAGGCCAGCCACCGGCTGATGCGCGAGATCCTCGAGGTGCTGCAGGCCTTCCGCCACCCGGTCGCGATCACAACGAAGGGCACGCTGATCGAGCGCGACCTCGACCTCCTTGCGCCCATGGCGTCGGAGGGGCTGCTGCGGGTCGGCGTTTCGGTGACGACCCTTGATCCGGTGCTCTCCCGCAGGCTCGAGCCACGCGCGCCCCAACCCGCGCGCAGGCTCGAGACCATCCGCCGCCTGTCCGATGCGGGCGTGCCGGTCCGGGCCATGGTCGCGCCCGTCATCCCCGGCCTCACCGACCCTGAAATCGACGGCATCCTTGAGGCTGTCGCCGCGGCCGGCGCAGTGGCGGCCAGCTGGATCATGCTGCGCCTGCCGCTCGAGGTCGCGCCCCTCGTCCGCGCCTGGGCCGAAGAGCACTATCCCGACCGTGCCGCGAAGATGCTCGCCCGCATCCGCGAGATCCACGGCGGACGGGACTACGATCCCGCATGGGGCAAGCGGATGCGGGGCGAGGGGATCTGGGCCGATCTCGTGGCGCGCCGGTTCCGCCTCGCCGCCGCGCGCCACGGGCTCGACCGCACGCAGCCGCCCCTGCGCTGCGACCTCTTCCGCGCGCCGCCTCGGGCCGGCGACCAGCTCACCCTGTTCTGAGGCGCAGCCGCGGGCCTGGCCGGACAGCAACGGCATGTCGACGAGCCCAGCGGCCGCCCCTGTTGCCGAAGATCGCGACAGAACGTCCGGCTGCGGCGAGGAACCCGCATCCCTGGCCCCGTTCGGGGCACGGCGGGCACTCCGTGTCGGCGAGGAACCCGCCTCGCCGGCCCTTTCTTCACTCTTGTCCAAATATCCTCGGGGAAGGGGTCCGGGGGAGGGGCAGACAGCCCCTCCCCCGGGGCGTCCTCAGCTCCGCCGGCGCCGCCGCTCGCGCGTGGGTCCGGCGTCGTCCGAGCCATCGGATGCCGAGGAGAAGGCCCCGAGCGTCTCCGAGATCGTCTCGAGCGACGGACGCGGCCCCTTCGGCCGGTCCTCGAGCGCCGCGCGCATCGCCTTCAGGTGCTCGGGCATGGTCCCGCAGCAGCCCCCGATGATGCGGGCGCCGGCGTCGCGTGCGAGCACCGCATATTCCGCCATCAGCGCCGGCGTGCCGTCGTAGTGGATGTGGCCATCGTGATACTTCGGGATCCCGGCATTGCCCTTGGCGATGATCGGCACCTCGGTGCCCTGAGCGGCGAAGCCCAGCACGGTGCGCAGCAGGTCCGACGAACCCACGCCGCAGTTCGCGCCGAAGGCGAGCGGCGGGTTCGGCAGCTTCGTCACCAGATCGACCAGCGAGGCGGGCGTGATCCCCATCATCGTCCGGCCGGCCGTGTCGAAGCTCATCGTGCCGCACCAGGGCATCCCCGCCAGCCGCGCCGCCTCGGCCGCGGCCTTGAACTCCTCGGACGCAGAGATCGTCTCGACCCAGAGCACGTCGGCCCCCCCGGCCTTCAGCGCCTCCGCCTGTTCGTGGAAGATCTCGACGGCCATCCGGTGGGTGAGCGTGCCCATCGGCTCGAAGATCTCGCCCGTGGGTCCCATCGAGCCCGCCACGATCACCGGACGGCGCGCGGCATCGGCGATCTCGCGCCCGAGTTCGGCGGCAATGCAGTTCAGCTCGCGCACCCGGCCCTGCGCCTCGTGCAGCTTGAGGCGCGCGGCGTTGCCCCCGAAGCTGTTGGTGAGGAAGATGTCCGATCCCGCAGAAACTGCCGCTCGGTAGAGCGAGCGGATGTCGTCCGGCCGGTCGACGTTCCAGAATTCGGGCGGCTCGCCGGAGCCGAGGCCCATGTTGAACAGGTTGGTTCCCGTCGCGCCATCGGCCATCAGCCATTCGCGGGTCTGGAGCATGCGGGAGAGGGCGTCGGTCATCTCTTGTCCTCGCTCGGGTCGGGGGCGGCCGGCAGTGCCGCCCGTTCGCGGCAAGCTCTGCCATGCAGCGGCCCGCGAGGCAAACCCATATTGCCTGCCGCTACCCGGAGCAGCGCATGGAGCCAGGGATCCCGCAGGCCCGGGGCCTCTGACGATGCCGCGGCGGAGTTCGGCGCCGGATCAGCCCGAAAAAGTGCCAGTCACACGCGCAGCCGGCAGGCGGCCCGATGGGCGCACCAGCCCGGTTGCCTGAGGGCCGAGAGGCCGTGGCCGTCCGGCGGGCGCTGCCTCAGGCCTGGGCTTCCGTCATCAGCTGCGCCTTGGCCACCGGCAGCAGTTCCGCCATCTTCGCGCGGATCGTGTCGGCCGAGGCCTTGTCGCCGAGGTCTGCCGAGACCTTGCGCACCACGTCCTCGAAGCCGGGCTCGTGCAGGTCGGCCTGGATCACCTCGCGGGCATAGGCCATGGCCTCCTCGCCCGTCTTGCCGAGAAGTTCCGCCGCCCACATGCCCACCAGCTTGTTGCGGCGCACTTCGGCCCGGAATTGCATCTCGGCGTCATGGGCGAACTTGCTCTCGAAGGCGTGCTCGCGGTCGTCGAAGGTGGTCATGGTAGGTTCCTCCCCTGCATGGCTCTGCTTATGATATGCCCTTGCCGCAAGAACCTAGCAAGTGCGCGGACGGACGCGGATCCGCGATTGCCTTGCGAGCGGGGGCGGCTTGGCTTATAGGCCTGTGCAACCTGAACGGGGTGCGCCGTGCGCGCCCTCTTCGTCGTTCGATCGGAGTGTGCATGGCGCGTCGCAAGAAGGTCTACGAGGGCAAGGCCAAGATCCTCTACGAGGGGCCCGAACCCGGGACGCTGATCCAGTACTTCAAGGACGACGGAAGCGCCGCCTCCAACCCGCCCCAGACGGCGCTGGAAGGCAAGGGCGTGCTCAACAACCGCCTTTCCGAGTTCTTCATGAACGGGCTGAACGCCATCGGCGTGCCCACGCATTTCATCCGCCGCCTGAACATGCGCGAGCAGCTCGTCCGCATGGCCGAGATCATCCCGCTCGAGGTCGTGGTCCGGAACTTCGCCGCGGGCGGCATCTCGAAGCGGCTCGGCATCCCCGAGGGCACGCCATTGCCGCGGCCGATCGTGGAATATTACTTCAAGGACGACAAGCTCGGCTGCCCGCTGGTGTCGGAAGAACACATCATCGCCTTCGGCTGGGCCAGCCAGCAGGACCTCGACGACGTGGTGGCGCTGGCGCTGCGCGTGAACGACTTCCTCTCGGGCGTGATGATGGGCGTCGGCATCCGGCTTGCGGACTTCCAGATCGAAGTCGGCCGGATCTGGGAGGGCGACTACATGCGCCTGATCGTGGCCGACGAGATCAGCCCCGACAGCTGCCGCCTCTGGGACGTGCGCGCCGAGGGCGAGGGCGGCGCCCCGCGCGAGCCCGGCCCGCTGCAGGACGTCTATACCGAACTCGCCCGGCGTCTGGGGGTGCTGCCCTCGAACGTCACCCATTCTCCCAAGCCCACGCTGATCAACTGAAAGGCCCTGCCGCGATGAAAGCCCGCGTCCATGTCATGCTGAAGGATGGCGTCCTCGATCCGCAGGGCGAGGCGGTGAAGCACGCTCTCGGCACGCTCGGTTTCTCCGGCGTCGAGGGCGTCCGCCAGGGAAAGGTGATCGAGCTCGACCTCGCCGCGACGGACAGGGCCGCTGCCGAGACCGAAGTGCGCCGGATGTGCGAGAAGCTGCTCGCCAACACCGTGATCGAGAAATACACCGTCGAGATCGGCTGATCCGACCAGCCTTCCGGTGCGTCGCCCCGGCAGGGCGCGAGCCGCGCCGGACATCCGGGTTTTCCGGCGGCATCCTTCGACCGGGGCTGTTCGGAACATCCGGATTGCGCTAACGGGAAGCCGCGGCCCCGCCGGATCGACCGCCGGGTCCCGTCCGCCTCTTCCGACCGCGAGCCGCCGCTCGCGGCCATCGCCCTCAGGTCCCTCAGTCGGAGCGCCGCCGATGAAAGCCGCCGTCATCACCTTCCCCGGGTCCAACTGCGACCGCGACCTCGCCACCGCCCTTGAGAAGGCCGGCGCCGAGGTCACGCGCGTCTGGCACAAGGACACGGCGCTGCCCGAAGGCGTCGATGTGGTCGGCGTGCCCGGCGGCTTCTCCTTCGGCGACTACCTGCGCTGCGGCGCGATCGCGGCGCGTTCGCCGATCTCGGCCGCCATGATCCGCCACGCCGAGCGCGGCGGCTACGTCCTCGGGATCTGCAACGGCTTTCAGGTGCTGACCGAGACCGGACTCCTGCCCGGCGCGCTGATGCGGAACGCGGGACTGAAGTTCATCTGCCGGCCGGTGGAACTGCGCGTCGCGACTGCCGACAGCGCCTTCACTTCGGGCTGGGCGAAGGATGACCAGGTCCGCTTCCCGATCGCGCATCACGACGGCAACTATACCGCCGATCCCGAGACGCTCGTGCGGCTCCGTGGCGAAGACCGGGTGGCCTTCACCTATGTCGAGAACCCGAACGGCTCGATGGAGGACATCGCAGGCATCCTGTCCGAGAACCGGCGGGTCCTGGGCCTCATGCCGCACCCCGAGCGCGCCATCGAGGAAGAGCAGGGCGGACGCGACGGGATGGGGCTTTTCCGCGCCCTGCTGGGCGGGATGGCGCTCGTTTGAACGCGCGGCGCTTGTTGCGTCAGGCGCCGTTCAGTAACTTCGCGCCCATGCAGGACACGGGCTTCCAGAGCGACATGCCGGTGCCGCCGCCGGGTCACGGCTGGCGGGTCAAGGCCGCGGTCGTGCTGCTCGTCGTGGTCGCCATCGCGGTCGTGCTGATCACCAACCGCTGGATGGGCGAGCGCTTCACGGAGAGCACGCGGTCGCGGGCCGAGTTGCGGCTGGCCCTCTATTCCGGGAACCTGCTGACCGAGTTGCAACGCACGTCGGTCGTGCCGCTTCTGCTGGCGAGGGATCCGTCGCTGATCGGCGCGCTGGGGTCCGAGGACTACTCGGCGACATCCCAGCGCCTGATCTCCTTCCAGACCGAGATCGGCGCGGCCTCGATCATGCTGCTGGACAAGGACGGCCGCACCGTCGGCGCGACGAACCGGAACCTGATCGGCACCAGCCACCGCAACCAGCCCTATTTCATCGATGCGCAGCGCGCGCGCGACACGGTCTTCACCTCGGCGCAGCGCGACGCGGGCATCTTCGACTTCACCTATTCCAAGGCGATCCTGTCCGACAACCGGCTCGTGGGCGTGATCGTGGTGGCGGTCGACCTCATGAAATACGAGCGTGCCTGGGCGGGCCTGCAGGATGCGGTCATCGTGACCGACAGCACCGGCACGGTGATCCTCGCGACCGAGCCGCGCTGGCGAGGGCTGACGATCACCGAGGCGCTGGCCGCCCGTGATGCGCCCTCGGCCATCCGGCGCGCGCTTCAGGCAACGGCCGACTGGGCCCAGCAGCCGCCTGACGCCTACCTCAAGGGTGAGGCGGTGATGAAGACCGACGCGCGCGTGCCCTTCCGCGGCTGGCGCATCGTGACCTTCACCGCTTATGATTCCGTGCGCGAGCGGGTCAACGGCATCCTCGCGCTCGAGATCATGGGCTTCGCGATCCTGCTCGCGCTGACCTTCTATGTCCTGTCGCGCCGCGCATGGTCGCAGAGCATGTCGTTCCAGCGCGAATCGGCGGAACTGCGCCTGCTCAACGCGCGTTTGCAGCGCGAGATCGCCGAACGCGAGAAGGTGCAGAAGGATCTGGCCGTGGCGGAACTGACCCTCGCGCAGTCGTCGAAGCTCGCGGCCCTGGGTGAGATGTCGGCCGCCGTCAGTCATGAACTGAACCAGCCCCTTGCGGCGATGAAGACCTATCTGGCGGGGGCGAAGCTCCTCCTCCAGCGGCGGCGGACCGAGGAGGCGCTGGCCTCCTTCCAGCGGATCGACGACCTGATCGAGCGGATGGGGGCGATCACCCGGCAGCTGAAGTCCTATGCCCGGAAGGGCGGCGAAGCCTTCGAGCCGGTGGACATGCGGCTCTGCGTCTCCTCGGCGCTGACGATGATGGAGCCGCAGCTGAAGATCCGCGTGGTTCGCATCACGCGGACCCTGCCGCGCCAGCCGGTCATGGTCATGGCTGACCGGCTCCGGCTGGAGCAGGTGATCATCAACCTGCTGCGCAACGCGCTCGACGCGACGAAGACCGTGGCCACGCCTCAAATCGACATCGTTCTCGCGGCCGGCGAGACGGCCGTGCTTACGGTCCGCGACAACGGACATGGGATCGAAGACCTCGACAACCTCTTCGAGCCTTTCTACACCACGAAGAAGCCCGGAGAGGGCGTGGGCCTCGGGCTCGCGATTTCCTCCGGCATCGTGACTGATCTCGGTGGACGGCTGACGGCACGGAATGCCGAGGGGGGCGGGGCTGTATTCGAGGTCCAACTCCCCATATTGGGCGCAGATGTGAAAGCAGCCGAGTAAGGAAGACCAATGGCGCGTGCAATGAAGGTGGCGATTGTCGATGACGAGGCCGATATGCGGCAGTCGATCAGCCAGTGGCTCGCGCTCTCTGGGTTCGACACCGAAAGCTATGCGAGCGCGGAAGAGGCGCTGAAGGGCCTGAACGCGGACTTCCCCGGCGTGGTCGTGAGCGACATCAAGATGCCGGGCATGGACGGCATGACCTTCCTCAAGAAGCTCATGAGCATGGATTCGGGCCTGCCGGTGATCCTCATTACCGGGCATGGCGACGTGCCGATGGCGGTCGAGGCGATGCGCGTAGGCGCCTTCGACTTCCTCGAGAAACCGTTCAATCCTGACCGTATGACCGAGCTTGCCAAGCGCGCCACGCAATTGCGGCGCCTGACGCTCGACAACCGTGCCCTTCGCCGCGAGCTTTCCGACGGCACCGTGCTGATGAAGAAGCTGATCGGGTCGTCGCCGGTGATGGAGCGGCTGCGCGAGGACATCCTCGATCTGGGCCAGGCCGACAGCCATGTGCTGATCGACGGCGAGACCGGGACGGGCAAGACCCTTGTGGCCCATGCGCTCCATGCGGTCGGTGCGCGGGCGGGGCGGAAGTTCGTGACGATCTCCTGCGCCGCCTGGTCCGAGGATCAGCTCTCGTCCAAGCTCTTCGGGCCGAACGACGACGGCTCCCTTCCGCTCGTCGAGGAGGCCCGCGGCGGCACGCTCTGTCTCGAGGACATCGAGTCGCTGTCCCATCCGCTGCAGTCGCGGCTGCTGACCATGATCAACGATCAGGGAACTCCGCCCGAGACGCGGATCATCGCGATCTGCAACGAGCATGCACCCGACACGACGCTTGAGGACGTCCTGCGCTCGGACCTGTTCTACCGGCTCGGCGCCATGACGATCGTCCTGCCGCCGCTGCGCACGCGCGGCGAGGACATCCTGACCCTCTTTACCCGGATGTCCGAGCAGTTCGCCGAGGAATATGGCTGCGAGGCGCCGCAGGTGACCGCGCAGGAGGCCGCACAGCTTCTGCAGGCGCCCTGGCCGGGCAACGTCCGCCAGCTGGTGAACATCGCGGAGCGTGCGGTGCTGCAGAACCGGCGCGGCTCGGGGTCCATCGCCTCGCTCCTGATGGCTGACAACGAGGCTTCGGGTCCCGCGCTCACGACAGAAGGCAAGCCGCTCAAGGACTATGTCGAGGCCTTCGAGAGGATGCTGATCGACAACACGATGCGCCGTCACAAGGGCTCGATCGTTGCGGTCATGGAAGAGCTCTGCCTGCCCCGGCGGACGCTCAACGAAAAGATGGCGAAATACGGTCTCAGCCGGGCGGATTACGTCTGATCGCCCAGCACGAGGCGGCGCAGGGACGATGCCGGTGGCAGGCGCATGCCCTGACTCTGAGCAGATCGTGGAAAATAGGCCATTGTCTTTTGCCCGTCCCTGCCGCTAATGTCGCACCTACGCAGATCTTGCACTTTTCGGCAGGAGTCTGCGCACCAGTTTCTCTGCCGTGCGCGCAATCCGGACGACCGGTCCGGAGCGCGGATCAAGCAGACAGTCGGGCCGGAAGGTCCTCAAGTTCGCCCGCCAAGTCCCTGACGGAACGGGCCAGTGCAACGGACGCTCCAGCGTCCCGGGATATAGAACCGCGATGAGCCGTGCCGACCGACTGCCAGACTGCGCGAGGGGCCCCAGCGGCTCCGCCCGCTCTGGCCCGAGATCAGGCCCCCGGCGCAGCCTCGCCCGAACAAGCCACCACGCACGACGGATCCCGGCCGGAGCATGCTCCGGCCTTGGCTCGTTGTCCGGGTGCCATGGAACCCAATGGCCAAGAAAATGCTTATCGATGCCACCCACCCGGAGGAGACCCGGGTCGTGGTGGTGGACGGAAACAAGGTCGAGGAATTCGACTTCGAGACCGTCAACAAGCGGCAACTCGCCGGAAACATCTATCTCGCCAAGGTAACGCGGGTCGAACCGTCGCTGCAGGCGGCTTTCGTCGATTACGGCGGGAACCGGCACGGCTTCCTCGCCTTTGCCGAGATCCATCCCGACTACTATCAGATCCCGGTCGCGGACCGTAAGGCGCTTCTCGAGGAAGAACGTGCCTACAACCGTGCTGACGAGGACGAGGATCACGGCCGCTCGCGTCGCCGGCCGCGTCCGGCCTCGGCCGAGGCCGAATCCGCCGATGCCGTCCAGGCGGGCGACGTGAGCGGCATGGACGTTGTCGATCTCGGCGAAGAGACCGGGGCCGATGCGCTCTACGAGACGGGTCGCTCGGCGAGCGGCCAGTCCGATGGGCAGGAGGCCGAGGAGGGCGACGCGCCCTATCAGGCCATGGACCACGCCTCCGAGACCGATGACGAGATCGAGTCGGTCGCCGACGAGGACGTGGCCGAAGAGATCCCGGCTCCGCGCAAGCCGCGTTCGCGCCGCTACAAGATCCAGGAAGTGATCAAGGTGCGCCAGATCATGCTGGTGCAGGTGGTCAAGGAGGAACGCGGCAACAAGGGCGCGGCGCTGACGACCTATCTCAGCCTCGCCGGCCGCTATTGCGTGCTGATGCCGAACACGGCGCGGGGCGGCGGGATCAGCCGCAAGATCACCCAGGCGGCCGACCGCAAGAAGCTGAAGGAAATCGCCTCGGAGCTTGAGGTGCCGGAGGGCGCAGGCCTCATCATCCGGACCGCCGGCGCCAAGCGCACCAAGCAGGAGATCCGGCGCGACTACGAATACCTCCTGCGGCTGTGGGAGCAGATCCGCGAGCTGACGCTGAAGTCCATCGCCCCCGCCCCGATCTACGAGGAAGGCGACCTGATCAAGCGCACGATCCGCGACCTCTTCAATCGCGAGATCGAGGAAGTGCTGGTCGAGGGCGAGACGGGCTACCGCACCGCCAAGGATTTCATGCGGATGATCATGCCGGCGCATGCGCGGCAGGTGATCCGCTATGACGAGCCGATGCCGCTCTTCGCGCGCTATCAGGTGGAAAGCTACCTCTCGGGTATGTTCAACCCGGTGGTCCAGTTGAAATCCGGCGGCTACATCGTCATCGGCGTGACCGAGGCGCTGGTCGCCATCGACGTGAACTCCGGCCGCGCCACCAAGGAAGGCTCGATCGAGGATACGGCTCTCAAGACCAACCTCGAGGCCGCCGAGGAAGTGGCCCGCCAGCTGCGCCTGCGTGACCTCGCGGGCCTGATCGTCATCGACTTCATCGACATGGAAGAGCGGAAGAACAACGCCGCCGTCGAGAAGCGCCTGAAGGACAAGCTCAAGACCGACCGTGCGCGGATCCAGGTCGGCCGCATCTCGGGCTTCGGCCTGATGGAGATGAGCCGCCAGCGCCTGCGTCCGGGGATGCTCGAATCGACGACGCAGCCCTGCGCCCATTGTCACGGCACCGGCCTCATCCGCTCGGACGACAGCCTTGCGCTGCAGGTGCTGCGCCAGCTTGAGGAAGAGGGCACCCGCAAGCGCTCGAAGGAGGTTCTCCTGCGTGCGCCGATCGCGGTGGTGAACTTCCTGATGAACCAGAAGCGCGAGCATATCGCTATGATCGAGGCACGGTATGGCATGGCCGTGCGGATCGAGGCCGATCCGACGCTCTCGAGCCCCGACTACGTGATCGAGAAGTTCAAGACCGCGACGCGGGTCGTGCCCGAGACGGTGAAGGTGATCTCGGGCAGCGCCGAGTTCATGGGCGCGCCGGTGGACGAGCCCGAGGACGACTGGGTCGAAGAAGAGACCGAGGTCGAGGAAGCCGAGGAGGCGGCACCCGAAGCCGCCGAGGCTGCCTCCGAGGGCCAGCCGAAGAAGAAGCGTCGTCGTCGGCGCCGTCGCCGCAACGGTGCGGCCGAGGCCAATGGCCAGGGTGCCGCCGATGCCGCGGAGAACGGCGACGACTCCGACGAGTCGGACGATGACGAGGACGAGGGCGCCGACGAGGCCGAAGGTGCCGAGGCGGTGGCCGCCCTGCCGGAACTCGCGCCCGCGGCCGTCGTGGCGGAAGAGCAGCCCGCCGAGCCCGAGGCAGCCCCGGCCGAGGAACAGCCGACGCCGCGCAAGCGCACGCGCAGCCGCAAGCCGAAGGCTGCCGAAGAGCCCGCAGCAGAGGCACCCGAGGCGGCCGCCTCGCCCGAACCCAAAGAGCCGAAGAAGCCCTCACGCAGCCGGAGTCGGACCCGCAAGGCCGAACCTGTAGCGGAAGAGGCTGCGCCGGCGGTCGAGGCGGTGGTGACGGTCGATGAAACGCCGGCGGAAGCTGCGCTGGAGACGGCCGCTGCTCCGGAAGCCGCGCCGGAACCGGCGGCAGAGCCTGAGGCCGCGCCCGAGCCGGCGGCAGAACCTGAGGCCGCATCCGAGCAGCCTGCGGAACCTGAGGCCGCGCGCGAGCCGGAGCCCATTCCGGCCGAGGCCGACGAGTCCGAGGAGAACAAGCCGAAGCGCCGCGGCTGGTGGTCGATCGGCCGCTGACACTCGGTCCAGGAACATCGGGGCGCCTTCGGGCGCCCCTCTCCATTGCGTCGGCGGGCTTGGCGACCGGGCCGGGGCCTCACGCTCCCCGGCGGATCAGCCAGACGCTCCGGGCCTCGGTCCGCGTGCAGGACAGGATCTCGTGCCCGGCTCCGGCGCAGAAATGTGGCAGGTCGATCACCGCCATCGGATCCGTCGCGGTGACGCGCAGCAGCCGCCCCGGTTCCATCGCCATCAGGCGCTTGCGCGCGCGCAGGACGGGCAGGGGGCAGATGAGCCCCTCGCAATCCAGATCCTCGTCGAACTCCATGCTTCCTCCGCGCCGCGGGTTGCGCCGGATCAACGCGCGTGTCTCTGTCCCGCGCGATACGCCGGGGGCCGCGCCACGTCAATGTGAGAGGTCGACCCGTGACGCGGCGCCGCCGAGCGGCTAGGAGAACAGGAAGGAAGGAGACACGATGTTCGGACTGGACCTGATCGATGCGGGGCTGCTGCCGGCGATGGTGATCGCTCTGGTGGCGGGCGTGCTTTCCTTCCTCAGTCCCTGCGTGCTGCCGATCGTTCCACCTTATCTCGCCTATATGGGCGGGATCTCGATGAAGGAACTGAACGAGGGCCGGTCGCGTGGCCCGCTGCTGGCCGCGCTCTTCTTCGTCCTGGGGCTCTCGACCGTCTTCCTCTTCCTCGGCTTCACGGCCTCGGCCTTCGGAGCCTTCTTCCTCTCGAATGCCGACACGTTCGCCACGCTCGCCGGCATTGTCGTGATGATCTTCGGCGCCCATTTCCTCGGGATCTACCGCATTCCGTTCCTCGACCGGGAGATGCGGATGGATGCCGGCGACCGGGGCGGCTCGGCCTTCGGTGCCTATGTGCTGGGTCTGGCCTTCGCCTTCGGCTGGACGCCCTGCATCGGCCCGCAGCTCGGCGCGATCCTGACCCTCGCCGCCTCCGAGGCGAGCATCGCGCGCGGCACCACGCTCCTCGCCACCTATGCGGCGGGCCTCGGCATTCCCTTCCTGATGGTCGCGGCCTTCTTCCCCCGGCTGACGGGCCTCATGGGCTGGATGAAGCGCCACATGGAGCGGATCGAGCGGATCATGGGCCTCCTGCTCTGGACCATCGGCCTCCTGATGCTGACCGGCGGCTTCTCGAGCTTCTCCTACTGGCTGCTCGAGACCTTCCCGGCGCTGGCCCGGCTGGGATAGGCTGACCCCGTACCTCGCGAGGACGGACGATGGACCTGCTGACGGAACCGAAGCTGAAGCGCCCCTTCCGGAGGCGTGTGTTCTACATTCCCGGCTACGATCCGTTCCACCCCCGCCGCTACCGCGAGCTTTACCGCCGCCATGCCGCGGCGCAGGCCGAGATCTCGGGCTACGCGATTTCCCTCAAGCCGCGCACGACGCCGGGCCCCTACGGCTGGCACGTGTCGGGGGTGATGGAGACGGGATTCTGCGAAACGGATGTCGAGGTGCTTGTCTGGTCCGATATCGTGCGGCAGTCGATGGGGCAGGGGATCCTCGCGACCTACCTGCAGATGATGCGGACCATCGCGGCCTATGTCGGAACGGGAGCGATCTTCAGGCTGATGCGCCTGCGCCGCGGCCCGATCCTCGCGGCGCTCTATCCCATCGTCGCGCTGCTGGCACAGCTCGGCCTCGCGCTGGTCGTGGGCGTCCATCTGGCTGAGGCACTGGGCGCCTATCTGTGGCCGCCGCTCGCGTGGCTTGCCGGGGGCGCAGCCGTCGTGGCCATCCTGCACGGGTTCCGCCGCCTCGACCGCTATGTCTTCGCCTGGTATCTGATGCACGACTACAGCCATGCGGCGAGCGCGCTCGGAGCCTGGCCGCCCGAGCTTGCAGAGCGCATGGCCAAGTTCCGCGCGGCGATTTCCGAGGCGCTGCGGCGGGACTGCGACGAGATTCTGGTCGTCGGGCATTCCTCCGGCGCGCATCTGGCCATTTCCATTCTGGCGGACCTGATCCGGGGCGGCCTGCCCGAGAAGCGGCCCGCCCTGTCCTTGCTGACGCTGGGACAGGTGGTCCCGATGGTGTCGTTCCTGCCGCGCGCCGGCCGGCTCCGGGGCGACCTGCACTATCTGTCGATGCGGGACGAGCTTGTCTGGATCGACGTCACCGCGCCGGGCGACCCCTGCTCCTTCGCGCTCTGCGATCCGGTCGCGGTCTCGGGAGTCGCGCCCGAGGGCAAGCGCTGGCCGCTGGTCCTCTCGGCCGCCTTCTCGCAGACGCTCTCGCCAGAGCGGTGGCGGGCCATGCGCTGGCGCTTCTTCCGGCTGCATTTCCAGTATCTCTGCGCCTTCGACCGGCCGGGGGACTACGACTACTTCCGCATCACGGCGGGCCCGCTCACCCTGGGCGAGCGCTTCCACGGCCGCGCTCCGTCCCGCGGCCGCATCGACCGCGCGGCCTCGGGCTATGTGACGATGAGCGCATGATCCCGCCGAAACCCGCCAGCCGGATCGGCCGCGCCTCATTGCTCCGCCACATCCTGCTGTTTCGCAAGGATATCCTTTCGGCCAATCCCGCGCATCTTTACCGGGCCTGGATGGCCGAGTACCGCACGCCCTTCTTTCGCAGCTATCTCTGCAACGATCCGGCGCTCGTCCGTCGCGTGCTGCAGGAGCGGCCGGAGGACTTCCCCAAGTCCGACCGCCTGCGCGAGGGACTGGCGCCGCTGCTCGGCCAGTCGGTCTTCGTGACGAACGGCGCGCTCTGGCGGCGGCAACGGCGCATCATCGATCCCGCCTTCGAGGGCGGCCGCCTGCGCGAGATCTTCCCTGCGATGCATGCGGCGGGCGCGGCTGCGGTGGCGCGGCTCGGCGGCGAGGTGGAGGTCGAGGAGGCGATGAGCCATGCCGCGGCCGACGTGATCTTCCGCACGCTCTTCTCGATCCCCATCGAGGACACGCTGGCCTCCGCCGTCTTCGCCGAGTTCCGGGCCTACCAGCGGACGCAGCCGCTTCTCAACCCTGCGGCCTTGCTGCCGCTTCCGCGCTGGATGCCGCGGCTGCACCGACGCCGGACCCGCGCTTCGGCGGCCCGCATCCGGGCGTTGATCGCGCGCCTGACCGAGGAGCGGGTCGCGGCCATGGCGCGCGGCGCGGCGCCGGACGATCTCGTGACGAGGATCCTCGCCGCGCGTGACCCCGAGACCGGCGACCGGTTCACCCCGGCGGAGATGGTTGATCAGGTGGCGATCTTCTTCCTCGCCGGGCATGAGACCTCGGCTTCGGCGCTCGCCTGGGCGCTCTATCTGCTGGCGACGCATCCCGAGGTGCAGGAACGGGTGGCCGCCGAGGCGGAGCTGCTGGGCGATGCCCCCGATGTCGCAGCGGTCGGCAGGCTGGGGCTGGTCCGCGACGTGTTCCGCGAAACCCTGCGGCTCTATCCGCCCGTGCCGATGATGGTGCGCGAGTCGCGCTGCCCCGAGACGATGCGCGGGCGGCAGGTGGAGCCGGGGGCACAGATCGTGCTGTCGCCCTGGCATCTCCACCGGCACGAGAGGCTCTGGGAGCGTCCGGACGCATTCGATCCCGACCGCTGGCGAAGCGCCGAGAGCCGCGCGAGTGCGCGCGAGGCCTTCATGCCGTTTTCGGCAGGCCCCCGCGTCTGCACGGGCGCGGCCTTTGCCATGATCGAGGGGCCGCTGATCCTCGCCATGATCGCCCGCGCCTTCCGGATCGAGCCGGTTGCCGGGCCTCCGCCGGTGCCGGTCGCGCATCTGACGGTGCGGTCGGCGACCGGCATCCGCCTGCGCTTCACGCCGCGTGGCTAACTGCGGAACCGGGCGAGGACAAAGACCCGGATAGCCGAGGCGAGGCCGACCTCGGGATCGCGCTGCTCGTCCACCTCGGCGGCGAGCGCATTGATCGGCAGCCCGCGTTCGGCCGCGATCTCGCGGAAGGCGCGCCAGAACTCGGACTCGAGCGAGACGCTGGTCCGGTGACCCTTCAGCGTGAGCGAATGCTTCTCGGGGCGGCCGCTCATGCCTCGGGCGCGTCCGGAGCCGAGGGCGTCCCGGCCGCGCTGTCGGAGGTCTCGCGCCGGTGGGCCTCGAGGCGGTCCCGGTCCTGTTCGGCCCGGGCCCGTTGCAGGTCGCGCTCGGCCTTAGTCCGGCCGTGCTTCGCGGCATTCTCGTCGCCCTTCCGGCGGTGGGCGTCACGCTCCGCCGCCTTGCGCTTCGCGCGAAGGTTGACGATCTCGGCCATCAGCCCTTCGGTCCGATCATGTCCTCGGGGCGCACTACGCGGTCGAAGGTCTCGGCATCGACCAGACCCAGCGCAATCGCCTCCTCGCGGAGCGTCGTGCCGTTCTTGTGCGCGGTCTTCGCCACCTTGGTCGCGTTGTCGTAGCCGATGGTGGGGGCCAGCGCCGTCACCAGCATCAGGCTCTCCTTCATCAGCTTGTCGATCCGGGCGACGTTGGCCTGCGTTCCCACCACCATGTTGTCGGTGAAGCTGCCCGCCGCATCGCCCAGAAGCTGCATCGATTGCAGCACGTTGTAGGACATCATCGGGTTGTAGACGTTCAGCTCGAAATGGCCCTGACTGCCGGCAAAGCCGATGGCCGCGTCGTTGCCCATGACATGGGCGCAGACCATGGTCAGCGCCTCGGCCTGGGTCGGGTTCACCTTGCCCGGCATGATCGACGAGCCCGGCTCGTTTTCGGGCAGGATCAGTTCGCCCAGACCCGAGCGCGGGCCGGAACCAAGCAGGCGCAGGTCGTTGGCGATCTTGAAGAGCGAGGCGGCGACCGTTTTCAGCGCACCCGAGAACATGACCATCGCGTCATGCGCGGCCAGCGCCTCGAACTTGTTCTCGGCGGTCACGAAGGGCAGGCCGGTGATCTCGGCGATCTTGCCCGCCACGCGGCTGTCCCACCCCACACGGGTGTTGAGGCCGGTGCCGACGGCGGTGCCGCCCTGCGCGAGTTCATAGATGTCGGGCAGGCAGGCCTTCACGCGGGCGATGCCCTTCTCGACCTGCTTGGCGTAGCCCGAGAATTCCTGCCCCAGCGTCAGCGGCGTCGCATCCTGCGTGTGGGTGCGGCCGATCTTGATGATATCCTTGAACTCTTCCGACTTCACGACCAGTGCGGCATGCAGCTTCTCGAGCCCCGGCAGCAGCACGTCGCGCGCCTGCATTCCGATGGCCACATGCATGGCGGTCGGGAAGGTGTCGTTCGAGGACTGGCCCATGTTGACGTGGTCGTTCGGGTGGACGGGTTTCTTCGAGCCCATCGTGCCGCCCAGCATCTCGATGGCGCGGTTCGAGATCACCTCGTTCGCGTTCATGTTCGACTGCGTGCCCGAGCCGGTCTGCCACACGACAAGCGGGAAGTTGTCGTCAAACTTCCCGTCGATCACCTCGGTCGCCGCGGCGGCGATGGCCTCTCCCAGCTCCTTCGGCATGTCGCCCTGATCGACGTTGACCAGCGCGCAGGCCTTCTTGATCACGCCGAGGGCGCGGATGATGGCGACGGGCTGCTTCTCCCAGCCGATCGGGAAATTCTGGATCGAGCGCTGCGTCTGCGCGCCCCAGTACTTGTCGGCGGGAACCTCCAGCGGGCCAAAGCTGTCGGTCTCGGTGCGGGTTGCAGTCATTCGCAAGCTCCTTGATCTTCCCGCAAGCCTCTTAGGGAAGGCAGAGGGGAAAATCAATCGGCATGCCATCGCATACTGGCGGCGCTCAGGGGGCTGCCGGCCCCCTCTTTGGCAGGGCCGGATACTCCCCGCCGGGGATAGTTCGGACGAGGACTGAACCGGAGTCGGCCCGCGCTTACTTGCGGAACTTGTCGAGGCTCACGACCTGAGCGTCATGGCGCGGCGGCTCGTCGTCGCCGTCCGGATCTTCCTCGCCCTCGACGGCCTCGTCTTCCTCCCCGTCCTCGTCCTCGTGCGTCTCGAAGCGGAGGCCGAACTCGACCGAGGGGTCGACGAAGGTGCGCACGGAATCGAAGGGAATCACCAGCGGCTCGGGCTGGTTGCCGAAGTTCAGCGTGACCGAGAAGCCGCGGTCGTCCACGTTGAGGTTCTCGTACCAGTGCTGGATGACCACCGTCATCTCCTGCGGATAGCGGGTGCGGAGCCAGTCGGCCATGGCCACATCGGGATGCGTCGTGTCGAAGGTGATGAAGAAATGGTGCGCGCCCGGCAGCCCGTTTGCGGCCACATCCTCGAGTACGCTCTGGATCAGGCCCCGCATCGCACGGTGCATGAGGTTGCCGTAATCGATGGAACGCGCCATGCAAGATCCCCTGTCGCTTCGGGGTCAGCATAGGGGATTCGGACCGGAAGAAAAGGGGGCGACCTCCCGGTTTTTCAGCCGAAAGGCGAACGGCCCGTTCCGTCAGCTCGCGGGCTTCCCGAGTTCCCGCAAGAGCTTCTCGCGAATGGCGCGGCGGTAGTCCTGCAGGCCGCGCGCGGTCATGACGAAGCCGTTCCGGGTGATGGCCCAGCGGTCGTAGAAGCTGGTGATGGGCGACGAGGCGCCCATGTCCTCGATGGCGATCGCATTGATCTCGACGCCCGCGGCTTCCGCCGCCTGACGGGCGCGGGCGACGGTGAAGCCTGCGTTCTCGGGCCCGTCGCCCGAGATGTCGATCACCTTGCGACGGCAGTCGGCCACGGCGGCGAACTGGTCCAGCGAGAAGGAAATGGCCTCGCCCACCGCCGTGTCCGAGGCCGTGAAGGCGCGGGGGAGCGCGCGGGCGGAGCGGGCGAAGCGGCGCAGATCCTCGCGGGCGAGCATCCGCTGCCAGGGAAGCGCCACGGCCTGCCGGCCGACGCCGGACCAGTGGACGATGGACAGGGCGCTCTGCCCCCCGAGGAGCATCTCGGCCACTGCCTCATCCTCGAGCGCATCCGCCAGACCCTGGACCTGCAGCGCATATTCGCCGCGATCAATGGATCCCGAAATGTCGATGGCGAGGAGAAGCGCCGTGTCGCAGGCTTGCGCGGGGCCAGGCGCGGCGACGAGGACGGCAAGAGACAGCACGCGGAGCATGGGAAAGCGTGGCGCGCAGAGGGTAAAAGGGCAAGGAGGAAGTGCAGGTTTCTGTTGCCAGGTACCTGCGAACCCCGCCTTACGCGGCTAAGCGCAAGGGCTTAAGTTTCGATAACTCGAACTGCTTACGCAGCCAGAGCCATCGGAGCACGGTTGTCGTTGGCAACTGTACTTTTCGGACCGATAACGGTGGTACCTCACCGGGACAAAGCCAACCCCTTTAGACGTTCGTCGATCCTGTTTCGGCCCCCTCCGCCCCCAACGAGGTAGTTTTGGTGGAGCCGCCGGGTACCGCCCCCGGGTCCGATCCGCTTATTACGAGCGCGTTTATGTCCATAGTCCGGATTGCTCCGGACAGGCGGAATATAGGCCGGGGAAAGGGGCGCTGCAAGCGGCGGGCGCGCGAGGCGGTGGCCGGTCGTTCCAGCAGGCGCATGACGCAGCGGCGGGTGGACGGATCATGCCGACCGCGAAGCCGAGACGTCGGAGGGCTCGGTCAGGGCAACCCTGATCGGCGCGGCCGCCGTGGGCCGCACGCAAGGGATGGCCCGGCAGATCCGGGCCACCCTCTGGCGGATCAGAAGCCCGCCTTGATCTTCTCGAATTCTTCCAGCATCCGGTCCCGCATCGCCGGGTCGAGCGGGGTCTGGGCGAGGAGCGTGGTATCGACCTTGTCGAGTTCTGCCGCCTTCAGGTCTTCCTGCGAGATCTCGGCCATGGCGGCTTCGTTGGTCAGCGCATAGCCGTGGCTTTCCAGCAGCGACGGCGCCGAGGAATGGGCGAGCCACGAGTTGATGAAATCGTAGGCCTTGTCCTCGCTGCCGGGCGCGTCCTTCATGTTGACATAGCCGCAGAACCAGGTGGCCGAGCCTTCCTTGGACTGGCGCTGGAAGCCCACGGGGAAGCCTTCCTGCCGCATCAGGGCGATCGCATCGTTCCAGGTCCAGGCGAGCTGGACCTCGCCGGTCGCCATCAGCTGCGCGAGTTCGGACGGGTCGGCCCAGTAGGCGCGGACGTTCTCGTGCGCCTGCCGCAGCCACTGGGCGCCGGCCTGGAACTGCTCCTCGGTCAGGTTCGTCCAGTCCGAGACGCCGGTGGCCAGAAGCGCAAGCGACCAGATGTCGTCGGTGTTGTCGGGCAGCGAGATGCGCCCGGCATATTTCGGGTCGAGGAAGGACTGCACCGAGGCCACGTCCTCGGCGGGCACGCTGTCGGTATTGTAGGCGATGGCCGTGTAGGCGTAGTCGGTCGGGATGTACCAGACGCCCTGATCGTCGCTGAAAATCCTGGACTCCTTGAAGCGCGGCGCGATGTTCTCGTATTCCGGAATCCGGCTCACGTCCCAGGGCTCGATCAGGCCCGCGTCGCGGTATTTCGAGACCATCTGCGAGCAGGGATGGGTCACGTCGGACTTGAAGCCGGAGGCCACCTTCTGGAAGGCCTCGTCGTCGTCGCCATAGAGCGCATAGGTCGGCATCTGGCCGTTCTTTTCGATATAGCTCTTCATCAGGCCTTCGCTCTCGAAGCCGGCCCAGTCGAACACGATGAGATCGGAGTCGGCGGCAAGCACGGGCAGCGCGACGATGGCTGCAACGCCAGCCAGAAGGGAAGTGCGACGGATCATGTAAGCTCCTTGGAACATTGGTCTGCGACGGGTCCCGGGCTGGCCGGCGGATGGAGGGACGCTAGAATAGGGCTGGTATCGGCTCAAGCGATTATTGCAGTCTGGCGGGGTGGGCCGCGGCAGGGCAAGCACCCTGCGCGTCACCTCACGCAGGCTTGTCCCCTGCGGGCGAACCTGCGCCGTTTCGGTCGGGAAGGAGGCAGCATGTTCCGTGCGCTTGTGGTGGAAAAGGACGAGGCGGGCGAGACGCGCGCCGCGGTGCAGGAGCTCGACGAGTCGCTTCTGCCCGAAGGCAACGTGACCGTCCGCGTGGAATATTCGACCCTGAACTACAAGGACGGGCTCTGCCTCGGGTCGGGAGGCGGCCTCGTGAAGGTCTGGCCGCATGTGCCGGGAATCGATTTCGCCGGCGTGGTGGAAGCTTCGGAGGATGCCCGCTTCGCACCCGGGGACCGGGTGGTGCTGACCGGCTGGCGCGTGGGCGAGATCCGATGGGGAGGCTACGCGACGAAAGCGCGGGTGAAGGCCGACTGGCTGGTGAAGCTGCCGGATGGCCTGTCGGCACGCGCGGCCATGGCGGTGGGTACCGCCGGGCTGACGGCCATGCTCGCGATCCTGGCCCTCGAGGACCACGGGCTTGCGCCCGCGCAGGGCGAAGTGCTGGTGACGGGTGCCACAGGTGGCGTGGGGTCGGTCGCGACGGCGCTCCTGTCTGCCGGAGGCTACGAGGTGGCCGCCGTCACCGGCACGCCGGGGAGCGAGGACTACCTGCATGGGCTGGGCGCCCGGCGGATCGTGCCGCGGGCAGATCTGGCCGAAACGGTGAAGCGGCCGCTCGAGACAGAGACCTGGGCCGGCTGCATCGATGCGGTCGGAGGCGCGATGCTGGCCCGCATCCTCGGGCAGATGAAATACGGTGCCTCCGTCGCCGCCGTCGGACTGGCGGGCGGCGCGGCCCTTCCCGCGACCGTCATTCCCTTCATCCTGCGCGGCGTGAACCTCCTCGGCATCGACAGCGTGATGCGCCCGATGGCCGATCGCGAGCGGGCGTGGAGCCGGATCGCCTCGGATCTGCCGATGGACCGGCTCGAGGCGATGATCCGGCCCGCGGGTCTGGCGGATCTGCCCGCGCTGGGCGAGGCGATCCTGAAGGGCGGCGTGCAGGGCCGCGTGGTCGTGGATGTGAACGCCTGAGACGGGCAAGAATCCCGTCTGTCGCCGGGGCCTTGCGAGCCCCGGCGTGGCGCTCCTGATGGGCTGGGTGCAGGACCGGTGGCCCCGGCAGAGTGCCTGAGTCGCGCCGGAGGGGGACGACTTCGCGGAGCGGTTGCCGCAGGTCGATGCCGTCCGGCTGGTGAAAGCGCGGTCCGCCTTGTGTTGCACTCGGCGGCTGGCTAGCCTCGCCCGGCCAGATCAGGAGTTTCCATGACCGTCCTCGACATCGACTATGTCCGCTCCTGCTTTCCGGCCCTTTCGGAACCGGCGCTTGCCGGGCAGGCCTTCTTCGAGAACGCCGGCGGGTCCTACACCTGCCGGCCGGTGATCGACCGCCTGACCCGCTTCTATCATCAGCGCAAGGTGCAGCCCTATGCGCCCTATGCCGCCTCTCATGCGGCCGGGGCGGAGATGGACGAGGCGCGGAGCCGGCTCGCCGCGCTGATGGGCGTGGCCGAGGACGAGCTGTCCTTCGGCCCCTCGACCTCGGCCAACACCTTCGTCCTGGCGCAGGCGGTGCGGCGCTGGCTTGCGCGCGAAGGCGGGGCGATCGTGGTGACGGATCAGGACCACGAGGCGAACAGCGGCGTCTGGCGCCGGCTCGGCGACGAGGGCATCGAACTGCGCGAGTGGCGGATCGACCCGGCGACGGGGCATCTCGATCCGGCGGCCCTCGCGCCGCTTCTCGAGGACGGGCAGGTGCGGCTCGTCTGCTTTCCGCATTGCTCGAACGTGGTGGGCGAGATCAATCCGGTGGCCGAGATCTGCGCCGTGGCCCGCGCGGCAGGCGCCTTCACCTGTGTCGACGGGGTCAGCTACGCGCCCCACGGCCTGCCGGACATGCCGAGCCTCGGCGCGGACATCTACCTCTTTTCCGCCTACAAGACCTACGGCCCGCATCAGGGCATCCTGCTGATCCGGCGCGAGCTGGGCGAGCTTCTGCCGGCGCAGGGCCACTGGTTCAACGCGGGCACGCTCAGCAAGCGCTTCACGCCGGCGGGGCCGGATCACGCGCAGGTGGCGGCCTGCGCGGGCCTTGCGGATTACATCGACGCGCTGGCCGCGCATCATGGCGCGGGCGGCGCCGCACCGGTCGAGCGCGGCCGTGCGGTGCACCGGCTGATGCGCGAGCACGAGATCCGGCTGCTCAGGCCGCTCCTCGACCAGCTTGCAGGGCGCAACGACCTCCGCCTCCTCGGCCCAAGCCAGGCCGACATCCGCGCGCCGACCGTGGCCCTCGCGCTCGACAGGCCGGCAGAGCCGGTAGCGGCGGCGCTTGCAGCCCATGGCATCATGGCCAGCGGCGGGGATTTCTATGCGGTCCGCCCGCTCGAGGCGATGGGCGTGGATCCGAAGAACGGCGTGCTGCGGGTGAGCTTCGTGCACTACACCTCGGAGGCGGAGGTGGCGCAACTCATGCTTGCACTCGACGAGGTGCTCTGAGGCTCTGGCGCGAAGGTCATGCCGGGGACGGGGGGCCTCTGCCCCCCGGATCGGCCTGCGGCCGCTCTCCCCCCGAGGATATTTTCGCGAGAATGAAAGACCTTGATGGCAGAAGGTGATCCGGACGCCGTGGCGGTGCGTAGGATCAGCCAAGACAAGAAAGGGCAAGATGGCCGAGGCACCCCTCATCCTGTGGTTCCGGCGTGACCTGCGGCTGGCCGACAATCCGATGCTGGCCGAGGCTGCGGCGACGGGGCGTCCGCTCATTCCCGTCTTCATCCTCGATCCGGAGACCGAGGCCTTGGGCGCCGCCCCTAAATGGCGGCTCGGACTGGGCATCGAGGCCTTCGCCGCGGCACTGGAGCGGGCGGGCAGCCGGCTGATCCTCCGGCGGGGCCCGGCCCTCGAGGTGCTGGTCGCGCTGGCGGGCGAGACGGGGGCCTCGGGCGTGCACTGGTCGCGGCTCTGCGAGCCTTCCTGGCGCAAGCGCGACGAGGGGGTGAAGGCGGGGCTCCGGCAGGCCGGCATCGATGCGGAGAGCCACGCCGGGCACACGATCTTCGAGCCCTGGGAGGTCGAGACAGGGCAGGGCGGCTTCTACCGGGTCTACACGCCGTTCTGGAAGGCGGTGAAGGATCGTCCCGTCGCCGCGGCCCTGTCCGCGCCGAAGACGCTGGGCGTTGCCGGGTCCTGGCCCCGGTCGGAGAAGCTGGCGGACTGGGATCTGGGCCGGGCGATGAACCGGGGCGCCGCTGTCGTGGTGCCGCATGCGGTCGTGGGCGAGGCGGCGGCCTCGGACCGGCTCGCGCGGTTCCTCGACGAGGCGATCGACCGCTACAAGGACGAGCGCGACCGGCCTGCAGCACCGGTGACCTCCGGCCTGTCCGAGAACCTGACCTATGGCGAGATCTCTTCCCGCACGGTCTGGCATGCAGGCCTGCGCGCCCGCGCCGAGGGGCGGGCCGGGGCGGAGAAGTTCCTGCAGGAACTGGTGTGGCGCGAATTCGCCTGGCACCTGCTCTATCACACGCCGGAGATCGCGAGCCGGAACTGGCGGCAGGACTGGGACGCCTTCCCCTGGCGTCGGGACAACAAGGACGCGGAACGCTGGCGGCAGGGCATGACCGGCGAGCCCTTCGTCGACGCCGCCATGCGCGAGCTGTTCGTCACCGGCACCATGCACAACCGCGCGCGGCTGATCGCGGGCAGCTATCTCACCAAGCATCTCCTGACCCATTGGCGGGTCGGGCAGGCCTGGTTCGAGGACTGCCTGATCGACTGGGATCCGGCATCGAACGCCCTGGGCTGGCAGTGGGTCGCAGGCTCGGGACCGGACGCCTCGCCCTACTTCCGGATCTTCAACCCCGAGACGCAGGCGGAGAAGTTCGATCCCGACGGCGCCTATCGCAGCCGGTTCGTTGCCGAACTGTCAGGCAATCCGGGCCGTGACGCGCTTTCCTACTTCGAGGCGGTCCCGCAAGGCTGGGGGCTGGCGCCGGATCAGTGTTATCCTCGGCCCGTCGTGGGACTGGCAGAGGGACGGGAGCGGGCGCTGGCCGCCTATGGGCAGAGAAACGGCTGAACGGGCGCGCCAGGCGCCGGACGAGGAAGGGAACGAATGACGGCACTCACCAGCACGCGCGGGCAGCACGACCTGCCGCGCTACTTCACGCAGGTGTTCGACGTGATGCAGGGTCTGCGTCACGGCAGACTGGATTTCGTTCTGGACGACGGCCGGCGCTTCCGTGTGGAAGGCGAAGGGCCGGGCCCGGTCGCGGAACTCGACATCCACGACTCGGACCTCTTCGCGCGGCTGATCCGCGAAGGCGATCTCGGCTTCTGCGAGGCCTACATCGACGGCGGATGGTCCACGCCGGACCTGCAGGCCTTCATGGACCTGATCCATGCCGACAACGACGACGTCTACGACGGCTTTCCCGCTCAGCGGCTGCTGCGCGCCTACGAGAATCTGCGGCACTGGCTGCGGGGCAATTCGCGGCGTCAGGCGAAGCGCAACATCGCGGCCCATTACGACCTCGGCAACGACTTCTATTCCCTCTGGCTCGACGAGAGCATGACCTATTCCTCGGCCCTCTTCCGCACCGGGCAGGAGAGCCTCGAGGAAGCGCAGCGCGCGAAATACGCGAGCATGGTGGACCGGATCGGCGCGAAGCCCGGCGACCACGTGCTCGAGATCGGTTGCGGCTGGGGCGGCTTTGCCGAGTATGCCGCGAAGGAGCGCGGGCTGCGGGTCACGGGCCTGACCATCAGCCAGGCGCAGCACGATTATGCCGTTGCGCGCATCGGGCGGGCGGGTCTCTCGGACAGGGTCGAGATCCGGCTGCAGGATTACCGCGACGAGCGCGGAAGCTTCGATGGCATCGCCTCGATCGAGATGTTCGAGGCGGTGGGCGAGAAATACTGGCCGGTCTATTTCGAGACGCTGCGCGAGCGCCTGAAGCCCGGTCGCAACGCGACGCTGCAGATCATCACCGTGCAGGACAAACGCTGGGAGGTCTACCGGAGGGGCGTGGACTTCATCCAGAAATACATCTTTCCGGGCGGCATGCTGCCTTCTCCCACCGCACTCCGGGTCGAGATCGCGAAGGCCGGGCTGCATGTGACCGATACGCTCGACTTCGGCGAGAGCTATTCGATGACGCTGCGCCGCTGGCACGAGACCTTCAACGACCGCTGGGAACGCGTGGCGGCGCTGGGCTTCGACGAGCGGTTCCGCCGCATGTGGAACTTCTACCTCACCTCTTGCGCAGGATCGTTCGAGGGCGGAAACTGCGATGTGACGCAGATAACGGTAACGCGGGCCGCGTAAGACGGCCCCATCGGGCAGGACAGGGCATGCCGACCGCCGCCAAGCTCTTTGCCGCGCTGGCCTTTGCCGCGCTGGGTTTCCTCGGGGGAAGGCTCTTCGCCGGCCAGTTGCCGCAGGGCACGCCCACCACCGTCTTCGGCCCGACCGCGGCTGGCGTGGGCCTGATCTGCGGCTGGATGATCTCGGGCGCGATGGCCGGGCGCGGCTATGTCGCGGCGATGAGCACCGGCGTGCGCACGGTGGTCACGACGGCCTTCGTCGCTCTTCTCGGATATTCCGTCTACATCATGATCCTGCGCGCGCTCCGCATGCTCTATCACGGGCCGATCGAGGCGCTGCTCGGGGTGTTCTCGCTGATGATGAACCATGCGAAGCTGCTGGCCACGCCCGAAATCCTCGCGGTGCTGTTCCTGGGCGGCCTGATCGGGGGCAGCATCTCGGAATGGGCCGGGCGCCGCTGGAAATGAGCGGAACGCGCGTCTTCCTCTATGGGCCGCTGGCCGATGCCCGAATTCTCGATGCGGTGCTGGGACGGCCCGCGGCCGACGGCGTGCCTGCAACGCTGGGGGATCACGAACTCAGGGCTGCCGGCGCGGTGGTGGCCCCGGTTCCCGCCTTCGGGCGCTCGGTCGAGGGCGTGGTGCTCGACCTCGGGCCCGAGGCGTCCTCGCGCCTCGCCTATCATCAGGCGGCAGCGGGCTACGAGGCGGTCAGGCTGGACGTGGACGGTGCGCCCACGCTCGTCTTCACCGCGCCGCTCTCGGAGGCGGGGCCATATGAACCGGCCGCCTGGAGTGCCGTCTGGGCACCCATCGTCGCGGCCACGGCCGGCGATGTGATGGCGCTCTGGCCTGTGGTGCCGGTGGAGCGCGTCCGTCCTCGCTACCGGCTGATGCTGGTGCAGGGCGCGAGCCGGGTGCGCGCGGCAGAGCCCGCGCCTGCCCGGAGGCGTCACGCGGCCTCGGCCTCGGACGTGTCCGTCGTGAGCCGCAGACAGCCCTACGCCAATTTCTTCGCGGTCGAGGAATACGATCTGTCCTTCCGCAGCTTCAAGGGCGGCATGAGCCCGACGGTGAACCGTGCGGTCTTCGTCTCGGGCGATGCGGTCACCGTGCTGCCCTACGACCCCCGCCGGGACCGCGTCCTGCTGATCGAGCAGTTCCGCCCCGGACCCTTCGGCCGCGGCGACGGTCAGCCCTGGCTGCTCGAGCCCATCGCGGGCCGCATCGACCCCGGCGAGACACCCGAGATGTCGGCTCGGCGCGAGGCCGTGGAAGAGGCCGGGCTCGCGCTCGGTGCGCTTCTGCCCGTGGCCTCCTATTATCCGACGCCCGCGGCCAAGGCGGAATATCTGTATTCCTACGTGGCGCTGGCCGATCTTCCCGACGGGATCGAGGGCGTCTTCGGAATGGAAGGCGAGGCCGAGGACATCCGCGGGCATCTCGTGGACTTCGACGAGATGATGGACCTCGTCCGCACCGGCGAGATCTGCAACGGCCCGCTGCTGCTGACGGCCCTCTGGCTCGAGCGCGAACGGGCGCGTCTGCAGGCCGAGAACCGCTGAGGGCTGACCGTCCGGGTGCCGCTGCCCTGCGGCGGGGGCCTCGCTCTGAAGGCCACGACGTCGCGACGCGATCGGAGGCGGAGGCCGGTGCGCCTGCCGATGCCGCAGCCGGGTCCGCGGCAGCCCGTCGATCCACCGGCACCGGGCGGGATCCTTTTCCGCGGATGGAAAGTCTTGCGAACCTCGGGCCAGCTGCCCAAAGACGAGATCCGGCCTCGCCACCCCTTGCGCTGCGGGCGGCGGCAGTTTGCGCAGGGGCCAGTCGCATGCCACGCACCGGGCTGAAAGCCGCTGAACACCCGGAGCCGTGAAGGCCCGGATGCTTGAGTTCCGCCAACCTGCCTCCTACACAGGGGGCCTCAGAAAAGGACGGCCCGCATGCGCATTCACCGCGACCTTGCCGACACGATCGGCAACACTCCCCTCATCCGTCTGCGCAAGGCGTCGGAACTCACGGGCTGCGAGATCCTCGGCAAATGCGAGTTCCTCAATCCTGGCCAATCGGTGAAGGATCGCGCGGCGCTCTACATCATCCGCGATGCGGTCGAGAAGGGCCTGCTCCAGCCCGGAGGCACGATCGTCGAGGGCACGGCCGGCAATACCGGCATCGGGCTCGCGCTGGTCGGCGCCTCGATGGGGTTCCGCACGGTCATCGTCATCCCCGAGACCCAGAGCCAGGAAAAGAAGGACATGCTGCGGCTTGCGGGGGCGCAGCTCGTGCAGGTCCCGGCGGCACCCTATCGCAATCCGAACAACTACGTGCGCTACTCCGGCCGCCTCGCCGAGCTTCTCGCCAAGACGGAGTCGAACGGTGCGATCTGGGCCAACCAGTTCGACAACACCGCCAACCGTCTGGCCCATGTCGAGACCACGGGGCCCGAGATCTGGGAACAGACCGGCGGAAAGGTGGACGGCTTCATCTGCGCGGTGGGCTCTGGCGGGACACTCGCGGGCGTGGCCCAGGTGCTGCAGCCGAAGGGCGTGAAGATCGGGCTCGCCGATCCCGAGGGCGCGGCGCTGCACAGCTTCTATACCGAGGGCACCTTCGAGGCCCCCGGAAGCTCGATCACCGAAGGGATCGGGCAGGGCCGGATCACGGCCAACCTCGAGGGGCTGGCCCCCGACTTCAGCTACCGGATCCCCGATGCCGAGGCGCTGCCGATCATCTTCGATCTGCTTCAGGAAGAAGGGCTTTGCCTCGGCGGCTCGTCGGGCATCAACATTGCGGGCGCGATCCGCATGGCGCGCGAGATGGGACCCGGCCACCGGATCGTCACCGTGCTCTGCGACTACGGCAACCGCTACCAGTCCAAGCTCTTCAATCCGTGGTTCCTGCGCGACAAGGGCCTGCCCGTGCCGAAATGGCTCGACGAGGCAGCGCCTGCGATTCCCGCGGTCTTCGAGGATTTCTGACGCGATGACCCCCTTGCAAGCGGTTCGGCTCTGGCTGCTGCGGGCGCTTCTCGCCTACGCCGCCCTTCAGGTTGCGGATGGGGTGGCGCTCGCGCAGGCCTCCCTCGGTCCGGCCGCGACGACCGACGAACTCGCGCCGCCCGACTACAAGCAATGGGAAAAGACCGCGAGCCGGGCCGAACGCGAGATCGAGGACCGCGAGACCGACAGCGCCTCCTACGAGGCGATGCGCGGCTATCTCGTGGAGTGGCGCGACACCTTCCTCGGCGCGCAGGGCATCAACGCCAGCCGCATCGCCTCGGTCCGTGGCCAGATCGACGCGCTCGGACCGGCGCCCGCCGAGGGTGCAACCGAGCCCGACGACATCGCCCAGCGGCGCAAGGAGCTGAGCGGACAGCTGGCCGAGCTCCGGGCGCCCGTCGTCTCGGCCGAGGAAGCCTACCAGCGGGCGGACGGCCTGATCCGCGAGATCGACCGTGTTGTGCGCGAGCGCCAGACGCAGGAGCTGTTGAGGGCCTGGCCCATGCCGCTCAACCCCGCCAACTGGCCGGATGCGGCGGGCGAGATCACCGACCTTACGCTCGACCTGTGGAACGAGGGCTCGGCGCGCCTCGACAGCGATGCGGCGAAGGCCACGGTGCGGGACAACCTGCCCGCCATCGTGGGACTTCTGGCCATCGGCCTCCTGCTCATCGCCCGCGGGCGGGTTCTGATGGAGCGGCTGACCCAGACCCTGCAGGAGCAGGCCTCGGCGCGCGGGCGCAAGGTCGCCTCGCTCCTCGTCTCGTTCGGGCAGATCGCGGCGCCTCTTGCGGGGGTGGTGGCGGTCAGCCACGCGATCACCCTGTCGGGCATGGCGGGGCCCCGGACGTCGCTGGTGATCGAGGCGCTGCCCGCCGTGGGCTTCATCCTCTATGCCGCCGGATGGCTCGCCGGGCGCGTCTTCCCCAAGAACGGCCTGCAGACCTCGCCCCTGAACCTGTCGGAGGATCGCCGCCGAGAAGGCCGCTTCCACACCGCCATGTTCGGCGTGGTGCTGGCGCTGGACGCGCTGCGCGGCGTGGCGCTGCCACCTGCGCGGGTGGGCGAGGAGGCAACCTCGGTCTATGCCTTCCCGCTGATCGTCCTGGCGGGGCTGCTGCTCTTCCGCATCGGGCAACTGATGCTGGCGAGCGTGCGCAACGATCTCGGCGCCGACGAGCCGACCAGCTTCCGCAACAGCGTGATCGACCTGCTCGGCCGTGGCGCGATCGCCATCGGCGTGATCAGCCCGCTGCTCGCGGCCCCGGGCTACATCGCCGCCGCCACCGCGCTCGTCTACCCGGCCGGCATCACGCTCGGCCTCGTGGGTGTGCTCTTCGTGCTGCAGACGCTGGTGGTGGATCTCTACGGGCTCGCCACCGGGAACGAGGAGGGCGGCCGCGACGCGCTGCTGCCGGTGCTCATCGGCTTCCTGCTTGCGCTGGCGATGGTGCCGCTGCTCGCGCTCGTCTGGGGGGCGCGTGTGGCCGATCTGACCGAGATCTGGGCCCGGTTCCGCGAGGGCTTCCAGGTCGGCTCGACCCGCATCTCGCCCACGAGCTTCCTGCTCCTCGTCATCGTTTTCGCCATCGGCTACGGGATCACCCGCCTGCTGCAGGGCGCTCTCAGAAGCCAGGTCCTGCCCAAGACGCGGCTCGACCAGGGCGGGCGGAACGCGGTCGTCTCGGGGGTGGGCTACCTCGGCATCATCATCGCGGCGCTGGTCGCGGTGAAGACGGCGGGCCTCGACCTCTCGAACCTCGCCATCGTCGCGGGCGCCCTCTCGGTCGGGATCGGTTTCGGCCTGCAGAACATCGTCGGCAACTTCGTCTCGGGCATCATCCTGCTGATCGAGCGCCCCGTCTCGGAGGGCGACTGGATCGAAGTGGGTGGCGTGCAGGGCACGGTGAAGTCGATTTCGGTCCGCTCAACGCGGATCCAGACCTTCGACCGCACCGACGTGATCGTGCCGAACCAGGATCTCGTCGCGGGCCAGGTGACGAACTGGACGCGCTACAACATGACCGGCCGCCTGATCGTGCCGGTGGGCGTGGCCTATGGCAGCGACACCCGCAAGGTCGAGCGTGTGCTGCGCGAGATCGCCGAGGCGCAGCCGCTTGCGATCCTGAACCCGCCGCCCTCGATCATCTTCATGGGCTTCACGCAGGAATTCCTGAGCTTCGAGATCCGGGTGATCCTGCGCGACGTGAACTTCTCGCTGTCGGTGCGCTCGGACATCAACCACATGATCGCGAAGCGCTTCGCCGAAGAAGGCATCGGCATGACCCACATCCCGCGCGAGGTCTGGCCGGCGGCGCCGGTGGACAATGGCCTCGACGAGGCCGAACTGGCAGCCCTTCTGGCCGAGAAGGCTCCGGGGGCTGTGCCGCAGAAGGACAATGTGCCGAAGGGCACGGATGCGGTGGACACCCATCGCAACGAGGAAGAGGACGACCCCGGCGACGGCGACGGCGAGCCCGATGCCCAGGCGCCCGGGGTGCCGGCAACCATGGGGAGCCACCGCTGATGACCGAGCCGCTGTTTCGCACCGATCCCTATCTCCGCGAGACGGAGGCGCGCGTCACCGGCCGGACGGCCGAGGGCGGCATCCTTGTGGACCGCTCGATCTTCTATGCGACCGGGGGCGGGCAGCCGGGCGACAGCGGCTTTCTCGACTGGGAGGGCGGGCGCATTGCCATCGCGACCGCGGTCAAGGCCGACGGCGGGCAGATCGCCCTCGTCCCGGCCGAGGCCGCCGCGCTGCCGCCCGAGGGCGCGGAGGTGCGCCTGTCCCTCGACTGGGAGCGGCGCTACCGGCACATGCGGGTGCATACAGCGCTTCACCTCCTCTCGGTCGTGATCCCGCTGCCGGTCACCGGCGGCCAGATCGGGGCAGAGCGGGGCCGCCTCGATTTCGACATGCCGGAACCGCCGACGGACGTGACGGCGCTGGAAGAGGCACTGAACGCGCTGATCGGGCGTGACCTGCCGGTGACCGAGGACTGGATTACCGACGACGAGCTTCTGGCCGATCCGTCGATCGTCAAGACCATGTCCGTGATGCCGCCCACCGGTCAGGGCCGCGTGCGTCTGGTGCGGATCGGAGACGGTCGCGAACAGGTGGACCTGCAACCCTGCGGCGGAACCCATGTCGCCCGGACGGGCGAGATCGGCCGCGTGGTGATCGGCAAGATCGAGAAGAAGGGCCGCCAGAACCGCCGCGTAACCATCGCGCTCGCCGACTGAAGGCTGCGCTCGGGTCAGGCCGGCCGGCGCTCCAGCCGGCGCGCGGGCCGGCCCGACTGACGGCGGAGCGCGAGGATCTGGCGGGCCGCCTCGGTCGCCGGGATCGTTCGGAAGATGTCGGCCAGCATCGCCAGATCGGCGAGAAGACCCCGCAGCAGTCCCCGCTTGCGCGCCTTGGAAGGGCTCGACACCCTGGGCCAGGGGACGATTGCGAGCCTGCTTTGCTCGGCGATCCAGATGCGGTTCAGGAACACCTCGATCCCGAACCGCGGCAGGGCGCGCAGCGCTTCCGTTCTCGGGGCCAGTTGCGCGCGCGGAAGCACGCGTTCGCCCGAGATGTAGTCGAGCCCGATCAGACGCCAGACGAGCGGCGCGTTGCCCCGGAGGCTGATCGAGACCTTGGCCTCGCCACGCAGGACGGGCAGGAGCAATGCGCTCAGCGCCTCGCGGTCAAGTCCCTCGAGGTCGCTGTCGAGCATCAGCAGCCAGTCGCAGTCGAGCGCCTCGATCCCCGCCGCCACCGCCGCGGTCTTGCCCCCGTTCCGCGGCATCGCGAGGACGGCGGCCCCGGCCGCGCGCGCCACCTCTGCCGTGCCATCGGTCGAGCCGTCGTCCACCACCAGCACCCGGTCGATCAGCGGATGACCCGCCGCGACCGCCAGCACGCGCCCGATGCGGGCGGCCTCGTTGTAGGCCGGGATCAGGCAGCCGACGCGGACCCGGCTCATGAGCAACGCCTCCGCAGCAGGAAGACGGCGCCCGTTGCGAGCAGGATCAGCCCCAGCGAGACCGGCAGGATCCAGGCGCCGATCCGGTCGTAGCTTTCGCCCGCCCACCAGCCGAGCGCGACGAAGGCGAGGCTCTTCGGCACGGTCGCCACCGTGTTGCAAAGCATGAACCAGCCGAAGGGCACCCGCGCCGCGCCCGCGGCGAAGAGAACCGCCGCTCCTGCCGCATGGGTGAGCTTCGCCCCGATCAGGAGCCGCCCGGCGTTGTTGCGCAGTCGGTGGGACATGGACTCGACGCTCTCCTCGCGGATGCGGAGCAGGCGTGCGACCCGGTGCCCGCCGCTCCGCCCTGCGGCGTACACGAGCGCGTCCCCCAGAAGGTCCGCCGCGACCACCACCACCAGCACGGCCCGGATGTCGAGCAGGTCCCGCTGGGCAAGCCAGGCCGCGATGACGGTGATCACCGGCCCCTCGATCAGTGCCAGCGGGGCCACCAGCGCGATCCCGTGCGCCGCGATCAGCGAGAGCGCCGCGCCGGCCTCGATCATGCCGCAGGCCCGTCGGTTGCGGGCGCCATGGCCGTGCCGCGCCATTCGAAGCCGGAGCGGGCGAAGGTCGCGGCCCAGAGCACCGGCAGCATCACGTCGCGCAGCACCCACGCCGCAAGATCCCGCCGTCCGTGCGGCCAGCCCATCGCGCGGCAGAGCGCCGCCTCGCCGCCATACCAGAGCGCGAGGAAGGGCAGGGCGAGCAGCGGTGCGGACAGCACCAGCATCAGAAGGGGCAGCACGGGCGAGAGCAGCGGCTCGAGCGCGAAGAGGCCGGGAAAGCCCTGCCGCCGGATACGCGACCAGCGGAGCTGCCGGGCCCAGACGTCGCGCAGGCGGCGGTGGCCGATCGGCTGGGTAAAGGGCCGCGGCACCAGCCGCACCTTGCCGCCGGCCGCCCG
Source organism: Rhodobacter sp. NSM (assembly GCF_052244495.1). Taxonomy (NCBI): domain Bacteria; kingdom Pseudomonadati; phylum Pseudomonadota; class Alphaproteobacteria; order Rhodobacterales; genus Rhodobacter; species Rhodobacter sp. NSM. The sequence goes on from NZ_JBQPXH010000001.1 coordinate 81,000, forward strand.
CACGAGGCGCGTCGCGGCCACGTCCTCGGCCAGTTCGGTGCCGAGCGCCGCGAGCCCTCCCCGTTCGTCGAGGAGCGCGCGGTCGAGGAACATCGTCTTGCCCTGCGCAAAGCCGAGGCCCACCCGCGCCGCTGCCAGTTGCCAGCGGCCCTGAAGCCCGTTCAGGAAGCCCGCCTCGAGCGCGCCCCAGATCCCTTCCGCGCGGCCGCCTGCCGGCGGCGAGGAGACGAGCGCCACGCCCGGCCGCCATTCGGCCGCGAGCTGCCGGAGGTAATCGCGCGGCAGCATCAGGTTGGCGTCCGCGATGGCGATCATCCGCGCGGAGGTGCCCGACCATCCCTTGGCGAGGTTGTTGAGCTTGGGGTTCGCCGTGATCCGTTCCTCTCCGATCAGCAGGCGCGCACGGGCGCCGGGATGGAGCCGGATCAGCTCGCGCACCAGCGGCACGGCGGCATCCTCTTCACGTGCGGCGCAGAAGACGATCTCGTAGTCCGGCCAGTCGAGGCCGAAGCTCGAGCCCAGCGTCTCGCGGTCGAACCGGTCCTGCCCGCAGACCGGGCGCAGCAGGCAGACGAAGGGGAGTTCGCGGCCGGGATCGGGGGTGCGGCGGCGTCCGTGCGAGGCGGCGAGGGCGGCGGCCGAAAGGTGAAGCGAGAGGAGCGAACAGGCTGCAATGGTAAGGGACATCATGCCTCTGCCGGGAGGGGGAAGGCGCGGGCGAAGCCGCTGGCGGACTCCGGGGCGGGGCTCGCCTGAACGAGGGCGAGGCGCCCCGACGCATCTTCGGCCAGCGCGGTGAAGCTGTCCACCCAGTCGCCGCAGTTGGCGTAGACGAGCCCATGGTTCTCGTGCAGCGCCGCCTTGTGGAAATGGCCGCAGATCACCCCGTCGCAGCCGGCGCGGCGGGCGCGCGCCACGAGGCGCGCCTCGTAGGCCGTGCCGAAGGCCATGGCCGCATCGACGCCCTTGAGCAGCGCCTCGATCAGGCTCCGCCGCTCGTGGTCGGCGGTGCGGCGCATGCGCTTCAGACGCTCGTCGAGGTTGCGCAGCATCCAGTCGAGCCGGCTGCCGAGCCGGGTCATGAAGTGAAAGCGCAGGATGCGCGGGTCGCAGGCGTCGCCATGGGTGACGAGGTAGCGCCGCCCGTCGGCCGCCTCGTGAACGGTCTCCTGCGCGACGGTGATGCGCTGGAAGTGTTCGCCGAGATAGACGCGCATCGCCGCGTCGTGGTTTCCGGTGAGGTAGTGGATCCGCGCCCCCTCCTGCACGCGTTTCAGGAGCAGCGCGAGGATGGCGTCGTGGCTGGGTGTCCAGTGCGGGAAAGGCGGGTGCCAGAGGTCGAGGATGTCGCCCACGAGGAAGATCTCGGGTGCCGTATGCTCGCGCAGGAAGGCGAGGATGCGGTCGGCACGGCATCCGCGCGAGCCGAGGTGAAGGTCGGACAGGAAGAGGCTGCGGTGACGGCGCGGCGGCGGCAGGAGGGTCATGTCCATGGGCGCGTCCTTCGACTGATGGCACGGGCGGCGACCGGCACCGATACCGGCTGACTGCGCTATGGCACGGCGACCATACGGTTTTGTGACCGTCGCTTTTCAGTTCTGCGACGCAGCGAGCGCCCGCCGGCCATCCGGTTCTGCAGCACGGCGGTCGCCGATGGATCGCGTCGAAGAAGCGCATCGGCCTTTCGCCGCCGACCGTGGGTCTTCGCATGGCTGGCAAGGGCCTCAAGGCCGGTCCGCGGGGCGTTTGCGCGGCCTGTCCGGAGGTTCCGCAGGAGCGTGTGGTGGCGGAACAGGACGGCCTGCGGCAGGAGGTCGCGCGCGGCCAGGAGAAGGCTGAGGCCGTCCGAGGTGCTCCGTCTCTGGCTCAGGTCAGGCCAGCATCGCGGCAAGATCGCGCAGCAGGTCCCGAACGGGGCCGAACATCGAAGCCACCTGCCACGTGATGAAGAAGACCGCCGGATAGAAGAGCCCGCCATGTGTCGCGGCATAAGTGGGAATGTCGTGGCGCTGCAGTTGCCGGGCGAGCCATGGGACGAGAGCCACCGCGATCAGGATGCCGATGACGGCGCCGACGGCGATATCGGCCGCATAGTGCAGCCCGAAGAACACGCGGGGCAGGCAGATGATGAAGATGGCGTGGACGAGCGCCACCACGCCTGCCGCGCGGTGCGCGAGGAAGATCCCCGTCGCCAGGGCGAAGTAGAGCACGGCGTGGTCGCTCGGCATCGAACTCCAGCCGTCAAGGGTTTCGTGGGTCAGGCCTCCGTGGAGCACGAAGCCCAGCTCGGGGTCATGGATTGGTCGGGGACGATAGGGCAGCATCACAGCCAGCACTCGTCCCACGAAGACCGCCAGAACCGAAACGGCCAGGGTCGCGAGCAGCCGGGCGCGGGTCTCTTCCACCCTCTTGCTGACAGCGAACCACAGGCTCCAGAAGAGCATCATGGAAAAGACGCCCTTGAACAGGCTGTTGCGTTCAATGATGTGCAGCAACTGGTCGACGGAAGGCAGGTCCCCGACGAAGCTGTTGATGAACAGCGAAATCTGGAGATCGAGCGAGACAATCGTGCCGAGCACCATGACAATCCTGAGTAATAAATGGGTCGGAAAAGAAGACAGAAGTGTCACAAAAACGTCAAGAAATTTCCTTATTAGGCCCGCGGTCTTGCGCGGCGACCGGCCCCGAAAGGGCAGGATGTTGCTCATGAACATCCCTCGGCAGGCGTAAGACTGTTCGGAAATCCGGCCACGGCCGCCAGAAGGCGGGCGAATCTTCCACCCTCCCGAGCGGCCGCAATCGCGCTCCGGCCCCGGAGGCAGGGAGCGATCGAAAGGCGACAACTTATCGTGCGGAAGGCGTAACATCCTCTTGCGCGGGCACGCGCGTGGCATACAGTCAGCCCGTTCTTCAACAAGGAATTGCATGATGATTTCTCGCCTTCGCCCCGCTGCCCTTGCCCTGATTGCCGGCCTTCTGGCAGGGCCGGTGGCGGCGGCCCCCTGCAGCAATACCGGCGCCGCCTACGAGAGCTGGAAGCCTCAGATGGCGCAGGAGGCCGCAGCGGCAGGCGTGGGGCGCCAAGGCATCGCGGCGCTGATGGGAACGTCCTACTCCTCGCGTACCATTGCCGCCGACCGCAACCAGAAGAGCTTCAAGTACAGTCTCGAGAAGTTCATGCAGGTGCGCGGCTCGGATACGATCATCCGGCAGGGCAGGTCGCGGAAGGCGAAGAACCCGGACTTCTACGCCGCCCTCGAGCAGCGCTATGGTGTGCCCGCAGGCATACTACTCGCGATCCACGGGATGGAGACGGGCTTCGGCAACTTCATGGGGGACACGAACGTCGTCTCCGCCATCGCGACGCTGGCCTATGACTGCCGGCGGAGCGATTTCTTCACGCCGCACCTGCTGGCGGCGCTGGTGCTCGTTGATCGGGGCTCGATCAGCACCGCCTCGGTCGGTGCCAAGCATGGCGAATTGGGCCACACCCAGTTCCTGCCGGGCAACGCGCTGGCCTATGGCGTGGACGGCAACGGCGACGGCCGGGTGGATCTGACGAACCTGACCGATGCGATGGCCTCGACGGCGAACTTCCTTGCGCAGAAGGGATGGCGGCCGGGGCTCGGCTACCAGCCGGGCGAGCCGAACCATGCCGTGATCCGCGAATGGAATGCCGCGGGCGTCTACCAGCAAGCCATTGCCATCATGGGTCAGCAGATCGATCGGTGATTTTGCCTCTTGCACCCGGCCAGCGAGTCGCCTAGACACCGCCTCGTCCGGATGGCCCGTTCGTCTATCGGTTAGGACACCAGGTTTTCAACCTGGGAAGAGGGGTTCGACTCCCCTACGGGCTGCCACTTTTCCCTTTCTTCCTTGCATCTTGCGCGCCGCTGCTTCGGCCGCGCCCTTGCGGGCAGGCGGCCTCAGGGGCGCTCGCGCGTCTCCGGCAAGAGGCGTCGTCGCACCAGTTCGCCCGGGAAATTCGCATTCCTCATGGCTCCGGGCCTTTCCGCTGCTAGGCTGATCCCGAAGCTCAGCGGAGGATGATCTTATGCGACCGATTCCAGTCCTGACCGTTTTCATTGCCGCGACTCTTTCTGCCTGCACCGCAGCCGAGGAACCGGCAACCGCCCCTGCCACTTTCCCGCCGACGGCTGCGGACATGGCAAGTCCGGCCTACACGGCCTGCCGCGCCGCCATCGCGCGCACGAACCGCCGTCCCGTCTCGGATGTGGCGATCTTCAGCTACCTCTTCTCCGAGGCTAATACGGAAGTGCTCGCGAGTGTCGCGGGGGCAGAGGCGCCTTGGCGCTGCCTGTCCTCGAACCAGGGCGAGGTGGCCGAGGTCACCTATACGGGAAGCGAAGGCGCGCTCTGACCGGAGCCCGCGGGCGCTACCGCCGACCGGCGAACGCCACCCACGGCAGGCGCCTTCCTCAGCCGTGGGACTCCTTGACCGATTCCATCGCCACATGGGTCGAGGTCGACGCCACATAGGGCAGCGTCGAGAGCTTTTCGCCCAGCACGCGGCGGTAGTCCTGGATGTCGGCGGTGCGGACCTTCAGCAGGTAGTCGAAGCGGCTTGCGATCATGTGGCACTCCTCGACCTCGGGCACGGCAAGGACCGCACGGTTGAAGGCCTGCAGCGCGCTCTCGCGGGTGTCCGAGAGCTTCACCTCCACGAAGGCCACATGGGCGAGGCCCATGCGGATCGGGTCGAGGCGCGCGCCGTAGCCGGTGATCACGCCCGCCGCCTCGAGCCGCTTCATCCGCGCCTGGGTCGGCGATTTGGTAAGCCCGATCCGCCGCGCGAGTTCGGTTGCGCTGACGCGGCCATCGGCGGCGAGCACCCGCAGGATCGCCTGATCGAACCGGTCGAGTTCCAGCGCCATCTGGCCTGCCTCCTGCTTCATCTTCGGCCGATCCGGCTGCCGATCCGCGATAATCGGGACGAACGGCTTCAGCTTGCACGGTAATCTAGGCGAAACAGGAGTTCGCGTCCATGCTCGCCGCCATCCCCCAGCCGACCCTCTCCCAGGATCTCGACGAGGCGGGCCTCGTCGCCCGACTGATCGAGCAGGCCGACCTTCCGCCAGAGGCGCGCGCCCGTATCAGCGCCCGAGGCGCCGATCTGGTGCGCCGCATCCGGAAGGGCTCGCGGCCGGGGCTGATGGAGGGGTTCCTCGCTGAATACGGTCTGTCCACCGAAGAGGGGATCGCGCTCATGTGCCTGGCCGAAGCGCTGCTGCGAGTGCCGGATGCGGGGACGATGGACGCGCTGATCGAGGACAAGATCGCGCCCTCGGACTGGAACCGGCATCTGGGCCGCTCGGCCTCGAGCCTCGTGAACGCCTCGACCTGGGCGCTGATGCTGACGGGCAAGGTGCTCGACGACCGCGAACCAGGCGTGGCGGGGCACCTGCGCGGCCTCGTGCGGCGGATGGGCGAGCCGGTCATCCGCAAGGCGGTCGCCCGCGCGATGAAGGAGATGGGCCGCCAGTTCGTCCTCGGCGAGACGATCGAGACCGCGATGGACCGCGCGGCGGAACTGGAGGAGCGCGGCTATACCTACAGCTACGACATGCTGGGCGAGGCGGCCCGCACCGAGGCCGATGCCCGCCGCTACCATCTCGCCTATTCCCGCGCGATCACGGCCATCGCCGCGGCGGCGAAGAGCCGGGACATCCGCGACAATCCGGGGATCTCGGTCAAGCTCTCGGCGCTGCATCCCCGTTACGAGGTCGCCAAGCGCACCCGCGTGATGGCCGAGCTTGTCCCGCGCGTGACGGCGCTGGCAGGGCTCGCGAAGGCCGCGGGTCTCGGCTTCAACATCGACGCCGAGGAAGCCGAGCGGCTCGACCTCTCGCTCGACGTGATCGAGGCGGCGCTGGCCGAGCCGTCGCTCGCGGGCTGGGACGGGTTCGGCGTGGTGGTCCAGGCCTACGGCCGGCGCGCGGGCGAGGTGCTCGACCGCCTCTACGGCATGGCCGCGCGACTCGATCGCCGGCTCATGGTGCGGTTGGTGAAGGGCGCCTACTGGGACGGCGAGGTGAAGCGGGCGCAGGTGCTGGGGCTCGCGGATTTTCCGGTCTTCACCCGCAAGCAGGCGACCGACGTGAGCTACATCGCCCAGGCGCGCAAGCTCTTTGCCATGTCGGACCGGATCTATCCGCAGTTCGCCACGCACAATGCCCACACGGTGGCCGCCATCCTCGAGATGGCCGGCGGGCGTCCTTTCGAGTTCCAGCGCCTGCACGGCATGGGCGAACGCCTGCATGACCTCGTGCTGACCGAAGAGAAGACGCGCTGCCGGATCTATGCGCCCGTGGGCGCACACCGGGATCTCCTCGCCTATCTCGTGCGGCGGCTGCTGGAGAATGGCGCCAATTCGAGCTTCGTGAACCAGATCGTGGATGAGGGTGTGAGCCCCGAGACGGTGGCCGCCTGCCCGCTGACGGCGATGGAGGCGCTGGTGCCGGCGCGCAACCCGGTGCTGCGGACGGGGCTCGAACTCTTCGGCGCAAGGCGCAACTCGCGCGGTTTCGACCTCGCATCCCCGTCCGATCTCGCGCTGATCGAGGCCGCGCGCGCACCGCATCGCACCGCGCTCTTCGATGCGCGGCCACTGTTGGCGGGCTCGCTCGCGGGCGGACAGCGGGCGCAGGTGAGCAACCCCGCCACCGGCGCGCGCGTCGGCAACGTGATCCCGGCGAGCCTGCCGGATGTCGAGACGGCGCTGCATTATGCCGTGCCGTGGGAGGCCCGCCCCGAGGACCGGGCCGCGGTCCTGCGCCGGGCCGCCGATCTTTACGAGGAGTCCTTCGGCCCGATCTTCGCTCTGCTCGCACGCGAGGCCGGCAAGACCCTTCCGGATGCCGTGGGTGAGCTGCGCGAGGCGGTCGATTTCCTGCGCTACTATGCCGCCGAAGGCGAGCGGCTGGCGGCGGAGCCGCTCGGCACGGTGGTCTGCATCAGTCCCTGGAACTTCCCGCTCGCGATCTTCACCGGACAGATCGCGGCCGCGCTGATGGCGGGCAATGCGGTGCTTGCCAAGCCCGCCGAGCAGACACCGCTGATCGCGACGCGGGCGGTGGAGCTTCTGCACCGCGCAGGCGTTCCCGCGACTGCGCTGCAACTCCTGCCGGGGACGGGCGAGACGGTCGGCGCGGCCCTGACGCGGGACGCGCGGATCGCGGGCGTTGTCTTCACCGGCTCGACCGGGACGGCGCTGGCGATCCGCCGGTCGATGGCCGAACATCTCGATCCCGCCGCGCCGCTGATCGCCGAGACCGGCGGGCTGAACGCGATGATCGTCGATTCGACGGCCCTGCCCGAACAGGCGGTGCGCGACATCCTCGCCTCGGCCTTCCAGTCGGCGGGTCAGCGCTGTTCGGCGCTGCGCTGTCTTTACCTGCAGGAGGACGTGGCCGAGGGCGTGCTCGAGATGCTCTTCGGCGCGATGGACGAGCTGCAGCCGGGCGATCCCTGGGAACTGGCGACCGACATCGGCCCGGTGATCGATGCCGAGGCGCAGGCGGGCATCCGGGACTGGATCGAGGCCGCGCGCGCCGAGGGGCGGGTCCTGAAGGAACTGCCGTCTCCGGCAGAGGGCACCTTTGTCGGCCCGACCGTCCTCCGTGTGGGGTCGATCGCCGAGATGGAGCGCGAGATCTTCGGGCCCGTGCTGCATGTGGCGACCTTCCGGGCGGCGGATCTCGACCGGGTGATCGCCGAGATCGATGCGACCGGCTACGGGCTGACCTTCGGGCTGCATTCGCGCATCGATGACCGAGTGCAGGCCGTGGTCGCGGGGCTGCGGGTCGGCAACATCTACGTCAACCGCAACCAGATCGGCGCAGTCGTGGGCAGCCAGCCCTTCGGCGGCGAGGGGCTCTCGGGCACCGGTCCGAAGGCGGGCGGACCGGCCTATCTGGCGCGCCTCTGCCGGCGCCCGGCAAAGGTTGCCGATGCCGGGCAGGCCGCGATGGCAGCCGGCGAGGACAGGGTGCAAGCCGCGCTCCGCGGCCTTGCGGGCAGGGTGGGCGCGCCGCTCGGCACGCGCGCGATGCCGGGCCCCACGGGCGAGTCGAACCGGCTGTCGCTCTTCTGCCGTGCGCCGCTCCTCTGCCTCGGCCCCTCCGCCGCGGACGCCTCGGCGCAGGCCGAGGCGGTACGGGCGCTGGGTGGGCTTGCGGTCGAGGCGCCGGGCCTGCCGCCCGGGGCGCTGGCCCGCCTCGAGGGCTTCTCGGGCGTCCTGCACTGCGGCGGGGCCGAGGCCGCAAGGCCGCATGCGCTGGCGCTGGCGGGGCGTGAGGGGCCGATCCTGCCGCTGATCGCTGGCATGCCCGACGAGGCCCATGTGGCGGTCGAGCGTCACGTCTGCATCGACACCACCGCGTCGGGCGGCAATGCCGAACTGCTGGCGGCGGCCTCGGGTCCGGCCTGAGGCCCGTGACCCGCCGTTTTGCCCCCATCGCTGCGAGCTGACGAGCCGCGGGTTGGCGCCTGGGCCGGACCCATTACTGCGTACGCCGCGAACCCGGCATGAGGGACACCCATCCCGGCCCGAAGCGGCCTTATCCTTCCGCTCTGCCAGCGTCCGGCAGGCGCGACCTCCCCTCGGCGCTTGACGGCGCGCCGAGGATGGGAAACGCTGCGCCATGTTCCCGATCCGCGACCACAATCCCTCGGGCCGCACGCCCTATGTCACCTATGCGCTGATCGTGGCGAACGTCCTGATCTTCCTCGTGATGCATTACGGCTCGACCTCGACCGTGGCGTTGGAGGCGGCCTTCTTCGAATGGGGGCTGGTGCCTGCCGAACTGCTTCAGGGGACGGGCTACGAGGGCATCCTCACCTCGATGTTCCTGCATGGCGGATGGGCGCATCTGCTGGGGAACATGCTCTTCCTCTATATCTACGGGGACAATCTCGAGGATGTGATGGGGCACTGGGGCTTCTCGGGCTTCTACCTTCTCTCGGGCTTCGCCGCCGCGGCGGCGCAGGTCGTGGCGGATCCCTTCTCGTGGATCCCGATGGTCGGCGCCTCGGGGGCCATTGCGGGGGTGATGGGCGGTTACCTGCTGCTCTTTCCCCGGGCGAAGGTCGATGTGCTGATCATCATCATCATCTTCTTCCGTATCATCCCGGTGCCGGCCTTCATCCTTCTCGGCTTCTGGTTCGCCTTCCAGGTCTTCTCGGGCGTCGCGGTGCCGACGGACCAGGGCGGCGTGGCCTACTGGGCCCATATCGGCGGCTTCGCCGCGGGCCTGCTGCTGACGATGCCGGTGTGGATCGCGCGCGGCGGGCCGGCCTTCTGGCGGCGCACCCACGGCCTGCCGCCGCATCCCGAGGCGACGCTGCCGCGCTCGAATGTCCCCCTCGTGCGGAGGCGGCGATGAGGGGCACCTGCCATTGCGGCGCGGTCGAGATCGAGGTGGAACTGCTCCACGGACTTGCGGACGCGCGTCGCTGCGACTGCTCCTTCTGCCGGAGGCGCGGCGCTGTCGCGGTGACGGCCCGGCTCGGCGACCTGCGGGTCGTGCGCGGGGCGGAGAACCTCACGCTCTATCAGTGGGGCACGAAGACGGCGAGGCACTGGTTCTGCCGGACCTGCGGGATCTACACCCACCACCAGCGCCGCTCGAACCCCGAGGAGTATGGTGTGAATGCGGCGATCCTCGAAGGCGTCAACCCGCGTGAGCTGGGCGAGGTGCCGTGGACGGACGGGGTGAACCACCCTTCGGACCGCTGATGGAAGGGGACGCCGCAAGCGCCAGCGCGACTGTTGCCTTGCCAGGCGGAGGCAGTCCCGATCGTCGTGCGCCTGAAGGCTGCGTGGCCGCGGTGCCGGACCGCCGGATGGTCCGGTCGAAGCGGAAGTTCCCTCGGGACCGCGGGCGGCTCACTCGCCGCGGATGATCTTGCGGAAGGGCTCGAACAGGTTCTGGTTGCCGCAGATGAGCGAGCCGTCGATCGGGTTCTGGCCTTCGCGGATGCCCGAGATTAGGCCGCCCGCTTCGCGCACGAGAACAACGCCCGCCGCCACGTCCCAGGCGCTCACCCCGCGCTCCCAGTAGCCGTCGTATCGACCGCCCGCCACATAGGCGAGGTCGAGCGCCGCCGAGCCCCAGCGCCGCACGCCCGCGCAGGTGGGCATGAGCCGGGCCAGATCCTGCAGCGTCGCGGGCAGGGTGGGGCGGCCGCCGAAGGGCACGCCGGTGGCGAAGATCGCCTCGATCATGTTGCGCCGGCCCGAGACACGCAGGCGGCTCTCGTTCATCCAGGCGCCGGCGCCCTTCTCGGCCCAGAACATCTCGTCCTTGGCGGCGTCGAAGATCACGCCCGCGACGATCTCGCCCTTGTGTTCGAGGGCGATCGACACCGCCCAGTGCGGCAGGCCGTGGAGGTAGTTGGTCGTGCCGTCCAGCGGATCGACGATCCAGCGCCGGGTCGGGTCCTGTCCGGCCGTCTCGCCGGTCTCCTCGCCGAGCCAGCCGTAGGTCGGGCGGGCGCCCATCAGTTCCTCGCGGATGATCCGCTCGGCCTCTCGGTCGGCCTTCGAGACGAAGTCGCCCGGTCCCTTGGCCGAAACCTGAAGGTTCTCGACCTCGCGAAAGTCCTTCACGAGCGAGCGGCCTGCCTTGCGGGCGGCCTTGATCATCAGGTTGAGGTTCGCGCTGCCTTGCATCCGTCCGGGCTCCATCCGTTCAAGGGCGCTGCTATAAGGCCCGTCGCCGCGGAAGGGAAGGGAGGAACGCAGCCCCTCGCCCGCGGTGCGGGGGGCTGCCGCGCGGTCGCGGGTGCGCCGTGCCTCAGTTGCCGAGGCTGTGAAGCGCGAGGAAGATCGCCGCCGACAGCAGGGCGGTCGCGGGCACGGTCACGACCCAGGCCGCCCCGATCGTCAGGAAATGTGCGCGGCGGACGAGCTTGCGGCGCTTGCGTTCCTCGGGCGGCAAGGGCTTGCCCTTGATCAGGCCGAGGGCGCGGCTGCGGCGCTCGGCCTGCCATTCGCGGTAGAAGCCCACGCCGAAGATGCCGCCCACGGCGATGTGGGTGGACGAGACCGGCAGGCCCAGAGCCGATGCCACGATGACCGTGATCGCCGCCGACAGCGCCACGCAATAGGCGCGCATCGGGTTCAGCTTGGTGATCTCGGATCCGACCATGCGGATCAGCTTCGGCCCGAACAGCACGAGGCCGAAGGAGATGCCGCCCGCACCGATGATCATGACCCAGAGCGGGATCGCGACCTTGGCGGCCATGTCGCCGGCCGAGACGACATGCACGATCGCCGCGAGCGGGCCCACCGCATTGGCCACGTCGTTCGCGCCATGCGCGAAGGAGAGAAGGGCCGCGGAGACCACCAGAGGCAGGCCGAAGAGCTTCTTCAGCGACTTCTTCCGGTTCTCCAGCCCCTCGGACTGGCGCCGCACCAGCGGACGGGTGAGGAAGACCGTGACGAGGCCCGTGCCGAGACCGATCAGCAGGGCTGTCGGAAGATCGACATCCATGACCTTGCGCAGGCCCTTCAGCGCCAGATAGGCCGAGAAGGCGGCCGCCATCACTCCGATCAGCAGCGGCACCCAGAAGCGGGCGGCGGCGATCTTGTCCGCGGCGTCGATCAGCCTGTGCTTGATGAAGGCGAGGAAAAGGGCTGCGAAGACGCCGCCCAGCACGGGCGAGATCACCCAGCTGGCCGCGATCTGGCCCATGACCGGCCAGTTCACCGCCGCCATGCCCGCGGCCGCGATGCCCGCGCCCATGACGCCGCCCACGATGGAATGGGTGGTCGAGACCGGCGCGCCTATCGCGGTCGCCACGTTCAGCCAGACGGCGGCCGCGATCAGCGCGGCCATCATGGCCCAGACGAAGATCCCCGCCTCCGCGACCGAGGCCGGATCCACGATCCCGCCCGAGATCGTGCTGACCACGTCCCCGCCCGCGATGAGGGCGCCTGCCGTCTCGAAGACGGCGGCGATGGCCAGGGCGCCGGTCATCGTCAGCGCATTGGCGCCCACGGCCGGACCCATGTTGTTGGCCACGTCGTTCGCGCCGATGTTCAGCGCCATGTAGGCACCGAAGGCCGCGGCCGCGACGATGACCAGCGCGTTCGGCGTGCCGCCCACGATGACCGAGGCGGCGACGCCCGCCAGCACGATGAAGACGAGCGCCACCCCGAGCGAGAGCAGCGGACGGCCGACGAACTGCCCGGCCTGCTCGAGCTGGACGATCCGTTTGAGGTCCTTATCGAGGGTCTTCCACTGGTTGATCGAGGGACGCGCTTCGTCGGGCGATGCCGTCGTTCCGGCAGGTCGGATCGGTGGGAGGGTCATTCCTGGCCTGTCATTAAACCTTCGCGCGGCGGAGGTAGCCTCTCTGCGCCCTTCGGGCAATCCGATTCCGACCGGAGGACCAGTCTCCGGCGGCATCCAAAAGTCAGGTTTCCCTCAGATCCGTTGGAGCTTTACGGGCTCGGTCCGGCCCAGGCGCAGGAAATGTGCCATGAAAGGCTTCATGGTATCCTCGGCACGGGTGGCGGCATAGAGCCGCTTCGTCACCGTCTCGGGGCCGAGTGGCCGGGTGACGAAATCCGCGTGGCTTCGGATGTCGCGCAGCACCCAGTCCGGCAGGACCGCCACCCCCCGATTCGATGCGACCAGCATCAGGATCACCGCCGTCAGCTCGACCTGCCGGGTGCCGCGCGGCTCGACCTTCGCCGGCGTCAGCACCTCGGTGAACACGTCCAGCCGGTCGCGCGAGACCGGATAGGTGATGAGCATCTGGTCGCGGAAATCCTCGGCCGAGATGAAGGGTTTCTCGGACAGCGGGTTCGCGGCGGCGGCCACGAAGGTCGGGTGATAGTCGAAGAGCGGGTTGAAGGTCATGCCCTCGACCGTGACCGGATCCGAGGAGATCACGAGGTCGACCTCCTCCCGCATGAGTGCGGGCAGCGCCTCGAAGGCGAGGCCTGCGCGGATGTCCACGTCGATCTCGGGCCAGGCGTGGCGGAAGAGCTCCAGCACCGGGAACAGCCATTCGAAACATGCATGGCATTCAATGGCGATATGCAGTCTTCCGGTCCGGCCCGAGCGCAGCGCGCGGAACTCGTCCTCGAGCGCGTCGATCTCGGGCAGGATGCGTTCGGCCAGCCGCAGCATCCGGATGCCGGCAGCCGACAGCTTCAAGGGCTTGGAACGCCTGACGAAAAGCTCGATGCCTGCCTGGTCTTCAAGGCCCTTCACCTGATGCGACAGGGCCGACTGGGTCATGTTCAGCATGTCGGCCGCACGCGCCAGACCTCCCGCCTGATGGATCGCGCGAATGGTGCGCAGGTGGCGGAGTTCGAGGTGCATGTTACAAATCGCCTCATATTGATCTTGAGCATTATGAATTTGTCTCACATGGCCGATGCTGCCACAAGAGAGGCAAGGAACAGGAGACAGTCCCATGGCCAGACCGCGCATCTCGTTCGAGTTCTTCCCGCCGCAGACGCTCGAGGCGTCCTTCCGGCTGTGGGAGACGGCGCAGATGCTGGCGCCGTTGCAGCCCGACTTCGTGTCGGTGACCTACGGTGCGGGCGGAACCACGCGCAAGCTGACCCATGACGCGGTCGAGACGATCCACAACCATTACAAGCTGAATGTTGCGGCGCATCTGACCTGCGTCGATGCAACGAAGGCCGAGACGCTCGAGATCGCAAACTCCTATGCCGAGGCGGGCGTGACCGAGATCGTGGCGCTGCGCGGCGATGCGCCGAAGGGCGCCGACCGGTTCACGCCGCATCCGGAGGGCTTCGCGAGTTCGGTCGAGCTGGTCGAGGCGCTGGCGGCGACGGGGCGCTTCACGCTCCGCGTGGGCGCCTATCCCGAGCCGCATCCCGATGCGGCCGACACGCTCGCCGACGTGCGCTGGCTCAAGCGCAAGATCGAGGCCGGGGCGACCTCCGCCATCACGCAGTTCTTCTTCGAGGCCGAGACCTTCCTGCGCTTCCGCGACCTCTGTGCGAAGGAGGGGATCACCGCGCCGATCATCCCGGGCATCCTGCCGATCGAGAACTGGTCCGGCGTGAAGAAATTCGCCGCCCGCTGCGGCGCCCGGGTGCCGAACTGGCTGGACGAGGCCTTCGACCACGCAAAGCGCGACGACCGCGAGGAGATCTTCTCGGTCGCCCTCTGCACCGAGCTCTGCGACCGGCTGCTGTCGGAAGGGGTGGAGGATCTGCATTTCTATACGCTGAACCGCCCGACGCTGACCCGCGAAGTCTGCCATGCCTTGGGCATCCTGCCCGAAGTGGCGCTGCAGAACGTCGCCTGACCCGTTGCGCCTCAGGCCGGAAATGCCGACGCCCGGGATGTCCCGGGCGTCGGCATTTCATATTCGTGCAAACCTGCGTCCCATGCCTGCGGGCAGTGCCCGACCCTGAGCGTCGCGCCACAGGTCGGGCGAGGGCGCCGGTCCCGAGCCTCGGGAAGGGGCCGAAGCGCCTGCCTCAGCTACGCGAGAGCAGCGTGCCGGGCCGAACCTGCGCCAGACCTTGCGTCACCAGCGCGGCGATCGCGGTCTTCAGCAGGTCGCCTGCGAGGAAGGGCGTCAACAGCAGCGCCGCTTCGGGCAGGGTCTTTCCCAGTTTCAGCGCCATGCCGACCACGCCGAAACCGTAGAGCACCACGATGCCGCCGAGGATCGCGCCCACGAAGGATGCCACCGAGACCGGGGCCGAGCGCCATTTCTCGACCACGAGGCCGGTCACCAGGGCTGCGAAGGGAAAGCCCACCACGAAGCCCGCCGTCGGGCCGGCGAGAACGCCGATCCCGCCGCGGCCGCCCGACAGGAGCGGGAGACCCAGGAAGACGAGAACGAGGAACAGGATCACCGCCAGTGCGCCACGGCGGGCCCCCAGCACGGTGCCGCAGAGCATCACACCCAGCGACTGCGCCGTGACCGGCACGCCGGACATGAGCGTGATCTGCGGCACGAGCCCCAGCACGGCGATCAGCGCCGCGAAGAGCGCGATCAGGGTTACATTGCGTTCCATGGCATTCTCTCCCTACAAGCCACCTCGGGCGCGCAGGGCTTCGGCGACCTGATCGGCGTCGTCGAGCGCACCGAGCGCAAGCGGAACGACGATCCTCCAGGAGGGGCGCCGCGGGCTCCGCGCACGCCAGGCCTCCGCCAGCCGCTCTGCACGCGCAAGTAGCACCGGCGTGAAGCGGATGACAAGAGCCATGGAGACGGCCAGCACATGCGGCTGAAGGCCGACGCGCCGCAAGGGCCGCACCAGACGCTCGAGAACCGCGATCATCGCGTCGAGGCGCGTGGTCATCGTGACGAGATTGGCGAGCGCGACCGCGATCAGCAGCTTGAGCGCGACGCCTGCGCCCGAGGCGATCTCGCCCGTCCAGCCGTGCCAGACCGCAAGGATGACGAGAAAGGGCCAGAGTGGTCGCAGCATCCGCAGCCCGTGCCGCGCGAAGTCCCGCCCCTGCGCAAGGTAGAGCGCCACGACGAGGGTCGCCGCCACGCCGATCGCAGGCAGTTCCCGAAGCGGCGCGAGAGCCATTGCCGCCAGCGCCAGAGCGGCGAGTTTCGCGCCTGCGGGCAGGCGGTGGAGCCGCGTCTCAACAGGGGAGGTCAGCGTCAGCATCGAGGTCTCCGAGGCGCTCCATCTCGGCCCGGAAGGCGGCGGTGACATCGCCCGCCTGTCCGTCGGCCCGCACCCGTCCGCCGTCGAGCCAGATCACCCGATCGCAACCCGCCACGACCTCCGGATCATGGCTGATCGTGACCAGCCGCTGCGGAAGCCCCGCCAGACGTCGCGAAAGGCGGATCTGCGTCGGCAGATCGAGGCCCGAGAAGGGCTCGTCGAGCAGGATGGTCCGCGGTTCCATCGCAAGGACCGAGAGGAGGCAGAGGAATTGTTTCTGGCCCTGCGACAGAGTCGAGACCGGCGCTGCCGCCCAATGACTGCGCCCCTGCGCCGCCAGAACGGCCCGTGCCAGGCTGCGTGCCTCCTCGGCGCAGCGGCCGGCCTGTTTCAGGCCGAAGGACAGCTCCTCCTCGACCGTGGGGAAGATGATCTGATGCTCGGGGTTCTGGAAGAGGATGCCGACGGCCGCCAGCATCCTGCGCCGGTCCGAGGCGGCGTCCATGCCCTCGACCGTCACGCGGCCCCTGCCGGGTGCGATCAGCCCGGCCATCAGCCGCAGGAGCGTGGTCTTGCCCGAGCCGTTCTGCCCGAGGATGCCAATTCTCCGCTCGGTCAGGTGCAACGTGATGTCCGACAGGATGGACCGCTCTCCCGCTGCGTAGGAGGCGCGGTCGAGCCGGATGCCGGTGTCGGAAGAAGGGTGCTGCATGCGCGCCTCATATCCCCGGCGCAAGCGACTGCCAAGCCGCGAGAGGATCCGGAGGGCAGCGGATCGCGGCCGCATGGCCGCGTCTAGGCTGGAGTGCCGTCTCGCCCGCCACTTAGCGCAGAGCAGAGGAACGCACCGATCGGAGAATGTGCCGGGCTGGCTCTTCGGGCGGACCGGCGGGTGCCGCTCGCGGCGGGCGGTTCGGCGGGCTCCCGATGCACGGCCTCGGGAGCCCGCCGGTGCGATCTTCAGTGTCCGCGCGCGGCGGCGACCGAGGCTTCGAGAATCTCCATCGCCTCGGCGAAATGCGGCTCGGGGATGGTGATGGGGGCAAGGAAGCGGATCACGTTGCCGTAGACCCCGCAGGTGAGCAGGATCAGTCCGCGTTTCAGGGCTTCCTCGCGGACGCGGTTGGTGAAGGCCGCATCGGGTTCCTTCGACGCCGGATTCGCGAATTCCGCCGCCACCATAAAGCCCGGGCCGCGGATGTCGGTGATCTCAGGCGTGGTGGAGCGGATCGACTCGAGCTTCTGCTTGAGCCGGCTGCCCAGCTCGTTGGCACGGTTGCAGAGGTCTTCCTCCTCGATCACGTCGAGCACCGCATGGGCCGCGGCCACGCCTAGCGGGTTGCCGCCGTAGGTGCCGCCGAGGCCCCCCGGATGCGCCGCGTCCATGATCTCGGCGCGGCCTGTCACCGCGGCGATGGGAAGACCGCCGCCGAGGCCCTTGGCCATGGTGGTCAGGTCCGGGGCGACGTCGTAGCCGTGCATGGCGAAGAGCGTGCCGGTGCGGGCGAAGCCGGTCTGGACCTCGTCGGCGATCATCACGATGCCATGCTCATCGCAGAGCGCGCGGATCGCGCGGACGAGATCCTTCGGCGCCGGGTAGAAGCCGCCTTCGCCCTGCACCGGCTCGAAGATGATCGCGGCGACCCGCTTCGGGTCGAGATCGGCCTTGAAGAGCTTGGTGATGCCCTCCAGCGCATCGGCGGTCGAGATGCCGTGCACGTCCTGCGGGAAGGGCACGTGGAAGACCTCGGGCATCATCGGGCCGAAGCCCTTCTTGTAGGGCTCGACCTTGCCGGTGAGGGTCATGGTCATGAAGGTCCGGCCGTGGAAGCCGCCGCCGAAGGCGATGACCGCCGAGCGCCCGGTGTGGATGCGCGCGATCTTGATCGCGTTCTCGACCGATTCGGCGCCCGTGGTCACGAAGATCGTCTTCTTGGCGAAGTCGCCGGGCGCCGCGGCGTTCAGCCGCTCGGCAAGGCGGATGTAGTTCTCGTAGGGCAGGACCTGGTGGCAGGTATGGGTGAAACGGCCCATCTGCTCGGTCACGGCCGCCATCACCTTCGGATGGCAGTGGCCGGTGTTCACGACGGCGATGCCTGCCGCGAAGTCGATATAGCGGCGGCCCTCGATGTCCCAGATCTCGGCGTTCAGCGCCCGATCGGCATAGATCTGGGTCTGCATCCCCACGCCACGGGACACGGCTTCGTCGCGGCGGCGACTGACATCGGCGTTCAGCATCACTGGCTCCATCATGGCCCGAAAGGGGCGGATCGGACCCTGCTTGGACCGGAGCAGGCGACATTTCAATCCAGTCTGCGACAGGTCCGGGTCAAACTCCGGCCCGTTCGGGTGAAAGTCGTCACCCGCTGTTCACCTGCCGTTAACCATTCGCCGTCAGGGTCGGGCGCTGGTCCCAGCAGAGGCAGCCATGCGACAGGCGGCACAGAACACGTCCTCTCCCTTTCCCGACCGCGAGCGGGTGGACCGGCTGCGGCTGATCCGATCGCGTCGGGTAGGGCCCGCGACATACCGGCGCCTGATGGCCGAGCATGGCAGCGCCACGCTCGCGCTCGAGGCGCTGCCCGCGGTCGCCGCCGCCGCGGGGATCGAGGGCTACGAGGCCTGTCCCGTGCCGGTTGCCCTGAAGGAGATGGCGGCCGGTCGCGCACAGGGCGCAACGATGATCTGCGAGGACGAACCCGGATATCCCTCGGCACTCGCCGACCTCGGCGATGCGCCGCCGATCCTCTGGGTTCAGGGGGATGCCGGGCTGCTGGCGCGGCCGATGGTGGCGCTGGTGGGCGCGCGGAACGCCTCGAGCCTCGGGCTCCGGATGACGCGGAAGCTGGCCACCGCATTGGGCGAGGCCGGCTATGTCGTGGTCTCCGGCCTCGCCCGCGGGATCGACGCCGAGGCGCACGAAGCCTCCCTGCTGCGCGGGACGGTGGCAGTGCAGGCGGGCGGGGTGGACGTGATCTACCCGTCCGAGAATGCCGCTTTGGCCGCGCGGATCGTGGCGCAGGGCTGCCGCGTCTCCGAGCAGCCGATGGGCCTCGTGCCGCAGGCCCGCCACTTCCCGCTGCGCAACCGCATCGTCTCGGGCCTTGCCCGCGCGGTGGTGGTGGTCGAGGCCGCGGCGCGGTCCGGCAGCCTCATCACCGCACGCGACGCGCTCGACCAGGGGCGGGAGGTGCTGGCCGTGCCGGGCCATCCGTTCGATCCGCGCGGGGCGGGCTGCAACCAGCTGATCCGCGACGGGGCCACGCTCGTGCGTCATGCGGACGACGTGATCGAGGCGATCGGCACGGTTCGTGTCGATGCCCCGCGACCGGCCGCACGCCTTGAGCCGCAACCCGACCCGCCGCGCCGCCCGCTCTGCGAGATCGCCGCTGTCCACAACCTGATCCTCGACCGGCTCGGTCCGGTGCCGGTGCCCGAGGACCAGCTCATCCGTGACCTCTCGCTGCCCGCGGGCCGCGTCGCGCAGGAGCTTGTGACCCTCGAACTCGACGGCCGCATCCGACGGGATCCGGGGGGGCTGGTCTCGCGCCCGGTATGAAGGGCCGCCCCAGCCGCGCATTGACATTGGGCCGCGATCCCCCACATGGTGCCGCGCCATCCGAGGGTCGCAGGGCAACAAGAGGTTTCCATGGCTGTCGTCGTCGTCGAAAGCCCGGCCAAGGCCAAAACAATCAACAAGTATCTGGGCTCCGACTATACGGTTCTGGCCTCCTATGGGCATGTCCGCGACCTGCCGGCCAAGGATGGATCGGTCGATCCCGAGCATGAATTTGCCATGACCTGGGAGGTGGCGGCCGAGTCGAAGAAGCACGTCCGCGCCATCGTCGAGGCGCTGAAGAGCGACGACACCCTGATCCTCGCCACCGACCCTGACCGCGAGGGCGAGGCGATTTCGTGGCACCTGCAGGAGGCCCTGGCCTCGTCCTTGAAGAAGGGCAAGACCGTCCGCCGCGTGACCTTCAACGCGATCACCAAATCGGCGGTGACCGAGGCGATGAAGGCCCCGCGCGAGGTCGATACCGCGCTGGTCGAGGCCTATCTGGCCCGCCGCGCGCTGGATTATCTGGTGGGCTTCACGCTCTCGCCGGTGCTCTGGCGGAAGCTGCCGGGGGCGAAGTCCGCAGGCCGGGTGCAATCGGTCTGCCTGCGGCTGATCGTCGAGCGCGAGATGGAGATCGAGGCCTTCCGCGCCCGCGAATTCTGGACCGTCTCGGCCGTTCTCGTCACGCCGCGGGGGCAGGAGTTCGAGGCCCGCCTGACCGTGCTCGGCGGCAGGAAGCTCGACAAGTTCGACCTGCCCACCGCCGAAGCGGCCGAGCTGGCCGTGCAGGCCGTGACGTCGCGCCCGCTCAAGGTCGCCTCGGTCGAGGCCAAGCCCGCGAGCCGCAACCCCTCCGCCCCCTTCATGACCTCGACCCTCCAGCAGGAGGCGTCGCGCAAGTTCGGCATGGGCGCGAAACAGTGCATGTCGGCGGCGCAGCGGCTCTACGAGGCGGGCCACATCACCTACATGCGGACAGATGGCATCGACATGGCCCCCGAGGCCGTGATGGCCGCGCGCGACGAGATCAAGCGGCGCTTCGGGGCGGATTACGTCCCCGACAGCCCGCGCATGTACAAGAACAAGGCCAAGAACGCACAGGAAGCGCACGAGTGCATCCGGCCGACTGACATGTCGGCCTCGCCCGAGAAGCTGGGGCTGACCGATGCCGACCAGCGCAAGCTCTACGAGCTGATCTGGAAGCGGACGCTGGCGAGCCAGATGGCAGCGGCCCGGCTGGAACGGACCACCGTCGAGATCGCGAGCCCGGACGGGCAGGTGGGCCTGCGCGCGACCGGGCAGGTCGTGCTGTTCGACGGCTTCCTCAAGGTCTACGAGGAGGGGCGCGACGACCGCGGCGAGGGCGACGAGGACGAGGGCCGCCTGCCGCAGATCATGGCGAACGAGGCGGTGGAGAAGCGGAGCATCACGCCCGAGCAGCACCATACCCAGCCGCCGCCGCGCTACACCGAGGCCACGCTGGTCAAGCGCATGGAAGAGCTGGGGATCGGTCGCCCCTCGACCTATGCCAGCATCGTCTCGACGATCCAGGATCGTGAATATGTCCGCAAGGAAAAGAACCGCCTGATTCCCGAGGACAAGGGGCGGCTGGTGACGGCCTTCCTCGCCAACTTCTTCCGCAAGTATGTCGAATACGATTTCACGGCCGATCTGGAAGGCGAGCTTGACGATGTGTCGGCGGGCGAGCGCGACTACAAGGAGGTGCTCGCGCGCTTCTGGCGCGACTTCTCGGCCGCGGTGGCCGAAACGGCCGACCTGCGCATCGGCGAGGTGCTGGAGAAGCTCGACGAGTTCCTCGCGCCCCATCTCTATCCGCCGCGGCCGGACGGTTCCGACCCGCGGATCTGCCCGACCTGCGGGACAGGTCGCCTGCACCTGAAGACGGCGCGCGGCGGCGGGGCCTTCATCGGCTGCGGCAATTATCCCGAATGCCGTTACACGCGACCGATCTCGGTTACGGGCGACGAGGACAGCGCCATCTCGCCCGATGGCAAGCTTCTGGGCCATGACGAGGACGGCCAGCCGATCTCGCTGCGCTCGGGCCGGTTCGGGCCTTACGTGCAGAGAGGCGAGGCTACCGAGGAGGTGCCGAAGCCCCCGCGGGCAAGCCTGCCGAAGGGATGGGCACCCGATGCCGTGGATCTCGACCGCGCGCTGATGCTTCTGAACCTGCCGCGGCTCGTCGGAAGCCACCCCGAAGACGGCCAGCCGGTCGAGGCCGCCATCGGCCGCTACGGGCCCTACGTCAAGCATGGCTCGACCTATGCGAACCTGCCGGACGTGGAGGAAGTCTTCACCATCGGCATGAACCGCGCGGTCGAGGTGCTGGCGCAGAAGGCTGCCGGCCGCCGCGGCGCCTCGGCCCCGGCGCAGCCGATCAAGGAACTGGGCGAGCATCCCGACGGCGGGATCCTGGCGGTCATGCCCGGCCGCTACGGGCCCTACGTCAAGTGGGGCAAGGTGAACGCGACGCTGCCCAAGGGAGTGGAGCCCGAGGCGCTCACCTTCGACGAGGCGCTGGCCCTCGTGGCCGAGAAGGCGGGCAAGAGCCCGAAGAAGAAGGCCCCGGCGAAGAAGGCCGCGAAGGCCGGGGAGGCCGAGACGAAGAAGGCCGCGCCGAGGAAGGCCGCACCCAAGAAGGCCACGGCGAAGAAGGCTGCCACGAAGTCTCCTGCGAAGAAGAAGACGGCGCCGGATACCGACGCCGCCTGACGGGATTTGCCTGCGCGGGGCTCAGACGGTTCCGCGCGGGTCGATCAGCCGGCCCATGACGGCCTCAGGGCGGATCGTGCCGATCACCGATCCGCTCTCGACCACGGCGAGTTCTCCCGCACCGTCGCGCAGCATCTCCATCACCGTGCGCACCGTGCATTCAGCGCTGACGCTCTGCCCGGCGGCAGAGGGACCGGCCTCCATCACGTCCCGAGCGGTCAGCACGCCCAGCGGGTTCATGTGGGCCACGAAATCGGCCACGTAGTCCGACACCGGATTGGCGATGATCTCGCGCGCGGTGCCGCACTGGACGATGCGTCCGCCTTCCATCAGCGCGATGCGGTTGCCGATCTTGAAGGCCTCGTCGAGGTCGTGGCTCACGAAGATGATCGTGCGCTTGAGCTTGCGCTGCAGGTCCAGAAGCTCGTCCTGCAGCCGCGAGCGGATCAGCGGATCGAGCGCCGAGAAGGGCTCGTCCATCAGCAGGATCGGCGCCTGAGTCACGAAGGCGCGGGCAAGGCCCACGCGCTGCTGCATCCCGCCCGACAGCTCGCCCACCTTCCGGTCGGCCCAGGCCGAGAGGTTGACAAGGGTCAACTGCTCGTCCACCAGCGCCCGCCGGTCCTTCGGCGACATGCCCGCCATCTCGAGGCCGAGGCCCACATTGTCGCGCACGGTCCGCCATGGCAGCAGGCCGAACTGCTGGAACACCATGGCGATCCGGCTGAGGCGCAGCCGGCGCAGGTCGGCCGGCGTGGCATGCGTCACCGACACCATCCGGTCTCCGTCCGAGACACGCACCTCTCCCCGCACCACGGGGTTGAGCCCGTTCACGCCGCGCAGGAGCGTGGACTTGCCCGAGCCGGAGAGGCCCATGAGCACGAGGATTTCGCCCTCGGCCACGGTGAGCGAGCAGTCGTGCACGCCGAGCACCTGGCCGGTCTCGGCCTGCACCTCGGATCGGCTCTGCCCGCGGTCCATCAGCGGCAGGGCCCGTTGCGGATGATCGCCGAAGACGATCGAGACCCGGTCGAATTCCACTGCAGTCATTTGCGGGTCACCCTCAGCATGCGGTCCAGGACGATCGCCACGACGACGATGATGAAACCCGATTCAAACCCGAGCGCGGTGTTGACGGTGTTGAGCGCCCGCACCACCGGCACCCCGAGTCCGTTTGCCCCCACGAGCGCCGCGATGACGACCATCGAAAGCGAGAGCATGATGGTCTGGTTCAGCCCGGTCATGATCTGGGGAAAGGCATAGGGAAGCTCGACCTTCCACAGCCGCTGGCGCGGCGTGGCGCCGAAGGCGGTGGCGGCCTCCTTCAGCGCCATAGGTGTCGATGAGATGCCCAGATGCGTGAGCCTGATCGGCGCGGGCAGCACGAAGATCACCGTGGCGATCAGGCCGGGCACCATCCCGAGGCCGAAGAAGACGATCGCCGGGATCAGGTAGACGAAGGTCGGCAGGGTCTGCATCAGGTCGAGCACCGGGCTCATCGCCTGATAGAGCCGTGGGCGGTGGGCGGCGGCGATGCCGAGCGGCACGCCGATCGCCATGCAGGTGACGCAGGCCAGGAGGATCAGCGTCAGGCTCTGCATCGTCTCGTCCCAGTAGCCCTGGTTCAGGATGAAGGCGAAGCCCACCACGGTCAGAAGCGTCACGCGCCAGTTGCGCTGGAGGTACCAGCCGATGGCGGCGAGGATGGCGATGACCAGCAGCGGTGGCGCCACGTCCAGCACGCCCAGCATGGCGTCGATCACCGCCTGCATCATGCGGCTGATCAGGTCGAAGAACGGACCGCCGTTCGAATTGAGCCAGTCGAAGATCATCTTCGACCAGCGGCCGACAGGCAACTTGTGATCGGTCAGCCAGTCGAGCATGCGCACCCCGCCAGTTGTGTATCAATAGACAGCGGGGCCCGCAGCGGCGTGCGGCGGACCCCCTTGGAACCCGCGCCTCGGATCCTCTGACCCCGGAGCGCGTCGGATGCATGCATCAGAGACCGAGCGCCTCCTTGACCACCGGCAGGCCTTCCTCGCCCTCCACCGTGGTCACGCCGGCCAGCCAGGGATCGACGGTCTCGGGATGAGCCTTGAGCCATTCGAGCACGGCCGTGTCGGGCTCCATGCCGTCGTCGAGGATCTTGCCCATGATCTCGTTCTCCATGGGCAGCGTGAACGTCTGCTGCGACAGCAGCTTCGCCACGTTCGGGCACGCTTCCTTGAAGCCCTTGCGCGCCACGGTCTTGACCACGCCTTCCTCGCCGAAGAAGTCCTCGCCGCCCGGCAGGTAGTTGAGCGAGAAGGTGGCATTCATCGGGTGGGGCTCCCAGCCGAGGAAGGCCACGCCCTTCTCCTGCGGGTAGAAGCGGGCGACCTGCGCCAGCATCCCCTGCTCGGAGCTCTGGACGATCTCGAAGCCCTCGAGCGGCTTGCCGGCTTCGGTCAGGCTGATGAGGTATTCGTTGCCCTCGTTGCCCGGCTCGATGCCGTAGATCTTGCCGTCGAGCTCGTCCTTGAACTTGGCGATGTCGGAATAGCTCTTGAGACCCTTGTCGTAGAGATAGGCCGGCACGGCGAGCGTGTATTTCGTGCCTTTGAGGTTCGTCGTGATCTCCTCGATCGAGCCTTTCTCGAGATAGGGGCCGATCGCGCCTTCCTGCGCCGGCAGCCAGGTGCCGAGGAACACGTCCACATCGCCCTTGTCCATCGAGGCATAGGTGACCGGCACGCCGAGGATGTCGACCTCGACCTCGTAGCCGAGCGCCTCGAGGATCTGGCGGGTGGCCGAAGTGGTGACGGTGATGTCGGTCCAGCCGACGTCGGAGAAGGTCACCTCGCGGCACTGGTCCTGCGCGAGGGCAGGCCCGGCGAGGGCCAGAATCGAAGCGGCGGCCAGCAGGGCCTGTCGGATGGGCGTCATGGTGTCTCCCTGTTTTTTGTTGATTGACGAGTCAATAAACTTCACGATAGCTCGGCTTGGCAACCACAAAATCAGGTATTCTGCACATGCCGAAACTCGGTATGGAGCCTATCCGAAAGGCCGCGCTCGTCAAAGCCACGATCGTCGAGATCGGCCGGGTGGGGTCGCTCGACGTGACGGTGAGCCAGATCGCCAAGCGCGCGGGCATGTCCTCGGCGCTTGCGCACCACTACTTCGGTGGAAAGGAAGCGCTTTTCCTTGCGGCGATGCGTCACGTCCTGTCGCTCTACGGGGCCGAGGTGCGAGGGGCGCTGCTGGGGGCCACGACACCCGTCGCCCGGATCACGGCGATCCTGCAGGCCTCGTTCTCGGCCACGAACTTCCGGCGCGAAGTGGTGGGGGCGTGGCTCAATTTCTACGTTCTAGCCCAGACCGTGCCCGAAGCGAAGAGGCTTCTGGCGATCTACCAGCGCCGTCTGCGGTCGAATCTCCTCGTCGGGCTGCGGCCGCTGGCCGGAGAGCGGGCCGGAGACCTTGCCGACGGTCTTGGCGCGCTGATCGACGGCCTCTACCTGCGCGAGGTGCTGAAGGAGGGCCCGCCCGACAGCGTGGCCGCCGTCGCCTGCGCCCGCGCCTATCTGAATGCCCATCTGAAGGAATGTCCCCTGTGAGAGCCCAGCCCGCCGCCAGCCATTTCGTCGACGGTCGTCCGCTGGAGGATGCCGCGGGCGTGCCGATCCCGGTGATCTTCCCGGCCACCGGCGAAGAGATCGCGCGCCTTCACGAGGCCACGCCCGCGGTGATCGAGGCGGCCCTTGCCTCCGGCGCGCGGGCGCAAGCGGATTGGGCCGCCCTGCGGCCCGTGGAACGCGCACGCATCCTGCGCCGCGCCTCCGATCTGATCCGCGAGCGCAACGAGGAGTTGAGCGTGCTCGAGACGCTCGATACCGGCAAGCCGCTGCAGGAGACGCTGGTCGCCGACTGGGCCTCGGGGGCGGATGCGCTGGAGTTCTTTGCGGGGCTCGCGCCCGCCGTCACCGGCGAAACCGTGCCGCTGGGTCAGGATTTCGTCTATACGATCCGCGAGCCGCTGGGCCTCTGCGTCGGCATCGGCGCCTGGAACTACCCGAGCCAGATCGCCTGCTGGAAGGCCGCGCCCGCGCTCGCGCTCGGCAATGCGATGGTGTTCAAGCCCTCGGAAGTCACGCCGCTCGGCGCGCTGAAGCTGGCCGAGATCCTGATCGAGGCGGGCCTGCCGCCGGGGCTTTTCAACGTGGTGCAGGGGCGCGGCGGGGTAGGGGCGGCGCTCGTCACCGACCCGCGGGTGGCCAAGGTCTCGCTCACGGGCTCGGTGCCAACGGGCCGGCGCGTCTATGCCGCCGCGGCCGAGGGCGTGCGCCATGTCACGATGGAACTCGGCGGCAAGTCGCCGCTCATCGTCTTCGACGATGCCGATCTCGACAGCGCCATCGGCGCGGCGATGCTGGGCAACTTCTATTCGGCGGGCCAGATCTGCTCGAACGGGACGCGGGTCTTCGTGCAGAAGGGCATCAAGGAGGCGTTCCTTTCCCGCCTTGCCGAGCGGGCCGATGCGATCCGCATGGGCGATCCGCTCGATCCCGAGGTGCAGATGGGGCCGCTCGTCTCGCAGGCGCAGCTCGAGAAGGTGCTGGGCTATATTGGAAAGGCCCGCGCCGAGGGCGGCCGCCTCGTCTGCGGCGGCGAGGCCTCGGTCAGCCCGGGCTGCTACGTCCAGCCCACGGTCTTCGCCGATGTGACGGACGCCATGACGCTGGCGCGCGAGGAGGTGTTCGGCCCGGTGATGGCGGTGCTCGACTTCGAGACCGAGGAGGAGGCCATCGCGCGGGCGAATGCCACCGACTTCGGCCTCGCCGCGGGAGTGTTCACGGCGGATCTCACGCGTGCGCACCGGGTGGTGGCGAAGCTCCAGGCCGGGACCTGCTGGATCAACGCCTACAATCTGACCCCGGTCGAGGCGCCCTTCGGCGGGGTGAAGATGTCGGGCGTCGGCCGCGAGAACGGTCGCGCGGCCGTCGAGCACTACACGCAGGTCAAGTCGGTCTACGTCGGCATGGGGCCGGTGGACGCCCCCTACTGAGGACGCGCAATGGTCGATTACGTTATCGTCGGCGCCGGTTCGGCCGGCTGCGCCATGGCTTATCGTCTCGGCGAGGCGGGCCGCTCGGTGCTGGTCATCGAGCATGGCGGCACGGATGCCGGGCCCTTCATCCAGATGCCCGCCGCGCTCTCCTATCCGATGAACATGGGGATCTACGACTGGGGCCTGAAGACCGAGCCCGAGCCGCATCTGGACGGAAGGGTGCTGGCCACGCCGCGCGGCAAGGTGATCGGCGGCTCGTCCTCGATCAACGGCATGGTCTATGTGCGCGGCCATGCACGCGACTTCGATCACTGGGCCGAGAGCGGCGCCACCGGCTGGGGCTTTGCCGATGTGCTGCCCTATTTCAAGCGGATGGAGAACTGGCACGTCCCGGGCGACGTCGAGTGGCGGGGCCATGACGGTCCGGTGCATGTCACGCGCGGCCCGCGCTCCAACCCCCTCTTCAACGCCTTCATCGAGGCGGGGCGACAGGCGGGCTATCCGGTGACCGACGACTACAACGGCGCGGCGCAGGAAGGCTTCGGCCCGATGGAGGCCACGATCTGGCAAGGGCGCCGCTGGTCGGCCGCGAATGCCTACCTCAAGCCCGCCATGAAGAAGTTCGGCGTCAAGGTCACGCGCGCCCTCGCCCTGCGCGTGGTGATCGAGGAGGGCCGGGCGGTCGGCGTCGAGGTGCAGCGCCGTGGGAGCCGCGAGGTGATCCGGGCGGGCCGCGAGGTGATCCTCGCCGCCTCCTCGCTCAACACGCCGAAGCTCCTGATGCTGTCCGGCGTCGGTCCCGCCGCGCATCTGGCCGAGCACGGGATCCCGGTCGTGGCCGACCGGCCGGGCGTCGGCCAGAACCTCCAGGACCATCTGGAGGTCTACATGCAATACGCGAGCCTCCAGCCCGTGACGCTCTTCAAGCACTGGAACCTGAGAGGAAAGGTCAGCATCGGCGCCCAGTGGCTCTTTACCGGGCGCGGGCTCGGCGCCTCGAACCAGTTCGAGGCCTGCGCCTTCATCCGCTCGAAGCCGGGGGTGGACTACCCGGACATCCAGTATCACTTCCTGCCCATCGCCGTGCGCTACGACGGGAAGGCGGCCGCCGAGGGCCACGGCTTCCAGGTCCATGTCGGGCCGATGCGCTCGCCCTCGCGCGGGTCGGTCACGCTGCGCTCGGCCGATCCCGAGGCGCCGCCGGTCATCCGCTTCAACTACATGTCCACCGAGGAGGACTGGGACGACTTCCGCCGCTGCGTCCGCCTCACGCGCGAGATCTTCGGGCAGGAGGCGTTCCGTCCCTTCGTCCGGCACGAGATTCAGCCGGGGCCGGCCTGCTCGTCGGATGAAGAGATCGACGCCTTCATCCGCGAGCATGTGGAGAGCGCCTATCATCCCTGCGGGACGGCGCGGATCGGGCGGGCGGACGATCCGCTTGCCGTGGTCGATCCGGAATGCCGGGTGATCGGGGTCGAGGGGCTGCGTGTCGCCGACAGCTCGATCTTTCCGCGGGTGACGAACGGCAACCTGAACGGCCCGTCGATGATGGTGGGCGAGAAGGCAGCCGACCACATCCTCGGCCGCACGCCGCTTGCGCCGCTGAACCTCGAGCCGGTGGTCAACACGGCGTGGCGCACGGCGCAGCGCTGAGGCGCAGCTCGGTGCCGTGTCGGCCGCGGCCCGGACACGTTGTTCAGGCCGCGTCGCGAGGAGGCCTCTGCCCGTGCTGCGGTGATGTCGTCAGCGGCGCGAAAGGGCTGTCGCACAGGCCGTGCTGACGAAGGCCGGCGTGTTGCATGCGTTAACTCTATCTTAACCCTTCGTTAACTTCTGGCTTGCTTTCCGGTGCGTGGCGTCGGATTTCTGGCGGATGTTAAGACTTCGTTCGCTTCTCGTTCTTTTTCTCCTCATTCCCTTGCAGCTGCCCGCCGCCTCCCTGGAAGGGCGGGTTCGCGTCATCGATGGCGACACGCTCGAGATCGAAGGCGTCCGCGTGCGCCTGTTCGGCATCGACGCGCCGGAGCGCGGACAGACCTGCGGTGAGCGGGATCGGGTCTGGCCCTGCGGCGACTGGGCCACCGAGCGCCTCGAACTGCTGCTCGACGGTGCCGCGGTGCGCTGCGAGGGCGATGAACGTGATCGATACGGGCGGCTGGTCGCCACCTGCGAGGTGGAGGGCGAGGACGTCGGCGCCCACATGGTCCGCGCGGGCGCAGCGCTCGCCTATCGCCGCTATTCCGCCCGCTACGCAAGCGAGGAGGCGCGGGCGGAGTCGGCGCGCCTCGGCGTCTGGTCCGGACCGATGAAGCGCCCGGAGGAGTATCGCCACGCGACACCCGCGGCCCCGCGCGCATCGGCCTGCGCGATCAAGGGCAACATCTCGAGCAACGGGCGGATCTACCACGTTCCCGGTCAGGCGGACTATGACCGGACCGTCGTGTCGAAACCGGGCGAACGCTGGTTCTGTTCGGCCGCCGAGGCCGAGTCTGCCGGCTTCCGCCCGGCGAGGCGCTGACATTGATCCGCATCAATGCAGAAAAAGAATCTCCGACATAGCCTTTTCTTAACGAAACCAAGAGGGAGCACGGCATGATCCACACCCCGCACGAGCTGATGGCGGATCTTCCGGACGTGACCGGGACGAGTGGCACCCTCAGGAATTCCGACCCGCATTTCGCGCGTCCTGTCTGGAAAGAACGCGGCTGAGCCTCGTGGTTCGCAGGGTCCGATAGCGGACCGCACGACCCGGGCACGCACCGGAAGAGGATCGCGCCATGAGCGCGTGCATATGTGACGCTTCGCAGGCCGCCAGGCGGCGGCTCGCTAATCGACAATCTCGTAAGGCAACAAGCCTCGCCTGTCGGGGTCCACCCGAAGGCGCTTTTCCAGCGGCGGCACAGACCGCTGGTGGCACTCCTGCCGGTCACAGATCCGGCAGGAGATGCCGATCGGCTCGAAGCTCCCCTTCAGATCCAACCCGTCCGCATAGACCAGCGCATCCGCTTGCTGCACCTCGCAGCCGAGTCCGATGGCGTAACGGCGCACGGGTGCGGTGAAGGACCCTCCGGGCTTCGACACCTCTCGCGCCAGCAGCAGATAGCGCACGCCGTCCGGCGTCTGGGCGAGCTGGCGCAGGAACCGTCCCGGCGTCTCGAAGGCACGGTGCACGTTCCAGAGCGGGCAGGCGCCGCCGAAGCGCGCGAACTGGAAGCGCGTGGCCGAGTGGCGCTTGGTGATCGTGCCCGCCTGATCCACCCGGACAAAGAAGAAGGGCACGCCCTTTGCCCCCGGCCGCTGCAAGGTCGAGAGCCGGTGCGCCACCTGCTCGATCGAGGCGCCGAACATGTCGGCCAGTCGTTCCAGATCGTGCCGCGTCTCGGCCGCGGCCTGCAGGAACGGCCGGTAGGGCAGCAGCGCCGCCCCGGCAAAATAGTTGGCGAGCCCGATCTTCGCGATATCGCGCGCTTCGGGCGTCTGGAACCGGGCGAGGTCGAGCGTCGCCTCGAGCAGGTCGTTCTGCGTCAGCAGCGCCACCTGATGCAGGAGCTGGAACCGCTGTGTCGGCGCCGCCGCACGGGACGAGAGCCGAAGCGCGTTCCCCTCGCGGCTGCGGATCACGGGCATGTCCAAGATCTGCAGGTCGAGCCCCGCCCGCGCGAGCGTCTCCATCGCCGCGGAAAAGACGTCCCGCCGGGCCCCTCCGGGCGCCGCGTAATGCTCCGCGGCCCGGTCGACGGCGTCGATGTAGTTGTCGCAATAGTGAAAGAAGTCGCGCACCTCCTCCCAGGGCGAGGGGCGCAGGTCGGCCTCGTCGCGCCCCAGCGCCTCGTCGAGCGAGGCCAGCCGCTCGTGTGTCTGGCGGTAGGCACGGTGCAGGTCGAGGAAGGCCCTTGCAAGGCCGGGCGCGTTCGAGGCCACGAGCCGCAGGTCCGCCAAGGGCGGGCTGTCGGTGAATATCGGATCCGCCAGCGCCTCGCGCATGTCCGTGACGATCCGCTCGGCTTCGGAGGTCGTGAGCTTGGTCACGTCCACCCCGAACTCCTGCGCGAGCGCAAGGACCACTGTCGCCGAGACGGGACGGTGGTTGTTCTCCATCTGGTTCAGGTAGGGCAGCGAGGCGCCGAGTCGCTCGGCAAAGACCTTCTGCGTCAGGCCGAGCTGCATGCGCAGCTCGCGCAGCTTCGCCCCGACATAGAGTTTCTGCGCCATGCACGCCTCCCTTTGCAAAGCCGGTATCGCCTTTGCAAAGGGTGCGCGTCAACCGGTGCGTCAGCCGGGCAGGCCGATGGCGCGGCTGCGCCGGATCACGGCGACGATGGCCAAGATCGAGGCGAGGCCCGAGGCCAGCATGATGACGATCAGCGGCATCTCTCCGCTGGCGGGGGTCAGCACCGCGCCGGCCAGCGCCGCGAGGGCGGCACCTCCGCCGATCATGATGGCCCCGCCCAGCCCCGAGGCGGTGCCGGCGAGTTGCGGATGGATCGAGAGCATGCCGGCGTTGGCATTCGGCAGGACCATCCCGTTGCCGAGGCCCACGGCGGTCATCATGCCGAAGAAGAAGGCGGGGTGGTGAAGCCCGGCCAGCGTGCCCAGCATGAGGATGCCGAGGCCTCCCGCCGTGGCGATCGATCCCCAAAGAACCATGCGGTTCATCCCCATCCGGATCGAGTAGCGCCCGGAAAGGAAGTTGCCCGCGGCATAGCCGATGGCCGGGGCCGAAAAGTAGATGCCGACCTGTGACGAGGTGAGGTGGAAGATCTCGGTTCCCACGAAGGGAGCGCCACCGAGATAGGCGAAGAAGCAGCCCGAGGCGAAGGCCGCGCAGAGCACGTAACCCCAGAACCGGCGCGAGCTGAGAAGCGCCGGATACTGCCGCAGCTGTGCCGCGAAGCTGACAGGGCGGATCTCGGACGTCTCGCCCAGATCGGCCCAGACAAGGACGGCGACCACCACGCCAAGCACGAGAAGCAGGGCGAAATTCGCCTGCCAGCCGAAGACCTCGTCGAGCACGCCGCCGATCACGGGCCCGATCATCGGCACCAGCGACATTCCCATCGTGACATAGCCGATCATCGAGGCCGCCTGCTCGTCCGGCACCATGTCCCGCACCACGGCGCGGCTGAGAACGAGGCCCGTCGCGATGATCGCCTGAGCCATGCGGAACACGAGGAAGAGTTCGGCCGTGGGCGCGACGAGCGTGCCCACGGTCGCTGCGAGGAAGAGGCCAAGCGACCAGAGGATCACGCTCCGCCGTCCGAACCGGTCCGAGATCGGCCCGATCACGACCTGCAGCGCCGCGCTGAGGCCGAGATAGAGCGCGACCGACAACTGCAGGAGCTGATAGGGCGCGTCGAACCATTCGGCCATGCCGGGCAGGGAAGGCAGGAAGATGTTCATCGACAGGGCGGCGAGCCCGGTCAGCATCACCAGCGTGAGGATGTGGGGTGGCGACTGGCGGTCGAGGAAACGGGGCGGGCTGAGGAAGGTCATCGCCGAGAGTTAGGCCGGCTGCGACAGACTGTCCATCAGCTCCAGCGATGGAAGATGAAGAAAGCGCCGAGCCCGATGAAGGCGAAGCCGAGGAGGTGATTCCAGTGCAGCGGCTCCTTCAGCCAGAGCACCGAGAAGGCCGCGAAGACGACAAGCGTGATGACCTCCTGGATGGTCTTGAGTTCGGCCGCTGAAAAATGCCCGTGACCGATCCGGTTCGCCGGCACCTGCAGCAGATACTCGAAGAAGGCGATGCCCCAGCTCGCAAGGATCACGACGAGAAGCGGCGCGGTCTTGAACTTCAGGTGCCCGTACCAGGCGAAGGTCATGAAGATGTTCGACGCGAGAAGAAGGCCGACCGTGGTCAGCGGCACCGGAAACGAGAGCATGAGGGGCCTATATAGCAGGTTTGCGATTTGCAGATCAGGTTTGCAAAGAGATTTGCAAATATCCCGAAATTTTCTTTCGCCCGGAAGGGCTCCTGACTATGGTGCGCCAAAATTCGGGGGGCAAGATCATGAAAGACATTCTCCAGGAACTTGAAGACCGTCGTGCGATCGCTCGCGCCGGTGGCGGCCAGCGCCGGGTCGAGGCCCAGCACAAGCGCGGCAAGCTGACGGCGCGCGAGCGGATCGAGCTTCTGCTCGACGAAGGTTCGTTCGAGGAATTCGACATGTTCGTGCGCCACCGCTGCACGGATTTCGGCATGCAGGACGACCGCCCTGCGGGCGACGGCGTCGTGACCGGCTGGGGCACGATCAACGGCCGCATGGTCTATGTCTTCAGCCAGGACTTCACCGTGTTCGGTGGCTCGCTGTCGGAAACCCACGCGCAGAAGATCTGCAAGATCATGGACATGGCGATGCAGAACGGCGCGCCGGTGATCGGGCTGAACGACTCGGGCGGTGCGCGCATCCAGGAGGGTGTTGCCTCGCTCGCCGGCTACGCCGACGTGTTCCAGCGCAACATCATGGCCTCGGGCGTGATCCCGCAGATCTCGGTGATCATGGGGCCCTGCGCCGGCGGCGCGGTCTATTCGCCCGCCATGACCGACTTCATCTTCATGGTGAAGGACACCTCCTACATGTTCGTCACCGGCCCTGACGTGGTGAAGACCGTGACGAACGAGGTGGTGACGGCCGAGGAACTCGGCGGCGCCTCCACCCATACGAAGAAATCCTCGGTGGCCGACGGCGCCTTCGAGAACGACGTCGAGGCGCTCTACGAGATCCGTCGCCTCTTCGACTTCCTGCCGCTGTCGAACCGGACGCCCGCCCCGACGCGCCCGTTCTTCGACGACGTCGCCCGCGTCGAGGAGAGCCTCGACACGCTGATCCCCGACAACCCGAACCAGCCCTACGACATGAAGGAGCTGATCCTCAAGATCTCGGACGAGGGCGACTTCTACGAGATCCAGAAGGATTACGCGGCCAACATCATCACCGGCTTCATCCGCCTCGAGGGGCAGACGGTCGGCGTGGTGGCGAACCAGCCGATGGTCTTGGCGGGCTGCCTCGACATCGACTCGAGCCGCAAGGCCGCACGCTTCGTCCGCTTCTGCGATGCCTTCAACATCCCGATCCTGACGCTCGTCGACGTGCCGGGCTTCCTGCCGGGGACGGGCCAGGAATATGGCGGCGTCATCAAGCACGGCGCGAAGCTGCTGTTCGCCTATGGCGAGGCAACGGTGCCGAAGGTCACGGTGATCACCCGGAAGGCCTATGGCGGTGCCTATGACGTGATGGCGTCCAAGCACCTGCGCGGCGACTTCAACTATGCCTGGCCCACGGCCGAAATCGCCGTGATGGGCGCCAAGGGCGCGACCGAGATCCTCTACCGCTCGGAACTGGGCGACAAGGAGAAGATCGCCGCCCGGACGAAGGAATACGAGGACCGCTTCGCCAACCCCTTCGTGGCGGCCGAGCGCGGCTTCATCGACGAGGTGATCATGCCGCATTCGACCCGCCGGAGGGTGTCGAAGGCCTTCGCGAGCCTGCGGAACAAGAAACTCGCCAACCCGTGGAAGAAGCACGATAACATCCCCCTCTGACCAGCAGGAGGAGGGGAGATGAGGCACGCCGTGGACAATGGAGCGGTGCCGCTAGGCGCCGCGCGGGGGAAAGCAGGGAAGGCTTCCCGCGCAGCGTTGCAGGTCGTGCCCTTGCGGGCGGAGTGCGGGGCATGACGGAGACGGATCCCATCCCCGTCCCTTCGGGCCAGGAGGTGACGCTTCTGGACACGATCTGGAACGAGCCCGGCCCGGCGGGCCTCACGTTCCGCTTCCGTTTCCTTGCTCCGGCCATCGCGGCCGGCGGAGAGATCGACTACGACATGGCCTACGCCGACATGCTTGCCCTCTGCGAGACCTATGTGCTGCCGCGCGTGGCCGACATCCTGCCCGCGCCGGAACAGGTCATCGTTTCTCTCTCGGACCGGCCTCTTCCCTTCGGCGAGGCCGACCCGGAGGCGGTGCAATTCTTCGAGGCCTTCAGTATTCAGGACGGCCACTGCATCTTGGAGGCGTTCTGATGGCAATACCATCTATTGTGGTCTCTCCCCGCATTTCGGGGATGGCTGATGTAGAAGAGTCACAGGGCAAGGCTTTGAAACGCACGATGTGTCAATCGCTTGGGGGATCAGATACGATGCTGGACGACCGAACCCAAGCGGTCTATGCCTCGCAGGAAGTCCACGCAGCGGAGGGTTCCACTGCGTCGGCTTGCAATAAAAAATGGAGTAGAGGATGTCGAAGAGCACTGTTGTTTTCGCGCTGTGCATCGTGGCTTTCGTGGCCGCCTGCGCGAAGAAAGAAGAAACCGTTTACGTGGAGCAACCGGCCGTCACGACTGAGCCGGTCTACACGGGCAAGTACAAGTAACCTGCCCGGGCGGGCCGTCGAGTACCTCCGGCCCGCCTACCCCCACGCCTTCCTGTCCGGGGAGGGCGTGCCATGCTGAAGCATCGCGGCTTCCCCAGTCGCCTCCCGGGCACCGATCTCCAGTACACGATCCGCCGCGCCAACAAGGACGGCGCCACGCGTATCATTCGGCGCGAGCGCTACCGTGACCGCAAGGCCATGGACCGTGCCGCCGATACGGGCTTTCTGGCTGCCCTCTGGGCGCAGTTCGGCGAAGAGCCTTTCGAGCGCGGCAACCTCGACGCCGGACGTATCTCGTGGCTGTTCGGCCGCGAGGTGGTGCCGGCCGAGGATCCTTTCGATCCCGAATCCTACGAAGCGCTGCTCCGCATCGACCGCCGCAAGGCCGAGGCTGCCTTCCCCGAGATCTTCGCCCCCGATGCCCCGCCCGTGTCCTTTGACGAGGACGGCTGGGACGACGAGGAGGAATAGGCATGCTTTCGCGCAAGCTGCTGCCCATGCGGCCGAATTTCGCGCATCGCGAATGGCGGGGCCAGATGGTCTTTGTCAGCGGGCCGGCTGCGACCCATCTTCTGTCTGCGGAGGCGGGCGTTCCGGCGGACCGTATCCGGCAAGACTGCGACCCTTCCCTTTCCTTCCGGTCCGGCGCGCTGCGATCCGGACCGGATTTTTCCTCGCGTGAGCGGCAATCGGCCGAGCGCAGGACCCCCCGGATTTTCGGCTTTTCCGCGTCGCGCGTTGCGGTAATCCTCGGCCCCGACAATACAGAAGCCGGAGGCAGAGCATGTCCAACATCACGAAATTCCTTCTTCTCGGTGCCATCGTCGCGACCGTTTCGGCCTGCGACACGGCCACGGGCCGCGCAGGCGGCGGCGCCCTTGCAGGCGCTGCTCTTGCCGATGCGACCGACGAGAACATGGTCGCCGGCGCCGCTCTCGGCGCACTGGCCGGCGCCGCAAGCTGCGGCGTGCCGGGCCTGCCGCCCTGCCGCTCGGGCGGCCGCTACTACTGAGGTCCGCGCCGCCTCGGCGGCACCGGTCGCAGGGTCCGGCGCCCTTCTCGCGTCGACACCAGATTTCCGCGCGGCTTCGGCTGCGCTGACTACCGCATCGCAGGGACCGTCCGGGCTTTGGCCCGGGCGGTCCTTTTCGTTTTCGCGCCTTGCCGCGCGCTGCTGACAAAGGGACGATGATGTTCAAGAAGATCCTGATCGCGAACCGGGGCGAGATCGCCTGCCGCGTCATCAAGACCGCCCGCAAGATGGGCATCAAGACGGTGGCCGTCTACTCGGACGCCGACCGCAACGCTCTCCACGTCAGCATGGCGGACGAGGCGATCCACATCGGGCCGCCGCCCGCCAACCAGTCCTATATCGTGATCGACAAGATCATGGAGGCGATCAAGCAGTCGGGCGCCGAGGCGGTGCATCCGGGTTACGGCTTCCTGTCCGAGCGCATGGACTTCGCCGCGGCGCTCGAAGCGGCCGGCGTGGTCTTCATCGGCCCGCCCTCGGGGGCGATCGAGGCGATGGGCGACAAGATCACCTCGAAGAAGCTGGCGAAGGAGGCCGGCGTTTCGACCGTTCCTGGCTACATGGGCCTGATTGCCGACGCCGACGAGGCGGTGCGGATCTCGAACGAGATCGGATATCCGGTGATGATCAAGGCCAGCGCGGGCGGCGGCGGCAAGGGGATGCGCATCGCCTGGAGCGAGGCCGAGGTCAAGGAAGGCTTTGAATCCTCGAAGAACGAGGCCGCCAACAGCTTCGGCGACGACCGGATCTTCATCGAGAAGTTCGTGACCCAGCCGCGGCACATCGAGATCCAGGTTCTGGCCGACACCCACGGCAACTGCGTCTACCTGCACGAGCGCGAGTGCTCGATCCAGCGCCGGAACCAGAAGGTCATCGAGGAGGCGCCCTCGCCGTTCCTCGACGAGGCCACCCGTAAGGCCATGGGCGAGCAGGCCTGCGCGCTGGCCAAGGCCGTGGGCTATGCCTCCGCCGGGACGGTGGAATTCATCGTGGACGGGCAGAAGAACTTCTACTTCCTCGAGATGAACACGCGTCTCCAGGTGGAACATCCGGTCACCGAGCTGATCACCGGCATCGACCTCGTCGAGCAGATGATCCGTGTGGCTGCGGGCGAGAAGCTGCCCTTCCAGCAGTCCGACCTTAAGATCAACGGCTGGGCGATGGAGAGCCGTCTCTATGCCGAGGATCCCTACCGCAACTTCCTGCCCTCGATCGGGCGGCTCTCCCGCTATCGGCCGCCGGCCGAGATCGCGACGCCGACCTCGGTCGTGCGCAACGACACCGGCGTCTTCGAGGGCGGCGAGATCTCGATGTACTACGATCCGATGATCGCCAAGCTCTGCACCTGGGCGCCGACACGCGAGGCCGCCATCGAGGAGATGCGGCTCGCGCTCGACACGTTCGAGGTCGAGGGGATCGGCCACAACCTGCCCTTCGTGGGCGCCGTGATGGACCACCCGCGCTTCGTCAGCGGCGACATCACCACGGCCTTCATCGCCGAGGAGTATCCCGAGGGCTTCCAGGGCAGCGTGCTGGACGAGGCAACCCTGCGCCGCGTGGCCGCCGCCGCCGCCGCGATGAACCGCGTGGCCGAGATCCGGCGCACCCGCATCTCGGGGACGATGGACAACCACGAGCGGCACGTCGGCTGCGACTGGGTGGTGGGGCTGCAGGGCGAGACCTACCATGTCAACATTGCGGCCGACCGCGAGGGCTCGACGGTCAGCTTCTCGGACGGCGCCTCGCTCCGGGTCACATCGGACTGGACTCCAGGCCAGCCGCTGGCCCGTGTGATGGTGGACGGCAAGCCGCTGGTGATGAAGGTCGGCAAGGTTCCGATGGGCTTCCGCCTGCGGCTGCGCGGCGCGGATCTGAAGGTCCATGTGCGCACGCCGCGTCAGGCCGAACTCGCGCTGCTCATGCCCGAGAAGCTTCCGCCGGACACGTCGAAATACCTGCTCTGCCCGATGCCGGGCCTCGTGGTGAAGATCAACGTGGCCGAGGGCGACGAGGTGCAGGAAGGTCAGGCGCTGGCCACCGTCGAGGCGATGAAGATGGAGAACATCCTGCGCGCCGAGCGCAAGGGTGTGGTCAAGAAGGTCGCCGCCGCGCCGGGCGCCAGCCTGCGCGTCGACGATGTGATCATGGAGTTCGAATGAGCTACCGGCCGGCCGGGTTCCTCTCGAGCAGTTCGTCCCGTCGCAGGGGGAACTTGTCGATGGCCCGGCCGATCTCGCGCACGTCCCAGGGCAGGGGCTTGCGCAGCTTCACCTGCCCGTCCTTGTCGATGATCACGAGCGAGAAGCCGCGCGGGTGCAGCGTCCTGCGGATCTCGGAGGGGTCGTCGGGGTCGGTGTCGAAGATCACGATCACGTCGCGCTCGCCGAGATACTCGAGACGGGCGCCGATCATCTCCATCTGGCGGGCGAAGTTGGGATCGGCCGCGGTGTCGGCAAAGACCACCACCGGCCGCTTCGTCCAGAGGAACTGCTTGAGCGTGAGCCCATGCGCCTCGACTGGTCCCGGGCCCTCGGGGGCCTGGGTCTCCGCCAGGGCGGACAGGGGCAGAAACGTAGCAAGAGCAAGAATTTGAAGGGGTTTCATGCGGCCTCCCGTCCTCATATAGGCCGGTTCCAGCCGAAACCCAAGCATCAACGCGCGGCCTCGGGCCCGCGGTCACGAAAAGGGAAGACCCGATGACCGACAAACTGGATGCGTGGCGCAAGCTCGCCGAGAAGGAGCTGAAGGGCCGCAGCCCCGACAGCCTGACCTGGAACACGCTGGAAGGCATTCCCGTCAAGCCGC
Organism: Rhodobacter sp. NSM; assembly: GCF_052244495.1. Lineage (NCBI taxonomy): Bacteria > Pseudomonadati > Pseudomonadota > Alphaproteobacteria > Rhodobacterales > Rhodobacter > Rhodobacter sp. NSM. The sequence continues at coordinate 120,200 of NZ_JBQPXH010000001.1, forward strand.
TCTACACGAAGGCCGATCTCGACGGGATGGACCATCTCGACGGCGTGCCGGGCTTGGCCCCCTTCACCCGCGGCGTGCGCGCCACGATGTATGCCGGCCGGCCCTGGACGATCCGGCAATATGCGGGCTTCTCGACGGCAGAGGCGTCCAACGCCTTCTACCGCAAGGCCCTGGCAGCCGGTCAGCAGGGCGTCTCGGTGGCCTTCGACCTGGCCACCCACCGCGGCTACGACAGCGACCACCCGCGCGTCGTGGGCGACGTGGGCAAGGCGGGTGTGGCGATCGACTCGATCGAGGACATGAAGATCCTCTTCGACGGCATCCCGCTCGAGAAGGTCTCGGTCTCGATGACGATGAACGGCGCGGTGATCCCGATCCTCGCGAACTTCATCGTGACGGGCGAGGAGCAGGGCGTTCCGCGGGCCGAGCTGTCGGGCACGATCCAGAACGACATCCTCAAGGAGTTCATGGTCCGCAACACCTACATCTATCCGCCCGAGCCCTCGATGCGGATCATCGCGGACATCATCGAATACACCTCGAAGGAGATGCCGAAGTTCAACTCGATCTCGATCTCCGGCTACCACATGCAGGAGGCCGGGGCGAACCTCGTGCAGGAGCTGGCCTACACGCTGGCCGACGGGCGCGAATACGTTCGGGCGGCGCTGGCGCGCGGCATGAACGTGGACGACTTCGCGGGAAGGCTCAGCTTCTTCTTCGCCATCGGCATGAACTTCTTCATGGAAGCCGCGAAGCTGCGCGCGGCGCGGATGCTCTGGCACCGCATCATGTCGGAATTCGAGCCGAAGAAGCCCGGCAGCCTGATGCTGCGCACGCACTGCCAGACCTCGGGCGTCAGCTTGCAGGAGCAGGACCCCTACAACAACGTGATCCGCACCGCCTATGAGGCGATGTCGGCGGCGCTCGGCGGCACGCAGTCGCTGCACACCAATGCGCTCGACGAGGCCATCGCGCTGCCCACGGAATTCAGCGCGCGCATCGCGCGGAACACCCAGATCATCCTGCAGGAAGAGACGGGCGTGACCAAGGTCGTCGATCCGCTGGCGGGCTCCTACTACGTCGAAAGCCTGACCGCGGAGCTTGCGGAAAAGGCCTGGGCGCTGATCGAGGAAGTCGAGGCGATGGGCGGCATGACCAAGGCCGTGGCCTCCGGCATGCCGAAGCTGAGGATCGAGGAATCCGCCGCCCGCCGCCAGGCCCTGATCGACCGCGGCGAGGACGTGATCGTCGGTGTGAACAAGTACCGCCTCGCGAAGGAAGATCCGATCGAGATCCTCGACATCGACAACGTCGCCGTCCGCGAGGCGCAGATCGCGCGGCTCGAGAAGATGCGCGCGACCCGCGACGAGGCCGCCTGCCAGGCAGCGCTCGACGAACTGACCCGCCGCGCTTCCGAGGGCGGCAACCTGCTTGAAGCCGCGGTGGACGCCTCGCGCGCCCGCGCCTCTGTCGGAGAGATCAGCATGGCCATGGAGAAGGTATTCGGGCGCCACCGGGCGGAGGTGAAGACGCTCTCGGGTGTCTATGGCGCAGCCTACGAGGGCGACGATGGCTTTGCGCAGATCCAGCGCGACGTCGAGGCCTTCGCCGAGGAAGAGGGCCGCCGTCCGCGCATGCTGGTGGTCAAGATGGGGCAGGACGGTCACGACCGGGGCGCCAAGGTGATCGCCACGGCCTTCGCAGATATCGGCTTCGACGTGGACGTGGGCACGCTGTTCCAGACCCCGGAAGAGGCCGCTCAGGACGCCATCGACAACGACGTGCACGTCGTCGGCATCTCCTCGCTGGCGGCGGGCCACAAGACGCTCGCGCCGAAGCTGATCGAGGCGCTGAAGGAGAAGGGGGCCGGCGACATCCTGGTGATCTGCGGCGGCGTGATCCCGCAACAGGATTACGAGTTCCTGCAGAAGGCGGGCGTCAAGGCCATCTTCGGACCCGGAACCAACATCCCTTCGGCCGCAAAGCACATCCTCGACCTGATCCGCGAGGCGCGCGCCTGACGACCCCGGCGCCGCCTCCGGGCGGCGCCGCGCCCGCGCGAGCGGACATGGCGGCGGGGCGCAGGCGATCCCTCGGTGTCCCCGAGTTCGCCGCGATGCTGCGGCGCCGCCTCCGCCAGGAGATCGAGGATCACCTCGTCCGACATCTCGAGACGTCCCGGCGGGTCTCGCCTGGTCCGCGCCGCGCGCCCTGCCTGTCCGCCGCCTCGCTCTCTCTCCCCCGCATCCGACGCCCTTCTGCCGAGAGCGGCCGCAGCAACGCATCGCCCGCCCCTTTCAGTCTCGCACAAATATCCCGGGGGTGCGGGGGCAGCGCCCCCGCGCGCTGCGCGCGGCCGATGCGCCGCTCGCTGCCGCACCCGGCCAATCCGCCGCAGCGGAGTGTCGCCTTTCGTTGCGGAAGCGTCGCGTTTTTTCCGCTGGACAGCCGCTTTGCGGCCGGGCTAGGTGAGAAGCAGCAGGATCGGGAGAATCCGGGGGCGACCCTGGTGCCGAAGGAGCAACCGCCCCGGTAAACTCTCAGGCTCAAGGACCGTCCTGGCACGAAGACTCTGGAGAGAGGCCGCATGGCCCGCCGAAGGGATAACGATCTCAGGCGCAAGGGACAGAGGGGGCACTGCGGAACGGCTGGCCGTTCCCGTGGTGCCGCGCATTCCGCCGGCATCGGACCGAGGAGGGCGGCGTGAGCGACGAAACCCCGGAGCTGCGGCAACTGCCGCTCCATGATCTGCATGTGCGTCTAGGCGCCCGGATGGTGCCCTTTGCCGGCTGGGAGATGCCGGTGCAATATCCGGCGGGCGTGATGAAGGAGCACCTCCACACCCGCGCCGCGGCCGGCCTCTTCGACGTGAGCCACATGGGCCAGCTTCTCCTGCGGCCGAAGACGTCGATGGATGATCTGGTCGCTGGCTTCGAGAGGCTGATGCCGGTCGATGTCGCGGGCCTGCCCGAGGGGCGGCAGCGCTACGGGCTGCTCACCAACGAGACCGGCGGGATCCTCGACGACCTGATGTTTACCAACCGCGGCGACCATTTCTTCGTCGTCGTGAACGCGGCCCGGGTCGCCGAGGACACCGCTCACCTGCGCGAGGAACTGCGCGAAGTGGCCGAGGTCGCCACGGTCGAGAGCCGCGGCCTTCTTGCGCTGCAGGGCCCGGCGGCAGAGGCGGCCCTCGCGCGGCTGGTGCCCGCCGCCGCCGCGATGCGCTTCATGGACTTCATCGCCGCCGACTGGCAGGGCGCCGAACTCTGGATCTCGCGCTCGGGCTATACCGGCGAGGACGGATACGAGATCTCGGTTCCGCTCGAGACCATGGCGGCCTTCGCCGAAGCGCTTCTCGCGATGGAAGAAGTGGCGCCGGTGGGCCTCGGGGCGCGCGACAGCCTGCGGCTCGAGGCCGGGCTCTGCCTCTATGGCCACGACATCGACACCACCACCTCGCCGGTCGAGGCGGGGCTGGGCTGGGCCATCCAGAAGGCGCGGCGGGCGGGTGGCGCCCGGGCGGGCGGTTTCGCCGGCGACCAGCGCATCCTGCGGGAACTCGAGGCCGGGCCCGAGCGTCTGCGCGTGGGGCTGCGCCCGGAAGGACGTGCGCCGATGCGCGAAGGGACCGACCTCTTCGCACCCGATGGAACGCCTGTCGGCCGCGTCACCTCCGGCGGCTTCGGCCCATCGGTCGAGGCGCCCGTCGCCATGGGCTATGTCGCCGCTTCGCAGGCCGCGCCCGGCACGCACCTTCTGGGCGAGGTCCGCGGCCGCCGCCTCGCGGCGACCGTCGTGCCGCTGCCTTTCCGACCCTCCACCTACAAACGCTGAGGCTTAAGATGAAATACACCAAGGAGCATGAATGGCTGCGGGTCGAGGGCGACCTCGTCGTGGTCGGCATCACCGAACATGCGGCGACGCAGCTCGGAGATGTCGTGTTCATCGAGCTGCCCGAGATCGAGACCGTGGTCGCGGAGGGCGACGAGGTGGCGGTGATCGAGAGCGTGAAGGCCGCCTCGGACATCTCGGCGCCGATGGATGGCGAGATCGTCGCGGTGAACGAGAAGCTCGTCGACAAGCCCGGCCTCGTGAACGACGACCCGACGGCCGCCTGGTTCTTCAAGATGAAGATCGAGGACCTCTCGGTGCTCGACGACTTCATGGACGAGGACGAGTATCAGGACCTGATCGGCTGAATCATGACCTTCACCCCCACCGACTACAACGCCTACGATTTCGCGAACCGCCGGCACATCGGCCCGTCGCCCTCCGAAATGGAGGAGATGCTGCGCGTGGTGGGGGTGTCCTCGCTCGACCAGCTGATCGAGGAGACGGTGCCCGCCTCGATCCGGCAGGAGGAGCCTCTCGACTGGGCGCCCCTGGCCGAGCATGAGCTTCTCGCCAAGATGCGTGAGGTGGCCGCGAAGAACCGCGTGATGACCTCGCTCATCGGGCAGGGCTATCACGGCACGGTGACGCCGCCTGCCATCCAGCGCAACATCCTGGAAAATCCGGCCTGGTATACGGCCTACACGCCCTACCAGCCCGAGATCGCGCAGGGGCGGCTCGAGGCGCTGCTGAACTACCAGACGATGGTGGCGGATCTGACCGGCCTGCCGGTCGCCAATGCCTCGCTTCTCGACGAGGCGACGGCTGCGGCCGAGGCCATGACCATGGCCGAGCGGGCCTCGAAGTCGAAGGCGCGGGCCTTCTTCGTTGACGCCGACTGCCATCCGCAGACGATCGCGGTCATCCGCACCCGCGCCGAGCCGCTGGGCATCGAGGTGATCGTGGGCCATCCCGCGCAACTGGTGCCCGGGGACGTGTTCGGTGCACTCTTCCAGTATCCCGGCACCTACGGTCTCGTGCGCGACCTGAGCCGGGACATCGCGGCGCTGCACGAAGCCCGCGCCGTCGCCGTGGTGGCGACCGATCTGCTGGCGCTCTGCCTGCTGAAGGAACCGGGCGCGATGGGGGCCGACATTGCCATCGGGTCGAGCCAGCGGTTCGGCGTGCCGATGGGCTACGGCGGGCCGCACGCGGCCTTCATGTCCTGCCGGGACGAACTGAAGCGCTCGATGCCCGGCCGCCTCGTCGGCGTGTCGGTCGATGCGCGGGGCAACAAGGCCTACCGGCTCGCCCTCCAGACCCGCGAGCAGCACATCCGGCGCGAGAAGGCGACCTCGAACGTCTGCACCGCACAGGCGCTGCTTGCCGTCATGGCGAGCTTCTATGCCGTCTTCCATGGTCCGAAGGGCCTGCGCCACATCGCGGAACGCGTGCATCTCAATACCGTGCGCCTCGCGACGGCGCTGAAGGAGGCGGGCGCGCGCGTCAGCCCCGAGGCCTTCTTCGACACGATCACCGTCGAGGTGGGCGTGGGGCAGGCGGGCATCCTCGCCGCCGCGCGCCACCGGGGCATCAACCTGCGCAAGGTGGGGCGCGACCGGGTGGGGATCTCGCTCGACGAGACCACGGACGCGGGCGTGATCGCGCGGGTGCTCGACGCCTTCGGCATCCACGAGCCCGCGCCGGCGACGGTCGGCCTCGGCTTCCCCGAGACGATGCTCCGCGACAGCGACTACCTCTCGCATCCGGTGTTCCACATGAACCGGGCGGAATCCGAGATGATGCGCTACATGCGCCGCCTGTCGGACCGCGACCTCGCGCTCGACCGGGCGATGATCCCGCTCGGCTCCTGCACGATGAAGCTGAATGCCGCGGCCGAGATGATGCCGATCACCTGGCCCGAGTTCGCGACGCTCCATCCCTTCGCGCCGGCCGATCAGGCGGCGGGCTATCACGAGGCCATCGGCGACCTCTCCCAGCGGCTCTGCCGGATCACCGGCTACGATGCCATGTCGATGCAGCCGAACTCCGGTGCGCAGGGCGAATACGCGGGGCTCCTGACCATCCTCGCCTATCACCGGGCGCGGGGAGAGGCCGAGCGCAAGATCTGCCTCATTCCGATGTCGGCGCACGGCACCAACCCGGCCTCGGCGCAGATGGCGGGGATGAAGGTGGTCGTGGTGAAGTCGGCGCCGAACGGCGACGTCGATCTTGAGGATTTCCGCGACAAGGCCGCGGCAGCGGGCGACACGCTCGCGGCCTGCATGATCACCTATCCCTCGACCCACGGCGTCTTCGAGGAGACCGTGCGCGAGGTCTGCCGCATCACCCACGAGCATGGCGGGCAGGTCTATATCGACGGCGCCAACATGAACGCGATGGTGGGGCTCGTGCAGCCCGGCGCCATCGGCGGCGACGTGAGCCACCTGAACCTGCACAAGACCTTCGCCATCCCGCATGGCGGCGGTGGGCCCGGCATGGGGCCGATCGGGGTCAAGGCGCATCTTGCGCCCTACCTGCCGGGCCATCCCGAGGTCACGGGGCCTCTGACCGGCGGCCATGACGAGGCGGCCGACGAGGGGCCGGTGTCTGCCGCGCCCTATGGCTCGGCCTCGATCCTGCTGATCTCCTGGGCCTATTGCCTGATGATGGGCGGCGAGGGCCTCACGCAGGCGACGCGGGTCGCGATCCTGAACGCGAACTACATCGCGGCGCGGCTGCGTGGGGCCTACAAGGTGCTCTTCATGGGCAACCGCGGCCGGGTCGCGCATGAGTGCATCCTCGACACGCGACCCTTCGCCGAGGCGGGGGTGACGGTGGACGATATCGCCAAGCGGCTGATCGACAACGGCTTCCACGCGCCGACCATGAGCTGGCCCGTTCCGGGCACGCTGATGGTCGAGCCGACCGAGTCCGAGACCAAGGCCGAGATCGACCGCTTCGTGGCGGCGCTCCTCGCGATCCGGGACGAGATCCGGGCGGTCGAGAACAGCGAGATCGCGGCCGAGGACAGCCCGCTGCGCCATGCGCCGCATACGGTCGAGGACCTCGTGGCGGACTGGGACCGGAAATACCCGCGCGAACAGGGCTGCTTCCCGCCGGGATCGTTCCGGGTGGACAAGTACTGGCCGCCGGTGGGCCGGGTGGACAATGCCTGGGGCGACCGGAACCTCGTCTGCATCTGCCCGCCGGTGGAAAGCTACAGCGTGGCGGCCGAATAGGCCGCCCGACGGTCGCGAACCGGTCGCCGGCGGGGTCGCGCGCTCGGCCCGCACGAGGCGGGGCAGGGGCTGCGGATCCGGTTCGGCGCGGGACGAGGCAGGCGCGGCCGGGCTTGTCCGCATCGGATGCGGCAAGGCTTCGGGCGTCCTGACCTCGGTGGCGACACGGCCGGCCGGATCGTCCGGGCTTCGGACCCGCATATGCCCCGGCTCTGCCGAATGTCCGGCCCCGGGAAGTCCGGCAACATGCTCCCGATCGGTGGCATTCGAGTGAACTGCCCCGCTTCGGTCCCGATCCGGAGCCGGTTCCGCGCCCTTTGCGCGGCACGCTCCGAGTCCTGCCGCAAGGTCGGCGGATGGCGACGCAGGTCGGGACATGACAGGAGCAGGCAACAGGGATCCGGCTCGGGGAACGGCCGTGCTCGTCGAGGGTTTTCTCGGCGGAACGCCCATTGCCACGCCCGCAGGCTGGCGCGCGGTCGAGAGTCTTCGGGCGGGCGATCCCGTGCTGACGGTCGACGGTCCTCCGCAGACGATCCGCCTCGCTCGGCACTGCCGGATCCGGCCTGCCCTCTGGCCGCCGAGGCTCGCGCCCCTCCGGGTGCCGCCGGGCGCGCTCAAGAACCGCGAGGAACTGGTGCTCCTCTCGGGGCAGCAGGTGCTACTGGAATGCGATCAGGCCGAATCGCAGTTCGGCGAGCCCTTCGCGCTCGTTCCGGCTGCGGCGCTCGAGGGCTTTCGTGGCATCTTCCGCGATCCGCCAGCGGGTGAGCCGCTGGCGGTCACACTCGGCTTCGGCGAGGAGGAGCTGGTCTATGCGGCGGGTGCGGCGCTCCTGCGCTGCGGGCCGTCCGAACCGCCCCGGGATGCGGTGCAGGCGCTTTTCGCCCGGGCGGGCGCGGGGATCGCGCCCGCCCTGTCGCTCGAACAGGGGCTGCATCTCGTCGCCTGTCTCGTGGCGGAGGAGGCGGGCGCCGCCCTCCGCCAGCTGCCGCTTCAGGCTGCCTTCGCCCGCGGCGCGAAGCGTCCATAGAAGCTCTCGCCCGTCTGCGCCATCTCGACGAGAAGCTTCGGTGGCGCAAAACGCGGGCCGTGCCGTTCGGCAAGGCCCTCGCAGATCTCGACCGCCCGCGGGGCGCCGATCATGTCGAGCCACGAGAACGGTCCGCCCGACCAGGGTGCAAAGCCCCAGCCGAGGATCGCGCCCACGTCGCCCTCGCGGATGTCGGTCAGCACGCCCTGTTCGAGCGCGCGCACCGCCTCGAGCACCTGCGCGAAGAGGAGCCGGTGCTGCACCTCGGACAGGTCCGGCTGGGCCTCGGCGACCGGCCAGTGCCCGGACAGGCCGGACCAGAGGCCCATCCGCTTGCCGGCCTCGTCATAGGCGTAGAAGCCGGCTTTCGCCTTCCGGCCCATCCGCCCTTCGTCGGCAAGCCGGAAGATGACCTCGTCCACCGCCGCGTCCGGATAGGCCTCGCCCATCGCGGCCTTCGTGGCCTTGGCGATCTTCACGCCCAGGTCGATCGAGGTCTCGTCCACCAGTTGCAGCGGCCCGAGCGGCATGCCCACGAGCTTTGCTGCATTCTCGATCAGGGCGGGCTGCACCCCTTCGGCCACCATGCGGATCCCCTCGTTGAGATAGGGGATGATGCAGCGGTTGGCGTAGAAGAACCGGGCGTCGTTGACGACGATGGGCGTCTTGCGGATCTGGCGCACGAAGTCGAGCGCCTTGGCCACGGCGCGATCGCCGGTCGCCTTGCCGCGGATGATCTCGACCAGCATCATCTTGTCCACCGGCGAGAAGAAATGGATGCCGATGAACTGCGCCGGATCGCGGCTCGCCCTGGCGAGGCCCGAGATCGGCAGCGTCGAGGTGTTGGTGGCGAAGATGCAGTCGGGTCCGACCGAGGCTTCCACCTTCTGCGTGACCTCGGCCTTGACGCCGGGATCCTCGAACACCGCCTCGACGATCAGGTCGCAGCCCGCGAGTGCGGCGTAGTCGGTTGTGGCGGCGATGCGGCCGAGAACCTCGGCCTTCTTCTCGGCCGTGACCTTGCCGCGCTTCATGCCCTTGTCGAGGATCCCCTCGGAATGCGCCTTGCCGCGGTCTGCGGCTTCCTGTGTCGCGTCGATCAGCACCACCTCGATCCCGGCATTGGCCGAAACATGCGCGATGCCCGCACCCATCATGCCGGCCCCGATGACGCCGATCTTCCTCACCGACTGGTCCGGCTGCTCGGGACGCACGGCGCCCTTCTCGAGCGCCTCCTTGTTGATGAAGAGCGACCGGATCATCGCCGAGGACGAGGGGTTCATCAGCACATGGGTGAACCAGCGCGCCTCGATCTTCAGCGCGGTGTCGAAGGGCACGAGCGCGCCCTCGTAGACCGCCGAAAGCAGTGCCTTCGCGGCCGGATAGACGCCCATTGTCTTGCCCATCACCATGGCCGAGGCTCCGACGAAGGTCATGAAGCCCGCGGGATGATAGGGCGCGCCACCGGGCATCTTGTAGCCCTTGGCATCCCAGGGCTTCACGAGGTCGGCGTCCTTCGCCGTCAGCACCCATTCCTTCGCGCGGGCGAGAAGCTCGTCGGCGGGCACCACCTCGTCGACGACGCCCATGGCCCTGGCGCCCTTCGGATCGTTCAGCTTGCCCTCGAGCAGCAGTGGCGCCGCCATCATGGCTCCCAGCTTGCGCGAGATCCTCGTGGTGCCGCCGCCGCCGGGGAAGATGCCGACCATGATCTCGGGCAGGCCGATCTTGGCCTTGGGATTGTCGGCCGCGATGATGCGGTGGCAGGCGAGCGGCAGCTCGAGCCCGATGCCGAGTGCCGTGCCGGGCAGGGCCGCGACGATGGGCTTGCCGCCCTTCAGCGTCTTCGGGTCCATGCCCGCGCGTTCGATGCGACGCAGGACCTGGTGCATCTGCATCACGCCCTCGAACACGGCCTTCGCCGGATCGGCGCCGCCCTCGTGCTTCATGCGGGCGATGACGTTGAGGTCCATGCCTCCGGCGAAGTCCTTCTTGCCGGAGGTGAGGATCACGCCCTTGACGGCAGGATCGGCCAGGGCCTCGGAAACGAGTCCGTCAAGCTCGGCGAAGCCCGTCATGGACATGACGTTCATGGACTTGCCGGGCACGTCCCAGGTGATGGTGCAGACGCCGTCCCCGTCGGTGCGGCTGGTGAAATCGGTCATTCTCGGATCCTCCCGTGGGATGAGGAGGGGCACCCCGGGCGCCCCTCCCGCAATTCGGTCACTTCGGCTCGCGCGGGCCAGCCCATGGCGTGCCGTCGCGATAGGTGCAACGGGCCTCGGTGCCCTCGATCTGCAGCAGGAGATCGTGGTCCGGGTAATGCGCGACCTCGCGCGGGGCCTTCGTGCCCACGACGAGGAACCGTGCCACCCGGTCGGTGCGGTTCAGGAAGTGGTGGCCGTCGGGGTCTCCCGCAGGGAAGGCCGCGCAGTCGCCCGGCCGCATCACATGCTCGCCAGCGTCCTGCACCAATGTGCATTCCCCTTCGGTCACCATCACGAACTCGTCCTCGTTCTCGTGCCAGTGGCGCAGCGAGGACATGGCGCCGGGCTCCAGCGTCACGAGGTTCACGCCGAACTGCGTGAGCCCGCCAGCCTGTCCCAGCCGGAGCGAGCTGCGGCCCGCCATCATCGCGGCATAGGGATCGGGATAGATCGAGCCGGACTTGACCGGGCAGGCGGCGAGGTCGAGGACGCCCATCACAGCCTCTCGATGATCGTCGCAGCCCCCATGCCCGAGGCCACGCAGAGCGTCGCGAGGCCCACGCCCTTGCCGCTGCGTTCGAGCTCGTCGAGCAGCGTGCCGATGATGATGGCCCCGGTGGCGCCCAGCGGATGGCCCATGGCGATCGCGCCGCCGTTCACGTTCACCCGGTCGGCATCGACGCCGAAGGCCTGCTGGAAGCGCAGGACGACCGCCGCGAAGGCCTCGTTCACCTCGAAGAGGTCGATGTCCGCGATCTGCATGCCCGAGTCCTTCAGGATCTTCTCGGTCACCGGAACCGGGCCAGTCAGCATGATCGTCGGGTCGGTGCCGATCTTGGCCGTCGCGCGGATGCGGGCGCGGGGCGTCAGGCCGTTCGCTTCGCCGAATTCACGGCTGCCGATCAGGATCGCCGCCGCCCCGTCCACGATGCCCGAGGAGTTGCCGGCGTGATGGACGTGTTCGATCTTCTCCAGCTCGGGATATTTCATGACGGCGAGCTTGTCGAAGCCCGGCATCTGCTCGCCCATCTCCTTGAACGCGGGCTTCAGCGCGCCCAGCGACTGCATGTCGGTGCCTGGGCGCAGGTATTCGTCCCGCTCGAGGATCATCACGCCGTTCTGGTCGCGCACCGGCACCACGGACTTTCCGAAATGTCCCGCCTCCCAGGCGGCGGCGGCCCGCTTCTGGCTCTCGACGGCCAGCGCGTCCACGTCGTCGCGCGAGAAGCCGTAGCGCGTGGCAATGATGTCGGCCGAGATGCCCTGAGGCACGAAATAGCTTTTCATCGCGAGCGAGGGATCGACCGCGATCGCGGCCCCGTCCGAGCCCATGGCAACACGGCTCATCATCTCGACCCCGCCGGCGATATAGGCCTCACCCGCGCCGGCGCGCACCTGGTTCGCGGCGAGGTTCACCGCCTCCATGCCGCTCGCGCAGAAGCGGTTGATCGAGAGGCCGGGGATCTTCTCGTCGAGATCCGAGAGCAGCACCGCCGAACGCGCGAGGCAGCCGCCCTGCTCGCCGACCTGCGTGGCATTGCCCCAGATCACGTCCTCGATATGCGCGCCGTTCAGATGGTTGCGCTCCTTCACGGCGTTCAGCACCCGTGCCGAAAGCGCGACCGAAGTCACCTCGTGCAGCGCACCATCCGGCCGGCCCTTGCCGCGCGGCGTGCGCACGGCGTCGTAGATGTAGGCGTCGGTCATCTGTCCTCCTCCGGCCGGACGGTCGAGGTCCTGGCCCTGTCGCATGTTCTCGCGCGCCCGCGGGACGCGCGCTTCACTCTTCGGGTGCCTGATGCGACACGACCTCGGCCACAAGCTCGGGCCGCGTCGCATGATCCGGGAGATGGTGGAGTCCCTTCACCCACGGAACGCACCCTTCCACGCCGTGATTGGCGACGGGCCGGTAGTCGAAGCCCGTCAGGCTTCCGGCCATGAATTCGGTCGTGTCGCCGCTGCGATAGAAAAGCGGCGTTCCGCAGGTGGAGCAGAAGCCGCGTTCTGCCACCGATGAAGAGGCCCAGACGGACGGCGTGCCATGCCAGGTCACTTCCGAGGTCGGCACCTCGAGCAGCGGCGCGAAGGCATTGCCCGTCGCGCGCTGGCACATCCGGCAGTGGCACACCGTGGACTTCTTCGGCCCTGCCGGCAATTCAAAGCGCACCGCGCCGCACTGGCAGCCGCCATGGGCGGCGGGTTCGCTTCTCCATCCCTCACGCATCGGTCGGTCCCTCCCTCAGGACCCGGGCCGGGCCTCAGAAGGCCTCGGCGGGCAGCCCCATCACCGGCTCCGCGCCGCTCTCGATCCGCGCCAGATGCAGCGCCGTCGCGGGCAGGTGGCGCGCCATGTAGTAGCGCCCGGTCGCGATCTTGGCCTCGAGCGCGTCGCGGTCGCCGCGCCCGGCCTCGAGCGCCTCCATCGCGGCCTTCGCCATCTTCGTCCACATGTAGCCAAGGCAGAGATGGCCCATCATGGTCATGAAGTCGTAGGAGCCGGCCAGCGCCTCGTCGGGGTTCTTCATTCCCTTCTCGGCAAAGAACATCGCGGCCCTCTGCGTGTCCTTCGACGCCTGCTTCAGCGGCTCGACGAAGCCCTTGAGGCGGGGGTCCCCCTCGTGATCCTTCACGAAGCCGCGGATCATCTGGAAGAAGGCCATCGCGGGCTTGCCGCCTTCCGCCGCGAGCTTGCGGCCCACGAGGTCGAGCGCCTGGATGCCGTTTGCGCCCTCGTAGATCATGGCGATCCGCGCGTCGCGGACGAACTGGCTCATGCCGTTCTCCTCGACATAGCCGTGGCCACCCCAGACCTGCTGCGCGGCGACCGCGCATTCGAGGCCCTTGTCGGTCTGGAAGCCCTTGATGACGGGTGTCAGCAGCGAGATCAGCCCCTCGGCCTCGGCATCCCCCTGCCGGACCGAACGGTCGATGAGTTGCGCCCCCCAGAAGGTGAGCGCGCGGGCGCCCTCGATGAAGCTCTTCTGGTCCATCAGGTTGCGGCGGATGTCGGGATGGACGATCAGCGGATCGGCCGCCCCGGCCGTGGTGCCCTGGCCCGAGAGCGAGCGGCCCTGCAACCGGTCGCGCGCGTAGGCCACGGCGTTCTGATAGGCGGTCTCGGCCACCGCATAGCCCTGCAGGCCCACGCCGAGCCGCGCCTCGTTCATCATCGTGAACATGGCGCGCATCCCCTTGTGGAGTTCGCCCAGCAGCCAGCCCTTCGCGCCGTCGTAGTTCAGCACGCAGGTGGCATTGCCGTGAATGCCCATCTTGTGCTCGATCTTGCCGACCGTGACGTTGTTGCGCTCGCCGAGCGATCCGTCCTCGTTCACGAGGTATTTCGGCACGATGAAGAGCGAGACACCCTTCGTCCCCTCGCCGCCGCCCGGTGCCTTGGCCAGCACGAGGTGGACGATGTTCTCGGCCATGTCGTGATCGCCGGCCGAGATGAAGATCTTCTCGCCGGTGATCAGGTAGGACCCGTCCTCCTGCGGCTGGGCCTTGGTGCGCATCATGCCGAGATCGGTGCCCGCATGGGGCTCGGTCAGGTTCATGGTGCCGGTCCAGTCGCAGGTCACCATCTTCGGCAGCCAGGTGCGCTTCTGCTCTTCGGTGCCGTGCGTGTGGATGGCGGAATAGGCGCCGTGGGTCAGGCCCTGATACATGTTGAAGGCCATGTTGGCCGAGACGAAGATCTCGCCCACCGCCGTCTGCATGAGATAGGGCAGGCCCTGGCCGCCATATTCGGGATCGCAGTCCAGCGCGGTCCAGCCACCTTCCTTGAGCTTGTCGAAGGCCTCGGCGAAGCCGTCCGGCGTGCGCACCACGCCGTTCTCGAGACGGCAACCCTGCATGTCGCCCACGCTATTGAGCGGCGCGAGCACGTCCCGCGCGAGCTTGCCGGCCTCATCCAGCACGGCGGAGGTAAAGTCGGGCTCCAGTTCGTCATAGCCCGGGATCCCCGATCCGGACACGTTCAGAACGTCGTGCAGGATGAACTGCATGTCGTTCACGGGCGCGTTGTAGATGGACATTCCTCTCCTCCCTCTGGCAGTCACTCGGCCGCAGAGCGGCGGAAGGCGGCCAGCGCCTCCTCGCCCCAGGCCAGTTGCTCCTTCAGCTCCGCGATCGCCTCGTCCAGCTCGGCGCGCTGTCGCTCCATCTGCTCGAGCCGCTGCTTGGCCACCTGATAGGTGCGCGCCAACTGCAACTCCTGGCTGCCGTCGCGGTCGTAGAGATCGAGAAGCTGGCGAATTTCCTCGAGGCTGAACCCGAAGCGCTTGCCGCGCAGGATCAGCTTCAGCCGTGCACGATCGCGCCGCGTGAAGAAGCGCTTGGTGCCGTCCCGGATCGGGAACAGCAGTTCCTTCGACTCGTAAAAGCGCAAGGTGCGCGGCGTCACGTCGTACGCGTCGCACATTTCGCGAATGGTCATCACGTCGCTGGTCATCACTCTCTCACAGGCTCCGGAGGGGCTCGGTTGCCCTCCAGATGGATCGTGATGCGAGGGTTACCAGAGGACTTGACGTTGACGTAAACGTTACGTGACGTCAAGGCTGCCTGTGACGTCGTGTCAGCTTTCGGGAGTGGCCAGTTCCTCGGCTGTCGAGTCCCTGAGCGCCTGAAGATCGGCGATCGTCACCTCGAGATCCGCCCTCTGCCGCGCCAGTTCTGCAAGCTGCCGGTCGGCCATCTCGATCCACGCCTCGAGCTGCGGCCGGGTGCCCTTCTGCTGGTAGATGAGCAGCCACTGGCGGATCTCCTCGAGCCCGAATCCGAAGCGGCGGCCGCGCAGGATCAGGGTCATGCGGGCGATCTCGCGCGGGCCGTAGAACCGGGCGCGTCCCTCCTTCTCGGGCTGCAGGAGCTCGATGTATTCGTAGTAGCGCAGGGTCCGCGGAGTGACGTCGAACCGGGCACACATTTCCTTGAAGTTGAGACGGGTATCGGACATGGGCTTCCTCCGTGGGCGCAAGGTAAGCGCAAGCCGAAGCGGGCGCAATCTGGCCTTGCGGCCCGCGCGCGATGGGCGATGATGCAGGCCCCGCAGGAAGGTGATCCCATGACCGACATAGCGCTCGCCCGGCAATTCATCGAGGCGATTCCCCATTCCCGGGCTCTCGCCATGGAACTCGACGAACTGGGCGAGGGACGGGCCGTGATCTCGATGCCGTGGGACGCGCGCTTCGTGGGCGACCCCGCGACGGGCGTCATCCATGGCGGCGCGGTCTCGGCGCTGATGGACACGGCGAGCGGTGCTGCAGTGATGTCCCACCCCGAGGCCGGACCCTCGACGGCGACACTCGATCTGCGGATCGACTACATGCGACCCGCCGCGCCGGGGCAGCGGATCCGGGCGGTTGCGGTGTGCTACCATGTCACGCGGACGGTGGCCTTCGTGCGGGCGACGGCGACGGACGAGGACGAGAGCCGGCCGGTCGCCACGGCCACCGGCGCCTTCACGGTCGAGCGCATGCGGACCGGGGCGCTCG
This sequence comes from Rhodobacter sp. NSM, assembly GCF_052244495.1. NCBI lineage: Bacteria > Pseudomonadati > Pseudomonadota > Alphaproteobacteria > Rhodobacterales > Rhodobacter > Rhodobacter sp. NSM. Next base: position 136,008 of record NZ_JBQPXH010000001.1, read on the forward strand.
ACGCCTCTCGCGCGACCGCCGCCGTCTCGGCCGCGGCCGAAGAGCAGGGCGGTGCGCAATGAGCCGCCCGCAGCCCGAGCCCGTCCAGATCGTCAAGCAGCGCCGTGACGCGGCGCTCCGCGCGCTTGTTTCGGGCGTTCCCTACATCACCTATCTCGGCATCCAGTTCGACCGGCGCGGCGACGAGCTGACGGCGGTCCTGCCCTTCGACGAGAAGCTGATCGGCAATCCAATGCTGCCCGCCATCCACGGCGGCGTGACGGCGGCTTTCCTCGAGGTGGCCGCCATCATCGAGCTTTCGTGGTCCGTCCTCTGGCAGGAGATGGAGCAGGGCCGGCTCGATCCGGCGCAGATCGAGGCCCATCTGCCGCGACTGCCCAAGACCATCGACTTCACCGTAGACTACCTGCGTTCGGGGCTGCCGCGCGACGCCTATGCGCGGGCGCGGGTGAACCGCTCGGGCCGCCGCTACGCGAGCGTGCATGTCGAGGCCTGGCAGGATAACCGGGTGCGGCCCTTCGCCCAGGCTACCGGGCACTTCCTGATGCCCGCGCGCCATGAGTGAGGTCCCGCCCGCGGCCCCCGCCGCGGGAGCCGCCAGCCCGCCGAGCGCGGCTGACATCACCCACCGGCGCATCCTGCGGATGGCTCTGCCGATCGTGATCTCGAACGCGACCGTGCCGCTGCTGGGCGCGGTGGACACGGGTGTCGTGGGGCAACTCGGCGAGGCGGCCCCCATCGGCGCGGTGGGTCTCGGCGCCGTCGTGCTGGCGACGCTCTACTGGGTCTTTTCCTTCCTGCGCATGGGAACCTCGGGGCTTGCGGCGCAGGCGCATGGCGCGGGCGACGAGGCCGAGCGCTCTGCCATCCTGCTGCGATCGCTCCTGATCGGGTGCGGAGCGGGGCTCTGCTTCATCCTGCTGCAGGTGCCGGTGATCTGGGCCACCTTTCGCGTGGCGCCGGCCTCGGCCGAGGTCGAGGCGCTGACGCGGACCTATCTTTCCATCCGGATCTGGGGGGCGCCGGCGACCATCGCGCTTTTTGCCGTCACGGGCTGGCTCGTGGCGCTCGAGCGGACGCGGGGCATTCTCGTCCTGCAGCTCTGGATGAACGGACTCAACATCCTGCTCGACCTGCTCTTCGTGCTGGGGATGGGCCTCGGCGTTGCAGGCGTGGCCTCGGCCACGCTGATCGCGGAATGGACGGGTCTTGCGCTTGGCCTCTGGCTCTGCCGCGAGGCTTTCGGCCCGGTGCTGACAGCCGCTCGCGCGCGGCTGGCCGATGCCGAGGCGATCCGGCGGATGCTGGGCGTGAACCGGGACATCATGGTCCGCTCGGTCCTGCTTCAGTGCAGCTTCACCGCCTTCGTCTTCCTCGGCGCAGGCTTCGGCGACGTGACGCTGGCCGCCAATCAGGTGCTGCTGCAGTTCCTCGAGGTCTCGGCCTACGCGCTCGACGGCTTCGCCTTCGCGGCCGAGGCGCTGGTGGGGCAGGCGGTCGGCGCGCGGTCGGTTCCCCGGGTGCGGCGGGCGTCGATCATGCTCGGACAATGGGGCGCGGGCGGTGCGGTGCTCATCGCGCTGGGGATCGCGCTTTTCGGTCCGCCGATCATCGACCTGATCTCGACCTCGCCCGAGGTGCGGGCCGAGTCTCGCGCCTACCTGCCGTGGCTGGTCGCGGCCCCGCTGATCGGCGTGGCCAGCTGGATCTACGACGGCATCTTCATCGGTGCCACCCGCACGCGCGAGATGATGCAGGCGATCATGGTCTCGGTCGCGCTCTATGCGCTGGCGCTTCTGGCTTTCGTGCCGCTCTTCGGCAATCACGGCCTCTGGGCCGCGCTCGCCGTCCTGAACGGTGCGCGCGGCGTGACCATGGCGCTGCTCTATCCACGGGTGGAACGGGTGGCCGCCGCCTAGCGGACGAAGCGGAAGGCGGCGGAGGCGCCCCAGCCGGCGACCACGGCGAGCACGAGGGACAGCAGCCCGTAGATCAGAGGCTGCTCGTGGGCCAGCGCGAAGATGAAGCGCTCCACCCCTGCCTTCTGCACCCCGATCGTATCCTCGAACACGTCCACCACGCGGCCGTCCCGGGTCAGGAACACCCGGACGCCGTAGTCTCCCTCGGTCAGATTCGCGGGAAGCTGCACGTCTGTGCGGAAGAGAGTGCCCTCGGTCAGCCGCACGGCGCCCTCCGCCGTGACATAGCGCTCCTCGCGCGTCCGTATCCGCTCCAGCGCCTCGACGAAGCTTGGCGCGTTCTCTGCCTGAGAGCTGATGCCGATGGCGCGGATCGCGCGCGGCGTGGTGATCTTGTAGCGCAGGTTGTCGGTGGCCGAGAGAACCTGCGGGAGCGGCCCCGAAGTCGCCACGGCATAGAAGCTCGGCGCGCGACCGATCCGGACCTTCTCTCGGTTGATCCAGATGCCGAAGCGCCTTTCCTTCTTGCGGACCATCACCTGCGTCGGCGGACCCGAGACCGTCACGATCACCCCCAGATCCCCCGTGGGCTCAGGGGTGTAGCGCTGAACCGCGCCATAGATCATGATCTGAGAGCCCTGGAAGTCGGCCGTGATCGAGACCCGCGTCTCGGAGAGGCCGAGGACGATGCGCTCGTCCTGCGCCAGCGCGGCGGGCGCGCAGAAGGCGAGGATCAGGACGAGCAGCCGGATCACGGAAGCACCCCCACGGTCAGGCTGTAGAGCTCGTTCGGGCGGATCAGCAGGTCGGCCGCGATCTTTCCGCAGACGACGAGCACCAGCAGCGAGAGCAGGATGCGGAGCTGTTCGGCCCTGAGCCTGACGCCGATGCGGGCGCCGACCTGAGCGCCGATGACGCCGCCCACGATCAGGAGGAGCGCCAGCGCCATGTCGACGGTCTGGCTGGTCACCGCATGCATGACGGTGGTGAAGGCGGTGACGAAGATGATCTGAAAGAGCGAGGTGCCGATCACGATCTTGGTGGGCATCCCCAGCAGGTAGATCATCGCCGGCACCATGATGAAGCCGCCACCGACGCCCATGATCGCCGCCAGGAAGCCCACGAAGGCCCCGACGATCATCGGCGGGATCACCGAGATGTAGAGGCCGGAGGCGCGGAACTTCATCTTGAGGGGCATCTTGTGCGCCCAGCCGTGCTGCCGGGCCCGCCTGACCGGCGCGCCGGGCCGCCGCGAGCGTCGCAGGGTGCGGACGCTCTCCTGCAGCATGAGGGTGCCCACGAGACCGAGGAAGAGGACATAGGCCAGCTGCACGAAGAGGTCGACCTGCCCGAGGGTGTTCAGCCGGGCGAAGACCGCGACGCCGAAGGCCGACCCCGCCACACCGCCTGCGAGCAGCACGAGCCCCATGCGGAAATCGACGGTCTTGCGCTTGAGCTGCGCGAGGACGCCCGAGACCGAAGAGGCCACGACCTGGTTCGCGCCGGTCGCCACGGCCACGGCCGGCGGGATGCCGATGAAGAACAGCAGCGGCGTGATGAGGAAGCCTCCACCCACTCCGAACATGCCGGACATGAAGCCGACGATCCCGCCGAGCCCGAGCAGAAGGAAGATGTTGACCGACACCTCGGCTATGGGGAGGTAAAGCTGCATGGGGCCGTTCACGGGGGAGAGGAGGTGCTCAAGAAATGCGCGCTGCGGCATGTCTTGTCAAATGACCGAAACCGCTTGTCCTTCATCGCAGGCGACGAAGGAACTCCCGCAACACCCGTTCCAGTTTCGCCGCTCCGAGGGGAGCCATGGCCTTGGTGTGTTCGTGGCTGATGGCCTCGTCGGAGAGGCCCGCGCCCATGTTGGTGATCGTCGAGATGGCGGCGGCCTTCATGCCGAAGAAGCGGGCGAGGATGACCTCGGGTACCGTCGACATGCCGACCGCATCGGCGCCCAGCATCTTCGCCATGCGGATCTCGGCAGGCGTCTCGAAGGAGGGGCCCGAGAACCAGGCGTAGATGCCTTCTCCAAGCTCCACCTGCGCCGTCTCGGCCGCCGACCGCAGCCGGTCGCGCAGGCCCGCGTCATAGGCTTCGGTCATCGGAACGAAGCGCGCGTCGGAGGTCTCTCCGATCAGCGGGTTCGCGCCCGAGAGGTTCAGGTGGTCCGAGAGCAGCATCAGGCTTCCCGGCGGCAGGTCCGGTCGCAGGCTGCCGGCGGCGTTCGTCGCGATCAGCGCCTCGGCCCCCAGCTGCTTCAGCACCGCAAGCGGCACGCGCATCGCCGCCGGATTGCCGCTCTCGTAATAGTGGGCGCGCCCGCCGAAGACCGCGACCCGCACGCCCTCGAGCTGTCCCACGACCAGCTTCGGATTGTGGCCCGAGACGCCCGCATGGGGGAAGCCCGTCAGCTCGTCATAGGGCAGCGCCACGCCCTCGACCGCCTCCGCCAGATGGCCCAGGCCCGAGCCGAGAACGAGGCCCAGCCGCACCGGCTCGTGTCCGGCCCGGGACCGGATCAGGCTCGCGAGCATGTCGACCGGCATCTCAGCGTTCCTTCACATAGGGTTGGCCGCCCGCGCGCGGCGGGATCGCCTTGCCGACGAAGCCTGCCAGGATGATGACGGTGAGGATGTAGGGCAGCGCCTGCATGAACTGCACCGGGATCGGCAGCTCCCAGATGCTCAGCTTCTGGTAGCGGTTCGCGATCGCCTCGAGCAGCCCGAAGAGCATGGTCGCGCCGAGCGCCTGCCACGGCCTCCACTTGGCGAAGATCAGGGCCGCAAGGGCGATGTAGCCGCGTCCGGCGGTCATCTCCTTGACGAAGCCCGCCGAGAGGCTGCAGGCGAGATAGGCGCCGGCAAGCCCCGTCAGCAGACCGCAGATCGCCACCGCGGCATAACGGATCCCCACGACCGAGACGCCCGCCGTATCGACCGCGGCCGGGTTCTCGCCCACCGCGCGCAGCCTCAGCCCGAACCGCGTGCGGTAGAGCAGCCACCAGGACAGCGGCACCATGAGGAAGGCCACATAGACCAGCGCGGTATGGCCCGAGATGAGCTCGTGGTAGATCGGGCCGATCACGGGCACGTCCCGCAGCTCGGGTGCGAAGGGCAGGGTGATCGGCGTGAAGCGCGCCGCCCCTTCCAGCGAAGGCGTGCGCCCCCCGAGCGCGAACCAGTACTGTCCCAGCAGAACGGTCAGCCCGGAGGCGAGGAAGTTGATCGCGACGCCCGAAATGAGCTGGTTGCCGCGGAAGGTGATCGAGGCGAGCCCATGGATCGCCGACATCAGCAGCGAAGCCACGATCCCGGCCATGAGGCCCAGCCAGACCGAGCCGGTGACGAAGGCCACCGCCGCCGAAAGGAAGGCCGCCGAGAGCATCTTGCCCTCGAGCCCGATGTCGAAGATGCCGGCCCTCTCGGAGAAGAGGCCGGCGAGGCAGGCCAGCAACAGCGGCGTCCCCAGCCGGATCATCGAGTCGAGGATCTGGATCAGCGTCGGCAGGTCCATCACCGGGTCCCCTTCCGCAGGCGCAGGAACAGCGCCTCGACCGGCTGGCGCACCATGTTGTCGAGCGCGCCGGTGAAGAGGATCACGAGCGCCTGGATGACGGTGATCAGTTCCCGCGGGATCGAGGTCCAGAGCGCGAGTTCGGCCCCGCCCTGATAGAGGAAGCCGAAGAGCAGCGCGGCGAGAAGGACACCGAAGGGATGCGAGCGGCCCATCAGGGCGACGGCGATGCCGATGAAGCCTGCCCCCTCGACCGAGTTCAGCACCAGCCGCTCGGCCTCGCCCATGACGTTGTTGATCGCCATGAGCCCGGCCAGCGCGCCCGAGATCAGCATGGCCAGCATGGTGATGCGCACCGGCGAGATCCCGGCATAGACCGCGGCCTTCTCGGACTTGCCGAAGGCGCGGATCTCGTAGCCGAGGCGCGTCCTCCAGATCAGCGCCCAGACGAGGACGCAGGCGGCGATCGCGATCAGGAGGGTGATGTTGGCGGGGGTCGTCGTCGAGAAGGGGATGCCGATGGCGGTCAGCATGTCGCCCACGCCCGGCAGGTTCGTTGCCGCGGGAAAGCGGGCCGTCGCCGGATCCATGCTGCCGGTCGGCCGCAGGACGTTGACGAGGACGTAGTTCAGCAGCGAGGCGGCGATGAAGTTGAACATGATCGTCGTGATGACGATGTGGCTGCCGCGCCTGGCCTGCAGCCAGGCGGGCAGGGCGGCCCAGAGCGCGCCGAAGGCCGCCCCCATGGCGGCCGCGCCGATCAGGGCCAGCGACCAGTGCGGCCAGGGCACGAAGAGGCAGGCCAGCGCCACCCCGAGCCCGCCCAGCGTCGCCTGTCCCTCTCCGCCGATGTTGAAGAGGCTCGCATGGAAGGCCACCGCCACGGCAAGGCCGGTGAAGATGAAGTTCGTGGCATAGTAGAGCGTGTAGCCCCAGCCATAGCTGGAGCCGAGCGCCCCCGTCACCATGAGCTTCATCGCCTCCCACGGGCTCTCGCCGATGGCGAGGATCACGACCGACGAGATGGCGAAGGCCACGACCAGCGAGATCAGCGGCACGAGGAGCGCATCGGCCCAGCCCGGCATCCTCTCCATCAGGCGGCCCCCCTCGTCCCGTCCATGCCGGCCATCAGCAGGCCCAGCTCGCGCTCATCGGTCGTCTTCGGGTCGCGGAAGCCCATGATCCGGCCGTCGAACATGACCGCGATGCGGTCGGAGAGGTTCAGGATCTCGTCGAGCTCCACACTGACCAGAAGGATGGCCTTGCCCGCATCGCGGAGCGCCACGATCTGCTTGTGGATGAATTCGATTGCCCCGATGTCCACGCCGCGCGTCGGCTGGCCGATCAGCAGCAGGTCCGGGTTGCGCTCGATCTCGCGGGCGACGATCAGCTTCTGCTGGTTGCCCCCCGAGAAGCTCTTGCCCGCCAGCGCCGGGATCGGCGGGCGCACGTCGAAGCGCGCCATCTTTCCCGCGCAGTCCGATCTGATCGCCCCGTTGTCCATGAAGAGCCTGCCGGAGTTGTATTCCGGCGCGTCCTGATAGCCGAAGGCTACGTTTTCCCAGGCTGCGAAGTCGAGGATCATGCCGAGATGCTGCCGGTCCTCGGGCACATGCGCCACCCCCGCCTCGCGCCGCGTGCGGCCGTTGCAGCTTCGCCCCGAAAGGTCCAGATCCCGCCCGTTCAGCAGCACGCGGCCGGTGCCATGGGCGATCCCGCCCAGCACCTCGAGCAGTTCCGACTGCCCGTTGCCCGCCACGCCCGCGATGCCGAGGATCTCGCCCGCGCGGAGCTCGAGGCTCACGCCCTTCAGCCGCTCGACGCCGTGGCCGTCGCGCACCCGCAGGTCCTCGACCTCGAGCACGGTGCGCCCCGGCGCGGCCGGCGCCTTGTCCACGTGCAGAAGCACCTTGCGCCCGACCATCAATTCCGCCAGCTCCTCGGGGCTCGTCTCGGCGGTGCGCACCGTCGCCACCATCTCGCCCCGGCGCATCACGCTCACCTCGTCGGTGACCTCCATGATCTCGCGGAGCTTGTGGGTGATGAGGATGATCGTCTTGCCCTGGTCCTTCAGCCCCTCGAGAATGCGGAACAGATGGTCGGCCTCGGCAGGGGTCAGCACGCCCGTCGGCTCGTCGAGGATCAGGATGTCGGCGTGGCGATAGAGCGCCTTCAGGATCTCCACCCGTTGCTGGTGGCCGACCGAGAGATCCTCGACCAGCGCGTCGGGATCGACCTCGAGGTCGTAGTCCTGCGCGAGCCGCGTCAACTCCTGCCGCGCCCGTGCAAGCGAGGGGCGTAGCAGCGCGCCTTCCTCGGCGCCGAGGATCACGTTCTCGAGCACGGTGAAGTTCGGGACCAGCTTGAAGTGCTGGAACACCATCCCGATGCCGGCGCGGATCGCGCTCTGGCTGTCGGGGATGGGGGTCGGCTTGCCGCCGATCAGGATCTCGCCCTCGTCGGCGCGGTAGAAGCCGTAGAGGATCGACATGAGCGTGGACTTGCCGGCGCCGTTCTCGCCGATGATGCCATGGATCGTGCCGCGGGCGACGCGGACGCGGATGTCGCGGTTCGCCTGCACCGGGCCGAAGGCCTTCGAGATCCCGCGCAGCTCGATGGCGGGGGGAAGGGCGGCCGCATCGGGCCGCCCCTGTGCCTGCCTCCCGGCCATTCAGAAGGTCGCGGCCGGGCAGGCGTTGTCGGCCATGTAGTCGTGCACCTCGATCTCGCCCGACTTGATCTTCGCGGCCGCGTCATCGACGGCCGTCTTCATCTCCTCGGTGACGAGCGACGCATTGTTCTCGTCGAGCGCATAGCCCACGCCGTCGCCCGCGAGATCCGCGACGACGGTGCCGGTCTCGAGATCGGCGCCCGCCTTGAAGGCGTCATAGACGGTGTTGTCCACGCGCTTGATCATCGAGGTCAGCACCTTGCCCGGATGCAGGTGGTTCTGGTTGCTGTCCACCCCGATCGACAGGATGTCCTCGTCCGCCGCCGCCTGCAGCACGCCGAGCCCGGTCGAGCCTGCGGCGGCATAGATCACGTCGGCCCCCTGCGAGATCTGCGACTTGGCCAGTTCCGCCCCCTTCACCGGGTCGGCCCAGGCGGCCGGCGTCGTGCCGGTCATGTTGATGATGACATTGCCGTCCGGCTTCACGGCCTTGAAGCCCTCCGCATAGCCGCAGGCGAACTTGCGGATCAGCGGGATGTCCATGCCGCCCACGAAGCCGACGGTATCCGACTTCGACGCCATGGCCGCCATCATGCCCACGAGATAGGAGCCCTGGTGTTCGGAGAAGACCACCGAGCGGACGTTGGGCTGCTCCACCACCGCGTCGACGATGGCGAACTTCGTGTCGGGATAATCGGGCGCCACCTTGTCCAGAACCTCGCCGAAGGCGAAGCCGGTCATCACGATCGGGTTCGCACCGGTCTCGGCCAGCCGCCGCAGCGCCTGTTCGCGCTGCGCCTCGGACTGCATCTCGAGTTCCTTGTAGCTGCCGCCCGTCTCCTCCTTCCAGCGCTGCGCGCCGTTGAAGGCCGCCTCGTTGAAGGACTTGTCGAACTTCCCGCCGAGGTCGAAGATCAGCGCCGGATCGGCCAGCGCCGCCCCTGCGGTCAGCGCTAGGGCCGCGGCGGTGCCGGCAAGGGTCTTGGTGAGGGTCATGGAGCTCTCCCGGTTGTCATGTGCGCGGCCGGCTCTTTTCCCGTCCGGTCGCGGCAGGTCCGGGGTCAATCTAGGGCCGAAGGGCGGAACCGGGTCAACAGGATTCTGTGAGGCGGGCAGGGCGCTTCCGCGCGCCCTTGCCCATGCCGCAGCGTCAGTCGAGCGTGCGGCTCATCACGAGGGCGTCGAGCGGACGGCCCTCCGCCGTGCGGTAGTAGCCGCGGCGGCGGCCTGCCTCGGCAAAGCCCGCGGCCGTGTAGAGCGCGATCGCCGCCGCGTTGTCGGCCGCCACCTCGAGAAAGGCGCTTTCGGCGCCGCGCGCCCCGGCGGCCCGGAGGAATGCCGCCGTCAGCCGCGCCCCGAGACCCCTTCGCCGCGCCTCCGGCGCCACGGCGAGGGTCAGGATCTCGGCCTCTCCGGCGACGGCACGACCCATGAGGAACCCCTGAGGCTCGGCCGGATGCAGCGCCCCGGCGGCAGGGTCCGGCCGCGGCTCGACGAGCAGAAAGACCGAAGGTTCCTTGAGCAGGGTCCGGAAGTCGCCGGCCGACCAGGGTCGCGGGGTGACGAAGACGCGGCCGTGGAGGGCTGCCAGCGCATGCGGGGCGTGCAGGGCCGCAGGATCTGCCAGAAGCGTCACAGCAGCACTGGCGGCGGATCGGCCGCGGGCGCGGCATCAGCGCCGCGCAGGTAGAAGGGTGCCGGACGCGGCTGCGCCTGTCCGAGCTTCTCGCGCGCCACCCGCGCGATCCCCTCGGCCAGAGGACAGGACGGCGCCACCACGTCGGCGAAGGCCGCGCCGCCCACCTGCCGGGGCGAGACCACCTGCAGGCCACCGCGCAGGGCGAGACGGGCGGGCGCATCGCCATCTCGAAGGTAGACCTGATCCCGGCGGGCATCCTCGATCACGGCCACCGGTGCTGGCAGCCCGAAGGCCAGCGCCTCGAACCGCGAGATGCCGATCGCCGGCCGTCCAACCGCGAGCGCAAGGCCCCGCGCCGCGGCCACCGCGATCCGGACGCCGGTGAAGTTGCCGGGTCCCGTTCCGACCGCCAGCGCATCGAGGTCGCCCCAGCCGATCCCGCCTTCTGACAGCAGCTCCTCGAGCAGCGGCATCAGGCGTTCCGCCTGGCCCTTCTCCATCGGCTCTTCGCGGAGGGCCACCAGCCGGTCACCGCAAAGCAACGCGGCCGCGCAATGCGCGGCCGAGGTGTCGAAGGCCAGGATCTTCGGCTCAGGCCGCAACCGGGCGGACCTCCAGCACTTCCGGAATGTAGTGCCGCAGGAGGTTCTCGATCCCCATCTTCAGCGTCAGGGTCGAAGAGGGGCACCCTGCGCAGGCCCCCTGCATGTGCAGATAGACGATGCCGCGGTCGAAGCCGTGGAAGGTGATGTCGCCGCCGTCCTGCGCCACCGCAGGGCGCACCCGCGTGTCGAGCAGCTCCTTGATCTGGCGCACGATCTCTTCATCCGGCCCATCGTGGGTCGCGTGGCCCGAGGCGGCCTGCTCTCCCTCGAGCACCGGGGCGCCCGATTGGTAGTGCTCCATGATCGCGCCGAGGATGCCGGGCTTGATGTGGTCCCAGGCAACCTCGTCCTCCTTGGTCACGGCGACGAAATCGGTTCCGAAGAAGACCGACGACACGCCGCCGGCGGCGAAGATGCGCCGCGCGAGGGGTGAGCTTTCCGCAGCCTCGCGGGACGCGAAATCGGCGGTGCCCGCCTCCAGCACCATCTGGCCGGGCAGGAACTTCAGCGTCGCCGGGTTCGGCGTGGATTCGGTCTGGATGAACATTGGGCAGCCTCCGCGATCAGGCCCCGATATGCGCTTCCCGACCTGTTAAGTCAAGAATTGCACCGGAAAGGATCCGTCGCTTCTGCCTTCACTCTTGTTCAAGTATCCCGGGGGTCCGGGGGCAGAGCCCCCGGCCGCCGACGCTGTCGACCATCAGGTGATCGCTTCCAGACGCTCCTTCGACATCTCGCCCGGAACGATGGTGATCGGGATCGGAAGGTTGCCGGAGTTGCGGCTCATCTGCGTCACGAGGGGGCCCGGTCCGGCCTTGTCGGGCGAGGCGCCGAGCACGAGGACCCCGATGGCCGGATCCTCCTTCACCTGCGCGAGGATCTCCTGCACCGGATCGCCCTCGCGGATCACGAGTTCGGGATCGATGCCCTGACGGTCGCGCATCCACTTGGCGAACACCTCGAAATGCGCCTCGATCCGCTCGCGCGCCTCGGTCCGCATCAGATCCGAGACGCCCATCCAGTGCTGGTATTCCTCCGGCGGAATGATCGACAGGATCTGCACGCCCGCGCCGGTATGGGCCGCGCGCAGGGCCGCGAAGCGCATCGCGTTGAGGCACTCGCGGCTGTCGTCCAGAACGACAAGGAACTTGCGCATCATGTCCTCCCTGACCGACGGATCATGGCGAAGCCCGCCCGGGGTGGCAAGGCTCAGCCGGCGGAATGGGCCCAGTCCCAGTAGAGTTGCCGCACCAGGCGGGTCACGGGACCCACCTGATAGGCGGTGTCGTCAAATCCGGTCACCGGCGTCACCTTGGCGAAGTTCCCCGAGAGGAAGACCTCGTCCGCGGCATGGAAGTCCTCGAAGGTCAGCACGGTCTCGACCACGTCCACCCCGTCGGCGCGGAGGTTGGCGATGTGGCGCGCCCGGGTGATGCCGGACAGGAATGTGCCGTTCGCCACGGGCGTGAAGACCACCCCGTCCTTCACCATGAAGACGTTCGCCGTCGCCGTCTCGGCCACATTGCCCATGGCATCGGCCACGAGCGCATTGCCGAAGCCCTTGGACTTCGCCTCGACCAGCATCCGCGCATTGTTGGGATAGAGGCAGCCGGCCTTGGCGTTGCAGACGTTGTCCTCGAGCACCGGGCGGCGGAACCGGGTGCGGGTGAGCGTCGTGGTGACTTCCGGCGCCGGCATCGCCACCTCCTCGAGGCAGAGCGCGAAGCCCGTCGAGCCCTGCTTCGGAGCCACGCCGAGCTCCGAGCCGTCGAGCGCCCAGTACATCGGGCGGATGTAGACCGCCTGCCCGCGGCCGTAGGGCTTCAGCCCCTCGCGCACAATCGCCACCATCTCCTCGGTGGACACCGTGGGCGTGATCATCAGCGCCTCGGCAGACCGGTTCACGCGGGCGCAGTGCGCCTCGAGGTCCGGCGCCACCCCTTCGAACGAGCGCGCTCCGTCGAAGACCGAGGATCCCTGCCAGATGCCATGGTCGGCCGCGCGCATGACCGGGATGTCGCCCTCGTGCCAGCTGCCCTCGAAGAAGGTGCGGATGTTCCTGCCGAATGCCATCGTGATCTCCTGCCTTTCGCGGCGCCACTTAATCACCAGGCGCAGGCAGGGTCCAGACGGTGCGCTGCCTCAGGCGGCCTCGGCCAGAAGGGCGGACAGGTCGAGCCGGCCGTTGGACATCGCAAGCGCGCCGTCGGCGTCCCTCGGCCAGTCGGCGGGATCCCGGTCGCGGTAGAGTTCGACCCCGTTGCCGTCCGGGTCGCGCAGGTAGACCGCTTCGGACACGCCATGATCGGCCGCACCCTCGAGCTGGATGCCGGCATCCAGCACCCGGCGCAGGGCCGCCCCGAGGGAGGCGCGGTCGGGAAAGAGGATCGCGGTGTGATAGAGGCCGGTCGTGCCCGGTGCAGGCGGATGGCCGCCGAGGCTCTCCCAGGTGTTGAGGCCGATGTGGTGATGGTAGCCGCCGGCCGAAAGGAAGGCGGCGCGGCTGCCGAACTTCTGCTGAAGCTCGAAGCCGAGCACGCCCGTGTAGAAGGCGATGGCGCGGTCGAGGTCGGCCACCTTCAGATGGACGTGGCCGATGCGGGTATCCGGGGGAAGGGACATGGGAAACCTCCTGAAACTGCGGATGAGATAGGCGCATCGCGGATGCGGCGACAGGCTCAGGCGCGCACAGTGACTGAGCGAAAACCGGCGGGATGCCGCGGCCTGAAGCGCGTGATGTGGCGATCACGCACGGGATCGGCGGAATTACTCCTCGGAAAGGATTCGTGAGTTGCCCGGACGGCGGCCCGCCACCACCTTGGCCGCAGGGCGCGGCCGCGAGTCGCAGCCTGCAATAAAAAGACAATGAGCAGGACTATTTCGATGCAGAAGCTGAACCTCCGGAGGCGGGGGATCCTGTCGGCCGCGGCGGCGGCTTTCGCGGGCCTCGCCCTCGCGGGCGGTGTACGCGAGGCCGAGGCGGCGCGACAGGAGCCCGACGACTGGCGCAACCATTTCTCCACCCTCGAACACGGCGCGATCCTCGCCGATTTGCGGCAGCGGGTCGTGATCTTCTGGTCCGAGGATGGTGCCGTGCAGCGGCGCTATCCGACGGCCGTGCCCGCGGCGCGCGAGTTCTCGCGTCTGGGCGGGACCCGCGTCATCCGCAAGGTCGAGGGTCCGACGTGGCGTCCGACGCCTCTCATGCGCGAGCGCGATCCGGCCCTGCCCGCGAGCCTGCCCCCGGGGCCGGGCAACCCGTTCGGCAGCCACGCGCTGTATCTCGAGTGGGATCACTACCGCATCCACGGCACGGACGATCCGTCCCGCGTCGGAAGCACGCTGGCCCATGGCTGCATTGGCCTCGCGAACGCGCATATCGCCGAACTTTTCGGCCTCGCGACGATCGGCACGCAGGTCCGGCTGGTCTGACCGGCCGGCCTGCTGCCGGAACGTACCTCCGGCGCGATCCCGCGGGCGCGGGTTCGCCGCGGCCCGGTGTGTCAGGAGGCGCGCGAGACGCGCCAGCGCCGGTGGATCCAGAACCACTGATCGAGATGGTCGCGCACCACGGCTTCCAAGGAGTCGTTCAGCGCCTGCGTCATCTCTTCGGCCGTGCTGTGCGGAATGGGTGCATCGACGCGGATGTCGAAGTCGAGGCCGTTCTGCGCGCGGATCGCATAGACGGGCACCAGCGGCGCATCGTATTTCAGCGCCAGTTCTGCGGCCGAGAGCGCGGTGCGCGCCGGATGGCCGAAGAACTGCAGGATTGCGCCGCTGCGCATGTGAACGTCGATCAGCAGGCCCAGCATCCCGCCGCCGCGCAGGTGGCGGAGCATTCCGGCCAGCCCTGCCTTTCCGCGTGGAAAGACCGGCCCCCCGATCGCGGCCATCGCCTGCACGTAGTGGTCGTTGAAATAGCGGTTGTTCATCGGCCGGTAGAGCCCGCCGATGCGGAACCCTCTGGCGAGCAAGGCCGCGCGGCTCGCGTCGTAATTGCCGAAGTGCCCCGTCACGAGGACGACCGGTCTGCCGGCCGCATGGGCCGCCTCGAGTGTCACGAGGCCGGGGCCGGTGAGCGGATTGCGGGCGGCGCGCGCGACGAAATCCGGCCCCGAGTAGGATTCGATGACAGCCCGGCCGACGTTCTCCGGCACCTTGCGCATGAGGCGCCGGACCTCGCCTGGGGGAAGCTCGGGGAGGATGCGGGAAAGGTTGTCCCGCACCCGGCGATCCCAGCCGGCAAGCGGGGCGATGATACGCGACATGACCCAGCCGCAGAGCGGGACGCGCCACCGATAGGGCAGGAGGAGAAGGGCGCCGATGAGGGCGCGCAGCAGTCGGTCCTGTGCCCAGGCGGCGGGTCCGGTTCGTCTCGAAGCCATGGTCTCCGCGGCGACAGCCGCCGTTGTTCGTTGCGCCAGACATAGAGGCGCCGCCGCCGAACCTCAAGAAGACGGGATCGCTCAGCACACCGCGCGCTGTCGGCGGCCTGTCTCACCAGGGCATTGCCGGTTGGAATGGCTCAGTCGCCTTCCTCCTCGACCGTGAGCACAAGCTCGCCCGCCGCCTCGAGTTGCCGGATGCCCGCCACGATGGAGTTCATCGCCTCCTCGGTCTCCTTGTCCTTCACCTGACCGCGCGCGGCCGCATCCTCGCGCAACGCCTGCGCCAGCCTCTGGGACATGTTCGAAAGCAGGAATTCCACCGCCTCTGTCAGGTCCGGCCGCGTGGAGGCGGCGGCAATGACCGTGACCAACCGTGACTGGTCCACCGCGCGGGCGATCTTCGGAATGTCGCGGGCGAGCACGCGCCTCGGGACATGCTCGAAGGTGAAGATCGCCTTCCTGACCTGTTCGGCAAAGGCGGAGTCGGTCTCCTCCAGCCCCTTGAGAACCTCGTCGCGCGTGAGCGCCGCGGAGACGTTCAGGATCGCGCCCACCCGTTCGACCGGAGTAGCCGTGAAGGCGCGGGGCGGTTCGGCGTCGAGCTGGGCCAGAAGCGAGAGGCCGATGCGGCGCACCGTCTCCGGCTCGACCGAGCCTGTCATCGAGACGGCATACGCGACTCTGCGCGCCTTCTCGCCTGGCAGCTTGCCCAGCAGGTCGGCCGCCTTCGGCACCGGCAGCTTCGACAGCATCACCGCCGCCACTTCGACGCTCTCTTCCTCCAGCACCTTCAGGAGCGACTCGGCGGGCATCCCGGTCAAACGCTCCCATGGATCGCCCTTGATGCCGGCCTGGCGACGCAGCCGTGTGGCGGCTGCGGGGCTGATGTGGCCGTCCATGACGGCCAGCGCGCCGTCGAGGCCGCCTGGGAAGGAAAGTCCGACCGCTTCGAGTTCGCCGAGGAATTCCTCGACAACGGCGGTCATGGTGGCACGGTCGATGGTGCGCATCCGCGACATCTGCTCGGCCAGACCCTCCTGCATGTCGTCGGGCAGGGCGGTGAGCGGCAAGGGCGCACCTTCGGCCAGCAGAAGCCGGACGATGATGGCCGCCTTTTCGCGGCGGGAGAGGGCGCGCGGTTCGCCCTCGTCCCTTTCCATGGGAACGGCCCGCTGAACCGGGCGTATCCGTGCCAGAGCCTGTGCCATGCTGCCCCGAATCGCTGTCTCTACCGGGGCAGGATGGCGCGCGGGCGGTTAACGGCGCCTTAGCCGGTCACGGTGGTGCAGGCTTTCGCCACCGGGTCGTAGACCTGACCGTCGCCGCAGACGGAGGCGGTGGTCTGGTGCTTCATCGGGCAATCCGCCATCGCCAGCGCGGGGGCCGCGATGAGGGCGAGGGTCGTGAGGGTCAGCTTCGTCATTCGGTCCTCCTGTGGGGTTGGATGGCAAAGTCCGTCTCAATCGCACGGTGAAGAGGCTAACATGATTCGCCCCGCAGCGAGAGGCTGCGGGGCGTCACGCACGCGTGAGGCGATCAGGCGCCGAAGACTCGGGCGAAGATCGTGTCGACGTGCTTCAGGTGATAGCCGAGGTCGAACTTCTCCTCGATCTCGGCGGGCGAGAGCGCGGCGGTGACTTCCGGGTCGGCGAGCAGTTCTTCCTTGAAGTCCTTGCCCTGTTCCCAGACCTTCATCGCGTTGCGCTGCACGAGGCGGTAGCTGTCCTCGCGGCTCACCCCTGCCTGCGTCAGCGCCAGCAGCACGCGCTGGCTCATCACGAGGCCCCGGAACTTGTTCATGTTCTTCAACATGTTCTCGGGGTAGACCACGAGTTTCTCGATCACGCCGGCCAGGCGGTGCAGCGCGAAGTCCAGCGTGATCGTGGCATCGGGGCCGATCGCGCGCTCGACCGAGGAATGCGAGATGTCGCGCTCGTGCCAGAGGGCCACGTTCTCCATCGCGGGCACCACCGCCATGCGGACGAGGCGGGCGAGGCCGGTCAGGTTTTCGGTCAGCACGGGGTTGCGCTTGTGCGGCATGGCCGACGAGCCCTTCTGGCCGGGCGAGAAGAACTCCTCGGCCTCCAGCACCTCGGTGCGCTGCATGTGGCGGATCTCGATGGCGACGTTCTCGATCGACGAGGCGATGACGCCCAGCGTGGCGAAGAACATCGCGTGGCGGTCGCGCGGGATGACCTGGGTCGAGATCGTCTCGGGCACCAGCCCGAGCTTGGCGCAGACATGCTCCTCCACCGCCGGGTCGATGTTGGCGAAGGTGCCGACCGCGCCCGAGATCGCGCCCGTCGCCACTTCGGCGCGGGCATTCACCAGCCGGGTGCGGTTGCGCGCCATCTCGGCGTAGAAGCGGGCGAAGGTCAGGCCCATGGTGGTGGGCTCGGCGTGGATGCCGTGGCTGCGGCCGATGCGGACGGTGTCCTTGTGCTCGTGGGCGCGGGCCTTCAGCGCGGCGAGCACACGGTCGAGGCCTGCGAGAAGCAGGTCGGCTGCGCGCACCAGCTGGATGTTCAGCGTGGTGTCGAGCACGTCCGAGGACGTCATGCCCTGATGCACGAAGCGCGCCTCGTCGGCGCCGACGATTTCCGCCAGATGGGTCAGGAAGGCGATCACGTCGTGCTTCGTCACCGCCTCGATCTCGTCGATGCGGGCCACGTCGAAGGTGGCCTCGGCCGCCTTCC
Organism: Rhodobacter sp. NSM; assembly: GCF_052244495.1. Lineage (NCBI taxonomy): Bacteria > Pseudomonadati > Pseudomonadota > Alphaproteobacteria > Rhodobacterales > Rhodobacter > Rhodobacter sp. NSM. Next base: position 153,448 of record NZ_JBQPXH010000001.1, read on the forward strand.
AGACCGCCTCGGCATTGGCCTTCGGGATCACGCCGAGCGCTGCCTGCGCGTCGCAGGCATGGGCCTCGATCTCGAACCAGATGCGGAACTTCGTTTCCGGCGACCAGATGGCCACCATGTCGGGGCGGGAATAACGCGGGATCATCGGCCTCTCCTTCTAGCGGCGGGGTCGCCTTAGCGCCGGGCGCCGGTGCTGGCAAGGCTCGCACGTCGGAGAAGCGGAGAAGGCGGCTTATGCCCGGCGGCGGCGCGGTCTGGCCGCGCCGGGCACCCGGACCCTTCGCTGATCCATGCCGCGGCACCTGCCGGCAAGGCGGCGCGGCGTTCCGACAGCGGTGGGCAGATGCCGCGAGAGCGGGCCGGTCAGAGCGGCTCGGCGTCGCGATAAAGCTCCCATTCCTCGAGGGTGCGGCCGTCGGGAAGGTGGCAGTAGCCCGATCTGCCTGTGCCTTCGGTGCGGATCTCGAGCCGGCCCCCCTGTCGTCCGCAATAGACCGATGCCGGGTTGGCCATCCCGGGGCGGTGCAGGTCCGTCCCTCCGGCGGAGGGCGCAGGATCGGGATCGCCGCCGCCACAGGCGGGCAGGGCAAGAAGCAGAAGGATAGGCAGTTTCGGGATGTTCATGGAAAGGGCTTTCGGCAGATGCGGAGGTGTCCGGAACGGCAAGGGCGATCTTCGCCTCGGCATCGACCGGCCGCAAGCGCGGAAGGCGTCGCCCCGCGTGGGACGACGCCTCCTGCGCAGGAAGGCGCGCGCGACGGTCGCCCGTAGACCCGGGATCGGATTGCGGATCCTGCCCCGCACTCGTGCCCGCACTGTCAGATGTGCGACGATGGATGCGCCGTGGCCGCCGGCGGTGCCCGTTCCTGTGCGGCGATCATTCGGCGGGCGATTGCTCCACCGGCCGGGCACCGGATTGCGCCGCCTCGTGCAGCTCGCGCATGAGGCGGGCCTGCTCCTCTGCCTTCGGCTTCGACAGGCCGGCGAGAAGGAGATAGGCCACCGGCGTGAGGTAGAGCGTGGCCACTGTGGCGAGCCCGAGGCCCCCCACGATGATCCAGCCCAGCACCTCGCGCGCCTCGGCGCCCGCGCCGAAGGCGAGGACGAGGGGCAGGCCGCCCAGAACCGTCGCGATCATGGTCATCATCACGGGACGCAGGCGGATGGCGCAGGCATCCTCGATGGCGCGCCGCACCCCGTGCCCCTCGTCGCGGAGCTGGTTGGCGAATTCGACGATGAGGATGCCGTTCTTCGCCATGATCCCCACAAGCAGCACGAGGCCGATCTGGCTGTAGACGTTGAGGCTTCCGCCAGTGAGCACCAGCGCGAAGACCGCGCAGGCCAGCCCCAGCGGCACCGTCGCCATGACGATGAAGGCCGAGACGAAGCTCTCGAACTGGGCGGCCAGCACGAGGAGAACGATGACGATGGCGAAGCCGAAGGTGGCCGTGAGGCCGGACGAGGTCTCGCCCAGAGTCGCCGCCTCGGCGAGCGGCTCGATCCGGCTGTCGCCGGGCAGGATGTCGGCGGCAAGGCGCTCCACCTCGTCCAGCGCCTCGCCGAGCGCCATCCCGGGCGTCAGGCCGGCCGTGATCGGCACGGCGCGCAGCTGACCCTCGCGCGACAGTTCCGGCGCGACGGCGCGCTCGGTCAGAGTCACGAAGCTCGAGATCGGCACCATTTTACCGTCGCCCGCCTGCACGAAGATCCGCTCGAGATCGCCCGGATCGTTCACCGGTTCGGTCGTCGACAGCATCTGGATGTCGTAGCTCGAGTCGTCGAGGAAGATCGTCCCCACCGTCCGGCCGTCAAGCACCGCCTGCAGCGCCTCGCCGAGGCCGGTGATCTCGATCCCGAGGTCCGAGGCCCGCGTGCGGTCCACCTCGATGAAGAGCTGGGGCTGCGTCGTCTCGTAGCCGAGGCGCACCTGCCCGAAGGCCGGGTTCTCCTCCATCCGGTCCACGAGTTCCTGCGCGCTTTCGGCGAGGCGGGCGTAGCTGTCGCCGACCACCGCGAAGCTGAGCCCCTGTCCCGCGCCGCGCACGCCGAGCGAGTTCGGCTGGATGGCGAAGGCGCGGATGCCCACGATGCTGCGCAGGCCCCTGTTCAGCTCTTCCGCGATCTCCTGCTGGCTGCGCTCGCGCGCCTCCCACGGGGCGAGGGTCATCACCATGAAGCCGCGGTTGTCGCGACTGCCCGAGCCTGCGATGGCGAAGACGTTGACCACCTCTCCCCTCTCGCGGAAGGGCCGGATCAGGTCCTCGATCTGGCGCATCTTGCGGTCGGTGTATTCGAGGGCGACGCCCTGCGGTGCCTGTACCGACATCAGGATCACCGAGCGGTCCTCGGGCGGCGTCAGTTCCTGCTTCAGCGTGCCGAAGAGGAAGGCAGCGGTAAGCGCAAACGCCCCGGCAAGCGCGAGGATCACGAAGGGGGCGTCGAGTGCCCAGTGCAGCGTCCGCCGGTAGAAGGCCGCGAGCGTCCGGCCGAGCCACACCACCGGGCCGCGGCCTTCCTCGGCACCGCCGCGCAGGAGACGGCTCGCGAGGACGGGGCAGAGGCTCAGGGCCGTGACGGAGGAGAGCAGGACCGAGATCGCTAGGGTGAAGCCGAACTCGCGGAAGAGGCCGCCCGTCTGGCCGGGCAGGAACGAGAGCGGGATGAAGACGGCCGCAAGGGTGGTCGTCGTGGCGATGACCGCGAAGAACACCTGCTGCGTGCCCAGAACCGCCGCCGCGCGCGCGCCCATCCCCTGCGAGCGCCAGCGCACGATGTTCTCCAGCACCACGATCGCATCGTCCACCACCATCCCCGTGGCGAGGACCAGCGCGAGCAGGGTCAGGATGTTGATCGAGAAGCCGACGAGCCAGATCGCGGCCAGGGTGCCGATCAGCGCCACCGGAATGGCGAGCGTCGGGATCAGCGTGGCGCGCATGTCGCGCAGGAAGAGGAAGATGATCGCGACGACGATCAAAGTCGACAGTCCGAGCGCGATCTCGACCTCGTGGATCGCGCCGTTGATGAAGGTGGCGTCGTCCGAGGTCACGAAGATGCGCACGTCGTCGGGCAGGTCGGCCTGCAGGCCCGCCACGATCTCGCGCACCGCCGTCGAGATCTCGAGGGTATTGCTCTGCGCCTGCCGGATGATGCCGAGGCCCACGCCGGTCTGCCCGTTCGCGCGCAGGTAGGAGGCGCCCGGCTCGGGACCGAGCTCGACCGAGGCCACGTCGCCCAGCCTCACGTCCGGCGCGATCTCCAGCGCCTCGAAGGCCTCGGGCGTCGTGACCGTGGCGGTGGTGCGCACCACGAGGCTCTGGCGATCCGAGCTGAGCGATCCCGCAGGCGCGTCATAGGAGACATTGGCGAGCGCGTCCCGCAGATCCGCCAGCGTCAGCCCGCGCGAGGCGAGCAGCATCTGGTCGATGTCCACCCGGAAGATCGGCGCACGGTCGCCGTAGATCTGCAGGTCGGCCACGCCGGGTGCGGCGAGAAGGCGGCTCTCGATCTGGTCCTCGACGAGCTGGGTGAGGTCCTGCGCCGAGCGCCGCGGCGAGGTGACCGCGACGCGCATCACGGCCTCGGAATTCGCATCCGCCTTCACGATCCGGGGCTCTTCCGCATCGTCGGGCAGGTTGTTGCGGATGCGCGAAATCGAGTCGCGCATGTCGCTCGCCGCCACGTCGAGATCGGTGTCGTCGTTGAACTCGACCGTGACCTGGCTGCGCCCGAAGCGAGAGTTCGACGAGATCGACTTGACGCCCGCCACGCGCGAGGCTGCGCCCTCGATCTCGTCCGTCACCTCCTGGTCGATGGTCTCGGACGAGGCACCCTCGAACTCCGTTGTCACGGTGATGACCGGGCTGTCCACGTCGGGCAACTCGCGCACGTCGGCGCCGTAGAGGGCGGCGAGGCCCGCGATCAGGATAAGGGCGTTGAGGACGAAGGCGAGGATCGGCCTGCGGATGAAGAGCGCGGTGTTGGAATGGGCAAGCTCGTGCTCGTCGGGTTCGGGAAGGGTGGACATGGCGTCAGCTCTTCGAGCCGGCGGGGGCGGTTCCGTCCGGCGGCTCGACGATCTCGACGGGGCCGTTGGGCCTGAGGGTCTGCACCCCCTCGATCACCACGAGGTCGTCCGGCCGCAGCGTGGCCTGGATCAGCACGGCATCCGCGTCGCGCTGAAGGATCCGCACCGGCACCCGCTGTGCCCGGCCCTCGCGCACCACCCAGACGAAGGCCCCTTCCGAGCCCCACTGGATCGCGAGCGGATCGACCGCGGGCCGCGGCTCGCCGGGAAGCTCCAGCCGGATCGAGAAGGACATGCCGGCGCGGTGACGGTCATCGGCATTCGGGATGGTGGCGCGGATGCGGAGGGTCCGGCTCGCCTCGTCCACCCGGTTGTCGAGCGCGCTGATCCGGCCCTCCAGCGGGTCCCGGGCGCCCGAGAGCGGCGTCGCGGTCACTCTGTCGCCGATGCCGACCTGACCCACGACCCGCTCGGGGACGCGGAAATCGACGAGGAGGCTCGATCGGTCGTCGAGCTCGGTGATCACGTCGCCGCGGCTGATCTGGTCGCCGACCTCGAATTCGATGATGCCGACCCAGCCGTCGAAAGGCGCGAGCATGCGATGCTGCGAAAGCTCGAACCGTGCCTGCTGCAGCTCGAGTTCGGCGGTTTTGACGGCAAGGAGCGCTTCCTGCCGGGCAAGGTCACTGGTGACGCCCGATCCGGCGAGGCGTTGCGCCCGATCCAGATCCTCGCGGGCATCGGCGAGGATGAGTTCGGCGCGGTCGACCGCGATGCGCGCGGCTTCGCTCTCGAGCGAGGCGATGAGGTCGCCCGCCGAGACGCGGCTGCCCGGACCGACGGCGATCTCCTCGATGCGGCCTTCGACCTCCGGTGCGACGGTCACGGCGCGCACGGCGCGGGCGCTGCCCACGGCCGTCACGATGGCGTTGAGCGCCCGCTCCTCTGCCGGCTGCGCGATCACCCGCGTCGTCGGCGCGCCGCCCGCGCCGCCGGGCCCGGGGGCGGCCAGGGCCTCGGAGTCCTGCGCGACGATGCCCAGGCGCTCCATCGGGCCGAGCAGTCCGACGCGCTCCAGCACCGGCCGCGCCGCGGGCACGTAGAGCACCCAGATGATCAGCACCGCCCCGGCGACTGCCAGAACGAGCAGGCCCTGCTTCACCAGTGACATCGTCTCTCCTCGGTTTCCGCGGTCCTGATACGCCCGAACCGGCCTGTTCCGTCGCTTTCTTCTAGCGCGCCTTGACCGCAGGTCGCGGCGCATCTCTCGCGAAGCCGTGCACATCATGCCACATATTCGTGATCTGCTTTCCGCCTGAACAATGGACATCACACAGCCGTGCGCGGCCAGCGGGAACTTGAAAGCCGGACCGCGCTCCTATCATTCAGACGTGAAGGAGTGCGAGGCCCATGTTCATCGTCAGCCCGTCGACCATCTGGAACCGGAATGCGCTGGAGACCCGGCAGGTGCCCCGGCGGATCTTCGGCCGGGTGACGCTGCTTCCACGGCGGGGCTTTCCCCTGCGGCTGATCTGGCGGATGGTGTTCGAGGCGCAGATGCTGCGGTTCCTCGCCGTGCTCGCGCCCTTCGTGGCCGCCATGCTCGTCTGGCCGCAAAGCGCCATCGCCATCGCGCAGGCCCCGCTCCTGATGATCGTGGCGATCCTGTTCGTGGAGACGAACGTGCTGCGCATCCCCAAGGAGCGGCGTGCGAAGCTGATCGACCAGGCCGAGGCGGATCGCGGGCTCGACCTGCTTCAGGTTCGCGGCCGTGCGATCCTGACGCGCATCGCGGCGCGGCGGCAGCTGAAGACCGGCGTGCTGCATCTGGTGATCGAGCAGTCCGACATGGCCTACATCACGCCGCTGACCTTCGTTTCGGTCCAGTCCGAGGCCGGACCGGAAGTCGTGCGCCTGAGCCGCGAGGAAGAGGCGATGATCCGCAAGGATCTGTTCGGGGCGCCGCTGACCGAGCAGAAGCTGCTGAAGATCAACCTTTTCGAGAACGTGTTCCTGCGCGACGTGACGCTCGACATGCGGGGCGTGTCCGCCCATGCGCGGCTGGCGGCGCTGTCGGGTTGAGCGAACCCCGGCGGCGTCTTCCTCCTTTCCAGGTGCAGAAAGGGTTCGGGTCCGACCTCTGGCAGAGGTGAACGCTCGCGGTCGGCGAGCGAGGCCGTCGGTCGCGGCAGGCGGGGCAGCCAAGGACGGGGCCGACGGAGGTGTTCGGCGGACGAAGCTCGGGATGCGGCCGAAGAGGAGGGGACGGCTGTCATTCAGCGGGCGAGGCTCAGGACGCGGCCGAAGGGCGGGGCGAGGGGCTCGGGGCTGTCGGGCACGGCCCAGATGACGGGAAACCGGCGAGGGGCAGGCCCGAAAGGGCCGTCGAGATCGGTCAGCACGACCGCGATCGAGGGATCGAGTCCTGCGGCCTCCTCCAGAACCGCGACGAAGGAGGTGCCTCCGCCACGCGCCAGCGCCTGCCTTGGCAGCTGGCCCTGCCAGCGCGACGGGTCGAGCTTCAGCCGCGCCTGAACGGTCTCGTCAAAGACAAGCAGGTGGATCTCGGCGGCCGTGCGTCGCGCGATGCCGGCGACCTCGCCCATGAACAGGGCGAGCCGGTCGTCGTCGATGCTCGACGAGGCATCGAGCGCGATCACGATCCGCGGCTCGTGGCTCGCGCGGATCCGGCCGGGCCGGAAGGCGGGGACCGGGCCGCCCGAGGCCAGCGCCTCGGCCTCCATCGCGATCCAGTCGCGCGCGGGGCGGCGGTGGCTTTCGCTCGGGGCTTCGGTCACGGCACGGGTGACGAGGCCGCGAAGCTCGACCTCCCATGTCGTCTCGGGGTGCGGGATGTCGGCGATCCGGTGTCCGAGCAGGCCGATGCCGCGCCCGGCCATGCGCCCCGCCTCGAGCGCGCGGGCCAGATGCTGCCGCCAGTCCGCCTCCTCGCGATCCTCGGCGGCACCGCCCGCCTTCGGGTGCAGGTCGCGGCCGGTCATCCGGTCCTCGGCATGGCTGCGCGCCTTCTCGGCGGCCGAGCGTCCCTTGCCGCCTGCCTTCATCAGCCGGATGTAGAGCCGGTCGGCATCCCATTCCGCCAGCGCCTCGCGCGCGCTCGGGCTCTGACCCGTGGCGGCCATCAGCACGCCGGTCAGGGTGAGCGCGGGGCGGGGCAGGGCGTAGCCGGCGAGCAGCAGGCTTTCGTTGACGATGGCATCCGCCGCGATGTTGTAGATCTCCGGGTCGAAACGATCGCCGAAGCGGGCCTGCATCGCCGCCATCCGCTGCGTGTGCCGCAGCGCCACATGCAGGATGTGATGGGCGGCCACGCCCATCTGCTCGTGCCGCGGCAGGGCCTCGAAGGCCGGCGAGTAATGGATCGTCGTGCCCTCTGTCGCGGCCGGCGGCCCGTCCTCGCGGTCGCGGTGCTCGCACCAGAGCGCGAGCGCCGCCATCGCCGGATCGGCTTCGCCGAGGGCGCGAAGCGCGACGCTTGCCCGCGCGCTGTGCCGGGTCATTCCAGCCCCGCCGCCCGCCGCTCGGCGGCATAGGCCTGGTAGGCGCGGGACTGCAGGAAGACATGCTGCCAGCCGTTGTCCAGCGCCTTCTGGATCAGGATCTCGAAGCCATAGCCCGAGAGCTCGGCCAGTGGCATCCGCAGGAAGACCTCCTCGTCGCGACGGCGGCCGAGATGGCGGATCTCGGCCATGATCTCGATGATCTCGGGCAGGGTCTGCGCATCGGCCATCGCCACCAGCCCGTAGATGAGCGCCGTCAGCCCGTGCATCGTGGCGGGGTAGAGCCGCGTCCGCGCGCTGTCGCGGGCGGCGAGAAGCTCGGTGACCTGGACCGTTGCCGCGATGTCGTCGGCGATCAGCGCGAATTCGGCCGCCGCCGCCTCGCCCACCGTTCCCGCGACCATGACGTCGCGCATCCGCCGGTCGGACACCTGCTGCAGGATCGTCGAGACCCGCGCCCAGCTGCGCGGCGTGCAGGCGATCATCTGGCCGCGGCGCAGCGCCTCCTCGGTGGTCTCGAGAAGGTCGGGGCGGGTGCGGATGAAGGCGATCACCGTCGGATGGAGGCCCTGCGGCAGCGCATAGCGCAGCAGCCAGTCGGGCGCGTCCGCACGCAGGTTCAGGTGGATCAGCCGGTCCGAGAGCGCGGTGCCCATCTCGTAGGCCACGGCGCCGTCCTCGACACGGTTGCCCGCGGCGACGATGAAGGCCGAGGGCGGCAGCCGGTGGCGGCCCACGCGCCGCTCCTGCAGGAGGCCGTAAACCGTCGGCTGCAGGTTCGGAGCGGCTGCGGTCAGCTCGTCAAGGAAGAGGATCGCCGGACGTTCCGGATCGTCGGGCAGGTCCTCGGGCCGGTACCAGACGGTCTTCTGGCTGGCATGATCGTAATAGGGCAGGCCGCGCAGGTCCTGCGGCTCGATCGTGGTCAGCCGCAGATCGAAGAGCATCGAGCCGGTGCGTTCGGCCAGTTGCTGCACGATCTCGGTCTTGCCGATGCCGGGGCGGCCGTGGAGCATCCACGAGACCATCATCCCTCCGGATCGCTGCGCCTCCCACCCGTGAAGCAGCACCTCGAAGGCCTCGCCGGTCGAGACCGGCATCGTGTTCACGCCCATTACCCAGCTCCGCAACCCGCGGGCTGATGTTAGAGGCGGCGGGCCGGGGGGCAAGCCCCGGAAACGCGGGCTTGATCCATCTGGACCGCGGCGACCGGAAGCGCGAGGGGCGGCGCCATCGGGCTTCGGGCAGCCGGAACCTTCATCCGTCCGCCGGTGCGCATCTGACGGTCGGACCGCAGGAAGCGCCGGGGCGTCTTGTCCCGGCAAGGCCCTCCGTCGGCGGGGCGGCACGAGCGGATTGCCGTGTCCCGGCAATCCCTTGCCAGCCATCCCGCATCCATGGGCGCCGCCGCTCAGGAGCGGCACCCGCTGCGTCGTCAGTCGACGGCCGCGAAGACCATCACGCTCTGCCAGCCCACCGCGATCGTTCCCTCGGCCGTCTCGTCGCAGGCGATCCGATCACGCGAGGTGTCGATCTTCAGCCGCCATTCCCCCTCGGGCAGGGCGAACTCCCCGTCGTCACCGCCGTTGAGCAGGATCAGAAGGTCGCGCCCCTTCGGCAGGTCGAGCCGCAGCGCAAAAAGCCTCAGATCGCCGTCGTTCCAGTCGCCTTCCGTCATCTCGCGCCCCGCGGGATGGAACCAGCTTGCCACCGGCGTGTCGTGCTGCACCGCCTCGGGTCCCACGGCGAAGCGGGCCCGCGCGAGACCGCCCTCGGCCCGGCGGAACTCGGCGAGGTCGGCGACCGCCTGGATCAGGTCTTCGCGGGCGTTCTCCCAGTCGAGCCAGGCGATCTCGTTGTCCTGGCAATAGGCGTTGTTGTTGCCGTGCTGGCTCTGGCCGAACTCGTCGCCCGCGAGGATCATGGGCACGCCCTGCGAGACGAAGACGGTGGCCAGCATCGCCTTCACCCGGCGCAGCCGCGCCTCGAGGATGCCGGGGTCGTCCGTCGGCCCCTCGGCGCCAAGATTGTGCGACAGGTTGTGCGAGTGGCCGTCGCGGTTGTCCTCGCCGTTCGCCTCGTTGTGCTTGTCGTCGTAGGAAACGAGGTCCCAGGCGGTGAAACCGTCATGGGCCGCGATGAAATTGACCGAGGAGGTCGCAGGCCGGTGCGAATGCGAGAACTGGACCGGCGAGCCGAGGAGCCGCTGGGATATGTCGCCCACCAGGCCGGTATCGCGCCGCCAGAACGCGCGCACATCGTCGCGCGCCTTGTCGTTCCACTCGCGGAACGGCCAGGGGAAGCCGCCGACCTGATAGCCGCCCTCGCCGATGTCCCATGGCTCGGCGATGAGCTTCACCGTGGAGAGCACCGGATCCTGCCGGATCGCGGCGAAGAAGGTGCCCTCGCGCTCGAACCCCAGCACCTCGCGCCCGAGCGTCGAGGCGAGGTCGAAGCGGAAGCCGTCGACATGCATGACCTCGACCCAGTAGCGCAGGGAGTCCAGCACCATGCGCAGCACCATCGGATGCGCCACATTCAGCGTGTTGCCGGTGCCGGTGGTGTCGAAGGAGTGGCGTTTCGCCTCGGGCGAGAGCAGGTAGTAGGACACGTTGTCGATGCCGCGGAACGAGAGGGTGGGGCCCTTCTCGTTGCCCTCGCAGGTGTGGTTGTAGACCACGTCGAGGATCACCTCGATGCCGGCGTCGTGGAACCGCTTGATCGCCTGCTTTACCTCGCGCATCGAGCCGGACTTGGTATAGGGCCGGTAGGGGGCGAAGAAGGACAGGGTATTGTAGCCCCAGTAGTTCGAAAGCCCCTTCTCGATCAGGTGCTGGTCGTTGAGAAAGCCATGGATCGGCAGGAGCTCGATCGACGTCACGCCGATCGACTTCAGATGGTCGATCACGGCGGGCGAGGCGAGGCCCTTGAAGGTGCCGCGGTCGCCTTCGGGCACGCCCGGATGACGCATGCTCAGGCCCTTCACATGCGCCTCATAGATAACCGTCTCTTCCCACCGGTGGCGGAGCGCCTTGTCTGCCTCCCAGTCGAAGGCGGGATCGACCACGACCGCCTTCGGCACGAAGGAGGCGCTGTCCCGAGGGTCGAGCTCGCGGTCGTCGCCGCCCACGGGATAACCGAAGAGCGCGTCGTTCCAGATCAGGTCGCCCTTCAACTCGCGGGCATAGGGGTCGATCAGCAGCTTGTTGGCGTTGAACCGGTGCCCGTCCTCGGGCGCGTGGGGACCGTGCACGCGGTAGCCGTAGACCTGTCCTTCCCGGATGCCGGGAAGATAGCCGTACCAGATCCCGCCCTCGTAGGACGGAAGGTCGAGGCAGTGCGTCTGGGTCTTGCCGTCCTCGTCGAAGAGGCAGAGCTCCACTCGAGTCGCATTCTCGGAGAAGAGGGCGAAGTTCGTGCCTTCTCCGTCATAGTCGGCGCCGAGCCGGTTCGGATGGGCCGAGGATATGTCGAACTTGAGCGGCGGCGCGGGGCGGGCGGAACGCTTCATGCCGAGCGGCCCATGCGCGTGGCGGAAAGGGGCGCGAAGGCGCGGCCGCGGTCGGCGGCCCGGCGGGCGAGCATCTGCGTGGTCACCAGGACCGTTCCCTCCTCGCTGCGCCGGAACCAGCGGGCGTCCTCGTCCGGGTCCTCGCCGATCACCAGGCCCGATGGGACCGACGTGCCCGGAGCGACGATGGCGCGGGTGAGCCGCACGCCGGGGGCCACGCGTGCACCCGGCAGAAGCACGCTCTCGTCCAGCATGCACCAGCGTCCGGGCGTGCCGGCACCGAGCCGGGGGGCATGGAGCGAGATGCCTCCGGTCTGCATCCGGAAGGCGAACTGCACGAGTTCGCCGGAGGCGGCCTTCATCTCGTGCTCGCTGGCAGCCACCTGAGGCGGCAGGGTGCAGGGCGGCTCGCCGCGCGTGAAATCGAGCTGCGCGCGGCGATAGGCATCCAGCGTGCCGACGTCGCGCCAGTAGAAGCCGTCGCCAGGAACGCGATAGGCCTGCGCCTCGCCCAGAGCCACCGCGAGCGGCAGGATGTCGTTCCCGAAATCCTGCGTCGCGCCCGGAACCATGCGCAGGACCGACGCCAGCCAGTCGAAGTCGAAGACATAGATGCCCATGCTGACCATGGCCCTGCCCGGAAGCGCGGGGTCCGGCGGCACATGGTCGGGCTTCTCGAGGAAGCTCTCGATCCGTCCGCCTTCGTCGGTGCGGACGACGCCGAAGGCGCGGGCACGGTCCCTCGGGACCGTATCGACCGCCACGGTCGCGGAGGCCCCGGACGCGCGATGGGCGGCCACCAGCGCCGCGTAGTCCATTTCGTAGACATGGTCGGCCGCAAGCACCACGAGTTCGCGCGCACCCGCGGACCTGAGTTCGGCAAGGTTTGCGGTCACGGCTGCGGCGGTTCCCCCGTATCCTTCAGGTGTGCCGGTGACGGACGGTCCCTCGCGCAGCATGAGCCCGCCTGCCGGGAATCGCGGGGCCCAGAAGCTCTCGAGGTGACGGGCCAGCGACGTCGGGCGATATTGTGTCGCGACGATCATCCGGGTCAGTCCCGAGCGGACCACGTTCGCGATCGTGAAATCCACGATCCGCCGCGACCCGGCGAAGGGCAGGGCGGGCTTGCACTGGCTTGCGGTCAGCTCATGCAGGCGGGAGCCGCGGCCTCCCGCGAGGAGCACCGTGAAGGTGTCGGAAAGGTCCGGCTCGCAGGCATGGCTCATTGGGTTCGTATCCGGTTTTCAGGGAAGTTGCGCGCTTCAACCGGCCGCAGCGGGGGGCGGTTCCGCCGATGCAGGAAAATTCGCATGCGATCCGGCGCCTGTCGGCACGGATTGCAGTGCCCGGGCCGAAAGTGCTCGGGAAAATGAAGAACCTGCCCACTGGCCAGGTTCCGGGGAACCGGATCCCGGCCCGGACCGTTCGCTCGCGTCATCAGGCTACTTGCGAGACGGTTGGGGTGCGAAAGTTCAGGGAAATCCAGATCCGGTTCCGCAGGACCATTCCTGTGGCGCCGGACAGGGCGCGCACCCGCGGATCCTGTGGCGCCGTTCGGTCCGCAGGTGCGCTCCGGCACCTGCCGGACGACGACGGGGAGCCGCGATCTTCGATCAGGCGGGCTGACGAGGGACGCTTCGGCCCGCCGTCCCGGACATTCCGGCTAGGACCGCCGCTCCCATGCGCGGACGAGAGCGGCCGCGACCTCGGCCAGCTGGCGGCGCGTATCCATCTCGAGGCGTGCGGCGACGGCACCGATCCTCGCCAGATCGCGGCTGAGGGCACCGGCATGACCGGCAGCCGCCGCTGGCCGGTCGCCCCCGAGGCCATCCAGCTCGAACTGCGAGCCGAGGAAATAGTCCGGAGCACCCGGTCGGCCGCCGACGGGGTGGAGGAAGAGCAGGTTGTCGAACGGCTCTCCGTTGGAGCGGTAGTTGCGCAGCACCACCTGCACCTCGTTGCCCTGCGCAAGGGCGTCGCGGATGTCGGCGCGCGCCTGCTCGTTCTCGCCCTCGCGCTGCAGAAACCGGCAGTTCAAACCGAGGATGCGCCCCTCGCTGTAGCCGGTCATGCGCAGGAAGGGCGGATTGGCCAGCACGAGGGGCTGCTCGGGAAGGGACATGTCCGCCAGTGTCAGTGCGACACCCGAACGATCGAAGACCCCGCGGATCTTCTCGAACTGTTTCTGGTCCATACCCCCTCGCGTCCTGTGCCGCCGGAGCGTATGCGTCGGCTTGTCGCAGTTCCAGACGAAAGTTGACGATATGACGGAAATGCTTTCCGCCGCCGAATCCCGCGCCGGCGGCGATCTGATCCTCCTCGGGATAGGGGCCTCGGCGGGGGGACTTGAGGCGTTCCAGAGCCTCCTTGGCGCGCTGCGCCCGACGGATCGCTTCGCGCTCGTGCTCGTCCAGCACCTCGATCCCGAGCATGAGAGCCTTCTGCCCGAACTCCTGTCGAAGCGCACGCGGCTTCCCGTTCAGGCCATCACCGACGGCATGCAGATCGAGGGCGGGAACGTCTACCTCATCCCGCCGGCCTACAGCCTCGACATCAGGGGACGGACCCTGAGGCTGGTGCCCTTCGAGGCGCCGCGCGGGCTTCGCCGTCCGATCGACAGCTTCCTGCACGCGCTTGCGCGTGAACATGGCGCGCGGTCCGCGGGCGTGATCCTCTCGGGCACCGGATCGGATGGGTCGAACGGGGTTCGCGCGATCAAGGAGGCGGGCGGGCTCGTCTTCGCGCAGGATCCGAAGGATGCGCGGTACGACGGCATGCCCCGCTCGGCGATCGGCACCGGCGCCGTCGACCTCGTCCTGCCGGCGTCCGAGATGGTCGGCGTGCTGCGCGACTTCCACAACCGCGCGTCCGGCATCGCCCCTACTGTCGAGAGCGACGCGGAATTCATCGAGAAGGTGGTGCGCAACGTCCGCTACCGCACCGGCCACGACTTCTCGGGCTACAAGAGCGGCACCCTGCACCGCCGGATCACGCTGCGCATGTCGGTTCTCGGGCTTGACGAGCCGGGAGATTACCTGCGCGAGCTGGTCCAGAACCGCAGCGAGGCCGACCGGCTGTTCCGCGACCTCTTGATCAACGTGACCAGCTTCTTCCGGGACCCGGGCGCCTTCGAGGCCCTGGCGCGGATCGCGGTCCCGGCCATTCTGGAAAACAAGAGCCGGGGGGACGAGGTGCGCATCTGGGTGCCCGGCTGCTCGACGGGACAGGAAGCTTACACCGTCGCCATGGTCATGGCCGATGCGATGGCGCGGCTCGACGTCCGGGCGCGGCTTTGCGTCTTCGGCACCGACATCGACGAGGAGGCGCTGGCGGTCGCCCGGCGCGCGCAGTATCCGAATTCCATCGTCTCCGAGATTCCGCCCGAGTTTCTTGAACGCTACTTCAGCCCGACGCGGAACGGGTTCGAGGTGCGCGGCGAGCTGCGCGACGTCGTTCGCTTCTCGTCCCAGAGCCTCGTCAAGGATCCGCCGTTCTCGCGGCTCGACCTCGTCACCTGCCGAAACCTGCTGATCTACTTCAACCATGGCCTGCAGGAACTGGCGCAGCGCGTGTTCCACTACGCCCTGCGACCCGGCGGCTACCTGATGCTCGGCCCGTCCGAGACGGCTAAGGTCGAGGGCGAGCCCTTCATCGACGTCGTGCCCGAGCACCGCATCTACCGGCGCAACGAGGCCGTGGCGCGGTCGCCGGACCTGCCGCGCGGCTTCCGGCGCATCCCCGTCGGCGGCGAGCCGGCGCACGACGCGATGCCCGAGCAGGTCTTCGGCATCCCCTACGCGGCGGCCGAAGCCCTCCTGTCGCGCCATGTGCCCTCCTTCCTGCTCGTCGGCCCGCAGGACGAGGTGACGCGCGTCGGTCCGGGGGCGGAGCGCTACGTCCGCCTCAACCCGGGCACGGCGTCGCTCGGCATCCGTTCGATCATCCTCGCCGAGCTGGAGCAGCCGCTGAAGCGGCTGTTGACGGCCTGCGCCATCGCCGGCGGCGGCTATCGTCAGACCCGCGTCGAGCTGGGCGAGGCGGACGAGGTCCAGGACGTCACCATCGGCTGCGAGACGCTTCCCGACGGCTCGCGGCTCGTCACGTTCGGAACCTCTGCGGCGCCGGCCGAGCCCGACAGCCGGATCGTGCTCGACGAAGCCTATGTGAGCCAGCTCGAGGACGAGCTGGAGGAGGCGCGCCGGATGGTGCGCACCACGGTGGAGGAACTCGAGACCTCGAACGAGGAGCTCAAGAGCTCCAACGAGGAAATGATGTCGATGAACGAGGAGCTTCAGTCGGCGAACGAGGAGTTGTCGACCACCAACGAGGAGTTGCAGACCAAGCTGGCCGAACTGGCCGGAGCCAATGCCGACCTCGCGAACTTCATGTCCTCGACCCAGATCGCGACGGTCTTCCTCGACCGGGACCTGCGGCTGAGGAACTTCACCCCCGAGGCCGCCACCTGGTTCCGCTTCGTGGAACAGGACCGCGGGCGCGAGATCACCGACATCGGCGCCCGGCTGGACATGAGGGTCGTGGCCGAAGTCAGCGCGCGCGTCGCGAATGGCGGAGAGGCGGAAGAGGTGGGCATGGTGTCGACGGACGGGAAGGCCGAGGTGATCGTGCGCTTTGCCCCCTACCGCAGCGGCGCGACCGACCGGGGCGGAGTGGTCTTTTCTGTCTTCGACGTGACCGCCGTCACCCGATATGCGCGCGCGGCCGAGGAGGCTTCTGCCCAGGCGCGCGCCAGCGCCGAGGAGATCGAGGAGCTTTACCTCGGCAGTCCCGGCGCCATGGGCCTCGTCGACCGCGACTTCCGCTATCTGCGCGCCAATCCGAAGATGATCGAGTTCAGCGGCTTGTCTGCCGGCAGCATCATCGGCCGTTCGATCTCCGAGGTGCACGCGGATGTCGCCGGAAGGATGGTGGCTTCGGTTCGCAAGGTCTTCGAGACGGGCGAGCCGGTTCTGAGGCAGGTGCTGCGCGGAAGCACGACCGCAGAACCCGAGGTGCCGCGCGTCTGGGAGGTGGACTGGTATCCCGTGCATCGCTCGGACGGTGTCCGCGCCGTCGGCTTCAACGTGACCGACGTCACACGCCTGCTGGAACTGCAGGCCGACCTGCGGCGCATCATGCGCGAGTTGCAGCACCGGGTGAAGAACATGCTCTCGAACGTGATCGCGCTGGTGAACCGCGCACGGCGCGAGCAGGGCGAGCCGCCGGAGATCCTGGACACTCTGGCGCAGCGCATCCGGGCGCTGGCGAACACCCACAACCTGCTGACCTCCGAGAACTGGGCCTCGACGGCGCTGCGCGACATTCTCGCCCTCGAACTGTTGAACGTCTACGGCGAGGAGAGGGTGACGCTGCGCGGTCCCGACATGCGTCTCAACGCCCGTGCCACCCTGAGCCTCGGGATGGTCGTTCACGAGCTTGCGACCAACGCCTCGAAATACGGGGCCTTCTCGCGCCCCGAGGGTCGAGTGTCCGTCCGCTGGTCCCGCGTGGATGAGGGTGAGGGCGAGGAATTCCGGCTGGTGTGGCAGGAGAGCGGCGGTCCGCCGGTAAATTCGCCGTCCCGGGAAGGATTCGGCACGCAACTCATGCGCTCCATGGTAGAGGGCTCCTTCTACGGCAGCATCCACAGTCACTGGGAACCGGCTGGACTGCGTCTCGTTGTGGCCCTGCCCTGGAATGCAGCAACCGAAGTGGACTATGACAGTGACCTGGACCCCCTCCGCCATGCGGATCCTCTACCTTGAAGACGAGGCCATCATTGCGATGGAAACGGTGGAGACGCTGCGAGAGATGGGGTTCGAGTTGATCGACATGGCCTATTCGTTGCCCGCGGCCGAGCGTTTCGTGGCCGAGGCCAAGCCCGACATCGCCCTGCTCGACGTGAACCTGAGCCACGGGCGGACGTCGTTCGACCTCGGCAGCCGCCTTCTGGGAGAGGGAGTGCCGGTGGTCTTTGCCACCGGCTACGCCAGTTCGAGCCTGCCGGCGGATCCGCGGGCGACGGTGATCGAGAAGCCGGTGACGCCGGGTGCGCTGGAACGTGCGCTGAGCGCGGCTGCCGGCTGCCCCTGAAGATCGACGCCGCGGGAACAAGCCGCGGGGCATGACGTTGACCTTGAATGGCGGGAGTACCCGCTGCATCGGAGGAGACGCCATGTCGAGCGAGACCCTGACCTTTAGCCTTCTTGCAGCCACCGTGACGCTGGTGCTGATGGCGGTTGCCGCCTCGCGCCGGTCTGCCCGTCTCGCGCCTGCGACCGTACGGGCCCGCAAGCGGAGCCGCTGATGGATCGCCTGAGCATCATCCTCACGCTGATGACGGGGGCCGTCATCACCGGCGGCCTCGTCATCCTGTTCTTCAGCTTCGGCTGGTATGGGTGGATGCCCATCGCGATCAGCGCCGTGATCGGCATCGTGCTTTGCTGGCCCGCTGGCTGGATGATCTCGCGCCGGATCAAGCGCGAGGATCCTCAATGGGACGAAACGCGTGTCGAGCGTGTCAACAACCCGATCCCCAAGCCGGACGCTCCCGAGGTCTGACGTCTCCCTTGTGAGAGAAGCACCTTCGCGGCCCATGACGCGGCGACAGGAGCGCCATTGCGCAGGGGCAGCGCAGCTGCCTTAGTGCGAGGAGCTACCGACGCCGCATACGTCGGGCAAGCGTCGCCTTGGGGTAAATGCAGCCTGATCCGGGCGGCTTCTCGTTCTGGCGGACTCTATTGAAAGGCGCCGAGCGGCCAGGAAGCCGCTGCGCTTCGCCAGCGCGCCATGCCGACGGGTTCCTTCGCCTTACTCCAGCTCTTCAAGCAGTTCCCGGGCGGCCTTCAAATCCGCCCTGAACCTGGACCGCTCCTCCACCCGGCTTGCCTCGTCCGGCAGGCGCAGGATGTACGAGGGATGAACCGTCACGAAAAGCGGCGTGCCGTCATCCAGCCGCTCGACCGATCCGCGTCGCTTGAGGATCCCGGCCCCCGTCCCGGTGAGGGACGCGAGAGCGGTTGCGCCCATGGCCACGATCAGTTTCGGCCGGACGAGGTCGCGCTCGAGATCGAGCCACCAGCGGCAGGCCGTCACCTCTCCGGCGTCCGGCTTCTGGTGAATGCGCCGCTTGCCGCGTGGTGTGAACTTGAAGTGCTTCACCGCATTGGTGACATAGACCATGGACCGGTCGAGACCCGCGGCTTCGGCTTCCTCGTCGAAGACCTGACCGGCCGGCCCGACGAACGGGCGCCCCGCCAGATCCTCGCGGTCGCCCGGCTGTTCGCCCACCACCATCATCCGCGCGGCCGTCGTGCCCTCGCCGAAAACCACCTGCGTCGCGTTCGACCAGAGCGGGCAGCGTCGGCACTCGTCCGCTGCGGCCTTCGCCTCTGGAAGCGAGGCGGGCGGCCGGTTCCCGGCTTCATTCCCCGGCACGACGCCGCCCGCTGTCGGCGGCGGAGAGACCGCCCGACGCTGGCGTGCGATGGCGGCCGTGCGGGCAGGCGGCTCCGTGGGTGCCGCGGCCTGCATCTCCGCCGCGCGCCCTTCCGCTCCCCGGATCAGGCCCGGGATCAGCGACGCCTCGGGCAGGTTCTTCCAGTAGCGTTTCGGCATTTCGGATTGCATCGCCTTCACCATCAGCCGCGCCGGGTTGAAGATGCTGGCGTAGTACGTGCGCCAGAGCTCTTCCGTTCCATCCTCGGGCGGCGCGGCCCGGCCTTCGGTCAGCGCGAAGTCGAGGCTGCCATCGGCGAAACGCGTCGTGATCTCGGGGGTCACGATGGCCCAGTCCATGTCGCCGAAGCGGCGGGCGAAGAAGGGGGCCGCCGCCTCCTCGACCGGGTGGTCGGGCTCGAACCAGGCGGCGAAGGCGCGGCGCGGACCCTCGGAGGGCAATTCGCGGAAGCGCACGAAGGCGTGCATCTTGTGGATTTCGCGCCGGACCGTCTTCTCCTGCGCGAGAAGGCGGCCGAGTGCTGCATCGCTTCGGTCGCCCCAGCGCAGAGAGCCTTCCGCAAGGCGCAGCAGCAGCCCATAGGCGCGAGCGAACCGCTCCGGATCGGCATGGCAGAGGGCGGTCTCGAAACTGGCTACTGCCTCGCGCGGCAGGCGGATCTCGCGCATGGGCGTGGCCGTCGTCTCGGCAGGAAGCGACGCAAGAAGGTCCGCCTCGCCGTCGCCCATGCGCCAGACGACGCTTTCCGCGGCAACCCCTGCCTGAGCGAGCCGGCGCGCCTCGGCCCGCCACGCGGCCACCGTCCCCAGACGCGGCAGCACCACTTCGGGCATCAGAAGAGGCTCAGCTGCTCGGGCGGCGCGGCAAAGCGGGCGCGGAGCCCCGCGTCGTCGAGGCCCTGCGGCCGCCAGCCCGGAAGCTGGATGAAGGGTCGGGCGTGCTTGAGGACGGCGCCCATCCCGAGGAGATGCTCGTAGCGCACGGCCGCATGCGCCCGCGCCGAGAGGATGCGCGCCACGGTCCTGGTGCCGAACCCCGGCACGCGCAGCAGCATCTCGCGCGAGGCCCGGTTCACGTCCACCGGGAAGGCCTCGCGGTGGGCCAGCGCCCACGCAAGCTTCGGATCGACATCCAGATCGAGCATGCCCCTGTCGGCGATCTCGTCCACCTCGAAGCCGTAGAACCGCAGGAGCCAGTCCGCCTGATAGAGCCTGTGCTCGCGCAGGAGGGGCGGTCGCACCAGCGGCAGTGCCTTGGAGGCATCGGGAATGGGTGAGAAGGCGGAGTAATAGACGCGGCTGAGCCCGTAATTCGCATAGAGGGTCGAGGCATTGCCAAGGATCGCGGCGTCGTCCGCTCCGTCCGCTCCCACGATCATCTGCGTGGACTGGCCGGCGGGCGCGAAGCGCGAAGGCCGCCGGCCGCGAAAGCTCGTCTCGCGCGAGGCTTCGCGCTTCAATCGCACCTCGGCCATGGCCTTCCGGATGCCGCGCGCGGACTTCTCGGGCGCGAAGCGGCCGAGGCCGGCTTCGGTCGGCAGTTCCACGTTGATCGAAAGACGGTCGGCAAAGAGGCCGGCCTGCTCGATCAGTTCCGGGGCCGCGTCGGGGATGGTCTTGAGATGGATGTAGCCGCGGAAATTCTCGCGCTCGCGCAGGGTCCTCGCGATGCGCACCATGTCGGCCATCGTGTCATCGGGCGAGCGGATGATGCCGGAGGAGAGGAACAGCCCCTCGATGTAGTTGCGCCGGTAGAATTCCACCGTGAGCGAGACAACCTCCTCGACCGAGAAGCGCGCGCGTTCCACCTGCGACGACACGCGATTGACGCAATAGGCGCAGTCGAAGATGCAGAAATTGGTCATCAGGATCTTGAGGAGGCTGATGCAGCGCCCGTCCGGCGCGTAGGCGTGACAGATGCCGGTGCCGCCCGAGGAGCCGAGGCCCTTCCCGTCCTTCGAGTCCCGCCGCGCCCCGCCGCTCGAGGCACAGGAGGCGTCATACTTGGCCGCATCCGACAGGATCGCCAGCTTACGGGACAGGTCGCGTTTCATATGTTCTTAATATGTTCCTATCGGATCCGTATCAAGCCCGCGCCGTGCCGATGACCGGAACGTGACTCCGCAAGGGCGGTTGGCGCTTCCCAACCCACCGGGAATGCACCGTTCGGGCGTTTGTCAGACGCTGCGCAGGTCGGGAACGGCAACCTCGCCGATGAGGCGCATGAGGTCGCCGAAATAGCCCTCGCTCCGGGCGGGACGGGTCGGATCGGAGGTCACGACGACTGTCGCCGCGAGATCGGGCAGCAGGCAGACGATCTGCCCGCCATATCCGCGGGCCAGCGCGATCCGTTCGGCTCCGGCGCGGCCGATGAACCAGCCATAGCCGTAGCCGAGCCCGGAGAAGGGCGAGCGTGTCCGAACCTCCAGCGACCGCCGCACCCAGTCCTCCGACAGCACCTGCCGCCCGTCCCAGCGTCCGCCGCGGCGCACCATTTCGCCGAAGCGCAGCAGGGCAAGCGGCGAAAGCGCCATCTCATTGCCGCCGAGGTAGTAGCCCTGCGGGTCGCGCGTCCAGGACGGGACGGTTATGGCCAGGGGCTCGCCGAGCCAGTCCCGCGCCATCGACAGCAGGCTCCGCCCGGTCGCCTCGGCCAGCACGGCGCCCAGCACGTGGAAGCTGCCGGTCGAATAGAGCATCCGGCCGCCCGGCTCGGCCACCATCGGCCGCGAAAGCGCATGCGCGACCCAGTTCGGGCTCGAGACCCAGGCGCCGTAATTGCCGCCGGAGGTACGCTCGAGTCCGGCGCGCATCGTCACGAGATCCTCGAGCGTGATCGCGCGCACGCGGGGATCGGCGTCGTCCGGGATGAGGCGCGGGGTGAGGCTGCCGATGGTGGCGTCAAGTCCCGGCACCTCGCCGCGGTCGAGCGCCGCGCCGAGGAGGGCCGCGACGATGGTCTTCGAGACCGACTTGATGTTGACCGCCCGGTCGGGCGCCGGCCCGCGCAGCGCCTCGGCCAGCAGCGTCTCGCCTTCCCGCGCGATGACAAGGGCGTGAAGCTGCTCGTAGGCTCTCGCGGCCTTGAGCGTGGTGGCGAGGCGAGGGCGTCGCGGTGCCTGCGCACGGACTATCATGGGAAGCGCGAGCGAGGCGCCGGCAGCGAGGAGGAAGCGGCGGGTGAGCGGCATGGAGGATCCTTCGGCTTCCCCGCGACATGGACCGGCTTCCGGCCGCATCAACCGGGCCGACCGCTCACGATTTCGCGCGCGCAGCGGGCTCGCCTTGATTGGTAAGCATGCTTATAATATGTCATGCGCATGAAAACGGACACAGACAGATTGGGACTCCTTCTTCACGACGCCACGCGCGCCATCCGCAAGCGGTTCGAGCGTCAGACCAGCCACCTGGGCCTTTCGACGGCGCAGTGGCGGCTTCTGGCGCAGCTTTCCCGGGAACCGAGGGCCACTCAGGCCCGGCTCGCCGATCTTCTCGACATCGAGCCGATCAGCGTCTCTCGCCTGATCGACCGGATGGAACTGGGCGGATGGGTACGTCGCGAGGCCGATCCTTGTGACCGCCGGGCGCGGCTCGTCGCGCCCACCGAGAAGACCCAGGCCGCCTATGCGACCATCAAGGCCATTGCCGACGAGGTCTACGACGAAGCTCTCGAGGGGATCCCGGCGGACCGCCGCGGGGATCTCGTCTCGATGCTCCGGACCATCGTCACCAACCTCAACGACGCGGAGGCGGAAGACCGCCACCCCTGCATCAAGGTCAGCCGATGAACGCCCAGACCTCTCCCGACACGATCCGAGTGGCCGCTGTGGCGGCGGAACCGAGACGGCGCAAGACGCGCCGGATCCTTCTCATGGCGGCGCTGCCCGCGGCCCTGCTGGGCGGCGCCGGCGCATGGTGGCTCACCGGTGGCCGCTACGAGACGACCGACAACGCCTATCTGCATCAGGCGGTGGTGTCGGTCGCCTCCCAGGTGTCCGGCCGCGTGACGACGGTCTCGGTCGCCGACAACCGCCCGGTGCGGGAGGGCGACGTGATGTTCGTGATCGATCCCGAGCCGTGGAGGATCGCGCTGGCCCGGGCCGAAGCCGACGTGGCCTCAGCCCGCCTGCAGGTCGAGCAGCTCAAGGTGGCCTATGCGCAGGCCCTGGCGCAGGAGAAGCTCGCCGCCGACGATGCGACCTATCTGGCGAATGAACTCGCGCGGCAGAAGGCGCTGTCGCAGAAGGGCGTGGCCGCGACCACGGCGCTCGACGACGCGCGCCACGAGTCGCAGCGCGCGAACGAACTGCTCGTCGTGGCCCGCCAGACCACTGCCAGTGCCCTCGCCGCGCTGGGCGGCCTGGCCGACGGGCCGGTGGACGACCATCCGATGGTGCGCACGGCGCTGGCTGCGCGCGACGATGCGGCCTACCAGCTCTCGCTGACCGAGGTGCGCGCGCCGGCGGACGGGCTTGTCTATCAGGCCGCCTCGTTCAAGCCGGGCCAGATGGTGACCTCGGGCCAGTCGCTCTTCTCGCTGGTCGAGACCGGCGACGTCTGGATCGACGCCAACTTCAAGGAGACGCAGCTGGCCGGCATCGTTCCCGGCCAGAAGGCCGAGGTGACCTTCGACCTGCATCCCGGCCGGGAATACGAGGCCACTGTCGAGGCGGTGGGCGCGGGCACCGGCTCGGAGTTCTCGCTGCTTCCGGCGCAGAACGCCACCGGCAACTGGGTCAAGGTTACCCAGCGCGTGCCCGTCCGCCTGCGCTTCGAGGAGGGGGTCGACATGAGCGGCCTCGCCTCGGGCCTCTCGGCCGAGGTGTCCGTGGATACCGGCCGGGTGCGGCACATCCCGGGCCTCGCGAGCTTCGCCGCCACTGCCGACTGATCCGGAGGGCGCCATGACCGATACCCTGAAGCAGCCCGTGGAGCACCGCGGGCTGATCACCCTCATGATCATGCTGGCCACGATCATGCAGGTGCTCGACACCACCATCGCGAACGTGGCGCTGCCCTCGATGACGGGGGATCTCGACGCCTCGGCCGACACGATCAACTGGGTGCTCACCTCCTACATCGTGGCTGCCGCCATCATGACGCCGGTCACGGGCTGGCTCGCCGACCGGATCGGCAAGCGCGAACTGTTCCTGGCCTCGATCGTGGGCTTCACGCTGGCCTCGATGGCCTGCGGCATGGCCTGGAGCCTGCCGTCTATGGTCGGCTTCCGGCTGCTGCAGGGCGTCTTCGGTGCGGCCATCGTGCCGCTGTCGCAGACGTTCCTCCTCGACATCAACCCGCGCGAGAAGGCGGGGCAGGCGATGGCGCTCTGGGGCGCGGGGATCATGGTCGGCCCGATCATCGGGCCCACGCTCGGCGGCTGGCTCACCGAGAGCTGGGACTGGCGCTGGGTGTTCTTCATCAACGTGCCGGTGGGCATCGTGGCCTTCCTCGGCTGCGCGACCTGGCTGCCGCGGGCCACGCGGGTGATCCGCCGCTTCGACTTCTTCGGCTTCGCCGCGCTCGCCATCGCGCTCGGCTCGTTGCAGCTCATGCTCGACCGTGGGGCCGAGGTGGAGTGGTTCGCCGCGCTCGAGATCTGGATCTACCTGTTCCTGATGATCACCGGCTTCTGGGTCTTCGTGATCCATATCCTCGGAGCCGAGAAGCCCTTCCTCGAGCCGGCGATGTTCGCCGACCGCAACTTCGCGACGGGCCTCGTCTTCATCTTCGTGGTGGGGATCATCCTGCTTGCGAGCCTCGCGCTCCTGCCGCCGATGCTGTCGCACATCTTCGGCTATCCGGTGATCACGACCGGACTCGTCATGGCGCCGCGCGGGGTGGGCACGATGATCTCGATGCTGATCGCGGGCCGTGTGCTGCGCTACGTCGATGCACGGGTGCTGGTGACGGCGGGCCTCTCGCTGACGGCGGTCTCGCTCCACATGATGACCGGCTTCAGCCCGCAGATGGACAGCACGCCCATCGTGCTCTCGGGCGTGGTGCAGGGCCTCGGCCTCGGCCTCGTCTTCGTCCCGCTCTCGACCGTGGCCTTCGCCACCATCGAGCCGCGATTCCGGGCGGATGCCACGAGCCTCTTCAGCCTCGTGCGCAACATCGGCTCGTCCGTGGGCATCTCGATGGTGACGGTGATGCTGACCCACAACAGCCAGATAAACCATGCCGAGCTCGGCGCGCATGTCACGCCCTACA
This sequence comes from Rhodobacter sp. NSM, assembly GCF_052244495.1. Lineage (NCBI taxonomy): Bacteria > Pseudomonadati > Pseudomonadota > Alphaproteobacteria > Rhodobacterales > Rhodobacter > Rhodobacter sp. NSM. Next base: position 178,172 of record NZ_JBQPXH010000001.1, read on the forward strand.
ACCCGCAACTCTGGCAGGTCTCGCCCGAGGCGGCGCAGGGTGCGGCCCTGCCTCTCGCCGTGGTCGACAGGTTCGTCACGCAGCAGGCCACGATGATCGGCTACATCGACGACTTCCGCCTGATGATGCTGATCACCCTGGCGGCGCTGCCGCTGGCGCTGCTGCTGCGCAAGCCGCGCACCGGGGCGGCGCCTGTTGCCGCGCATGCAGACTGACGAGGGGAAGGGCCGCGGGCGCAGATGGGGAGGTCGCCCGCGGCCGAAGCCCTCGGTGCGGAAGGGACACGCAGCAGGGCCTTGCAGTCGACATAGTCATCCCGCAGCCTGCCGCAAGTCCCCGAACCTGCGGCGCTTTGCCCCCAGCCTCCTCAGAAGGCGCGCAACGCACCCGAGAGGAGTGCCGTGACCGCTCCCGCCGCGAGCGAGATCAGGAAGGCATGCGCGCCGATGGCCAGGCGCGAGCGGTAATCGGAGGGTGGTTCCGGCGGGATGTGGTGCCGGGGCTTCGGGTTCGTCGGACCGGCCCCCTTGCTGTCGGGAACGTCTTTCACTGGTGTCTCCACCGAACTCTTACGCTGCCCATGGTGGGTCTCTCCCTGGGGCGGGATCAAGGCGGCGAAGTGGCCTGCCTGCGGACGGCGCTGCGGCAAATGGACCGTCGGCGCCCCGTCGCGACCCGCCCGCAGGCAAAGCCGGTGGTGGCGGCGACCCCCGCAAGCGCCTCCCGCCGTCCTGTGTCGGTCGGGGCGGGTCTTGGCGCGGGCACGGAGGCCACCGCTTCCGGGCGGCGGGGGATGCCCGGTCGGGTGGCGGGTTGATGCCCGGCGACTTTATCGTCATGATCAAGAGCGTGGCTCGGCGAGGTCCGGGGAAGGGTGCGGGAACGCCGGGACGATGGCGACAGTGACGATCATCCCCGTGGGAGCCGTTTCGATGGCCCATGACGACGGAACTGCCGTGCGCAACGGCAATGTTCTGACCAATGCGCTGAACGGCGATGCGTTCAGCTGGGAGAATCCCCAGAACGTCGTGCTCGATTTCGACCTGTCGCAGACCGTGACGCTGCACCTCGACGATGCGGATGGGGTCCTCACCGATGATCCGGTCAACGGCTCGATCGTTGTCGACCAGATGCTGACCGAGGATGTCACCATCGGCTCAAAAAGCTGGGACGCCGTGACGAACAACGTTCGCTGGGCGGATCCGAAGCCGGTCTTCGTCGAGGACGAATACCACGTCACGCTCTACGACGCCGCGGGCACCGCCTACACGATGGTCGGCATCTCGATCTCGACCGGATATGACAGCGTCGTGGCCGGTGTGGCCTTCCTCGGCACGGCACCGCCCGCCGGCACCGCCCTGACCTATGTTCAGGGACAGTCCACCTATGTCGGCAGCGGGCAGTCCGCGCCCATCGCAAGTCTGACCGTCTCGCCCGCGGGCGTGCCGTGCTTCCTCGCCGGAACACTCATCGCCACGCCGGACGGAGAACGTCGGGTCGAGACCATTCAGCCGGGTGATCCCGTTCTGACACTCGGACACGGCGCCCGGCCGGTCCGCTGGGCGGGGGCGAGTCTGGTGCCGGCAATGGGAGATCTCGCGCCCATCCGCATCCGCGCCGGGACCCTCGGCAACGCCCGCGACCTCTGGGTTTCGCCCAACCACCGGCTTCTCCTCGCGGACTGGCGCGCCCAGATCCTGTTCGGCGAGGAGTCCGTGCTGGTGGCGGCAAAGCATCTGGTGGACGACCGGAGGGTGACGCGGGTGCCCATGGCACAGGCGGCCTACCACCACCTGCTTCTCGATCGCCACGAAATCCTCCTCGCCGAGGGGGCCCGGGCGGAGAGCCTGCATTTCGGCAGCGAGACGATGCGCTGCCTCCCGCCCGAGGCTCTTGCGGAAATCAACGCGATCTTTCCCGGTAAGCCGTGGAGGCAGCTCTCGCATCCCGAGATCACCCGCCGCGAAAGCATCCTTCTGACGTCGCGCTGATCTGTTGCCCCGCCGTCAGGGCGACGACGGCCCGCAAGGCGAAGCCGGAGGATCCGGTCCTCGGCGGAACGGCGCATGCCACATCCTGAGTCTGAGGCGCCATCCGGCACGGTCACGGCACGTCCGGAAACCGGCCGCCTTCGCGCGGCCGTGGTGCAAGCTCTGCAACCGGCCGGATCGAGCCAGTCTACCGGTCTCGGTTCATGCCTGGCATGTTGGCGGAGAGATGGTGGGCGACCCTGGAATCGAACCAGGCATGAGTCGCCTCGGCGGAGTTACAGTCCGCTGCCGCACCTTGCAGCACGTCGCCCACTGGCGGCGTGATTATCCGAGGGGTCTGAGAGGGTCAAGGCCCGATCGCAGCATTTCTTTCGCCTTGCGCCGCCCCGCTGCCCGGACCATTCTACGACCCGTTTTCCAGGAGTTGCCGATGCCGAAACCCGTCAAGCCCGCTTGGGTGATCGACAAGGAGCGCGCCCGCCGGACGGCGTCGCAGGAGTCCGTCTGGCTCTTCGGCATCCATGCGGTGCGTGACGCGCTGACCAATCCGCAGCGGGAGAAGCTGCGGCTCGTTCTGACGAAGAACGCTGCCGACCGGCTGGGCGAGGCGATCTCGGAGGGCGGTCTCGAACCCGAGATCGTGGATCCGCGCAAGTTCTCGGTGCCGATCGACGAAAGCTCGGTCCATCAGGGCGCGGCGCTCGAGGTCAAGCCGCTCGACTGGGGCAGCCTCGAGGATCTGGCCGCCGCGGGCGAAGGGGCGCCGCTCGTCGTCCTGCTCGACCGGGTGACCGATCCGCACAATGTCGGTGCCGTGCTGCGGTCTGCCGAAGTGTTCGGAGCGAGGGCGGTCATCGCGCCTCATCGTCATTCCGCGCCGGAGACGGGGGCGCTGGCCAAGACGGCGAGCGGCTCGCTCGAGCGGCAGCCCTATCTGCGCGTCGGCAACCTGTCGGACGCGATGGAGAAGCTGAAGGCGATGGGCTACACGCTGCTCGGTCTCGATGGCGAGGCTGGGACGAGTCTGGCCGAGGGCCTTGCGACCACGGGCGGCCGGCCGGTCGGCCTCGTTCTCGGAGCGGAAGGACCCGGCCTGCGCGAGAAGACGCGCGAGACCTGCGACCTGCTGGTGCGCATCCCCGCGGCGGGCGACTTCGGCTCTCTCAATGTGTCGAATGCGGCGGCGGTGGCGCTCTATGCGGCGGCGAACCGGTAAGTCTTCACGGACGCGCGATTGAGCCTTTTCTTTGGCGATGTGGCTCCCATGTTACAGAGAGAACGGGGTCGGAACCCCCGTTCGACCTTCACTGTCCCTCGTTCCGCACTAGCGCCCGGCCGTTCGGTCAGGGCGCTTTTTTTTGGGGGGAGCGGGCGAGGAAAGCCCGTTCGTGCTTCCGGAGAGATCCCTGTGAACGACGACGCGCTTCGCCAGATCCTGACAACTACGCGGACCATAGCACTCGTCGGCTGGTCGCCCAATCCCGACAGGCCGAGCCACCGCGTGGCCGCCTTCCTGAAGCGGCAGGGTTACCGGGTGATTCCGGTCAACCCCGGTCAGGCGGGGGGCGACGCGCTCGGCGAGACGATCCGCCCCGACCTCGCGGCTCTTGCGGACGAAGGGGTGGACATGATCGACGTCTTTCGCCGCTCCGAGCATGTGCCCGGGATCGTGTCCGAGGCGTTGGCGCACCTGCCGGAGCTGAAGACCGTCTGGATGCAACTGGGCGTGAGCAGCGCCAGGGCCTCCGATCTTGCGCAGGCGAAGGGCGTGGCAGTGGTCGAGAACCGCTGCCCCGCGATCGAGATCCCGCGGCTCGGGCTGTGACCGCTCGGGGCTTCGGACTGCAGGCAGGAGCGCCCGCGTCGGGCAGCGCAAGAGCCGCGCCGGACCCTGCGCCCTGCAGCTTTCATTCTCGCACAAATATCCCCGCCGGAGGCTCCGACAGGCGATCCCCGCGCCAAGGCCGGGTGAACTCGCGCTAGGGCCGTGCCGCCTTCTCGGCAATGCCCGAGGTCCCCTCGCGGGCCTCGAGCACCGCCATCACCTCGGCAAGGCTCACGTCGCGGGCGGCGAGCATCACCAGCAGGTGGTAGAGCACGTCGGCCGCTTCCGAGGCGAGCTTCGCGCGGTCGCCGCGCACCGCCTCGATGATGGCCTCGACGGCTTCCTCGCCGAACTTCTCGGCGCATTTCTCCGGGCCCTTGGCAAAGAGCTTCGCGGTCCAGGAACTGTCGGGATCGGCGCCCTTGCGCGCCTCGACGGTGGCGGCGAGCCGTTCGAGGACGGTCATGCAAGCCTCACGGGGATGCCGGCGGCGGCCATGTGTGCCTTGGCCTCGCCGATGGTGAATTCGCCGAAATGGAAGATGGAAGCCGCGAGAACGGCCGAGGCGCCGCCTTCGGTCACACCCTCGACGAGGTGGTCGAGCGTGCCCACGCCGCCGCTCGCGATGACGGGGATCCGCACCGCCTCCGAGATGGCGCGGGTGAGCGGCAGGTTGAAGCCGGAACGCGTGCCGTCCCGATCCATCGACGTGAGCAGGATCTCGCCCGCGCCCCTGGCCGCCACTTCCTCGGCAAATTCCACCGCGTCGATGCCCGTCGCGCGGCGGCCGCCGTGGGTGAAGATCTCCCACCGGCCCAGGGCGACCGTCTTGGCGTCGATGGCCACCACGATGCACTGGCTGCCGAAGCGGTCGGCGGCTTCGGCCACGACGGTCGGATCCGCCACGGCGGCCGAGTTGAAGCTGACCTTGTCCGCCCCGGCCAGGAGGAGCGCGCGCACGTCCTGATGCGTCCGCACGCCGCCGCCCACGGTGAGGGGCATGAAGCACTGCTCGGCCGTGCGGGTCACGAGGTCGTACATCGTGCCCCGGTTCTCGTGGGTGGCATGGATGTCGAGGAAGCAGAGTTCGTCCGCCCCCGCGGCATCATAGGCGCGGGCGGCCTCGACCGGATCGCCCGCATCGCGCAGGTCGATGAAATTCACGCCCTTCACCACGCGGCCGTCGGCCACGTCGAGGCAGGGGATGATGCGAGTCTTGAGCATGGCAGGATCTCCCGGGCCCTGGGCGGCCGCGTCTCGGCCTGTCCTAGCGCCTCGGAAGGGCCGGGGGAAGGGGGCTCCGCCCCCTCGCCGCGCCGCGGCTCACCCCCGGGATATTTGAGCGAGAATGAAAGGCCGTCAGGCGCGCAGCGCGCGCAGCGCGTGAGCAAGGTCGAGGGCGCCGTCGTAGAGCGCGCGGCCCGAGATGGCCCCCGCGATGGTGCCCGTGTCGCGGAGCGCGATGAGGTCGGCGAGCGAGGAGACGCCGCCCGAGGCGATGACCGGGATCGAGACCGCGCGCGCGAGCGCGTCTGTGGCCTCGATGTTCGGCCCCGCCATGGCGCCGTCTCGGTCGATGTCGGTATAGATGATCGCGGCCACGCCCGCGTCCTCGAAGGAGCGCGCGAGGTCGGTCGCCATCACGTCGGTTTCGGTGGCCCAGCCCTTGGTCGCCACGCGGCCCTTGCGGGCGTCGATGCCCACGGCGACCCGGCCCGGGAAGGCGCGGGCGGCCTCGCGCACGAGATCGGGGTTCTCGACCGCGACCGTGCCGAGGATCACGCGGGCAAGCCCCTTCTCGAGCCATAGGGCGATGGTCGCCATGTCGCGGATGCCGCCGCCAAGCTGGGCCGGCACCGCGATCCGCGCCAGGATCGCCTCGACCGCGGCCGCATTGACCGGGCGGCCCGCGAAGGCGCCATTCAGGTCGACCAGATGCACCCATTCGCAGCCCGCCGACTCGAATGCCGCTGCCTGTGCGGCCGGGTCGTCGCCGAAGACGGTCGCGGCCTCCATCTCGCCGCGCAAGAGGCGCACGCACTGGCCGTCCTTCAGGTCGATGGCGGGATAGAGGATCATGGCGCTCTCCGGGATGTCACTCTCTCGCGCGGCTTCTGGCACGCCGCGTTCCCGATGCCAAGGACCCGACGTCACGCTTGCCCGCAGGCCGGTTCCGCCGCGATCCTCGGGCCTTGGGATCTCGGGGAGGAGATGAGGATGAGGATTGCGTGCCTGGCGGCGGCTCTGACGCTGGCGGCGGGGGCGGCGTTGGCCGATCCCGTCGAGGGGATCTGGCAGACGGAGCCGGACGAGGGCGCCTTTGCGCATGTGACGCTGGCGCCCTGCGGGCCGAAGATCTGCGGCACGATCGGCCGCACCTTCAAGGCCGGGGCGGAATATGTCTCGCCCAACCGCGGGAAGGCCATCGTCTGGGACATGGTCCCCGCAGGCGGCGGGCGCTACGGCGAAGGCAAGATCTGGCAGCCCTCGACCGGCAAGATCTACCGCTCGAAAATGGCGCTCGACGGCGACCGGCTGAAGGTCTCGGGCTGCGTCGGCCCCTTCTGCAAGGGCCAGACCTGGGTTCGGGTAAAGTAGGCGCGGCGCCTGCGCCGGCCGTCTGCAAGAAGACGAGGCACGGGACAGGTGGCAGACCGGAGCCCGACAGGGCGCGTTTCGGCGGGAGGGAGCCGTGTGGGGGCGGGATGGCGCCCTCGGGGCCCGGTCGGCCAGAGTCCGCGGCAGGCTCTCCCCGCCGCTCAGGGCTTCCAGGTCAGGAAGTTCGAGATCAGACGCAGGCCGGTCTTCTGGCTCTTCTCGGGGTGGAACTGTGTGCCCACCATGGTTTCGCGCCCGACGATGGCGGTGATCGCGGCGCCGTAGTCGACATGGGCCAGCCGCTCGGCGTCGTGGGTCACGCGGAAATGGTAGGAATGGACGAAATAGGCGTGATCGCCCGTCTCGATACCCGCCAGCACCGGGTGGGGATGGTCCACCGTCAGGTCGTTCCAGCCCATGTGCGGCACCTTGAGATGCGGATCGGAGGGCGCGATCCGCATCACCTCGCCCGCGATCCAGCCGAAGCCCGGCGTCTCCTCGTATTCGAGGCCGCGCGTCGCCATCATCTGCATGCCGATGCAGATGCCGAGGAAGGGGCGCGCGCGCCGCGTCACGGCTTCCTCGATGGCCTCGGACAGGCCGCCGTAGCTGCCGAGTGCGCGGCGGCAGGCCGGGAAGGCCCCGTCGCCGGGCAGCACGATCCGGTCGGCGCGCGCCACGTCCTCGGGCTTGTCCGAGACGAGCACCCGCCCCGCGCCGGTCTCGTCGGCCATGCGCTGAAAGGCCTTCGCGGCGGAATGCAGGTTGCCGCTGTCGTAATCGACGAGAACCGTCAGCATCAGAGCATGCCCTTGGTCGAGGGGATCGCCGAGGCCGCGCGCGGGTCGGGCTCGACCGCCTCGCGGAGTGCCCGGGCGACAGCCTTGAAGGCGGCCTCGGCGATGTGATGGCTGTTCAGCCCGTGCAGCATGTCCACGTGCAGCGTGATTCCGCCGTGGGTCGAGAGCGCCTGAAAGAACTCGCGCACCAGTTCGGTGTCGAAGCTGCCGATCTTCTCGGTCGGAAAGGGCAGGTTCCAGACGAGGAAGGGCCGCCCCGACAGGTCGAGCGCCGCCCGCACCAGCGCATCGTCCATCGCGAGGTGGAAGCTGCCGTAGCGGCGGATGCCGCGCTTGTCGCCGAGCGCCTTCGTCAGCGCCTGCCCGAGCGCGATGCCGCAGTCCTCGACCGTGTGGTGGTCGTCGATGTGCAGGTCGCCCTCGCAGCGCAGCGTGATGTCGATCAGCGAGTGCCGGGCGAGCTGGTCCATCATGTGATCGAAGAACCCCACGCCGGTGCGGATGTCGTAGCGTCCGGTGCCATCCAGATCGACCGTCACGGAGATGGCGGTCTCGGCGGTCTTGCGGCTGATCTCGGCCTTGCGCATGGGCGGCTCCTTCTCGGTCGCGCACCTTATAGGAAACTGCCGGAGCCGAGGGAAGGCCGTGGCTGAAGGCGAAATCCATTGATTCAGGTCAAGGCAGCCCGGCCGGTGCGGGTGGAGCAATTGGGGTCAGGCAGGCCACGAAACACTGGCCAGACTTCCGGCAAAGACGCACACTGAGCCGGGGAGAGGCGCATTCGCGGCTCTCCGCCTCCGGATTGTGCGATGGGAGAACGATCCATGAGCCATCAACCATCAGGCCCGCGCTGCGCCGCTCTGGTCGGCAGCTACACCTGCGGCAAGACGACCCTCTTCGAGGATCTGCTGTTCGCCGCGGGCGCCATCGACCGGCGCGGCGCTGTCAAGGATGCCAACACCGTCGGCGATGCGGCGCCCGAGGCGCGCGCCCGCCAGATGAGCACCGAGCTTTCGGTGGCGAGCTTCGACTATCTCGGCGAGCAATGGGCGCTGATCGACTGCCCCGGCTCGGTCGAACTGACCTATGACGCGCAATGCGCGATGATGGTGGCCGACATCGTCGTGGTGGTGGCCGAGCCGATGCCCGAACGTGCCGTGACCCTCTCGCCGATCCTGCGCTTCCTCGACGACCGCAACATCCCGCACCTCGTCTATGTCAACAAGATGGATCTGCCCGAGGCCACGGTCCGCGGCACCTTCGAGGCGTTGCAGGCGGTCTCGGGTCGGCCGCTCGTCCTGCGCGAGATCCCGATGCGCGATGCGTCGGGCAAGGTGACCGGCATGGTGGATCTCGTGTCCGAGCGCGCCTGGCGGTGGAACCCGCACAAGCCGTCGGATCTGGTCGCGCTGCCCGATGCCTTGGCCGATGCGAGCGGCGAGGCCCGGACGGGGATGCTCGAGTCGCTTGCCGATTTCGACGACGCGCTGATGACCGAACTGCTCGAGGACGTGGTGCCCTCGACCGACGAGATCTATGCCAACCTGACCCGCGACCTGCAGCGCGACCTGATCGTGCCGGTCTTCTTCGGCTCGGCCGAGAACGAGAACGGGATCCGCCGGCTGCTGAAGGCGCTGCGCCATGAGGCGCCGGGCGTCGAGGCCACGGCCGACCGGCTGGGGATCGCCACCGCCGGCACGATGGCGCAGGTCTTCAAGACCGTCTATGCGGGCCAGTCGGGGAAGATGTCGCTTGCCCGCGTGTGGTCCGGCGAAGTGAAGGACGGGATCACGCTGGGGCAGGACCGCGTCGGCTCGGTCATGGCGCTGATGGGCCGCCGCACCTCGGCCAAGGGCACGGCGGGACCGGGCGAGGTCGTGGCGCTCGGGCGCATGGCGGGGGCCGCCACGGGGGACCTGCTGACCGAGAGCGGCGTGGTCGAGTCCGACTGGCCGGCACCGCCGGCCCCGCTCCACGCGCTGGCGATCCGGGCCGAGAAGCAGGCCGATGACGTGAAGCTCGCCGCGGCGCTGGCGCGGCTGGCCGAAGAGGATCCCTCGATCTCGTCGGCCCATCAGGCCGAGACGGCAGAGCTCGTCCTCAGCGGGCAGGGCGAGATGCAGCTTCAGATCGCGCTTTCGCGCATGAAGAACGAATATGGCCTGGTGGTGACCTCGGCCAAGCCCGCCATCCCCTATCGCGAGACCATCACCAAGGCCGCGACCATCCACGCCCGGCACAAGAAGCAGTCCGGCGGGCATGGCGAATTCGCCGACGTGCATCTCGAGATCCGGCCCCAGCCGCGCGGCGAGGGCTTCGTCTTCGACGAGCGGATCACCGGGGGGGTGGTGCCCAGGAACTACATCCCCGCCGTCGAGAAGGGCGTGCAGGGCTACCTCGCCAAGGGACCGCTCGGCCATCAGGTGGTGGACGTCGCGGTGACGCTGACCGATGGCAGCTATCACACGGTCGACAGCTCCGACATGGCCTTCCAGAAGGCGGCCCAGAAGGGCATGTCCGAGGCGATGCCGGGCTGCGCGCCGGTGCTGCTCGAGCCCGTGCTTGCGGTGGCGGTCTCGGTCCCGTCGGAGTTCACGCCGCGGGTCCAGCGGATCGTGACCGGGCGGCGCGGCCAGCTGCTCGGCTTTGACGCCAAGGACGGTTGGCCGGGCTGGGACGAGGTGCAGGCCCTGATCCCGCAGGGCGAGATGGACGGTCTGATCGTCGAGATCCGCTCGCAGAGCCTCGGCGTCGGCACCTACACCTGCCGCTTCGACCACCTGCAGGAGCTTCACGGCCGGGAGGCCGAAAGGGCGCTGGCCGCTCAGGGTGCATGACCAGCCTCAAGAACGCTCGCGTTCGGGAAGGGGGGGCCTTGCGCCTCCCTTCCTGCTTTCAAGCGGCCACGTCCGGATCGTTGTTCATCCCCGTTCCGGGCGCGGCCTCCGGTGCAGGACCAGCGCCCCCACCATCAGCAGCGAGGCGAGCAGGAAGGGCGCGCCCGGCAGGTGCAGCGGCGCGCCGTCATGCGTGAAGGCGCGGAAGGTCGCGGTCATCACCAGCGGCGAGGCAATCATGGCGATGGCGTTCAGCGAGGCGAGCAGACCCTGCAACTCTCCCTGAGCATCCGCCGGCGTGGCGCGTGACAGGATGGACTGGAGCGCGGGCACCACCACGCCTCCGAGCGCCGTCACCGGGATGAGGAAGAGCGCGCCCGTTCCGGAGGTCAGGAAACCGAGGATCGCGAGGGTGAGGATGTCGACCCAGATCCCGACCAGCGCCGTGCGATGCTCGCCAAGATGCCGGATCGCAGGACCGACCAGCGCCACCTGTCCCACGGCGAAGCTGATGCCATAGAGCGCGAGCGACGCTCCGACCATGGCCGCGCCCCAACCGAATTGCGCGTGCCCGTAGAAGGCCCAGACCGCCGGATAGACGTTCATCGCGATCCCGAGGATCAGGAAGACCGCGAGCGGCCGGCGCAGTTCGGGCAGGCGGGCCACGGCGCGCAGCGCACCGAGCGGGTTGGCGCGCGCAAGCGCGAAGGGGCGGCGGGTGGCGTCCGTGACCGTCTCGGGCAGGATGAGGCTGCCGAGGCCGAGATTGAGCAGCGCCATGACCGCCGCCGCGAAGAAGGGCGCCCTCAGGTCGATGCCTGCGAGCAGCCCGCCCATTGCCGGCCCGAGGACGAAGCCGATGCCGAAGCCCGCGCCGATCAGCGCGAATCGCTTGCCGCGATGCTCGGGCGGCGTCACGTCGGCGATGAAGGCCGAGGCGGTGGCATAGGTGGCCGAGACGATCCCCGCCACGATCCGCGCCGCGAGCAGGATCGCCATCGTCGGCGCGAGCGCCATGACGAGATAGGTGGCCGACATGATGACGAGCGAGCCGAGCAGGATCGGCCGTCGCCCGAACCGATCCGACAGGCTGCCGATGGTCGGCCCGAACAGGAACTGCATGACGGCGAAGGAGGCCGAGAGGAGACCGCCCCAGACCGCCGCCTCCGACAGGGGCTGCCCCGTGATCTCGAGGATCAGCTCGGGCATGACGGGGAAGATGAGCCCGATCCCGATCGCATCCAGCGTGACGGTGACGAGGATGAAGGCGAGGGCGAGCCGGGGCTGGGTCATGTGGGTCTCGGAGAAGGGCGGGCGGACCCTATCCGGGCGTCGGCTGGCAGGAAAGCGGATTTGCCGCCACCGCGATGAGACGTTTTGCCAGCGCCTCGGGGCAGGAGAGGAAGGGCGAATGACCCGCAGCCAGTGTCGAGACGGTGCCCGCTGGCCAGTCGTTCGTCATGGCGGCCTGGCATTCGGGCGGGATCGCGCGGTCGTCGAGGCAGCGGATGTAGTGCTTCGCCAGCGCGTGGTAGCGCGCGGTCAGGTGGATCGCCTCCTCCTGCGGGTCCACCGGCTCGGGCACCATCCTGGTCATGGCTTCGGCAGCGGTCGCGGAGTCGCAATCGTGAAAGAGGCAGTCCATGCCAAGGCCGGGGTCGAAGCGGTAGCTGCGCCGGTCCGGTGCCAGAATGATCGCCGGGCGCAGCGGCTGGCGCGCCTGTCCGCGGCGCATCGAGGCCACCGAGGCGCCATCCCGCGGAGCATAGGCGCAGAGAAAGATGAGGCGCTCGATGAAGCCCGGAGAGGCGGCCTCGGCCGCGGCGGCGATGGCGAACCCGCCTGAAGAATGGCCCACCAGCGTTACCGGAGTCGTTATTTCGGAAAGGATCGCAGACGCATAGGACGCGATGTTCACGCTTCCTGCGAGGTTCCGCGGCAGGTCGATGGCCCGTGCCCTGTGTCCTTCCGCCTTGAGTGTCCGCATCACACCTGACCAGCACCAGGCGCCGTAGCCCGATCCGTGGACCAGAAGGAAGTCAGACATGGCCGACGGAGCGCAGGAAATCCGTGATCAGCGCCGCCACCACGGCCGGCTTGTCGATGGAGGGCACATGGCCCGCGCCGCGCACGATCTCGAACCGGCTGCCCCTGATCAGCGCGGCCGTCTCGCGCACGAGGTCCGGCGGAGTCGAGCCATCCTCGGATCCGACCAGCGCGAGGGTGGGCAGGGTGAGGCTTGCCGTCGTCGTGTAGAAGTCGGTCCCAGCGATCGCCGCGGCGCCCCCGGCATAGCCATCGGGGTCGCCCGCGATGAACCGCTCGCGCCACAGCTGGCCCTCGGGGCCTTGCCGGAAGGCGGGGGCGAACCAGCGCTTCATCGTAGGCTCGGCGAGGGATTCGAGGCCGTAGCTGCGCACCTGGTCGATCCGGTCCTGCCAGATCTCGGGCGTGGCGATCTTGGCCGCGGTGTCGCAGAGGACCAGCGCGCGGACCAGATCGAGCCGCTTTACCGCAAGGCCCTGCGCGATCATCCCGCCGATCGAGCAGCCGACGAAGACCGCGTCGCGGATCGAGAGCGCCTCCATCAGCCGCTCGGCGTCACGGACGAGGGCCCCCATCGCATACGGCGGCTCGGGTGTGGAGGAGCCACCGTGACCGCGCAGGTCGTAGCGAAGGATCCGGAGGCTCTGCGGCAGCAGAGGCACGAGGTTGTCCCAGATCCGCAGGTCCGAGCCGAGCGCATGGGCGAAGACGACGGGCGCGCCGGTGGCGCTGCCCTCATCTCGGTAGGAGAGGCGGAGATCGCCGAGTTGCAGGTCTGGCATGGGTCGGGCTCCATGGATCTCCGGCATGCGGAGGGCGTTTCGGGACAGGCCGGCGCATCCTGCCGTTCACGAAGCGCGAACGGCAGGGTCAGTCGGCGAGGCGCCCGAGGGCGCGGGCGAAGACCGGCGCATCGACATTTCCGCCCGAGGCCGTGCAGATGACGGCCCCGCCCTCGATGGCCTCGGGCCGGAAGAGTGCTGCCGCCAGCGCCACCGCGCCCCCGGGCTCGAGCACGATCTTGAGCCGCTGGCAGGCGAGCGCCATCGCCTCCAGCGCCTCGTCATCGCTGACGGCGAGGCCCGGCCCGCAGAGTCGGGCGAGGATGGGGAAGGTGATCCGGCCGGGCGCCGGGGTGACGATGGCATCGCAGAGCGAGCCGGTCAGGGTCGGGTTGCTCAGGATCCTGCCCGCGGCGAGGCTGCGGGCGGTGTCGTCGAAGCCTGAAGGCTCGACCGGGCGCACGCGCAGCCCCGGCGCGCGCGCCTCGAGGGCGAGGGCGATGCCGGCCGTCAGCCCGCCGCCGCCGCAGCAGGTGAGCACGTCGGCGGTCGTGACGCCCGCCTCCGCTGCCTGTTCGGCGATCTCGAGTCCCGTCGTGCCCTGTCCCGCAATGACCAGCGGCTCGTCGAAGGGACGGATCAGGGTCAGATCCCGCTCTTCCGCGAGCCGCGCGCCGATCGCATCGCGATCCTCCGTCGCGCGGTCATAGAGCACCACCTCGGCTCCAAGCGCGCGGGTGTTCTCGATCTTGAGCCGTGGTGCGTCCGAAGGCATCACGATCACGGCGGGGGCGTCGTGCCGTGCGGCGGCCAGCGCCACCCCCTGCGCATGGTTGCCCGAGGAGTAGGCGATGACGCCTTGAGCCCGGCGCGACGGATCGAGCGCCGAGAGCGCCGACCAGGCCCCGCGGAACTTGAACGAGCCGGTGTGCTGCAGGCATTCGGCCTTCACCAGCACCCGCCGCCCCGCGATCTCGTCGAGGAAGGGCGAGGAGAGGAGGGGCGTGCGCCGCGCGTGGCCCGAGAGCCGGGCCGCTGCGGCCTCGATCATCGCGATGTCGGTCATGCGACGGCCTTCAGGAAGTCACGGATCGCGGCGAGGCTTTCGGGCTCGTCGAGGAAGGGGATGTGGGCGCGTCCCGGCACCTCGGCGAAGATCATGTCGGGACGCCTGCGCCGCATCTCGGCGGCGGTCGCAGGCGAGAGAAGATCCGAGTTCGCCCCCCGGATCAGCGCCAGCGGCAGGCCCGCACAGGCATCGAAGAGCGGCCAGAGGTCCGCGGGCTCGCCCTCGAAGGCGCCAATGAAGGCCTCGCGCAGCGTCGGGTCGTAGGTGATGCGCAGGCCGTCGGGGGTCTGCGTGTAGTGGAGCCTCGCTTCCGCCATCCAGCGCTCGTCCGGCACGCCGGCGAAGCCCGTCATGAGCCACGGCAGCGCCGCAGCGAGCTCGGCATGGGTGCCGACAGCGGGGTTCCGGCCGACGTAGTTGAAGATCTTCTCAAGGCCCGCCCGGTCAATCTCCGGCCCCACGTCGTTGAGGCACAGTCCCCGCATGCGGTCCTTCGCCGTGGCCGCGAGGAACATGCCGATCAGGCCGCCGCGCGAGGTGCCGAGGATCGCCGTCGAGCCGATGCCGAGATGGTCGAGCAGCTCCACCGCGTCCCGCGCCTCGCGCGGGACGGTATAGGTCGCGGCGCCGGTCCAGTCGGAGGCGCCGCGCCCGCGATAGTCCGGCCGGATCAGCCTGACGCCCGACAGATGCGGCGCCACGTAGTCGAAGTCGCCCCCTGTCCGGGTGAGACCCGAGAGACAGAGGAGCGGCAGCCCCTCTCCCTCGTCGGCATAGGCGAGGCGGGCACCGTCGCTCGCGGTGAAGAACTGGGGCATCGGAGGGCTCTCGTGACGTGGGGTCGGCGGGAGACTTGCACAGCTTCCGTCGCGACGGAAGTCCGGCGTGAAGGATCGGGACCTTGCCGCCACGGCCGTTGCGCCCTAAACCACGGCCCGACAAGAGGAGGACGGGACGCATGGCACGAAGACCCACCACCCAGCTCGAGGATCGTCCGACATCGAGGAGGATGGGTGCGCTGCGGGGCCTCGTGCCATTCCTCGCCCCCTATCGCAAGCTGACCTTCGGGGCGCTCGGCGCGCTCGTCCTGACCGCGATCATCAGCCTGATCCTGCCCGTGACGGTGCGGCGCGTGGTCGACGGGTTCATGGAGAACAACGCGGCGCTTCTCGACGAGTATTTTTCCGCGGCGCTCTTCATCGCGGCGGCGCTCGCGGCGGGAACGGGCCTGCGCTACTACCTCGTCACCCGTCTGGGCGAGCGGGTCGTGGCCGACATCCGCCGCGCGCTCTTCGACCGGATGATGGGCATGAGCCCCGCCTTCTTCGAGCGGATCATGACGGGCGAGGTGCTCTCGCGACTGACCACCGACACGACGCTGCTGCTGTCGGTGATCGGCTCCTCGATCTCGGTGGCGCTGCGCAACCTGCTGATCCTGATCGGCGGCCTGATCCTCCTCCTCTTCACCTCGACCAAGCTGACCGGCCTCGTGATGCTGATCGTGCCGCTGGTGGTGGTGCCGATCGTGATCCTCGGCCGCAAGCTCCGCCGTCTGTCGCGCGAGAACCAGGACTGGATCGCGCAAAGCTCGGGCAACGCGTCCGAGGCGCTCCTTTCGGTGCAGACGGTGCAGGCCTTCACCCACGAGCGCCAGTCGCGGTCGGTCTTCGGCGAGGTGACCGAGAAGTCCTTCCTGTCGGCCAAGGACCGGATCGGCACGCGGGCGATCATGACGGTGATCGTGATCTTCCTCGTCTTCACCGGGATCGTCGGCGTTCTCTGGGTCGGTGCGCGCGACGTGCGCGCGGGCACCATGACCCCGGGCGAGATGGTCCAGTTCCTCATCTACGCGGTGATGGTGGCGGGGTCGGTCGGCGCGCTGTCCGAGATCTGGAGCGAGCTGCAGCGCGCGGCAGGCGCGACGGAGCGGCTGAACGAGCTGCTGACCGCCGACGATCCGGTGCGGGATCCGGCCGAGCCGGTGGCGCTGCCGCGGCCCGTGCGCGGCGAGATCCGCTTCGAGGGTGTCCGCTTCCGCTATCCGGCGCGGCCCGAGGTCTCGGCGCTCGACGGAGTGGATCTCGAAGTGCGTCCGGGCGAGACGGTGGCGCTGGTGGGGCCCTCGGGCGCGGGCAAGACCACGATCCTGCAGTTGCTGCTGCGCTTCTACGATCCGCAGCAGGGGACGGTCCGGATCGATGGCATCGACCTGCGCGACATGACGCGCGACGACTTCCGCCGCGCCATCGCGCTCGTGCCGCAGGATCCGGTGATCTTCGCCACGTCCGCCCGCGAGAACATCCGCTTCGGCCGACCCGAGGCGACCGACGCCGAGGTCGAGGAAGCCGCCCGCGCCGCCGCCGCGCACGACTTCCTGAGCATGCTGCCGCAGGGCTACGATACCTACGTGGGCGAGCGGGGCGTGATGCTCTCGGGCGGGCAGAAGCAGCGGGTGGCGCTGGCTCGCGCGATCCTGCGAGGGGCGAAGATCCTGCTGCTGGACGAGGCGACCTCGGCGCTCGATGCCGAAAGCGAGCGGGCGGTGCAGACCGCGGTCGAGGCCATGGCGCATGACCGCACCACCCTCGTCGTCGCCCACCGCCTCGCCACCGTGAAGCGTGCGGACCGGATCGTGGTGTTCGACCACGGCCGGATCGTGGCGACCGGCACGCATGACGCGCTGGTGGCCGAGGGAGGTCTCTACGCGCGCCTCGCGCGGCTGCAGTTCACCGACGGCGCGATCTGATCGGATCCTGACGTTGCGTTTGTCGCGGCCCGCCGCCTTGCCGTCCGCGACAAAACATCCCATCGTTCCGACCAAAGACGGGGCTTTCGGTAACGGAAGCCGGGAGGAGGAAAACATGGGGAGTTTCGCCTGCGCCGCCGATCTCAAGGCGATCGAGGCTGAAGGGGCATGGCCGGTCGCTGGCGCGCCGCGAACGATGCACCGGTTTCTGGGCCAGGCGGCGGCGCGGCATGGCGACCGTCCGGCGATCAGCTTCCAGCTGCTGTCGACGCCCGGAAGCCGCGCGGAGACCCTGACCTGGGCCCAGCTGCACCGCCGCGTGACGCAGGCCGCCAACCTGTTCCGGAGCCTCGGCGTGGGCGAACGCGACGTCGTGGCCTTCGTCCTGCCGAACTGCAGCGAGACGGTCGTCACGCTGCTGGCCGGAGCCGTGGCGGGCATCGTCAACCCGATCAATCCGCTGCTCGACTCCGACCAGATCGCGGCCATCCTGCGCGAGACGAAGGCGCGCGTGGTGGTGACCCTTCGCGCCTTCCCCAAGACCGATGTGGCCCAGAAGGTGGCCGAAGCCGTGCGGCACGCGCCCGAGGTTCGCACCGTGCTCGAGGTCGACCTGCTGCGCTATCTCGGGCCACCGAAAAGCCTGATCGTGCCGCTGATCCGCCCGAGGGTGAAGCCCGCGCATCAGGCGCGCGTGCTCGCCTTCAACGCCGAGCTGGACCGGCAACCCGCGACGCTGGGCTTCCCGGATCCCGAGGTTGACCGGGTCGGCGCCTATTTCCACACCGGCGGCACCACGGGCATGC
The DNA here is from genome assembly GCF_052244495.1 of Rhodobacter sp. NSM. NCBI lineage: Bacteria > Pseudomonadati > Pseudomonadota > Alphaproteobacteria > Rhodobacterales > Rhodobacter > Rhodobacter sp. NSM. The sequence continues at coordinate 195,672 of NZ_JBQPXH010000001.1, forward strand.
CGAAGGTGGCCCAGCACAAGGTCTCGGGCATGATCTACAACGGCTGGTGCGGGCAGCGGCTGCTCTTCCGCGACACCGATACGGTGATGTGCCCGCTGCCGCTGTTCCATGTCTTCGCGGCCTATCCGATCCTCATGTCGATGATCGCGAGCGGGGCGCAGGTGGTCTTTCCAACGCCCGCGGGCTATCGCGGCGAGGGCGTCTTCGACAATCTCTGGAAGCTGATCGAGCGCTGGCGCTGCACCTATCTCGTGACCGTGCCCACGGCGCTGGCCGCGCTGATGCAGCGCCCGGTGGATGCCGACGTAAGCTCTCTGCGCGGCGCCTTCTCGGGCTCGGCGCCGCTGCCGGTCGAACTCTTCAACCGGTTCGAGAAGGCGACCGGCGTGCAGATCGTCGAGGGCTACGGGCTGACGGAATGCACCTGCCTTGTCTCGGTCAATCCGCCCGATGGCGCGAAGAAGATCGGCTCGGTCGGCTTGCCCTTCCCGCATACCCACATCCGTATCCTGCATTCCAACGGCAACGGCCATGTGCTGAAGGAATGCGGCACCGACGAGGTGGGCGAGATCTGCGTGGCCAATCCCGGCGTCTTCGAGGGCTCGACCTACACCGAGGAAGACAAGAACCACGGGCTCTTCGCCGAGGACCGGTTCCTCAGGACCGGCGATCTGGGGCGGCTCGACGAGGACGGCTATCTCTTCATCACGGGGCGGGCGAAGGACCTGATCATCCGCGGCGGCCACAACATAGACCCGGCCGAGATCGAATCGGCGCTGATGACGCACCCGGCGGTCAGCTTCGTCGGTGCGATCGGCCAGCCGGATGCCTTCGCGGGCGAACTGCCCTGCGCCTATGTGGAACTCGTCAAGGATGCCGAGGTGGAGCCTGCGGCGCTTCTCGAGCACGCCCGCGCCCATATCCACGAGCGGGCGGCGGTGCCGAAGCACATCGAGATCCTGCCGGAACTGCCGAAGACGGCGGTCGGCAAGGTCTTCAAGCCCGACCTGCGCCGGCTTGCCATCGCCCGGGTCTACGACGCGGCGCTGGCCTCGGCGGACCTGCCCGTGCGGGTGGCGGAGGTGGTCGAGGACCGCAAGCGGGGCCTCGTGGCGCGGCTCGAGCGGACGGGCGAGGTGGACGAGGAGCGGCTTGCCCATGTGCTCGGGGAATACACCCGGCCGTGGGAATGGGCCTGACGCCCGACGCCCGGACGTCCCGCCGGGTCCGGCGGCGAGCGGGGGCTGTCTGCCCCCGCACCCCCGAGGATATTTGGGCAGAGTGAAAGACAGGCGCAGGTCGGACAGGCGACGGGCCGCGCGCGGCTGCCTCCGTCTCCTTCGCATCGTGACGCGCTCGACCGGACCCCCGGGCGACCCGGTGTCGGGCCGTTGTTGCCGAAGCGGCAGGCCTCCGGCCGGTCAGGTCTCCAGCCAGATCGTGACGGGGCCGTCGTTCACGAGGCTCACCTGCATGTCGGCGCCGAAGCGGCCGGTGGCGGTGGGGATGCCCTCGGCCTCCATTCGCGCGGCGAAGTGGCGGTAGAGGCGCTCGCCTTCGGCCGGAGGGGCTGCCGTCGAGAAGCCGGGGCGGTTGCCGCGGCTCGTGTCGGCGGCCAGCGTGAACTGGCTGACCACGAGCGCCGCGCCGCCCACATCCCGCAGCGAGCGGTTCATCTTCCCGGCCTCGTCCTTGAAGATGCGGAGCTTCACGATCCGCGCGGCGAGCGCCTCGGCCTCGGCGTCGCCGTCGCCCTGCATGGCGCAGACGAGGATCAGGAGGCCCGGGCCGATCTCGCCGAGCGTCTCGCCCTCGACCGTGACCGAGGCCTGCGAGACGCGCTGCACGAGGGCCCGCATCAGAGCTCGTCCACCCAGGGCGGGTTGGCGCCGGGGCGCGAGACCGTCACCGCCGCGGCGCGGGTGCCAAGCGAGAGGGCCGCGTCCAGAACGTCGTCGGCCAGATCGGCGATGCCCGGACCGGCCAGGACCCCCGCCTCGCAGAGCGCCGCAAGGGCGCCTGCGTTGAAGGTGTCGCCTGCGCCGACGGTGTCGGCGACCCGGACCGGCGTCGCCGCGCAGAAGCGGTTCTGCGTGGCGGTCACGGCCCGCGCGCCGGCCGCGCCCTCGGTGATGAGGACGAGCTTCGGGCCGCGGTCGAGGAGGCGGCGCGCGAGGCTCACGACCTCTCCGGGCCCCTCGAGCCAGTGCAGGTCCTCGTCCGAGAGCTTGACGATGTCGGCAAGCGCGATCATCCGGCCGATGCGGGCGCGGTAGGCGTCGGGATCGGTGATGAAGCCGGGGCGGATGTTCGGATCGAGCATGGTCACGCGGCGCGGCGCCTCGCACGCCATCAGCGCCTCGTAGGTGGCTGCGGCGGGTTCGTTGACCAGCGAGATGCCGCCGAAGAAGAGCGTGCTCACGCTGTCCGGCAGATCGGGCAGATCCTCGGGGGCGAGAAGTCGCCCGGCGGTGTTCTCGTCATAGAAGGCATAGGTTGCCTGCCCCTCCACCAGTCGCACGAAGGCAAGCGTGGTGGGCCGGTCCGAGCGCGCGCAGAACTCGGTGCTGACCTGGCTTGCAGCCAGCGTTTCGGCAAGCTGGATGCCGAAGAGATCGGTCGAGAGGCCCGAGAAGAAGCCCGCGGGTGCGCCGAGCCGCCCGAGGGCGATGGCCGTGTTGAAGACCGCCCCGCCCGCATAGGGCGCGAAGGCCGCCTCTCCCGCCGCGGTCTCGCGGGGGAGCATGTCGATCAGGGCTTCTCCGCAGCAGAGGATCATCGGCGTCTCCCGGTCAGCGGGTGAAGAAGGGGGCGAGGTTCGTTCGGATCCTCTCGAGCGGCGTCGTGCCCGAGAGGTCGGGCTCGAAGCGCTGCCCGGTGATGGTCTCGAAGGCTTCAACATAGACTTCGGAGGTGCGACGGATCATCTCCTCCGGGATCTCGGGGATGGAGTCCCCATAGGGATCGCAGCGCGCGGCGACCCAGGCGCGGATCACGTCCTTGTCGAAGGAGGGCGGCCGGCTGCCTGCGCGGAAGGCCTCCTCGTAGCCCGAGGCGATCCAGTAGCGGCTCGAGTCCGGCGTATGGATCTCGTCGGCAATGAGGATGCGGCCTTCTTCGTCGAGGCCGAATTCATACTTGGTATCGACAAGGATCAGGCCGCGCTCGGCCGCCATGGCCTGTCCGCGCGCGAAGAGCGCGAGCGCGCGGGCCGAGACCTCATCCCATTGCGCGCGGGTGAGCAGGCCCTGGGCCACGATCTCGGCCTCGGTCAGCGGCTCGTCATGGCCGCCGTCGAAGGCCTTGGAGGTGGGCGTGATGATCGGCTGCGGCAGCGCCTCGTTGTCGCGCAGGCCCTCGGGCAGGCGGTGGCCATACATCTCGCGCGCGCCCTGCCTGTAGAGCGTGAGCACCGAGGTGCCGGTGGTGCCCGCGAGGTAGCCGCGCACCACCACCTCGACCGGAAGGATCGTCACGCGCTTCGCGAGGACCACGTTCGGATCCGGATAGGAGAGGACGTGGTTGGGGCAGAGGTCGGCCGTGGCGTCGAACCAGAAACGCGCGGTCTGGGTCAGGACCTGGCCCTTGAACGGGATCGCGGCGAGGATGCGGTCGAAGGCCGAGATCCGGTCGGACGAGATCAGGAGGCGCCGCCCGTCGGGCAGGTCGTAGCAGTCTCGGACCTTGCCGTAATAGGGGTTCGGAAGCTCGGGGATATGCGCCTCGGAGAGGACGCGGGAGAGGTCGGTCATGGGGCCTCCGGTGCTGTTCCCGGCTCTATCGGCCCGGCGGCCTGTCCTGTCAACCGCGGAAGGAGCGGCCCGCCGTCCTGAGTTCGCAAGCAGGGGCGCAAGGGCGCGCGACGATCCCCGACGCAGGGCCGCGCGCCCCGCGGAAGGGGCGGTGGAGGCGCGCCACCGGCGTGCAGCGGTGCCGCCTGCCGCGTCATCCTCCGAGGGCGGCAAAGCCCGCGGCAAGGACCATGTAACGAGCGGCCTTGCCGATCCCCACGAGGAAGAGGAACGGCCAGAAGCCCACTTTCAGCGCCCCGGCGGCCACGGTCAGGGGATCGCCCACGACCGGGACCCAGGCGAAGAGGAGCGACCAGAGCCCCCAGCGGCGGTAGCCGCGCTGCGCACGCTCGAGCGCCTCATCGGAGACCGGGAACCAGCGCCGGTCGCGGAAGCGGATCAGGAACCGGCCGAGCGCCCAGTTGACGAGCGAGCCCGCCAGATTGCCGATGGTCGCGACCATCACCAGCGGGCCTGCGGCCTTGCCTGACGCGAGAAGGGCCAGCAGCATCGCCTCGGACGAGCCCGGAAGCAGCGTGGCCGAGGCAAAGGCGCTGAGGCCAAGCAGCGCTGCGGCGGAGAGGTCGCCCAAGGACTCAGCGCATCTGCGCGATGGCGGCGGCAATTCCCGCCGCGATCAGCGCGAGCAGGACCGCGAAGGCGATCTTCCAGACGGACCAGGGCCGCTCGCCCTGCACGCGCCCCGTCTGGCCGTTCACCACGAAGCGGTAGCTCTTGCCGTTGTAGCGATAGGCCGCCATCCAGACCGGCAGCAGGACGTGCCTGAAGGTCTCGCGGTCGTAGGCGGTCTCTACCTGGCCGATCCGCTGCTCGTCTCCGCCGATGTCGCGCGCCACGTCGCCCCGGATCACGCCGGCCATGATTTCCTGCGCGCGGCTCCAGCCCTCGGGCAGGTCCACCGTGTAGCCTTCGGCGGTGAACCCTGCGAGCCAGTCGGCCCGGTAGGGCGTCAGGGCCGAGAGATCCCAGGGCTCGAGCGCTTCGGTATAACGGCGTGGCAGGCTCTGCGAGGCGAGCACCAGCACGTCGTCGAACTCGCGCGCGACGCGGCCCGAGACCGAGGTCCAGCGGATCTGGCGCACCTGCTCGGTGCGCCTCTGGGGGCGGCCGTTCACCTCGACGGTAACGGTGCGTGTCGTGTAGTAGGCGTCGCCGCGCTGGCCGGTGTAGCGGCTGCGCGTGGCCGCATCGAAGGTCCAGTGGGGGACATAGAGGCCCGCGAGCGTGCGCCCCTTGCGTGCATACTGCCTGAGGCCGTTCGGCGCGAACCAGAGCCGGCCCAGCCAGTCGACCATCGCCTGCCGCGCCTCGCGCTCGGTCAGGCGGAAGGGGATCACCGCCTGCGGCTTGATGAGCCGCGTCTCGCCGGTGCCCGCCACGACGGGCGTCGCGCAGAAGGGGCACTCGGTCGCGTGGGTCGCGCCCTGGAATTCGACGAGCGCACCGCAGGAGGGGCAGGGGGTGGTGCGCACCTGCGCGGTCGCCGAGGCGGGCAGGCGGTCGGCGAGGGCGGTGCGAAGGTCGAGTTCCCCCATTCCGCGGCGGTCGGCGGGTGCTGCCTCGGGGATCTTCTGCACGTGACCGCAGTGGTCGCAGACCAGCTGCGTCTGTCCCGGCGCGAAGCGGAGATCGGCCCCGCAGCTTTCGCAGGGCCAGTGCCGGACGTCCCGCACGTCAGGCTCCGGGGGGCAGCGGCGGCGGCGTCTGTGCGAGCAGGGCGGCGAGCGCCGCCACCTCTCCTGCGGGCTTCCAGCCGTCCTGACCCGGGGTCCAGACCAGTGTCGTGCGGGTCAGCTGCCCTGACGCTGCACGGTGGGCCAGATCGGACTGCGTGAAAGGCCCCTCGGACTGACCGCCGGCCGCCACATGCCAGACCGCCTCGACGGGCGGAGGCGGCGGAGGGGGAGGGGCTGCGGATGCGGGTTGCGGCGCCTCGGGGGCCGCGCCCCACGGACCCATGCGCTGGGCCATCCCGAGGCCCATCGCGGCGCCCATGCCGCTTGCCACGGCGGAATCCGCGGCGGAATTCGGCGCGGCCATGGCCTCGGCGGCGCTGTATTGCGTGAACTTGCCGAGGTCGCCCACGATTCCCATCGAGGTGCGCTTGTCGAGCGCCTTCTCGACCTCCTGCGGCAGCGAGATGTTCTCGATGTAGAGCTCGGGGATGGAGAGGCCGTAGGCCGTCACGGTGGGGGCTATGGCCTGCGCCACGAGCTTGCCGAGGTCTGCCGTGTTCGCCGCCATGTCGAGCACCGGGATCCCGGACGCGGCCAGCGCGCGCGCCATCTCCTGCACGATCACGTTGCGGATCTGGAAGCTGATCTCGTCGGCGGTGAATTCGCCGTCGGTGCCCACGATCTCGGTCATGAACCGGCCCGGATCGGTCACACGCATCGAATAGGTGCCGAAGGCGCGCAGGCGGACGGGTCCGAACTCGGGATCGCGGCAGATGATCGGGTTCTTCGTGCCCCACTTCTGGTCGTTGAAGCGGGTGGTCGAGACGAAATAGACCTCGGACTTGAAGGGCGAGCGGAAGCCGTGGTCCCAGTGCTGGAGCGTGGTCAGGATCGGCAGGTTGTTGGTCTCGAGCATGTAAAGACCGGGGCCGAAGACATCGGCAAGCTGGCCCTCGTGGATGAAGACCGCGGCCTGACCCTCACGCACCGTGAGTTTCGCGCCATACTTGATCGCATGGCCCTGCCGCTCGAAGCGCCAGACCATCGTGTCGCGTGTATCATCCACCCAGTGGATGACGTCGATGAACTCTCCGCCAAGGAAATCGAAGATCGCCATCAGGCCGCCGTCACTTCTTGGGCGCAGCCGTGGCCCAGCCGTCGCGGCCCGGCACGACGATGGCCGAGACTGCCTTCGGCGGCTTCGGCGCGATCTCGCTGCCTTCCTTGTCGGAGCCACGCGTGAACCAGCCCTTGTCCGCACGCCTGCGGCTGGGCTGGTAGCCGTCGATCAGCAAGGTCCGCCTGTCATCCGGCATCGTCGGTCCTTTCCCGCTCGCCCTCCAGATCGAGGAACTCGATGGAGCGCATCCCTTCCAGCGACAGCAGCATGGCCCTTCGGGGCCGAACCTCCGTCCACTGGCCGTCGTCTTCCACATGATATAGGCGTTCGAGATAGATGTCGCCACGGTTTCCGTCGCTCGCGGCCAGCGACTCCTCGCCGAAGAGGCCGTGGACCACTGTCCCGTCGCTGAAGGTCACGATCACCCAGCTTGGCCCCCGATGCTTGCCGAAGGCGAAATCATACGCCCGCCGCGCCGGGTTCTGCACCGGCATGGAAAGCCGCCGCAGGAGGGATCGGTTCCACCCGAGCGACAGGTTCCAGCCGAAGAGCGCGCCGAGGGCGGCCGGCAGCACCAGCACCTCGATGAAGAACACTCCCTGTGCGGGCAGCGAGGGCGCCGTGGACACGAGCGACCAGAGCGCCGCGAGCATGAGAAACGCCAGCTGGTTGATGAGCGAGAGCGCCACCGCCTCGACCAGCTGCTCGGTCAGCTTCGGCCGCTCGCCCACGACGAATCGCGAGCGAACCGAGATCACGATGAGGCCTGCCAGCAGATAACGCGCGAAGAACTCGAAGTTGTCCGGCGTAATCAGGCTGTTCATCGCCTCAGCTTTCGCCGCCGAGCAGCTCGTAGGCGATGGTCTGGACGATGGGACGCGCTTCCTCGATCGTCATGCCGGGGCGCAGGCGCCGGTCGTAGAGGATCTTCAGCATCAGCTCGTCCTGCGTGGTCAGCAGGGCGAACTCCTCGTCGTCGTTGAAGATCGAGGGACGCGCCGTCGGGCTGTCGTTGGCAAGTCCCAGCCCCTGCGCGATCTCCTCGTGCAGGCAGGAGAGCCGCAGAAGGTCAGGATGTTCGGAACGGATGACGGCGAAGGCGCGATTGTAGACGCTCGTCGTGTCGTCAGACAGCGCATAGACGAGGCAGTAGGTCGTCGTCGACATCTGGGTGATGCCCGCGATCTCGGAGGCCGAGAGGCTCGGCAGCGCCTCGGCAATCTGCGGCCCCAGGGCGCGCCGCTCGTCCTCGGCCACGACGTGAAGCCAGAAGTTCACGCCGCTTTCCGAGAGGCCGATCGGGTGGCCGGTGATCTTCGACAGCCGCGCGAGATACGAGGAGATGCGGGCGCGATCGGTCGCGCGCCGCTCGTCCGGGACGGAGGGCCCGAAGCGGAGACCGACCCGCACCGGGGCCTCCCAACGCCGCAGCCGGCTCTCGACCTCGCGCTGGGCGAAGCCGCCGCCCTGACGCTCGTATTCGTCGTAGAGCGCGATGCGCACGAAGTTCTCGGCCAGCATGCGGTCGTTGAACGGCGTGTCCCTGCCACCGCCGTCGGTGCGCAGCAGTCCCTGCGCCAGAAGGTCCGCCTGCACCTTGGCGAAGTAGGCGCGCATGGCGGCCGATTCGGGGCTTTCGCGCACGGGGCCGCGCAGGTCGGCGGGACGCGCGCGCGGAGAAAGTCCGTGCGGCGCCTGCGGGCTCGCCGGAGGCTCGCAGGCGGCGAGGAAGGCGCAGGCGGCCAGCGGCAGGCCGCCGCGGAGGAAGGTCGGGAGGCGCGCGCCCCGGTGCATGATCGGTAATCCTCAGGGTCGGACGGAGGTTCCGGCGTTATCGCCGGTCCCGGTGCGGCGGGCGCGGGCCGAGGCGAGCGTCTCGCGCAGCTCGGCCTCCATCCGCTGGAGATCGGTTTCGGCGGCAGCGCGCCGGGCGCGGCCTTCGTCGGCGATGGCGAGGCTTTCGTTGATCGTGGCGATCAGGGTGGCATTGGCCTTCTTCACCGCCTCGATGTCGAAGACGCCGCGTTCCATTTCCTGCCGGACGATCTTGTTGGCCTGCTGCAGGTTCTCGGCATTCGCGGTCAGAAGCTCGTTCGTCAGGTCCGAGGCCCCGCGCACCGCCTCGGCCGCCTCGCGCGAGCGCTGGATCGTCACGGCCTGCGCCAGCTGCGTCTCCCACAGCGGCACGGTGTTGACGAGGGTCGAGTTGATGCGCGTCACCAGCGCCTTGTCGTTCTCCTGCACGAGGCGGATCGAGGGCAGCGACTGCATCGTGACCTGCCGGGTCAGCTTCAGGTCGTGCACGCGCCGCTCGAGATCGTCGCGGGCGGCGCGGATGTCGCGCAGCTCCTGCGCCTTGATCATCCGGTCGCCCTCGGGCGTGGCGGCGACCTCGGCCTCCTTGGCCGGGATCACCCGGCCATCGAGATCGGCCAGGACCTCGTCGCCCGCCGCAATGTAGAGCGCGAGCTCGTCGTAGAAGTCGAGGGTGCGGGCATAGAGGATGTCGAGCCCCTTGATGTCCTTCAGCAGGCGGTGCTCGTGGGTCAGCAGCGACTGGGTGATGCGGTCGATCTGCGACTGCACCTCCTCGTAGCGCGCGACGAACTTCGCGAAGGGCGCGGTGCGGCCCAGCAGGCGCTCCCACCAGCTGGCCTTGCGGCGCACGTCGAGTTCCGAGATCGAGAAGCCGCGGATGGTCGAGACCACCTCGCGCAGGGAATCGCCCGCGGGTCCCACGTCCTTGTTCTTCACGTCGGACAGCATCTGCTGGCTGATCGTCTGCAGCTCGGCCTGGGCCTTCGAGCCGAAGGCGATGATCGACTGAGAATCGCCGATGTCGAGCTCGCTCATGCGGCGCCGGATCTCGTCGGCGGTCGCGGGCGGAGCCGAGGCGAGCGGCGTCACCCCCGGCGCAGGCTCGGGCAGGGACGGGGCAGTGACTTCCTCGATCCGGGAAAGATCCCTGGCGGCCTCGCTGCGGATGCTGTCGGACATGGGTAAACCTCGCTCTCTTGAATGATCGCTTCCGGCCACGCCGACTTCGGGCGTCGGCCCCCTGTATAGCAGCCCCTCGCGGCTTCTCAATCGGCGCGGGGGAAGGTGGGCGATGCGGCGCGCGCGGCGATGCAGGGTTGCCGCAGGAAAGGCGGCTTGCCTAGGTTTCGCGCCCCAGCCGCTCGCGCAGCACCTCGATCTCGAGGTCGAGGCCGGCCCGGTCATTCGACATCAGCCGTCGCGTGCGGTCGGCGAAGCTCGTGCCCAGATCCTCAAGCAGCCGCTCGTAGTCGGTGCGGACCTGCGGATCGCGGCCCCTCTCGTAGAGGTCGGCGAACTTGAGCGTCGCATCCCGCGCGCCCATCAGGTAGACGCCGAGATACCGGCGCGCGGCGGTCAGGTCGCCCGGATCGGCCTCGACGCTGCGGAACAGCTCGCGCGCGGTGGAGGCGAAGCCCTCGACCCTCCGGGCCAGAGCCGGTTCGCGCAGGCGCTCCACCCTCTCGCGCATCTCCGAGAGATAGGCTTCGGCCTCGGCGACCGCCCGGCTCACACGGTCGCTCTGGAAGCCGTCCACGCCCTCCGGCATCTTGTCCTTCAGCGGATCGGGGCCGAAGGCCGCGAGATGAAGGCCCGCGCCGATGACGCCCCAGGCGACGGCAGTGACCAGTCCCGCCTCTCCCAGAAGTCCGCCCGCGAAGAGGCCGGCACCGGTAAGAACCGAAGCGAAGATCTTCCGCGGGATCGCGGGGCGCCGGGCGACGGGCCGCGTGTCATAGGCTTCCTCGGCGAGGATCCCCTGCCGCGTCAGCCACGCGGCGAGGAAGAGCGCGCCGAAGGCCGCGAAGGCCGGGATGAAGCCGTTGGCCGGGCCGAGGAAGGCGTCGAAGAGGAAGAGGAACGGCAGGAAGAAGAGGATGTTCGACCGGCCGCCGGCCCGGCTGCGCCGCTTGCCGTCCCAGCGGCTTTCGGCGTCCGCCGCGGTGTCTTCGCGGCGGGAATTGAGCGGGCTGAAGCGTCCGCCGTAGCGTTCGGCCATCTCAGGCGCCTCCCTGCGCCGCGACGTAGAGGGTGAGCCCCACGAGCAGGAGGAAGGCGAGCGTGCGCAGGCTCTTGGACTTCATGGGCGGCCCCTTTCGGTCATGATCCTCGGCCAATATAGGAAGCCTGCGCGCCGCCTGCCAGAACGGGTGCCTCAACGACCTCCGGGCTTGCCCCTCGGGCTGCGCGGCGACGGACCGGATCTGCCCGGCGCGCCGCCGGACGGTCCGCGTGGCCGGGGAGCCTTGGAAGCGCCTCCCTCAGACCGCGGCCCGCGGGGCGCCGCGGCTGTCGCCTCGGGGCGGCTGCCGGCCTGAAGAGGCTTCGGCCGTCGTTTCTGTCCGGCGTCCGAACCCTTCGCCCCGCTGCCGGCTGCCCGCCCGACCGCGCCGCCGCCGGTGGCCTTCACGCCGGTCCGGTCACGGGAAGGGCCGCCCTTGGCGCCGGGGGCCGCAGCCTTGACGGGACCCTTGCCGCCGGCTGCTGCAGGTTTCCGGTCGCCGGCGCCGCGGGAGGCGTGATCCTTCGTCCGTGCACCCGAAGCCTCGCCCCGGCCTTCCGCGGGACCGAAGCGTGCCTTGGGCGCGGCCGCGGCTCGGGGAGCCTTGGCGCCGGCGCCCCGCGCCTGACCATCTCGTGCGGCCGCCCCCTTCCGCGGGGCACGCGGCCGATCCTCGGGCCGGCGCCCGTCGATCGGCGCCTCGGGAAGCGCCTCCCGCCGGGGGCGGGCGGCTCCGCCGGCCCCCGGCGGGTTTGCGGGCCCGCGTCCGGCGCGGGCCGGCTTCGGCGGGGCCTCGGCCTGCCCGGAGCGGCGCGGAGCGGCGGGCTTGCCTGCAGCGCCACGCGCAGGCCGTGCCGCGGCCTGCGTCCCGCGTCCCGCCTGCGCGCCGTCCTCGGCCCTCGGATCGAGGCCGAGCTGGTCGCGCAGCACCTTCGGGCGGACCTCCTCGACCATGCCCGGCTGGAGCTCGTTCAGCCGGAAGGGGCCGTAGCTGATCCGGATCAGCCGGTTCACCGTGAGGCCGATCGCCGACATCGCGCGGCGGATCTCGCGGTTCTTCCCCTCGCGCAGACCGATCGTCAGCCAGGCGTTGGCCCCCTGCAGCCGGTCGAGCGTCACGGTCATCGGCTGGAAGCTCTCGCCCTCGACCGTGATCCCCTTCCGCAAGGGCTCGAGATCCGGATCGGTGGGGTTACCCTTCACGCGGACGCGATACTTCCTCAGCCAGCCGGTCGAGGGCAGTTCGAGCCGGCGCTTGAGCTCGCCGTCATTGGTCAGCAGCAGCAGCCCCTCGGAATTGAGGTCGAGCCGGCCCACCGACATCACGCGCGGCATGTCCTCGGGCAGGTGGTCGAAGACCGTGTCGCGGCCCTTCTCGTCGGCGGCCGAGGTCACGAGGCCCTCGGGCTTGTAGTAGAGCCAGAGCCGCGGCGGTTCGGGTGGCGCGAGGGGCTGGCCGTCGACCGTGATCCTGTCCTTGGGGCCCACGTTCAGCGCCGGGCTGTCGATGGTGCGGCCGTTCACGGCGACGCGGCCGAGTTCGATCATCCTCTCGGCGTCGCGGCGCGAGGCGACGCCCGCGCGGGAGAGAACCTTGGCGATGCGCTCGCCGTCCTTGCTGTCGGTCATGGAGGGTCCCGGATTGAGGCTGTTCCGCTGGCGGAACCCCCGGGGGTTTTCCACCCCCGGCCCCCCGGAGGATATTTGGACGAGACTGAAAGGGCAAGGCGCGGAGAGGCACGGAACCGGGCGGGGGTGGCCGGGACGCGGCGCACCCGGCTGCCCGGGCCGCCCGTCGCCTGCGTCTTGCGCCCCGGCCGGGCGCGCGGCATGAGGAGGCATGAGCCGGTTTCGCAGTCACATGGAAGAGGCGCTCGCCGAGGCGCGGGCGGCGGGTGCACGGGGCGAGGTGCCGGTGGGCGCCGTCGTCGTGGCGCCGGGCGGGCGCGTCGTGGCGCGGGCCGGCAACCGTTGCCGCGAACTGTCGGACCCTACGGCCCATGCCGAGATGCTGGCGATCCGCGCTGCCTGCGCCTCGCTCGGCGAGCGGCTGACGGGTTGCGACCTCTATGTCACGCTCGAGCCCTGCGCCATGTGCGCCGCGGCGATCTCGGCGGCGCGCATCGCGCGGCTCTACTATGGCGCGGCGGATCCGAAGTCGGGCGGCGTGGCCCAGGGGGCGCGGGTCTTCGCACATCCCCAGTGCCATCATGTGCCCGAGGTCTATGACGGCGTGGGCGAGGCGGAGGCGGCGGCGATGTTGCGTGGCTTCTTCGCCGCCCGTCGCGAAGGCTGAGGGCGGAGACCCGCGAGGTGCCTCCTCTGGGCGCGGCACTGGCGCGGACGCAGGAACGCTGCAGTTGCGCGGAGGTCCGGGCGGGACGTCTGCAGGGAGGCGGCCTGAGGATGGAGGCCCTGGCGGGGCCTCCGCCGGACCGGTCAGATCTCGATCGGCTGCAGGACCTCCGGGTCGATCACCTCGACGCCCGGCAGCCCCGCGCGCAGGGCCTCGGCGGATTGCTCGAGCAGCGGGAAGGTCCGGTAGTGGCAGGGGATCACGGTGCGGAAGTCGAAGTATTTCCGCGCGGCGAAGGCGGCGCGCTTCATGTCCATGGTGAAATGGCCGCCCGAGGCGAGGATCCCGATGTCCGGCTTGTGGTATTCGCCCATCCAGCCCATGTCGGCCATGATGTCGGTGTCCCCGGACAGGTAGATCACGTGGCCCTCGCCCGCGATCATGTAGCCCGATTCGGTGCCGGTGTAGACCGGACCGGCCTCGCCGGAGACCGAGGAGGAATGCGTGGCCATCACCATCGTGACCTTCGCCCCGTTCAGATCGACCGTGCCGCCCTTGTTGAAGCCGATGCCCTCGATACCGTCCTTCTCCTGCCACCAGGTCACGAGGTCGTAGATCCCCACGACGGGAATGCCGAGATCCTTCGCGATGGCCACCACGTCGCCCGAGTGGTCGCCATGGCCGTGAGTGAGCAGGATGTGCGTCGCGCCGCGGATGGCCTCGTCCCGGCGATCCGCGGGGAACATCGGATTGCCCGTCATCCAGGGATCGACCAGCAGGACCGCCCCCTCGATCTCGATGCGGAAGCCGGAATGGCCCAGCCATGTGATCTTCATGCCAATGCCTCACGTTGGTTGAACGAGGAAACTGTAGCGCAGGAAGGACACGGGAAAATGGACTGGTTTGCCGCGCTGGACGGCTATTGCGAGCGTCTGGGGCCGGGGCTCTGGGCCGAACCGCTGAATGCGGTGACGAATCTGGCCTTCGTCATCGCGGCCGGGCTGATGTGGCCGAGGGTCCGGGGGATCGGCCGGGCGCTTTGCGCGGTACTGGGGGTCATCGGTCTCGGCTCGGGGCTGTTCCATACCTTTGCCAATGGCCTGACCAGCCTGATGGACGTGCTGCCGATCCTCGGCTTCATCCTGCTCTACCTGTTCGCGGCAAGCCGCGACCTGCTCGGCCTGCGACCGTGGCAGGCGGCGCTGGCCACCGCGGCCTTCCTGCCCTATGCGGCGGCGACCGTGCCGCTCTGGGAGCGGGTGCCGGGCCTCGGCTCGTCTGCCTCCTATGCGCCGGTGCCGGTGCTGATCCTGCTCTATGCCGGGCTGCTGGCGCGGCGGGCACCCGCGACGGCGCGCGGCCTCGCCATCGGGGCCGGCCTCCTGGTGCTTTCACTCGGCTTCCGCACCCTCGACGGGCCGGTCTGCGATGCGCTGCCCTTCGGCACGCATTTCCTCTGGCACATCCTCAACGCCGTCATGCTGGCCTGGATGATCGAGGTGTGGCGCCGCCACCGGCTTGCAGCGGCAAGTGCGCCTCGCTAAACGGGGCGAAACGGCAAGCGGAGCATTCACATGTCGATCGACATCGAGACCGCCCGGCGGGTGGCGCATCTCGCGCGGATCCGCGTGGACGAGGCGGATCTGCCGGCGCTGGCGGGCGAGCTTTCGGGCATCCTCACCTTCATGGAGCAGCTGAACGAGGTCGATGTCGAGGGCGTCGAGCCGATGACCTCGGTCACGCCCATGCGCCTCAAGCGGCGCGAGGACGTGGTGACGGACGGAAGCATGCCCGAGAAGGTGCTCTCGAACGCGCCCGACGCCCGTGAGGGCTTTTTCGCCGTGCCGAAGGTGGTGGAATGAACGCGAACGAACTGACGATCGCCGCCGCGCGCGATGCCATGGCCGCGGGCGAGCTTTCGGCCGAGGACCTGACCATGGCCTGCCTGACGGCCATCGACGCGGGCACGCCGCTCAACGCCTTCGTGCATCTCACGCCGGAGATCGCGCTGGAGCAGGCCCGCGCCGCCGATGCCCGGCGGGGGCCCGATGCGCCTGCGCTGAACGGCATCCCGCTCGGGATCAAGGATCTCTTCTGCACGCGAGGCGTTCCCTCGCAGGCGGCCTCGAACATCCTGAAGGGGTTCCGGCCGGAGTATGAATCCACCGTCACCGAGAAGCTCTTCGGAGCGGGCGCGGTGATGCTCGGCAAGCTCAACATGGACGAATTCGCCATGGGCTCGTCGAACGAGACCTCGTGCTACGGCAATGCGGTGAACCCCTGGAAGGTGGACGAGCGCAAGCTTACGCCCGGAGGGTCGTCGGGCGGTTCTGCTGCAGCGGTCGCGGCGGATCTGTGCCTCGGCGCCACCGGCACCGATACCGGCGGGTCGATCCGCCAGCCTGCGGCCTTCACCGGGATCGTCGGGATCAAGCCGACCTACGGCCGCGTCTCGCGCTGGGGCGTCGTGGCCTTCGCCTCGTCGCTCGACCAGGCCGGGCCGATGACCAAGACCGTGCGCGACAGCGCGATCATGCTGGGCGCGATGGCCGGGCACGATCCGAAGGATTCGACCTCGGCCGATCTCGCGGTGCCGGATTTCGAAGCGGCGCTGACCGGCGACATCCGGGGCAAGAAGATCGGCATCCCGCGCGAATACCGCATGGAGGGCATGCCCGCCGAAATCGAGGCGCTCTGGCAGAAGGGCCGCGAGATGCTGGCCGATGCGGGCGCCGAGATCGTCGACATCTCGCTGCCGCATACGAAATACGCATTGCCCGCCTATTACGTGATCGCGCCGGCCGAGGCCTCGTCGAACCTCGCGCGCTACGACGGGGTGCGCTACGGCCACCGCGCCAAGCTGGGGCAGGGCGACGGCATCGTCGACATGTACGAGAAGACCCGCGCCGAAGGCTTCGGCAAGGAGGTCCAGCGCCGGGTGATGATCGGCACCTATGTGCTCTCGGCCGGCTTCTACGACGCCTATTACAACCGCGCCCGCCGCGTCCGCGCGCTGATCAAGCGCGACTTCGAGCAGGTCTTCGCCGACGGCGTCGACGCGATCCTGACGCCCGCCACACCCTCCTCGGCCTTCGGGCTGGGAGACATGGCCGAGGCCGATCCCGTCGCGATGTATCTCAACGATGTCTTCACCGTAACCGTGAACCTCGCGGGCCTTCCGGGTGTGTCGGTGCCGGTGGGGCTCGACGCACGCGGCCTGCCGCTCGGGCTGCAGCTCATCGGACGCCCCTGGGACGAGGCGGGCCTGCTCAATCACGCCCATGTGCTTGAACAGGCCGCGGGCTTTGTGGAAAAGCCCGCCAAATGGTGGTAAGGGCGCCGGGATCCATGCCCTACAGGAACGTTCCCATGCGCGCGTCCGCGGCCCTCCTCCTCGTCGTCGCCACTGCGGCCTGCCAGCCGGCGGTCCCGGATTCTGGCGCGGGATTCGAGGATTACTCCTCCTATCTCCATCGGCGCGAGGCCGAACTGATGGGGCAGCGCGGCGCCACGACCATGCCGCTTCCCGAGGGGCCCACGAGTCAGCCCGGCTTCTCGACCGATGCGATCGGATCGGCGATCGACGCGGCGGAGCAGGGCGGGACGGCGCAGCCGGGCTATGGCGGCGCGCCGTCGACCTATCCCGGGCAGCCGGCTCCCGGGGCGCTGATCGGTGGCACCACGAGCTATACCACCGGCGAGGCGGGCCTTCCCGCCTCCCGGCCCCGCGGCGATGCCCCGGCGGGCATTCAGGTCGAGTCGGGCGAGATGGCTGGCGCGGCGGCGCATGCCGGCATTTCCGACGAGAACGACTTCGGCGCGGTCTCGGCCCGCCGCACGCGCGAGAGCGACGCCGCGCTGATGGCGCAGAACCGCGCGAACTACACCGTCATCGCGCCGCAGCCCGTGCCGCAACGCACGACGAGCGAGGGGCCCAACATCGTCCAGTTCGCGATCTCGACGAGCCATAACCCAGGCACCAAGATGTACAAGCGTTCGGCGCTGCGCCTGTCCGATCCGGGTGCGGCCTGCGCGAAGTTCGCCTCGCCCGATCTCGCGCAGCAGGCCTTCCTCGCCGCGGGGGGGCCGGACCGCGACCGCAAGGGCCTCGACCCGGATGGCGACGGCTTCGCCTGTGGCTGGGATCCCCGGCCGTTCCGCGCCGTCCGCTGAGGCGTGAGCCTCTCGCCCAACCACGGGCCGCGGCGCTGCGGCGCGCGGCCCGATCTCGTCGTGATCCACTATACGGCGATGGAGAGCTTCGAGGCGGCTCGCCTCCGCCTCTGTGACCCGGCCGCCGAAGTCTCGGCGCATTGGCTCGTCTCGGAGAAGGGCGAGTGCCTTGCCCTCGTCCCGGAAGAGCTCCGGGCCTGGCATGCCGGTGCGGGAAGCTGGGGCGAGGTGCAGGACGTCAACTCGCGCTCGATCGGGATCGAGCTGGCCAACTCCGGCGATCGGCCGTTCCCCGAGCCGCAAATGGTTGCGCTGGAGAGCCTGCTTTCGGGCGTGCTGTCGCGCTGGAAGATCCCGCCCGCGCGCGTGATCGCCCATTCGGACATGGCGCCCGCCCGCAAGTGCGATCCCGGTCCGCGCTTCGACTGGCGCCGGCTTGCCCTCGGTGGCCTTTCTGTCTGGCCGGCGGAGGATCCTGCGCCCGCACCACCCGAGAGCTTCCCTGCATCCGCCCTGGCCTTCGGCTATCCGGCCCTTGATCCCGAGGTCCTTCTCGCAGCCTTCCGCCTGCGCTTCCGTCCTGCGGCCAGGGGGCCGCTGGGGGCAGAGGATGCGGCGCTCATGGCCGATCTGGCGGCGCGCTATCCGGTTGACGTGCGCGGGGTGCCGTCGTAAGCCCTGCGCCGTGCGGGTGGCCGGATGACCGCGAGCCTTCGGGCGCGAGGAAAGTCCGGACTCCATGAGACAAGGGTGCCGGGTAACGCCCGGCCGGGGCAACCCGAGGGAAAGCGCCACAGAGATGAGACCGCCCCACCGGCCGCAAGGCCCGGGGCAAGGGTGAAACGGTGGGGCAAGAGCCCACCGCGGGACTGGCAACAGGACCGGCACGGCAAGCCCCACCCGGAGCAATGCCGAATAGGGGTTCCGCGCGGGATTGATCCTTCGGGATATCGCCGCAGGGAAGTCTCAGCCCGAGGAACCCGGGTTGGCAGCTCGATCCCGCCGGTAACGGCGGGGCCAGAGGAATGGTCATCGAAGGGGGCAACCCCGGAACAGAATCCGGCTTACAGGCTGCCCGCACCATCGACATTCCCCGGCCGCGCCGGGGGCTTCGCAGCCCCCGAACCCCCGCGGGATATTTCAGCGAGACTGAAACAGGTGCCCGTTCCCGAAGGCGGATCAGGCCGCCTCATGCGGGATAGGTGTCGGGCCTCGTCATCAGACGCTTATGCGGCGCGTCTGTTCTTCGTTCTCGTGCAAATAGCCTGCGGGGGGGGGCCAAGGGCGCGAAGCCCCCGGCGCGGGCCTCAGCCGTAGGTTCGCCGATCCTCGATCACCTTCCCGTCGTTGGGCAGGGTTCCGGGCGTCACGATCTCGATCCGGCCCCGGAGCTTGAGGGCCTCGAGCACCGAGGACTCGTAGACCGCGGGATTGGTGGCCCGGCTCTCGATCTGGACCGTCATTGCGTCCATTTCCCCCTCGCGCGTGGCGATGACCCGGGCGCGCGTCACTTCCGCATGGCGGGACACCAGATCGGCCACCTGCTCGGGGCGGACGAACATGCCCTTGATCTTCGTGGTCTGGTCCGCGCGGCCCATCCAGCCGCGGATCCGCAGGTTCGTGCGGCCGCAGGTACTCTGGCCCGGCATCAGCGCCGAGAGGTCGCCGGTGGCGAAGCGGACGAGCGGATAGTCGCGGTTCAGGGTCGTGACCACGACCTCGCCCACCTCGCCGTCGGGCACCGGATCGCCGGTGCCGGGGCGCACGATCTCGACCAGCACGCCCTCGTCCAGGATCATCCCCTCCATCGCCTCGCTTTCGTAGGCGATGTTGCCCAGATCGGCCGTGGCGTAGCATTGCAGGCAGAGGATGCCGCGGCCGGCATATTCGCTCCGCAGCGACGGGAAGAGCGCGCCTCCGCCCACGGCGGCCCGGGTGATGCGGAGCCGCTCGCCCATCTCATCGGCCCTGTCGAGGATCACCTTGAGATAATCCGGCGTGCCGGCATAGGCAGTCGTTCCGACGTCGGCCGCCGCCCGGACCTGCAGATCGGTCTGGCCCGTGCCCGCTGGAAGAACCCGCGCGCCGACGGCGCGGGCGCCGGATTCGAAGATCATGCCTGCAGGGGTCAGGTGGTAGCCGAAGCAGTTCTGCACGACGTCGGCGGGACCGACGCCGCAGGCATGGAGGAAGCGGCCCATGCGCCACCAGTCCGGCGTCGTGCGACCGATCTCGTAGATCGGGCCGGGCGACTGGAAGACGTGTTCATAGGCGCCGCCCTCGGGGGTGAAGCCGCCGAGCGGCGGGTGTGCCTTCTGCGCGGAACTCAGGTCCGATTTGCGGATCACCGGCAGCCGC
The DNA here is from genome assembly GCF_052244495.1 of Rhodobacter sp. NSM. Taxonomy (NCBI): domain Bacteria; kingdom Pseudomonadati; phylum Pseudomonadota; class Alphaproteobacteria; order Rhodobacterales; genus Rhodobacter; species Rhodobacter sp. NSM. The sequence goes on from NZ_JBQPXH010000001.1 coordinate 215,146, forward strand.
GCCAGATCCGCGAGGCTGGTGATGCCCGCCGGGTCGAAGTCGGCCAGCGTGCCGCGCAGGGCCGGGGTGCTGCGTGCATGGGCGATCAGCTGCGGCAGGTCGCGGGCCAGATCCTCGGCACGCTCTTCCGCCGACCGGGTTTCAAGCGAGTCGAAATGCGTCATCATCCGCTCTCCCCTCATGCCAGCCACCGCTTGCGCCGCCGATAGGAGCGGACGTCGCGGAACGACTTGCGGCCCTTGTCGGACATGCCGAGGTAGAATTCCTTCACGTCCGGGTTCTCGCGCAGCTCCTGCGCCGAGCCTTCCATCACCACCCGGCCGCTCTCGAGGATGTAGCCGGTATGGGCGTAGCGCAGCGCCACGTTGGTGTTCTGCTCGGCCAGAAGGAAGGTCACGCCCTCGCCCTCGTTCACCGCGCGGACGATTTCGAATATCTGTTCGACTAGCTGCGGCGCGAGGCCCATCGACGGCTCGTCCAGCAGGATCATCTCGGGCCGGCTCATCAGCGCGCGCCCCATCGCCACCATCTGCTGCTCGCCGCCCGAGGTGTAGCCGGCCTGGCTCTTGCGCCTTTCGCGCAGGCGCGGAAAGTAGGTGTAGACCATCTCGAGGTCGTCCATCACCGCCGCCCGCCCGTCCTTGCGGGTATAGGCGCCGGTCAGCAGGTTCTCCTCGACCGTCAGGTGCTCGAAACAGTGGCGACCCTCCATCACCTGGATCACGCCACGGCGCACGAGGGTCGCCGGATCGAGATCCTGCACCCGTTCGCCCCGGTAGAGGATGGAGCCCTTCGTCACCTCGCCGCGCTCGGAGCGCAGCAGGTTGGAGATCGCCTTGAGCGTCGTCGTCTTGCCGGCGCCGTTGCCGCCGAGAAGCGCCGTGATGCCGCCCTTGGGCACATGCAGGCTCACCCCCTTCAGGACGAGGATGACGTGGTTGTAGATCACCTCGATGTTGTTGACCTCGAGAAGGGTCTCGGCGGAGGGTCGTTCGTCGAACATGGGCATGGCCTCGGCAGGAGGGGGAGGGCCCGCGCCGGGCCCTCCGGTGTCTTGAGCGGCTGCCCGGCCTGCGAGGGCCGGGCAGCCGCTGCCACTCAGTTACAGCGCTCGGTAATGCCGGCTTCCTTGGCGTAGGCCGCCGAATCCTCGGCCACGAGCGGCTGCAGAACCTCGTCGTCCGGCGCGATCCAGTCGCTGACGAGTGTCCATTTCTTCTCGCCGGCGTCCCATTGCTGGAGGCGCGCCATGCCCGGTCCGCCGTGGTCCTCGCAACTCGCCGCGAAGGGCTGGCCGAAGTCGGGCAGGCCCAGCTCGGCCATCCGCTCCTCGGTGATCTCCAGCGCCTCGAAGCCGTCGCGCACCTGCGCCGCGTTCACCGCCGAGGTGCCGGCGAGCTCCTGCGCCTTGCGGATCGCCTCGGCGATGACCATCGCCGCATACATCCCGCGCGAGTAGAGCACGGTGCCGACGTTCGATCCGTCGCCTGCCGCCTTGCCCGCGTCGATCACGTGCTGCTTCATGTCGGCATAGACCGGATAGTCCGAGCCCACGCCATGCATGGTCAGCGACTTGTAGCCGTTCGCGCCGGCGCCCGCGGGCGTCACGTCATTCTCGGAGCCCGACCACCAGATGCCGATGAAGTTCTCCATCGGGAAGCGGATGTTCGCAGCCTCTTGAATCGCCACCGAGTTCATCACGCCCCAGCCCCAGAAGAGGACGTAATCCGGCTTCTCGCGCCGGACCTGGAGCCACTGGCTCTTCTGTTCCTGGCCGGGGCTGTCGATCGGGAGCGTCGAGAGGGTGAAGCCGTGCTTCTTAGAAAGTTCCTCGAGCGTGCGGATCGGCTCCTTGCCGTAGGCGGAGTTGTGATAGAGCAGCGCGATCTTCTTGCCCTCGAGGCTGCCGCCGTTCTGGTCGAGCAGATACTTGACCGCGACCGAGGCTCCGTCCCAGTAGTTGGCAGGATAGTTGAACACCCATTCGAAAACCTTGCCGTTGGCGGCCGAGGTCCGTCCGTAGCCGGGCGTGTAGAGGGTGATCCCGTCCGACTGCATCTTCGGGATGAGCTGGTAGGTGATGCCGGTCGAGAGCGGGTTGTAGACGAGTGCGCCCTGGCCCTTGGTGGCCTCGTAGCACTCGACGCCCTTCTCGGTGTTGTAGGCCGTCTCGCATTCCGGGGTCTTGACGACCTCGCCGCCGATGCCGCCATCGCGCTCGTTCAGGAGCGTGAAGTAATCCTGAAAGCCGTCGGCATAGGGGATGCCGCCGGCGGCGAAGGGGCCGGTGCGGTAGCTGAGGTTCGGCACGACGAGATCCGCCTGCGCCGCGCCCGCTGTCGCGGCCGCGATGGCGGTCGCTGCGAGCAGGGTGAAACTCTTTCTCATGGACACTCCTCCCGTTGGTCCTTTGCCGGTTGTCCCGGCCTTCGTCCGGCCGCGCCCCGCCTCAGTGCGGGAAGGGCCAAAGTCGCAGCTTCTCCTTCAGCACGCGCCAGAGCTGGGCCAGCCCGTGCGGCTCGATGATCAGGAAGCCGATGATGAGCCCGCCCACGATCATGAGCTCGATGTGGGCGGCGAGGTCCGAGGGCCAGCCGAGCGTGCCCACCAGTACGTTCTTGAGGAACACCGGCAGGAGCACGAGGAAGGCCGCGCCGGCGAAGCTGCCGAAGATGCTGCCGAGGCCCCCGATGATGATCATGAAGAGAATGAGGAAGGACTTCTGGATCCCGAAGGCCTCGCCCACCTCGGCCGCGCCGAGGTAGACCGCGAAGAACAGCGCGCCTGCGATGCCGATGAAGAAGGACGAGACCGCGAAGGCCGAGAGCTTGGTCGTCAGCGGGTTCACCCCGATGATCTCGGCGGCGATGTCCATGTCGCGGATCGCCATCCACTTCCGGCCGATGGTGCCGCGCGTGAGGTTCCGCGCGATCCAGGCCAGCGCGAAGAGGAAGGCCGCGCAGAAGAGATACTTGGCCCAGGCGGGCGTGTTGGCGCCGGTCACGGCGATGCCGAACATGGTCCGCTCGGGCGCGGTGATCTGGCCGGAGGCCGAGTAGTTGTAGAACCACGGCACCTTGTTGAAGAGCCAGACGAGGAAGAACTGCGCGGCCAGTGTGGCGACGGCGAGGTAGAAGCCCTTGATCCGGAGCGAGGGCAGGCCAAACAGCACGCCCACGCCTGCGGTGATGGCACCTGCGAGGATCACGTGGATCATGATCGGCACGTCGGGGAAGGCGGTCATGAGCTTGTAGACCGCGTAGGCGCCCACCGCCATGAAGCCGCCGGTGCCGAGGCTCACCTGTCCGCAGTAGCCCGTCAGGATGTTCAGCCCGATGGCGGCGATGGCGTAGATCAGGAAGGGCACGACCACGGCATTGGCCCAGTAGTCGTTGATGACGAAGGGCAGGATGGCGAAGCCCACGACCAGCGCCACCTGATACCAGAGCCGGTCCCACCAGATCGGGAAGGTCTGGCTGTCCTGCGCGTAGCTCGTCTTGAACTCGCCCGCTTCACGGTAAAGCATCGGTCAGACCCTCTCGATGATGCGTTCGCCGAACAGGCCCTGCGGCCGGAAGACGAGGAACAGGAGTGCGAGGACATAGGCGAACCAGTTCTCGGTCGCGCCGCCGATCATCGGGCCCACGAAGAACTCGAACAGCTTCTCGCCCATGCCGATGATGAGCCCGCCGACGATGGCGCCGGGGATTGAGGTGAAGCCGCCCAGCATCAGCACCGGCAGCGCCTTCAGCGCGATGAGGCTGAGCGAGAACTGCACGCCCGACTTCGCCCCCCACATGATGCCCGCGATGAGGGCCACGAAGCCCGCGATCGACCAGACCAGCACCCAGACGAAGCGAAGCGAGATGCCGACCGACAGCGCCGCCTGATGGTCGTCGGCCACGGCGCGGAGCGCGCGGCCGTATTTGGTATATTGCGAGAAGAGCGTGAGGGCCGCGACCAGCGCCGCCGCGACCAGCGTCGCCACGATGTCGAGCCTGTCGATGAAGAAGCCGTAGCCGAACCAGTTGGCCGTGACCGCCTCGATCCCCTCCGAGATGCCCTGCGGCAGGCCCACGTCGAGCATCTTGATGTCTGCGCCCCACATGACGTCGCCCAGCCCCTCGAGGAAATAGGCGAGGCCAATGGTCGCCATGAAGAGGATGATCGGCTCCTGGTTGACCAGATGCTTCAGGATCAGCCGTTCGATGAGCCACGCGAGGCCCACCATCACCAGCGCAGTGAGGGCGATGGCGAGCGCGGCAGGCAGGGTCCAGCCGAAGCTGTGCAGGTTGGTGCCAAGGGCTGCGTTGATCAGATGCGCGAAGGGGATCTGACCGTTCTGCAGGCCCACCAGCGTCAGGGCCGCAAACAGCGCGAGCACGCCCTGTGCGTAGTTGAAGATGCCCGAGGCCTTGAAGATCAGCACGAAGCCGAGCGCCACGAGCGCATACATCACACCGGCCATCAGGCCGTTGAGGGTGACTTCCATCGCGTAGACAAGCTGGTCAGGCAGCATCATGCGCCTCCTCGGCAGCGGGAAGGGAGCGGTCGCGGCCGCCGGATGGGGGCAGGGAGAGCGGATCGCGGAGAGAAGGGCCGTCGTCCCGGCCGGCGTGCAGGTGGGGCAGCGCCTCGTCGGAAAGAAGCCGTGGATGCGGCACCTCGATCAGGCGCGCGCCTGGGGTCTCGCGCTCAGTCATGCTGCACCCCCAGATAGGCGTCGATCACCGCCTTGTTGCTGCGGATCTCGTCGGGGGTGCCGTCGCCGATCTTCTTACCGTAGTCCATCACCACCACACGGTCCGAGAGGTCCATGACCACGCCCATGTCGTGCTCGATCAGCGCGATGGTCGTGCCGAACTCGTCGTTCGTGTCGAGGATGAAGCGGCACATGTCCTCCTTCTCTTCGACGTTCATGCCGGCCATCGGCTCGTCGAGCAGCAGGAGCTTCGGCTCTGTCGCCAGCGCGCGGGCAAGCTCCACGCGTTTCTTCAGGCCATAGGGCAGGCGGCCGACCGGGGTCTTGCGGATGTGCTGGATCTCGAGGAAGTCGATGATCCTCTCGACCTTGGCGCGATGCTCGACCTCTTCGGCCTGCGCGCGACCCCACCAGAGCGCCTGGCTCCAGAGGCCGGTCTTCATCAGCGTGAGACGGCCGGTCATGATGTTGTCGAGCACGCTCATCCCCTCGAAGAGGGCGATGTTCTGGAAGGTGCGCGCAATGCCCTGCTGGGCCACCTCGTAGGGCTTCATCTGCGGCCGCCGCTTTCCGCGGAACCAGACCTCGCCCTCCTGCGGCACGTAGAAGCCCGAGATCACGTTCAGCATCGAGGATTTTCCGGCCCCGTTCGGGCCGATGATCGCGCGGATCTCGCCCTCGCGGATGTCGAAGCTGATGTCGGTGATCGCCTTCACGCCGCCGAAGCGCAGGGTGATGTTCTTCATCTCCATCAGCACGCCGCCGATGCGGCGCTCTCCGGTGTCGGTCTCGTCCATCGTCACGTCGAGCGCATTCATTCGGCAGCCATCCTCTGCGCGGAGGCGCCACGGGTGGCGGCGTCCTCGATCCTCAGCGTGGCGCGGATCGCGCCCTTGCGACCGTCCTCGTAGGTGACCTCGGTCTCGGTGTAGATGCTGGTCCGCCCGTCGTAGAGCGCGGCGATCAGGTCGTGGTATTTCTCCTCGATGATCTTGCGGCGGACCTTGCGGGTGCGGGTCATCTCGCCGTCGTCGGCGTCGAGTTCCTTGTGCAGGATCAGGAAGCGGTGGACCTGGCAGCCCGAGAGCATCGGATCCTCGGCGACGGAGGCGTTCACCTCCTCCACATGTCCCTTCATCATCTCGTAGACGCGGGGATGTCCCGCCAGTTCCTGATAGGAGGAATAGGCGATGCCGTTCCGCTCGGCCCAGTTGCCGACCGCGTTCAGGTCGATGTTGATGAAGGCGGTGCAGCGGTCGCGGCCGTTGCCGAAGACCACGGCCTCAAGGATCGACGGATAGAACTTCAACTTGTTCTCGACGTATTTCGGCGCGAAGAGCCGTCCGTCGGCCATCTTTCCCACATCCTTGGCGCGGTCGATGATCCGCAGGTGGCCGGTCGCTTCCTCGAAGAAGCCCGCGTCGCCCGTGGCGACCCAGCCCTCGGCATCCTTGGTCGAGGCGGTGCTCTCGGGGTTCTTGTAATAGGCCACGAAGGTGCCGGGAGAGCGGTAGAAGACCTCGCCGTTCTCGGCGATCCGCACCTCCACACCGGGCGAGGGCACGCCGACGGTATCCGACCGCACCTGCCCGTCGGGCTGCTGGGTGATGAAGACGGAGGCCTCGGTCTGGCCGTAGAGCTGCTTCAGGTTGATCCCGAGCGAGCGGTAGAAATCGAAGATCTCCGGGCCGATCGCCTCGCCCGCGGTGTAGCCCACCCGGACGCGGCTGAACCCGAGCGTGTTCTTCAGCGGCCCGTAGATGATCTTGTCGCCGATCCAGTAGGCCAGGCGGTCGGCAAGGCCCACGGGCTTGCCGTCGAGGATCGCGGGCCCCACCCGGCGGGCGACCGCCATGTAATGGTGGAACAGCGCCTTCTTGATCCGCCCGGCATCCTCCATGCGGATCATCACATTGGTCAGCTGCCCTTCGAAGACGCGGGGAGGGGCGAAGAAATAGGTGGGCCCGATCTCGCGCAGGTCGTTCATCATCGTGGTGGGGCTTTCGGGACAGTTCACGCAGAAGCCCGTCCACATCGCCTGCCCGATGGAGAAGATGAAATCGCCGACCCAGGCCATCGGCAGATAGGCCAGCACCTCGTCGCCGGGGCGGAGGCGGTCGAAGTCGACCGAGTTCTTCGAGGTCTCGATGATGTTGCGGTTCGACAGCACCACGCCCTTCGGCTTGCCCGTCGTGCCCGAGGTGTAGAGCATCACGCAGGTCGAGTCGTAGGTGAGCTCGGCGATCCGGTGGTCCAGTTCCTCGTCGAAGCGGTGGTGGGCGGCGCGGCCCTCGGCCACCACGTCGTCGAGCCAGTTCATGCGCGAGTGGTCGTATTTCCGCATGCCGCGCTTGTCGACATAGACCACCTGCTCGATGTGGTGGATGCGGTCCTGCACGTCGATGACCTTGTCGACCTGCTCCTGGTCGCCGCAGATCACGAAGCGGGCGCCGCAGTGGTCGAGGACATAGGCCATCTCTTCGGTCACGGCGTCCTGATAGAGCGGCACAGGCACTGCACCGCACATCTGCGCCGCGACCATCGACCAGTAGAGAGCGGGCCGGTTGCGCCCCACCACCGCCACATGGTCGCCGCGCCTGAGGCCCAGGGCTAAGAAGCCGAGCGCGATGGCGCGGATCTCGTCTGCGGCCTCGGCCCAGGTCCAGACCTGCCAGATGCCGAATTCCTTCTCGCGATAGGCGGGTTCCGATGCGAATGCGTCGGCGTTGCGCCGAAGCAGCGCCGGAATCGAGACGAGACTTCCCGTTTCGGCCATTCCTCTCCTCCCTGATGCGGTCCGCCTCCTCCTCGGCGAACCGGTGCGAGGCCGGATTCTTGCCGATCCGCGTTGCCTGCCCGAGGACAGTCCCCCGCAATGGTTGCGCGACTTTTTCGCAATCCTTGCGAATTGTAACAGTGCCTGCGCCTGCGACGTGGCGCCGATGCCTGCCGGTCGCGAGGCACCTGTGCTGACGACCGCGGCAGCGCCGCCTGCGGGGGCTCGATGCCCTCGCAGGTGGCACCTCCCCTCCGGACCGCCGCCCGGCCGCCTGTCCGCCTCCGTTCCTCCGGGTGCGCGGGGGGCTCCTTCCGCAGGCTGGGCTTGTGACGCGGCGTGGCGTCATGCCGATCCCCCTTCCGCCACCGGCCCCCACGATGCTAGCCAAGCATCCGGGGAGGACGACGGATGCCGGAGAGAGAGGAGGCGCTCGAGGCGCTCACGCGGGCGGGGCTGAACCTGATCCAGCAGGCGCTGTCGATCTACGACAGCGACCTGAAGCTCGCGGTCTGGAACCGCCGCTTCCGCGAGATGTTCGACCTGCCCGAGCGGCTTGCGACCTCCGGTGCGGATTTCACCGAGACGATCCGTTATCTCGTCGAGCGCGGCGAATACGGGCCGGTCGAGGATCCGGACGAGGCCGTGCGCATCCGCGTGGCGGCCGCCCGCACCTTCCAGCCGCACTACATGGAACGCGAGCGCCCCTCGGGCCGCTGGATCTCGGTCGAGGGCGCGCCGCTGCCGCAGGGCGGCTGGGTCACGGTCTATACGGACATCACCGAGATCAAGCTGCAGGAGGGCCTGCTGCGCGCCCGCTCCGAGGTTCTGTCGGGCGAGGTGCTGGCCCATGCCGAACGGCTGGCGCAGGCGAACCGGGCGCTCGCCGCCACCAATGCAGCCCTGGAAGAGGCGCAGCGCGAACTGACCGAGATGGAGGCCCGCACCCGGCTCACGACCGAGATGATGCCGGCCCATATCGCCCACGTCGGCCGCGACCTGCGCTACACCTATTCGAACCGCAGGCTCTCGGCCGTGATCCCCGGCAGGCCTTCGGAGATCGTCGGCCTCACGGGGCGCGAGGCGCTTGGCGAGGAGGTCTTCGGCCGGATCCGTCCCTGCCTTTTCCGCGCGCTCGATGGCGAGGCCTCGGTGCTGGAATTCACCGACGAGGACAGCGGCTCGCGCATCCGCGCGGCCTTTACCCCCGACCGGACCGGCGACGGGCCGATCAACGGCGTCTATATCCTGTCGATGGATGTCACCGCCGAGACGCAGGCGCGCGAGGCGCTGATCCAGACCCGCAAGCGCGAGCTGACGGCGCATCTGACCTCCGGCCTTGCCCATGATTTCGCGAACCTGCTGACGGTCATTCTCGGGCTGCAGGGCAGGCTCGACCGGATGGAACTGCCCGAGGAGGGCCGGCAGCTCGTCGCAGCCACGGTGGCGGCCGCGCGCCGCGGCGGCGTGCTGCTCGACCAGATCGCCTCGATCTCGGGCAAGCGGGCCCTCAATCCGACCGCCACCGTTCTCGCGCGCTTCCTGTCGGACCTGCATCTCATCGCGGGCCCCACGCTTCCCGACGGCGTGACGCTCGAGATCGTCATGCCCGAGCCCATCCCGCCGGTGATGCTCGATGCGGGCGCGCTTCAGGATGCGGCGCTGAACCTCATCCTGAACGCTCGTGACGCGATCGGACCCGGGGGCGGCACCATCCGCCTGACGGCCCGGCCCGTGCGCGCGGCCTGGATCGAGATCCTCGTCGAGGATGACGGCCCGGGCTTCACCGAGGCGGCGCTCGAGCATGCGCTCGATCCCTTCTTCACCACCAAGGGCGGGGTCGGGTCCGGGCTCGGCCTCTCGATGGTCTACGACCAGATCAAGCTCGCCGGCGGCACGGTGCGGATCGGCAACCGCGCGGGGGGCGGGGCTGTGGTCCAGCTCCGCCTGCCGCTGCGTCCGGCCGACGAGGCCGCCGCGCCGACCCTCGTCCTCCTCGTCGAGGATGATCCCGACATCCGCGAGACGGTGCGCGGGATGCTGCGCGACGCAGGCCACAGCGTGATCGAGGCGGCGAGCGCCGACGAGGCGCTGACGCTGATCGACCTGCCCGGCCTCGGGCTCGTGGTGTCGGACGTGAACCTGCCGGGCCGGCGGTCGGGCCTCGATCTTGCCGAGGCGCTGGCCGAGCGCGACCATCCCGCGCGGCTTGTGCTGATGACCTCGTTGCCTGCAGGCGATGCCCGCCGGGCGCGGGCCGAGGCGCTGGCGACCGTGCTGCCCAAACCCTTCGACGCCGGCAGTCTCGCCGCCTGCCTGAGGGGGGAGGCATGAGCCGCGCGCCCCATGTGGCCATCCTCGACGACGAGCCCGAGATCCGCCGGATGCTCGCGCTCGCGCTCGAGGAGGCGGGCTTCCAGACCACCGCCTTCGGTCGCGCGACCGAGTTCGAGGCGGCGCTGAAGCGGCGCGCGCCCGATGTCTGCCTCGTCGATCTGGGGCTGCCCGACCGCGACGGGCTGGCCGTCGTCCACCGGCTCGCGCTCGAGTCGGGCGCGGCGATCATCATCGTTTCGGGCCGCGCGCAGGTGCAGGATCGGGTGACGGGCCTCGAACTGGGCGCCGACGACTACATCATCAAGCCCTTCGATCCGGCCGAAGTGGTGGCCCGCGTGCGCGCCCGGCTGAGAAAGGGACGCACCGAGAGCCTGCCCGCCACCCAGACGGCACATTTCTCCGGCTGGACGGCCCATTTCGACCGCTACCTCCTCGTGGCCGAGGACGGGACCGAGGTCGCCTTCTCGCATGCCGAGGGCGAGGTGCTGCGGCTCTTCCTCGAGAGCCCGCGGCGGCTGATCTCGCGCGCGCAGATGCAGGAGAGCCTCGGCGGCGCGGCCGGCGAAAGCTTCGACCGGGCGATGGACGTGCGGATCTCGCGCCTGCGCACGAAGCTGGGCGAGGATCCGCGCAACCCCACGCTCATCAAGACGATCTACGGCGCGGGCTATATCTTCCTCGGCGAGGTGGAGTGGCGGTAGGCCCGGCGGTCGCGACGCCTCCGGCTCAGAGCGCCGCCGCCCCCAGCCCCGCACCCGCGAGCACGACCCAGATCGGCGGGACCCGCCACTGCGTGAGGAGCACGAAGCCGCCGACAGCCATCGCGAAGGGCAGGGGGCCGGTGACGCCCGATGTGAAGACGGGGTTCCACAGGGCCGCCCCGAGGATGCCCACCACCGCCGCATTCGCGCCCTGCATCGCCGATTGCGCCCGGGGCGCGCGGCGGAGCGCGTCCCAGAACGGCAGGACACCGCAGAGCAGCAGCATCCCCGGCGCGAAGATCGCCACCAGCGCCACCACCGCGCCGACCGGCCCCTCGGCAACGGCACCGAGGTAGGCTGCGAAGGTGAAGAGCGGTCCCGGCACGGCCTGCGCCGCGCCGTAGCCCGCGAGGAAGGCATCCGGCGGCACGAGGCCCGGTCGCACCACCTCGGCCTCGAGAAGCGGCAGGACGACATGGCCGCCGCCGAAGACCAGCGCCCCGGCCCGCGCGACACCATCCGCCAGCGCGAGAAGCGGCGAGAGTCCGGCGAGGAGCGGCAGGACGAGCAGGAGCCCGGCCACGGTGCCGAGGCAGGCGATGCCCGCGCGCCGCGTGAGGGGAAGCGCGAGACGCCCGCCCTCCACCGGCTCTCCGCGCCCGATCAGCACTCCCACCAGCGCGCCGAGAAGAATGGCACCAATCTGGCCGGCCGCTCCGGGTGCGAGCACCGCCAGCGCGGCGGCGGCGGCGGCAAGGCTCGCCCTCTCGCGGTCGGGGCAGAGGCTCCGGCCCATGCCCCAGACCGCCTGCGCCACAATGGCCACGGCCACGACCTTCAGCCCCGCCAGCGCCCCCTCGGCCGCCGGATGGTCGATCCCGCCCGCGGCCAGACCGAAGGCCGCCATCAGCGCCGCGGACGGCAGGGTGAACCCGGCCCAGGCCGCCAGGGCGCCCGGCAGGCCCGCGCGCAAGAGTCCCAGTGCAAAGCCCACCTGGCTCGAGGCCGGCCCCGGCAGGAACTGGCAGAGCGCCACGAGGTCCGCATAGGCGCCATCGCCGAGCCAGCGCCTGCGGACGACGAGTTCATCGCGAAAGTATCCCAGATGCGCGACCGGACCCCCGAAGGAGGTGAGCCCGAGCTTGAGGAAGGCGAGGAACACTTCACCCGCCCCCGCGCCACTCTCCGCCTGCATCCGCTGCTCCCCTTGCCTGCGCGTGAGGATGGCGCATCCTGCGTCGCAGGCAAGGGCAAGGGCAAGGGCAAGGGCAAGGGCAAGGAGAGTGGAGTGGCAGTGGGATCTCGTCCCGGCCGTGGCGGATCGGACCTCCTCGGCCTCCGCCTCCGGCACATCGGATGTCGGGAGGAAGCGTCCTGCCGGCCATGCGTCGGGGCGCCTGCGGCGCCGCGCGTCACCTGCGGTGGGGAGGGGCTGTTGACTCCGCCTCCGGCGCGAGTATAAGCGCGCATCCCCGGGCAATCGGCCCGGGGTTTTCATTGGTGTTGGTGGCCCCCGCGAGGGGATGACCTGTCGCCCGGAAACGGGAAAGGACAACGCCCTTCACGCTCGAAGGAGATCAGCGGTGACCAAACGCACCTCTGCCAAGTACAAGATCGACCGCCGTATGGGCGAGAACATCTGGGGCCGTCCGAAGTCCCCGGTGAACAAGCGCGAATACGGCCCCGGCCAGCACGGCCAGCGCCGCAAGAACAAGCTGTCGGACTTCGGCACGCAGCTGCGCGCCAAGCAGAAGCTCAAGGGCTACTACGGCGACCTGACCGAGAAGCAGTTCCGCAAGATCTACACCGAGGCCGAGCGCGTCAAGGGCGACACCGGCGAGATGCTGGTCGGCCTGCTCGAGCGCCGTCTCGACGCGATCGTCTACCGCGCCAAGTTCGTGCCGACCATCTTCGCCGCCCGCCAGTTCGTGAACCACGGCCACGTGACCGTAAACGGCCAGCGCGTGAACATCGGCTCCTACCGCTGCAAGGAAGGCGACGTGATCCAGGTGCGCGAGAAGTCGCGCCAGCTCGCCATCGTGCTCGAGGCCACCCAGCTGGCCGAGCGCGACGTGCCGGACTATGTCGAAGTCGACTATTCGAAGATGACGGCCACCTTCGTCCGCACCCCGGGTCTGGGCGACGTGCCCTATCCGGTGCAGATGGAACCGAACCTCGTGGTCGAATTCTACGCGAAGAACTGAGGCGGCGGGGCGCATGCCGCCCCGTCCCATGGGTGCGAGCGCTATCCTGCGGCCCAGCCGCAGTCGTCATGGCCTCCATCCGACCTGCGGCCGCTCCCTCTCGGGGAGCGGCCATTTTTCTTCCCTACATGCAGCGCGCGCATCTACGCCTTGTGGCCTATCGGTCGCATGGCCCCAAGACCCTCACGTTCCCGTTGAGTTCGCACTGGTCTCGCCGCCTCGCCGCGGATAGAACCCGGCTGGCAGAGGAAGGTGACCCATGAGCGACGCCATACGCCCCCAGCCGGGTATTCTCGAAATCGCCCTCTATGAGGGCGGAAAAAGCCATGTGGCGGGCATCCAGAACGCGCTGAAGCTCTCATCGAACGAGAATCCCTTCGGCCCTTCGCCGAAAGCGAAGGACGCGTTCCTGCGCTCGGTGCATACGCTGCACCGCTATCCCTCGACCGACCATGCGGGCCTGCGCCACGCCATCGCCGAGGTGCACGGGCTCGACCCCGCCCGCGTGATCTGCGGCGTCGGCTCGGACGAGATCATCACCTTCCTGTGCCAGGCCTATGCCGGGCCGCACACCGATGTCGTCTTCACCGAGCACGGCTTCCTCATGTACCGCATCTCGGCCCTCGCGGTCGGGGCCAATCCGGTCGAGGTGCCCGAGCGCGAGCGGACGACGGATGTCGATGCGATCCTCGCCGCCTGCACGCCGCATACGCGACTGGTGTTCCTTGCCAATCCGAACAACCCGACCGGCACCATGATCGGCCAGGCGGATCTCGCACGGCTGGCCGAGGGGCTGCCGCCGCAGGCGCTGCTCGTTCTCGACGGGGCCTATGCCGAATACGTTCCGGGCTATGATGCCGGCCTCGCCCTGGTCGAGGAGCGTGGCAATGTCGTCATGACGCGGACCTTCTCGAAGATCTACGGGCTCGGCGGGCTGCGGGTGGGCTGGGGCTACGGGCCAATGGCCATCATCGACGTGCTGAACCGGATCCGAGGGCCGTTCAACCTTTCGACCACGCAGCTCGAGACGGCCGAGGCCGCGGTTCGTGATCAGGACCACGTCGCCCGTTGCCGGGCGGACAATGCCCGCTGGCGCGTCTGGCTGGCCGAGGCTCTGGCGGAAATCGGTGTGCCGTCAGACACATCCATGGCGAACTTCATCCTCGCCCGCTTCTCGGACAGCGACGAGGCCGAGGCTTGTGACCTCTACCTGCAGAGCCAGGGCCTGATCGTGCGCCGCGTGGCGGGCTACAAGCTGCCGCACTGCCTGCGCATCACCATCGGCGACGAGGCCTCGTGCCGCCGCGTGGCCCATGCGATCGGCCAGTTCAAGAGGATGCGCTGATGGCCCTCTACGACCGCGTGGCGCTGATCGGGCTGGGCCTCATCGCCTCGTCCATGGCCCATGCGATGCGCGAGGCAGGGCTTGCAGCCGAGATCACGGGCCACGCCCGAAGCGCAGAGACCCGCGCCACGGCGCTCGAGATTGGGCTCTGCGACCGGGTATTCGAGACCGCGGCCGAGGCGGCCGAGGGTGCCGATCTCGTCGTCCTTGCCGTGCCGGTGGGGGCGATGGAGGCCATCGCCGCCGAGATCGCGCCGCATCTGAAGCCGGGCGCGACCGTGACCGACGTGGGCTCGGTGAAGCAGGCGGTCATCGCGGCCGTCGCTCCGCACATCCCCGAGGGCGTCCACTTCGTGCCCGGCCACCCGCTCGCCGGCACCGAACATTCCGGCCCGCGCTCGGGCTTCGCCACGCTTTTCCGCAACCGCTGGTGGCTGCTCACGCCGCCCGAGGGGGCGGACCCGGAGGCCGTGGCCCGGCTGCAGTCGCTGTGCGAGGCGATGGGCGCCAATGTCGAGACGATGGACGCGACGCATCACGACCTCGTTCTCGCCGTCACCAGCCACACCCCCCACCTCATTGCCTACACGATGGTCGGCGTGGCAGATCACCTCCGCCGCGTGACCCAATCGGAAATAATCCGCTACTCTGCAGCCGGTTTCCGCGACTTTACGCGCATCGCGGCCTCGGACCCGACAATGTGGCGAGACGTCTTCTTGACAAACAGGGAGGCGACGCTCGACATTCTCGGCCGTTTCACCGAAGAACTTTTCGCGCTGCAGAGAGCCATTCGACTGGGTGATGGGGATCACCTGTTCGAATACTTCACGCGCACGCGCGCCATCCGCCGAGGGATCATCGAGGCGGGTCAGGACACGTCAGCACCCGACTTCGGCCGATCGGCCGAGGTTTCGACAGGAACAGGGAAAGGCTAGGGCAGATGCGGGCACTCGGGGCGGCGGTTCTCGTCACTGGTCTCATGGCAGGAACCGCTTTCGCAGATGCCCCGTCGGTATCGTTGCGTCCGCTGGCCAATCCGGCGGCCGCTGTGCCCGT
Organism: Rhodobacter sp. NSM; assembly: GCF_052244495.1. NCBI lineage: Bacteria > Pseudomonadati > Pseudomonadota > Alphaproteobacteria > Rhodobacterales > Rhodobacter > Rhodobacter sp. NSM. The sequence continues at coordinate 230,267 of NZ_JBQPXH010000001.1, forward strand.
CGTCGTCTCGGCCGAAGCCAGCGCACCCGCCGAGGTGCTTCGCCCGCGTGCCCGGCCGGCCGTGAAACTGGTGGCGACCGAGGTAATGCCCGGGAAGCCGGCGATGAGCTTCCTCGCGCCGCCCAAGCCCGAAGTGACCCGCCGCGGGTTCCTCGGCACGTTCTTCCGCCCCAAGGCGCGTCCGCCGGAAACCGTGACGAAGGCGGGCGCTGTCCGCACCCTGCCCGGAAGCGCGATGGTGCAGGGCCGCAAGGGCTCGGTCTGCGGCGATCCCACCATCAGGGGCGCGACCCTCGCCCCCATCGCGGGCAAGATCCGCGGCTGCGGGATCGCGGATCCCGTTCAGGTGACGGCCATCGACGGCGTGGCGCTCAGCATGGCGGCGACGATGGATTGCGGGACGGCGCGGGCGCTCAAGACCTGGATCAACCGTGGCCTGCGCCCGAACCTGCCCTCCAAGGTGGTCAAGCTGCAGATCGCCGGAGCCTATTCCTGCCGGACCCGCAACAACCGGCCCGGCGCGCCGATCAGCGAGCATGGCCGTGGCAAGGCAGTGGATGTTTCAGGCTTCACGCTGGCGAACGGGAAGTCCGTCACCATCGCGCGCGATTACCGGCGTGAGAAGATGATCCAGGCTGCCCATAAATCCGCCTGCGGGATCTTCGGAACGACGCTCGGCCCCGGTTCGGACGGCTACCACGAGGATCACCTGCATTTCGACACCATCCCGCGCCGGTCGCCCTACTGCCGCTGAGCACCTCTGACTGCGCAGGCGCCCGGTCAGTCCGGCCCCGTCACCCCCCGGTCGCAAGCGCGGGGGCAGGTCCGAGTGGCAGGGGGCCGAGGTTCATCCAGCCTTCCGCCATGGTCAGCGGCACCTGCAGTTCCTCGCCGCCGGAGCGCGCCGCGAAAACTCCCAGCGCGCGCTCCCAGGACGGCAGCGCGTCGGCCTCGATGAGCCCCAACTCGGCCGCGATCCGGATCGCCTGACGCCAGTTACCGAGCGCGAGGTCGATCCGCCCCTCGGGCCTGCCGGATCCGTCAACCGTCAGCCGGCCCGAACCGGTGAGGCTCAGCGGCCCCCAGATCAGACGTAACTCGCGCAGGTCGAGGGTCCGGAGCTGCGGCCGCGTCTGTCCCAGGTGCCGGTCTACGGGGGCTGTCAGGCCGGTCACCGCCCGGAACCGGAGTTCGGACAGGCGCGGCGGCAGGCCCGCGCGTTCTGCGGCCTCGGCCAGAGCGCCCTCGGGCGCAAGACCCTGCAGGTCGATCCCGATTTCATGAGACGCGGCGTCATCGCCCACCCGGCGCGACGCGACCCGGGCATCGTCGAGCCGGAGGGTCCAGCCCAGCGAAGAACGGAGCACGATTGCCTGTCCGGCCGAGGCCGTCCGGTCGAGGGCGAGCGCCCCGCCGGGCGAAACGATCAGGCTCGCCCTCAGGGCCGAGGCATTGACCGTCACCGACTGGCCGGGAAACTCGAACCGCTGCTCCGGCGGGAAGGCGGCGATCAGGTGCCAGGGCTTCCAGCTCATGGCGAAGATCTGGAGGAACGGGGCGCGCCAGCCGAAGCCGCTGTCGGGATCCCCGAGACGGACCTCTTCCACGGTCAGGTCGAAGCGGTTCGGAAAACCCCGGACCGACAGCCCTTGATACTCTGCCACCCGTCCCGCTGCCTTTTGCTGCGCGAAGAACTCCTGCGCGGCCTTGCGGACCATGACGGACCCTGCCACCCACCAGCCTGCCCAGAGCACGGCCAGCACCAGCACAAGCCCCACGATTTTCCGCATCCCGCGCCCTTTCCCATGCCCCTCTGCCGATGCTACAGGGCTGCCGTCAGGAGGACCAGCATGGACGGGCCACTCTGGGTATTCGGATACGGGTCCCTGATCTGGGATCCGGGGTTCGCGGTGACGAGGAGCGTGACGGCGCGCCTCGACGGCTGGAGGCGCAGCTTCTGCATGACCTCGATCCACTACAGGGGCACGCCGCAGGCCCCCGGACTCGTGCTCGCGCTGGATGCCGCGCCGGACATGGCCTGCGAGGGCGTGGCCTTCGAGGTCGCGGCGGGTGCGGAGACCGAAACGCTCGCAGCCCTGCGCGAGCGTGAGCTGATCTCGCGTGCCTATCTCGAACGCTGGCTGCCGGTGCGGCTCACGAGCGGGGAGACGGTAGAGGCGGTGGTCTACGTGATCGACCCCGATCACGAGCAGTATTGCGGCGGCCTCGATCTGGAGTCGCAGGCGCGGATCATCGCCTCGGCCGCGGGCGACCGGGGCCCGAACCGGGACTATCTCCTGAACACGGCCGCGCATCTCCGGGATCTCGGGATTGACGATCCGGACCTGTGCTGGCTGGCCACACGGGTGCGTGCATTGGGCAACGGTCGGCCGGGCTGACCGCATTCCCCGTTGGCAGCCGAAAGGCCCCGGCCTATTGTGCAACGGCAGAACAAAGGGGCTTCAACCCGGAATGTCGAGAACCGCCGTCGAGGCCGAACCGCATTTTACCCAGCCGGTCCGGCAGATCGTGATGATGCTTGTCGTCGTCGCGCTGGTCGGGGTCGGCGCCTTCGTGGCCTTCACCACGCTCGAGCAGGTCTTCCTCTCGAATCCCTACCTCAACGCGCTGATCGGCTTCGTCTTTCTGCTCGGGCTCGGCACCTGCTTCCTGCAGATGGCCCAGCTCGTGCAGTCGGTGAGCTGGATCGAGAATTTCGTCAGGGACCGGCCCGGCTTCGAATACGTTCGAGCGCCCCGGCTGCTCGCGCCGCTCGCGGCGCTGCTGCGGTCCCGCGGCAAGCGGATGCAGATCTCCTCGACCTCGTCGCGCTCGATCCTCGACTCCGTCGGCACCCGTCTCGACGAGGCTCGGGACATCACCCACTATCTCGGCAGCCTGCTGATCTTCCTCGGGCTTCTCGGCACCTTCTACGGGCTTGCGACGACGGTCCCGGCCCTGGTCCAGACCATCCGGGCCCTCTCGCCGCAGGAAGGGCAGAGCGGCGTCGAGCTTTTCGGCGAGTTGATGGTCGGGTTCGAAAGCCAGCTCGGCGGGATGGGGACGGCCTTCTCCTCCTCGCTCCTCGGCCTCGCGGGTTCGCTGGTGGTGGGTCTCCTCGAACTCTTCGCGAGCCATGGGCAGAACCGCTTCTACCGTCAGCTTGAGGAATGGCTCTCTTCCTTCACCCGCCTCACGCCCGCGGGCGTCGAGGGGGAAAGCGGGGATGCGTCGCTCGTCGCCGGGGTGCTCGAGCAGATGGTGCTTCAGATGGACCGCATGCAGGAGCTTCACGCACAGGCCGACGTCAGCCGCAATCTGGTCGATGTGCGCATGGCCGATCTCGCCGGCGCGGTGCAGAAGCTGGCCGAGCGGATCGACGCACAGGCCGTGGGGCAGTCCGACCTCCTGGAGCGCGTCGCCGCGGGGCAGGAGCGCCTGGTGGCGGCCCTGACCGGCGCCGAGGCTTCGGCCTTCGCCGATGCCGAGGCGCGGATGCGCCTGCGCTCGATCGACGTGCAGCTTCTCCGCATCCTGGAAGAGATCGCGGCCGGGCGGCAGGAGAGCACCTCGGACCTGCGCAGTGATCTCGCGGCCCTGACCGGAGCCGTGCGGCAGCTGTCGCGCACAGCCTCCGCCACCGCACGGGGCTAGGCGATGGCGCTGGTGCGACGGAACGGACGGCGCGAGACGCATATCTGGCCCGGCTTCGTCGACGCCATGACGGCGCTGCTCCTCGTGCTGATGTTCGTGCTCACCATCTTCATGGTGATCCAGTCGGTGCTGCGCGAGACGATCAGCACGCAGGACACCGAACTCGACAGCCTGACGGGCCAGCTTGCCGACCTCGCCGACGCGCTGGGTCTCGAGCGCCAGAAGAGCGCCGACCTCACGGCCGCCGTCGATGCGGCCCGGGCCGAGGGAGAGCGGCAGGCGGCGACCATCGCGACGCTGACCGCCACGCTCGCCACGCGCGAGGGCGAACTGACCGCGGCGCGGGGGCGCATCGCCTCGTTCGAGGAGCAGGTGGCGACCCTTCTCGCCGAGCGCGATCGCGCGCGGGGAGAGGCCACCCGGCTCACGGCTTCGGTTCAGGAGCTTGAAGCCGCGCAGGCGAAGCTGCTCTCGGAACAGGAGGCGGCGCAGCTTGCGCTGGCGCAGGCGCGGAGCGAGATCGACGCGCAGGCGGAAGCCGCCCGCCTTGCCGCGGCGCGCCGCGAGGCGCTGGACGCGCTGGTGGCGGATCTGCGCAGCAGGGTCGCCGAGGGCGAACGGAAGCTGTCGGAGGAGGAGGCGGCGCGTCTCGCCGATGCGGCCGCGGCCGAAGCCCTTCGCGAGAGGCTGAGGAATTCCGAGACCGAACTGACCGCCATGACGCTCGCGCTCGAGGAACAGCGCAGGCGGGCGGAGGAGACGCTGACGCTTCTGGCTGCGGCGCGGACCGATGCCGCAAAAGCGGTGAGCGAGGCCGAGCGGCGCGAGGCCGCGCTGGCTGCGGCGCGCGAGGCGCTGGCCGCGCAGGAGGGCGAGGGGGCGGAGGCGGCGCGCCGGGTCGCGCTGCTGAACGAACAGGTGGCGGCCTTGCGCGCACAGCTCGGATCCCTTCAAGGGCTTCTCGATGCCGCGGCGGACCGGGACGAGGCCAACAAGGTCCAGCTGCAGAGCCTCGGCACGCAGCTCAACTCGGCGCTGGCCCAGGTTGCGGCCGAGCAGAAGCGCCGCGCGGAGCTGGAGGAGGCGGAACGGCTGCGGCTCGAGAGCGAGAACAAGGACCTCGCGCGGTTCCGCTCCGAGTTCTTCGGGCAACTGCGTCAGGTGCTCGCCGGGCGCGAGGGCGTCCGGGTGGTGGGAGACCGCTTCGTCTTCTCCTCCGAGGTGCTGTTCGAACCGGGCTCGGCCGAGCTGGCGGCGGAGGGCAGGGCACAGATCTCCGGTGTCGTCCAGACGCTGAACGAGATCCGCGAGCAGATCCCCGAGGGGATCGACTGGATCATCCGGGTCGACGGACATACCGACGACGTGCCGCTCTCGGGTTTCGGGGCCTTCCGCGACAACTGGGAACTGAGCTCGGCGCGTGCCCTGTCGGTCGTCCGCTTCATGCAGCAGAGCCTCGGCTTCCCGCCATCGCGGCTGGCGGCGACGGGCTTTGGCGAGTATCGCCCGGTGGCCGGCGGAAGCAGCCCGGACGCGCGCGCCCAGAACCGCCGCATCGAGCTGAAGCTGACGGAGCGGTAGGTCCATCACCGGCGCGGCCTGGCCGCAGCCTTTCGCATGAGACGGCGGGGATGGCGATGGGATCGGATCCTCCGCCGCCCGCACTGTTCTCGGGCCGGACCATCGAACAACCGGACAAAAAAGAAAGGGCGGAGAACCTCCGCCCTTCCCGTCAGCCTTCGGTCCGGAGGGACCCGATCAGTCCGCCGTCAGAAGCGGCGGCTTCGAACCGGTCAGCCGCGGCTTCGGTTCTTCGATCCTCAGGTCGATCGCATCGTCCTTCACGCCGACCTTGACGAGTCCACCCTTGACCAGCCGGCCGAACAGAAGCTCTTCGGCAAGCGGCTTTTTGATGTTCTCCTGGATGACGCGGCCCAGAGGACGCGCGCCCATCTTGTCGTCGTAGCCCTTGTCGCCGAGCCAGGCGGCAGCCTCGGGCGAAAGCTCGATGTGCACGCCACGATCCATGAGCTGCGCCTCGAGCTGGAGCACGAACTTCTCGACCACCTGCAGGATGATCTCCTTGCCCAGCGGCGCGAAGGAGATGACCGCGTCCAGACGGTTCCGGAACTCGGGCGTGAAGGTCCGCTCGATCGCGGCCGTATCCTCGCCCTCGCGCCGGTCGCGGCCGAAGCCGATCGCCGATTTCGCCAGTTCGGCGGCACCCGCGTTCGAGGTCATGATCAGGATCACGTTGCGGAAGTCGACCGACCGGCCGTTATGGTCGGTGAGCTTCCCGTGATCCATCACCTGCAGCAGGATGTTGTAGACATCCGGATGCGCCTTCTCGATCTCGTCGAGCAGCAGCACGCAATGCGGATGCTGGTCGACGCCATCGGTCAGCATCCCGCCCTGATCGAAGCCGACATAGCCCGGAGGCGCGCCGATCAGGCGGCTGACGGCGTGCTTCTCCATGTATTCGGACATGTCGAAGCGGAGCAGCTCCACCCCGAGGGTCGAGGCGAGTTGCTTGGCCACCTCGGTCTTGCCGACACCCGTGGGACCGGCGAAGAGGTAGTTGCCGATCGGCTTTTCGGGCTCGCGCAGCCCGGCGCGTGCCAGCTTGATCGCCGAGGAGAGGGCCTCGATCGCCTTGTCCTGACCGAAGACGACCCGCTTGAGGGTCTTCTCGAGGTCGCGGAGCACCTCGGCATCGTCCTTGGACACGCTCTTCGGCGGAATGCGGGCGATCTTGGCCACCACGGCCTCGATCTCGCGCGGACCGATGGTCTTCCGCCGCTTGCTGTCCGTCAGCAGATGCTGGGCCGCGCCCGCCTCGTCGATGACGTCGATCGCCTTGTCGGGCAGCTTGCGGTCATGGATGTAGCGCGCCGACAGCTCCACCGCCGAGCGGATCGCGTCCTGCGTGTAGCGCAGGTCGTGATGCTCTTCGAAATAGGGCTTGAGACCCATGAGGATCTTCACGGTATCCTCGACGGAGGGCTCGTTCACGTCGATCTTCTGGAACCGGCGGCTCAGGGCCCGGTCCTTCTCGAAGTGCTGGCGATACTCCTTGTAGGTGGTCGAACCCATGCAGCGCAGCTTGCCGCCCTGAAGCGCGGGCTTCAGCAGGTTCGAGGCGTCCATCGCCCCGCCCGAGGTGGCGCCGGCGCCGATCACGGTGTGGATCTCGTCGATGAAGAGGATCGCGTCGGGATGATCCTCCATCTCCTTGACCACCGCCTTCAGCCGCTCCTCGAAGTCGCCACGGTAGCGGGTGCCGGCGAGCAGCGCCCCCATGTCGAGCGAGAAGATCGTGGCGCGTGCGAGGATGTCGGGCGTCTCGCCATTGACGATCTTGCGCGCGAGGCCCTCGGCAATGGCGGTCTTGCCCACGCCGGGGTCGCCCACCAGAAGCGGGTTGTTCTTCCGGCGGCGGCAGAGCACCTGGATGCAGCGCTCGACCTCGTGCTCGCGGCCGATCAGCGGGTCCACGTCTCCCTTGCGGGCCTTGACGTTCAGGTCGACGCAATACTTGGACAACGCAGACTCCTTCGCCTCACCAGCTTCAGCCTTCGGGGTCTCATGATGCTCTTCCGCGCCGGTGACCGGGCGCGGCTCGCCATAGGACGGGTCCTTCGCCACGCCATGCGCGATGAAGTTGACCGCGTCGTAGCGGGTCATGTCCTGCTCCTGCAGGAAATAGGCGGCGTTCGACTCCCGCTCGGCGAAGATCGCGACGAGCACGTTCGCGCCCGTGACCTCGGTCCGGCCGGAGGATTGCACATGGATGGCGGCGCGCTGGATCACGCGCTGGAAGGCGGCCGTCGGCACGGCCTCGGACCCCTCCACGCTGGTCACGAGGGTGGACAGGTCGTCGTCGATGAAGTCCACAAGGGTCTTGCGCAACTCGTCGAGGTCGACCGAGCAAGCCTTCATGACGCGCGAGGCGTCGGGCTCGTCGATCAGGGCGAGCAGCAGGTGCTCGAGGGTGGCGAGTTCATGACGGCGGGCATTCGCAAGCGCCAGAGCGCCGTGGATGGCTTGCTCGAGTGTGGTCGAAAAAGATGGCACGATCGGGTGCTCCTGTCCTGCGGGCCGAAGGGGCATGGGGCCCTTCAACCTTGGCCTCGTAAGTTTAAAGTTCGGTTTTCTTCGCCGCCCTTCAAGTGTTATTTCGGACAACTTCCGCTTTCTGACAGCCTCCTTGCAAAATGTGATCGCGGCTTCGCGGGCACATCAGAATTTATCCTTCCGCCTTCGGATTTCGGCGAAAACCTCAGCATCTTCTGCATCAGCCATGCCAACGGCGGCCTTCAGCGCAGGAATTCCCGCCCGAAGGAACGGGTTTGTCGCGACTTCTTGCGAAAGTTGTGCGGGAACTGTTGGGCGACCCTCCTTGCGGGCCGCGGCGATGGATCCGACCCGAAAGATAAGCATCGGGTTTTCCGGTTCAAGAGTAAGGGCGAAGCGGGCGTTCGCCTCCGCATATTCGTGGCCCGAGCAGATCAGCGTCTCCTGAGGCAGTGCTGAAATCTTGCGCAGGCTCTGCCACATCATTCCGGCCGTTCCCTCGAAAAGGCGGCCGCAGCCGAGCGCCATAAGACTGTCCCCGGTGAAGGCGAGCGCGGAGTCGGGGAAGTGCAGCGCGATGTGACCGACGGTGTGGCCGGGCACCTCGATGACCCGACCCTCGGACGAGCCGACGTGGACCGTGTCGCCTTCCGCAAGCTGCAGGTCGAGCGGGGGCAGGCGATGGGCGTCGGCCGCGGCGCCCGCGACCGTCGCACCCGTGACGGCACGGAGTTCCTCGACGCCGGCCACGTGATCCGAATGGTGATGGGTCAGGAAGATCCGCGATAGGCGCCAGCCCCGCTCTTCCAGTGCCCCGAGGATCGGCGCCGCGTCCGGCACATCGACGACCGCCGTCTCTCCCGTCGCCGCGTCGTGGACGAGGAAGGCGTAATTGTCGCTGAGGCAGGGCACCGTCACGAGTTCGAGCGGCATGGTTTCTTCTCCCTTTCCTTTGTAGTGTGGCTCACAACTCTGCCCGGACAAGGCTTCGCCGCAATGCATCTCGACGTGCTCGACCTGCACAACTTCTACTACAGGACACAGTTGGGCCGCGTCGCGCAACGCGCCGTGCGCGACCAGCTCCAGAAACTCTGGCCCGATGCCAAGGGCCAGACCGTGGCGGGCTTCGGCTTCTCTGTGCCGCTCCTGCGCCCCTATCTCGACCAGGCGCGGCGGGTGATCGCCCTCATGCCGGGCCCGCAGGGGGTGATGCCCTGGCCCGCCGGGATGGACAACGTATCGGTGCTCTGCGACGAGGGCGCCTGGCCGCTCTCCACCGGGATGGTGGACAAGCTGGTGATGCTGCACGGTCTGGAAACGTCCGAGCATCCGTCCGAGGTCCTTGCGGAAGCCTGGCGCGTCCTTGGTCCGGGCGGAAGGGCGCTGTTCGTGGTGCCGTCCCGCTCGGGTCTCTGGGCGCGGCGGGACGGGACGCCCTTCGGCTTCGGCCGGCCCTATTCCCTCAACCAGCTCGAGACGCAACTGAAGCGCCACGACTTCACCCCGGAGCGGTCGCTCGCGGCCCTCTTCGCACCGCCCCTGCACCAGCGCTTCTGGCTGAAGACAGCGGACTTCTGGGAGACGGGCGGCCGTCGCTTCGCCCCCTGGCTGGTGGGAGGCGTGCTGATGGTCGAGGCCTCGAAGCAGATCTATGCGCCCACCCGCACCGGGCTCAAGGCGGCGGTCACCAAGCCCCTGCGCGCGCTCGAAGGCATCCCTCAGCCGCTGCCTGCGCCCGCAGGCCGCACTTCGGACGGTCCGGGCACCTGCATGGGCGGATGTTAGCGGCACCACGATTCCCGGTTGGGCGGAACGGCCGCCGGTCATCTCGTCGCGTGGCGTAAGGCGGTCTTGAAAGCCCCTTTCGCAGGCATCCGGCGAAAGGCCGGGGATGGCCGGGAGTGCCAATGAAACAAAGAGTTCGCCCCTTCGGCGGAGGGCCGACCTTCGTGGTTGCGAGGCTGCAAGTCCTCTGCTACACCCGCCGCGAAACTTGAGACGCGCGGGAAAGTCCCTCGCGCCGCACAATGCCTCCGGCCTGCGGGAGCACGATCCCGCGCCGGGGCCATGATATCGAAAGGGTTGACGTGTCCGAACCGGCTTCGATTTCCTCTGGCATCGCCGCGCGCTACGCCGCCGCCATCTTCGAACTGGCAAAGGAAGAAGGCGCGCTCGCCGCGCTGGAGAGCGACATCGAGGGGGTCGCCGCCGCCTGGGGCGACAGCGCCGACCTGCGTGACCTCGCCACCTCGCCGGTCTACAGCCGCTCCGAGCAGGAGGCCGCCATCGTGGCCATTGCGAAGAAGATGGGCCTCTCGGCGCTGACGACGAATTCGCTGGCGCTGATGGCCTCGAACCGCCGGCTCTTCGTTCTGCCGCAGCTCGTCTCGCTGATCCGCGACCGCATCGCCGCCGAGAAGGGCGAGATCACCGCAGAGATCACCGCCGCGGCGCCGCTCTCCGCCGAGCAGGCGACCCGCCTCGCCACCGCCCTCAAGAAGCGCGCGGGCAAGGACGTGAAACTGAAAACCACCGTCGATGAAAGCCTCATCGGCGGCCTCGTCGTCAAGCTGGGCTCCTCCATGATCGACACCTCGGTCAAGGCAAGGCTCGCGGCTCTCCAGAATGCAATGAAAGAGGTCGGATAAATGGGTATCCAAGCTGCTGAGATCTCTGCGATCCTCAAGGAGCAGATCAAGAACTTCGGCCAGGCCGCCGAAGTCGCCGAAGTGGGGCGCGTTCTCTCGGTGGGCGACGGTATCGCCCGTGTGCACGGCCTCGACAACGTCCAGGCCGGTGAGATGGTCGAGTTCCCCGGCGGCATCCGCGGCATGGCGCTGAACCTCGAAGTCGACAACGTCGGCGTCGTGATCTTCGGTGACGACCGGTCGATCAAGGAAGGTGACACCGTCAAGCGCACCAAGTCGATCGTGGACGTGCCGGCCGGCGAGGCGCTGCTCGGCCGCGTGGTCGACGGTCTCGGCAACCCGATCGACGGCAAGGGCCCGATCGAGGCCACCGAACGCCGCGTGGCGGACGTGAAGGCCCCGGGCATCATCCCGCGCAAGGGCGTGCACGAGCCGATGGCGACCGGCCTCAAGTCGGTGGACGCCATGATCCCGATCGGCCGCGGCCAGCGCGAGCTGATCATCGGCGACCGTCAGACCGGCAAGACCGCGATCGCGCTCGACGCCATCCTGAACCAGAAATCCTACAACGACGCCGCCGGCGACGACGAGAGCAAGAAGCTCTACTGCGTCTACGTCGCCATCGGCCAGAAGCGCTCGACCGTGGCGCAGCTGGTGAAGAAGCTCGAGGAAACCGGCGCCATCGAATACACGATGGTCGTGGCAGCCACCGCCTCGGACCCGGCGCCGATGCAGTTCCTCGCGCCCTACGCCGCGACCGCGATGGCGGAATACTTCCGCGACAACGGCCGCCACGCGCTCATCATCTACGATGACCTCTCGAAGCAGGCCGTGGCCTATCGCCAGATGTCGCTGCTGCTCCGCCGTCCGCCGGGGCGTGAAGCCTACCCGGGCGACGTCTTCTACCTCCACTCGCGCCTGCTGGAGCGTTCGGCCAAGCTGAACAAGGAGCATGGCTCGGGCTCGCTGACCGCTCTGCCGATCATCGAGACCCAGGGCGGCGACGTGTCGGCCTTCATCCCGACCAACGTGATCTCGATCACCGACGGCCAGATCTTCCTCGAGACCGAGCTGTTCTACCAGGGCATCCGCCCGGCCGTGAACACCGGTCTCTCGGTGTCGCGCGTGGGCTCCTCGGCCCAGACCGACGCGATGAAATCGGTCGCCGGCCCGGTGAAACTGGAACTCGCGCAGTATCGCGAAATGGCGGCCTTCGCCCAGTTCGGCTCGGACCTCGACGCCGCGACCCAGCAGCTGCTGAACCGCGGTGCGCGCCTGACCGAGCTGATGAAGCAGCCGCAATACGCGCCGCTGACCAACGCCGAGATCGTCTGCGTGATCTTCGCCGGCACCAAGGGCTACCTCGACAAGGTCGCGGTGAAAGACGTGGGTCGCTGGGAGCAGGGCCTGCTGAAATACCTGCGCACCTCGGCCAAGGACCTGCTGGCCGACATCACCAACAACGACCGCAAGGTCAAGGGTGAGCTGGAAGACAAGATCCGCGCCGCTCTGGACGCCTACGCCAAAGACTTCGCCTGAGGGCGGGGCAGGGAGATAACGGATGCCCAGCCTCAAGGACCTGAAAAACAGGATCGGAAGCGTCAAGAACACGCGGAAGATCACCAAGGCCATGCAGATGGTCGCGGCGGCCAAGCTTCGCCGCGCCCAGGAGGCTGCCGAGGCCGCCCGTCCCTATGCCGAACGCATGAACGGCGTGATGACGGCGCTCGCGGGCTCCGTGGGGCAATCGCCGAGCGCGCCGCGTCTCCTCACGGGGACCGGCAGCGACAAGGTGCAGCTTCTGGTGGTGATGACCGCCGAGCGCGGCCTCTGCGGCGGCTTCAACTCGTCCATCGTCCGGCTGGCCCGGGCGACGGCGAACCGGCTGCTCGCGGAAGGCAAGACGGTGAAGATCCTCACCGTCGGCAAGAAGGGGCGTGAACAGCTCCGCCGCGACCTCGGTCAGCATTTCGTCGGTCATGTCGACCTCTCCGAGGTCAAGCGTCTGGGCTACCCGGTGGCCCAGGGGATCGCGCGCGACGTGCTCGACCGCTTCGACGCGGGCGAGTTCGACGTGGCGACGATCTTCTTCGCCCGCTTCCAGTCGGTCATCGCCCAGGTGCCGACGGCGCAGCAGGTGATCCCGGCGGTCTTCGAAGGCGAAGGCGGGATCTCGTCGTACTACGAATACGAACCGTCCGAGGAAGGCATTCTGGCCGACCTCCTTCCGCGGGGCGTGGCGACGCAGATCTTCACCGCGCTGCTCGAGAACGGTGCCTCGGAACAGGGCGCCCGGATGACCGCGATGGACAACGCGACGCGCAACGCGGGCGACATGATCAACCGGTTGACCATCCAGTACAACCGGTCGCGTCAGGCCGCCATCACCAAAGAGCTCATTGAAATCATCTCGGGCGCCGAGGCGCTCTGATCCGACGGAGAAACGACATGGCAACAGCATCCCAAGGCAAGGTGACGCAGGTCATCGGCGCCGTCGTGGACGTGCAGTTCGACGGTGGCCTGCCGCCCATCCTGAACGCGCTCGAAACCGAGAACAACGGCAAGCGTCTGGTCCTGGAAGTGGCCCAGCACCTCGGCGAGAACACCGTCCGCACCATCGCCATGGACGCGACCGAAGGTCTGGTCCGCGGCGCTGCGGTGAGCGACACCGGCGGCCCGATCTCGGTGCCCGTGGGTGACGCCACCCTCGGCCGCATCCTGAACGTGATCGGCGAACCGGTGGACGAGAAGGGCCCCGTCGATGCCTCCTCGACCCGCGCGATCCACCAGCCGGCCCCGAAATTCGCCGAGCAGTCGACGACTTCGGAAATCCTCGTCACCGGCATCAAGGTCATCGACCTGCTGGCACCCTATTCCAAGGGCGGCAAGATCGGCCTCTTCGGCGGCGCCGGCGTGGGCAAGACCGTTCTGATCATGGAACTGATCAACAACATCGCGAAGGTGCACTCGGGCTACTCCGTGTTCGCCGGCGTGGGTGAACGGACCCGGGAAGGCAACGACCTTTACCACGAGATGATCGAATCCGGCGTTATCAAGATCGATAACCTGCAGGAGTCGAAAGTGGCGCTGGTCTACGGCCAGATGAACGAGCCTCCGGGGGCGCGTGCCCGCGTGGCGCTGACCGGCCTGACGCTGGCCGAGCAGTTCCGCGACCAGTCCGGGACCGACGTGCTGTTCTTCGTCGACAACATCTTCCGCTTCACCCAGGCGGGTTCGGAAGTGTCGGCGCTTCTCGGCCGTATCCCGTCGGCCGTGGGCTACCAGCCGACGCTCGCCACCGACATGGGCGCCCTGCAGGAGCGCATCACCTCGACGAAGGCGGGCTCGATCACCTCGGTGCAGGCCATCTACGTTCCCGCCGACGACCTTACCGACCCGGCCCCGGCGACCTCCTTCGCCCACCTCGACGCCACGACCGTGCTCTCGCGCGCGATCTCGGAACTCGGCATCTACCCGGCCGTGGACCCGCTCGACTCGACCTCGCGGATCCTCGACCCGGTCGTCGTGGGGCAGGAGCACTACGACACCGCCCGCGCCGTGCAGGGCATCCTCCAGCGCTACAAGTCGCTGCAGGACATCATCGCCATCCTCGGCATGGACGAACTGTCGGAAGAGGACAAGCTGACCGTGGCTCGCGCCCGGAAGATCCAGCGCTTCCTCAGCCAGCCGTTCGACGTGGCGAAGGTGTTCACCGGCTCGGACGGCGTGCAGGTTCCGCTCGAAAAGACCATCGCCTCGTTCAAGGCCGTGGTGAACGGCGAATATGACCACCTGCCGGAAGCCGCCTTCTACATGGTCGGCGACATCGAGGAAGTGATCGCCAAGGCTCAGCGTCTCGCTGCGCAAGCGGCGTAAGGGGGCATCATGGCGGGAAACCTGCAATTCGACCTCGTGTCGCCGGAGCGGAGGCTCGCCTCCTTCTCGGCGTCCGAGGTGCAGATCCCGGGCACCGAGGGTGACTTGACGGCGATGGAAGGCCATGCGCCGACCATCACCACCCTTCGTCCGGGCATCCTGCGGGCCCATGCCTCGACCGGCATGCAGGCCTATGTCGTGACCGGCGGCTTCGCCGAGATTAACGGCGGGTCCTGCTCGGTCCTCGCCGAGAAGGCGGTTCCGATCGAGGAAGCAACCGGCACCGTGTTCGATGGCTTCATCGACGAAGCCCGCGAACTGCTGGCCGTGGCACTGCCGGAAGACAAGGACATGGCCGAGAAGATGCTGGCCGACACGCAGGCCCTCAAGGCCGCGGCCGGTTACTGATCCGCCGCCGCGGGCGGACGCCAGAACGACCTAAGGCCCCGCATTGCCGGGGCCTTTTCCTTTGCGCTAATATCCCTCCGGTTGCAAGGAGACGCTGATGAAGCGCATGTCCGTCCGTTCGCTCGGGATCGAACAGGGGTCGCAGGTTCTGTTTTCCGACTTCTCCGACGGCGGCCCGATGTGGACGGGGCAGGGCCCGCGCGAGGCGCGCAAGCCCGTGGTCTTTGCCGAGGCGTTCACTGCGCCCCCCAGCGTGATGGTCTCGATCTCGATGTGGGACCTCGACCGCCGCTCCAACACGCGCGCGGACATTTCGGCCGAGAATGTCGCCGCGACCGGCTTCGACCTGGTGTTCCGCACCTGGGGTGATAGCCGGGTCGCGCGCATCCGCGCCGACTGGACCGCCCTTGGTCCGGTGCGCGACGATGATCTCTGGGACGTCGTCTGACCACGACGGAGGCGCAGTCTCCTGCGCCCGGGCCGGATCAGCCGCGCTGATACATGCCTTCGTAGATCGGCACCAGCGTATCCGTCTCGAACAGCGACGAGACCGAGGTGCCGCTCCAGATGTTCAGGATCGCCTGGGCGAACATCGGCGCCGTCGGCACGATGCGGATGTTCGGCGCAGCCTTCACCGTGGCCGACGGTTCGATGGAGTCGGTGATCACGAGGCTCTTCATCACCGATTTCGACACGCGTTCCACGGCGGGGCCGGACAGGACGCCGTGTGTGATGTAGGAATGAACCTCCACTGCGCCATTGTCGACCAGCACTTCAGCCGCCTTGCAGAGCGTGCCGGCGGTGTCGCAGATGTCATCGACGATGATGCACTTCTTGCCCGAAACGTTGCCGATCACGGTCATCTCGGCGATCTCGCCCGGCTTTTCCCGGCGCTTGTCGACGATGGCGAGGGGCGCGCCGATCCGCTTGGCGATCTCGCGGGCGCGGGCCACGCCGCCCACGTCGGGCGAGACGACCATGAGGTCCTGAAGCTGGCCTTTGAAATGGTGCTCGATGTCCAGCGCGAAGACGGGGGCGGAATAGAGGTTGTCCACCGGAATGTCGAAGAAGCCCTGGATCTGCGCGGCGTGCAGGTCGAGGGTCAGCACCCGGTCGATGCCCGCCTCGACGATCAGGTTCGCCACGAGCTTGGCCGAGATCGGCGTCCGGGCCTTGGCGCGGCGGTCCTGCCGGGCATAGCCGAAATAGGGAATGACTGCCGTGATCCGATCAGCCGAGGAGCGGCGCAGCGCATCGGCGATGATCAGCAGTTCCATCAGGTTGTCGTTGGCCGGATTGGAGGTCGGCTGGATCACATACATGTCCTCGCCGCGCACGTTCTCGTAGACCTCGACGAAGATCTCCTGATCGTTGAACCGCTCAACCCGCGCATCGACGAGCGAGACCGCCATGCCCCGGTGCACCGACATCCGCCGCGCGATGGATTTCGCCAGCGTGAGGTTGGCATTGCCGGAGATCAGCTTCGGCTCGTTCATGGATGGCATGGGATCGTTCCTCGAGGAGGGCCGCGCATGGCGGATTCGTGATTGTGCCCCCCCTCTAGCACCGGGCCGAGCCCTTGGAAACTGCACCATCGAGACCTGTCCGAAATGCCGCCCCCACGTGGCTCCAAGTGGTTTCCGGTGCAGGGCGGTCCGAGGCGGGCCTGCCTCGGCCGGATCACGCGTCGGAGCGAACTGCTCAATCCGAGAATGAGGGCTGCGCCGCGACGCTCGCGTAGGTGGCCGTTCCGGCTCACGCGGGGTCGTCACGCGAGGGTGGCGAGGAAGGCCTCCACATCGCGGCCCGTGGTGCTCCACGAGCAGACGAGGCGCAGGGTGACCCGGCCGTTCCCTCGTTCCATCTCGTAAAAGACGGCCCCGGCTGTTCGGGCACGGTGCGCGAGGGGGTCCGGCAGGTCGACGAAGATCATGTTTCCTTCGACGGGGTGCACGAGCCGCACGTCCGGCAGGGTCTCCAGCCCCGCCGCCAGCCGGGCCGCCATGCCATTCGCCTGCCCGGCCAGGCGAAGCCAGAGCCCGTCGGCAAGATAGGCCCGCATCTGTGCGGCGAGATACCGATGCTTCGACAGGAGGTGCCCGCCGCGCTTGCGCCGGATGCGCAACTCCTCGGCAAGGGACGGGTCGAAGATCACGACCGCCTCGACGCCCATCAGCCCGTTCTTGGTGCCGCCGAGCGAAAGGACGTCGATCCCGGCCCGCCAGCTCATCTCGGCCGCGGTGCATCCGCTTGCGGCGAGAGCATTGGCGAAGCGTGCGCCGTCGAGGTGGCAACGGAGGCCGCGGCGGCGCGCGGTTTCGGTCAGCGCCGCGATCTCTTCGGGCCGGTAGAGCGTGCCCGCTTCGGTCAGGTTGGTGAGTGACAGCGCTGCGGGCCGCGAGGCATGCGGGTCGCTCTCGGGCACGCGTGCGAGTGCCCGGGCGAGCGCCTCGGGCGAGGTCTTGCCTCCGCTCCCCGGCAGCGTCACCAGCTTGGCACCGCCCGAGAAGAACTCGGTCGCGTTGCACTCGTCGGCCTCGACGTGAGCGTCCTCGCGGCAGAAGATCGTGCCCCAGGGTGGGCTGAGCGTGGCCAGGGCGAGCGCGTTCGCGGCCGTCCCGCTGGTCACGAGGGCCACCTCGGCCCGAGGCGCCTCGAACACCTCGCGGATGCGGTCCGTCACCTCCGCCGTCACCGCATCGCCGCCGTAGGGCAGGGCGTGGCTCGCTTCCGCCGCAAGCTCGGCCATCACCTCGGGCGCGACGCCCGACGCATTGTCCGAGGCAAAGAACATCAGGGAGTTTCCTCGATGATGTGATCTTCCCAGTCATCTTCGGCCACCTCGAACTCCGGCACCGTCCAGCCCTGCACGGAGGCGCCCGCGTCGTGGACCGAGTTGCGGTCGCCGCTCAAAAGATGGTGCCAGCCCGGAAGCGGCTTGCCCTCGTAGAGCAGGCGGTAGGCGCAGGTGCGTGGCATCCAGTAGGCGATCCTCGGCAGCGTCGCAGGCGAGAGCTGCACGCAATCGGGCACGAACTGGCGGCGGATCTCGTAGTTCGAGCACCGGCAGGTGTCGCCGTCGAGCAGCCGGCAGGCGATGCGGGTGAAGGCGACCTCGCCGGTGTCCTCGAACTCGATCTTGTTCAGGCAGCACTTGCCGCAACCGTCGCAGAGCGCCTCCCACTCGGCGGGCGTGAGCCGATCGAGGGGCACACGCTCCCAGAATCGCGGGCGGAGGGTGGGGGGCTGGGTCATCGCCGCTAGATGCGCTCTCGAGGCTCGAAAGGGAAGGGGTCAGGCGCCGAGGATCGCACGCGCGCGGGCGCAATCCTCGTCCATCTGCGCGACGAGGCCGGGCAGGCTGTCGAAGACCATCTCGGGGCGAAGATAGTCGATGAAGGCGACGGAAAGATGCTGGCCGTAGAGGTCTCCGGCGAAGTCGAAGAGGTGGCTTTCCAGATTGGGGCGGTTTGTGCCGAACATCGGCCTCACGCCGAGACTGGCCGCGCCCGAATAGGTGCCCTTCAGCGGCCCCGTCAGCACGTCCACCTTCACCGCATAGACGCCGAGCCGCGGCAGGTGGAGCCCGCTCACCGACATGTTCGCGGTCGGATAGCCGAGGTCCCGCCCGCGCTTGTCGCCGTGCAGCACCTCTCCGTCGATCCGGTGCCAGTGTCCGAGCATCGCGGCCGCGTCGCGGGGGCGCCCCTCGGTCAGCGCGGTGCGGATCGCGGTCGAAGAGATTTCGGTTCCCTCGACCTTCAGCAGGTCGGCTACGGTCACGTCGAAGCCGAACCGGCTGCCAAGCGCGACCAGATCGCGCGTCGTGCCCCTGCGCCCCTTGCCAAAGCAGAAGTCCTCTCCCACCACGACATGCGAGACGCCGAGACCGGCACCGAGGACATCGCGCGCGAATTCCTCGGGGGTGAGCGAGGCGAGGTCGCGGGTGAAGGGCAGCTCATAGAGCCTTTCGACGCCAAGCTTTGCCAGACGGTTGGCACGCGCCTCTGCGTTCATCAGCCGGAAGGGCGGTGCAGTGGGGGCGAAGACCTCGCGCGGGTGGGGCTCGAAGGTCACGACGCCCAGCGGGCCACGCCCGCGGGCAAGGTCGATCACATGCTGATGGCCGAGATGAACGCCGTCGAAATTTCCCATGGCGATCGAGGCGCCATGATCGGATGCCTCGAGCCCCTGCCAGTGGTTGTAGATGCGCATCGGTCCCCGCGGGCGGGGACCCCGCCGTCAGTCGAATTTGCGGCTCGGCGCCAGCACGAGCGCCTCGCCCTTCAGGACCGTGGTATTGCCCACCAGACAGCGGGTTTCAAGGGTGACCCGGCGCTTGGCATGCTCGATGGCCGTGACGGTCACCTCGGCGAGCACCGTGTCGCCGGGCCGCACGGGCGCAAGGAACTTGAGCGACTGACCGAGGTAGACGGTGCCGTGCCCCGGAAGCTGCTCACCGATCACGGCAGAGATCAGTCCTGCCGTCAGCATGCCATGCGCGATCCGCCCCTCGAAGATCGTGTCGCGGGCATAATCGTCGTCGAGGTGAACCGGGTTCCTGTCGGTCGAGACCTCGGCGAAGAGCTCGATGTCGCGATCCGTCACTTCCTTGCGGAGATGCCGGCTCATGCCGATCTCCAGGTCTTCGATGCAGATCGTCCCGCGGGGCATGTTGTCGAGCATCCTGCGAATCCCTTTGCTGGTGCAGCGCACCCTAGTCAGCGCTGCATTGCAGCACAAGATAGGCCGGCAATATATGTTCCGATATGCGACTAAAGGCGCAAGAATATTGCCATCACGTTATCGTGACGTGCGTTCCTGGATCGTCCGCATCTTCTCCTGCACCAGTAAACTGCGCGGCGAAGGTCCCGGTTCCGGTCGGGGGCCGCCGCACGTGCGAGCGATCGCCCGGCCAGGCGCCCGTGCAGCCGCAGAAACCGCAGTCGCCCGGCGCTGCGGCAGGAAGCGTCGGGTGGCCGGGATCAGCGCAGGCGGGCTATCGCGAAGGAGGGCGAAAGCTCGACCTTCGCCAGCCAGTCCTCGAGCCGTCCGGCCTCGAGAGTCTCGCCGTTCTCGCCGAACACGTCCGAGGCGAGGCCGCCGGTGATGAATATCGAATCGAGATCCTCGGCCACCGCGCCGCGGATGTCCGTCGCAATTCCGTCGCCGATGCAGAGGATCCGGTCCGGGAGGATGCCGGGGCGGATTGCCTCGAGCCGGCGCCGGGCAAGGTCGTAGATCGGCGGATGAGGCTTGCCGAAATAGAGGCTCTCGCCCCCCATGGCATCATAGGCCTCCGCGATGGCGCCCGCGCAGTAGATCCGCTTGTGGCCGTAATCCACCATGATGTCGGGGTTGGCGCAGAGTAGCTTCAGACCGCGGGCCTTCGCATGGAGCAGCGTCGCGCGGTAATCCTCGGGCGTCTCGGTCATGTCGTCGAAGAGGCCGGTGCAGACGATCCCCTCGGCCTCTTCCAGCGGCACCTTCTCCACCGGGGCTTCGGTCGAGGCCACGGACTGGAGGTCGGGTGAGAACTCGGTGAAGAACGTGTCGTCCTTGGCCGGCCCGAGGTGATAGACGCGGCGGCCGACCGTCCCGGTGATGAGCGCGTATTGTGCGGCGTCACCCGACGAGGTGACCTCGTCGTAACAGTCGTCCGGAACGCCGAGGCCCTGCAACTGGCGCACGATGGAGGGCTTCGGGCGGGGTGCATTGGTGAGCAGCACCACCGCGCCCCCCCTGGCGCGGAAGGCATTGAGCGCCTCCACGGCCTCGGGGAAGGGGCGCTTGCCGTCGTGGAGGCAGCCCCAGAGATCGCAGTAAAGCGCGTCGTAACGTTCCGAAACCTCTGCCAGCGAGGCGATGATGCGGGTCATCCGAAGGGCCTTTCGCGGATCGGCCGGGGCAGGGGCGACGGTCTTCCGGCGCGGCCCCGGCGGGTGCGGCAGTCCGGGTGTCGGTGGAGAATGGTCAGGCAGGGGCCTCCGCCGGAGATGCCCGGCGGAGGGCGCCGTGAGTGTGATCAGAGCTTGAGGACGGGGATGATCTGCTTCTTGCGGCTCATGATGCCGGGCAGGACCACCGTGTCGCCCGTGACGGTCGCGCCGAAGCTCCTCTCGGCCAGCTGCTTCACGAGGTCGTTCGGAACGAGCAGCGTCGCTTCCTCGCGCAGGATGTCGACGATGAAGAGCACCACCTGGTCGGCGCCGTCCTCCTTCGCCACGCCCTCCATCGAGGCCATCAGGCTGTCCTTGCGGTCGAGCAGCACCTGGGGCGCCGTGGTCTCGAGCACCGAGATACGGAACTGCCTGCCCTCGATCTCGTATTCCTTCGAATCCATGCGCAGAAGCTCGGCGTCGGAGAAGGCCGAGACGTCCGACTTGGCGGCGAAGAGCTCTCCGGCGAAGGCGGGAATGTCGATCCCGAGGTCGGCGGCCAGCTTCTCGGCCACCGCGCGGTCATGCGGCGTCGTGGTCGGCGACCGGAACTCGAGCGTGTCGGACAGGATGCAGGAGAGCATGGCGCCCTTGATCTCGCGCGGAGCCTTGGTGAGATCCTCGCCCATCAGGTCGTGCATGATCGTGGCGGTGCAGGCCAGCGGACGCACGGTGATCTCGATCGGGGACTTGGTCTTGATGCCGCCGACGAGCAGGTGGTGATCAATGATGCCCACGACCTTCGCCTCGTTGATCGAGGGCGGAAGCTCGGACGGGTTGTTGGTGTCCACGATCACGCAGGTGTCTTCGGCCGTGACGTCCGAGATGATCTCGGGCTTCTCGAAGCCCCAGTGCTTCAGCACGAAGGCCGCCTCGGTGTTCGGCTCGCCGAGGAGGACGGGCTTCGCGGGCGTCCCTTTGACCTCGCTCAGGTACCAGGCCCAGATGATGGGCGAACCGGTCGAGTCGGTGTCGGGGGACTTGTGGCCGAAAACCTTGATCATGATGCTTCCCGATGCGGATGAGTTTGCCGGCCTTATAAGAGCCGCGAGACCTCTTGTCACGCCCGCGCCGCCCCGCTTTGCCGCACTGCGGCATCATTTGTGGCGCCTGCCCGCCGGCACCTCGGCGTTCCGCGCCCCGCGCTCCTGCCCCTCCGGAAGCCTGTCCGGTGCCGTCCGGTCATGGACCCGTGCCCCGGTTTGCGCCGTGAGCCATCCGACCGCCGCCGGTGCGGTATCCGTCGCCCTTCCGCAACCTTGCGCCTGCGGCATGACGGGTGCGACGACGCGGAAATTGTGCATCCGCGGCGGCGGGCGCATCTTGCGCGTCAGGCACGAGCCGGCACGACCTGCCGCCGCCGCATCGCCGACTGCAAGGAGCCCGACATGCGCGATCCGCGTTCGCATCTGCCCTATGAACTCGTCCTGGCCGAACTGAGCCGGTCGCTGAAGCCGGCCGTTGTGGTCACAGCGCTGTTCGGGACGCCCGACCGCGGCTGATCCCGGCGACCGCCGTGCGAAATCCTCCACGGCGGCGCATCAGTCGAGCGGCCGAACCTCGTAGCCCGCCACGCTCAGCAGTTCGAGGATCCCCTGCCGGCCCGGCAGGTGGAGCGCACCCACGGCCACGATAACCGGCCCCTCTGTCGCTGCCTTCTCGATCACCGGCAGCCACGCCTTGTTCCGGCGGCTGATGAGCGTCTGCTCCATCCGGGCGAATTCGGCGTCCGCGGCTTCGGCCGTGTAGCCCGGCATGTCATGCGACTGAAGCCGCATGTATTCCCATACCAAGCGCGACTCGCCCGAGAAGTAGCGGTCGGCCAGGGTCACCGAAAGATCCTCGACGCGATCCTCGAGGGGAAGCGCGGTGCGGATCATCGCAAGCTGCTCTTCGGGCGTGAGTTCCCCGAAGAGCTCGAAGACCGTGTTCCACGGCTCGAGCGAGCGGACCGGCACACCCGCCTTCCGCGCCTCGCGCATGGCGAGCTTGTCCAGCCCGTCGGGGTTCTTCGTGGCCTCGATCGCGCAGGGAGGCAGGGCGAGCGTCATCGAGACATACCAGGGCTCGAACTTCGAGGCGAGCACGGGCGGAATGCCGCGCGCACGAAGCGCCTCCGAGAGCGTCTTCCATTCCTCCTCGCTCAGCACCTCCGGCAGGGTGGGGCCGTCCGACAGCATGAGCGAGGGGTTCTTCGCCATCGCCTCCTTGAGCCGCGCTTCCTCGTCCGGACCCGCTTCGACCAGCAGGGCGGTCGCGCCCTCGATCAGGGGGCGCAGCCGGTCGAGGTTCGCTTCGTGACGCGGATCGGCGAGATGATAGGTGCCGGCCACGGTGATCTCCTCGGCCCCGCGCGTCGCGCGCCATAAGTTGCCCCGCGCGAAGGGCTGGCGCGCGGCTTCCGCCTCCAGCCGCGCCTGCGCCTCGGGCGGCATCGCCGCGATCAGATCGGTGCCGCTGCAGGCGGCTTCGGCCGCAGGAGCGGCGAGGAAGAAGAACGCGCAGAGAAACTTGGTCAGACGGGCCATGCACTTGTCCTTGAAGAGGCGCGGCAAAGGTGGCACGCCGCGCCGGCCGCGCCAAGGCGGCCTGTGCATTTTGACGCATGCAGGCCGTTGACAGCCGCGTGAGCCTTTCCTATCTCTCGCGTCGTTGGCACTCGCCTCGTGTGAGTGCCAACCAGATTCAACCTGGAACCTAGGGAGTGTTCTCAGATGGCATTCAAACCGCTGCATGACCGTGTGCTGGTCCGCCGCGTTCAGAGCGACGAAAAGACCAAGGGCGGTCTGATCATCCCCGACACCGCCAAGGAAAAACCGGCGGAAGGCGAGATCGTGGCTTGCGGCGAAGGCGCCCGCAAGGACTCGGGCGAGCTTATCGCCATGTCGGTGAAGGCGGGCGACCGCGTGCTGTTCGGCAAGTGGTCGGGCACCGAAGTCACCATCGACGGTGCCGAGCTGCTGATCATGAAGGAAAGCGACATCCTCGGCATTCTCAGCTGATCCCGAGCTGACCCGCGGCTTGGCCCGCGCCACGGGCGCAGGGCTTCGAGCCGCTCCCGAGACGATCGCATCAGACAGACAAACAGGAGCAACAACATGGCTGCCAAGGACGTCAAGTTCGATACCGATGCCCGCGACCGCATGCTGCGCGGCGTGAACATCCTCGCCGATGCCGTGAAGGTCACGCTGGGCCCGAAGGGCCGCAATGTCGTCATCGACAAGTCGTTCGGCGCGCCGCGCATCACCAAGGACGGTGTGACGGTCGCCAAGGAAATCGAACTCGCCGACAAGTTCGAGAACATGGGCGCGCAGATGGTGAAGGAAGTCGCTTCCCGCACCAACGACGAAGCGGGCGACGGCACCACCACCGCCACCGTTCTCGCCCAGGCCATCATCAAGGAAGGCATGAAGGCGGTTGCCGCCGGCATGAACCCGATGGACCTCAAGCGCGGCATCGACCTCGCCACCACGAAAGTCGTGGAAGCGATCAAGGCCGCCTCGCGTCCGGTGTCGGATTCGCATGAAGTCGCCCAGGTCGGCACCATCTCGGCCAACGGCGAAGCCCAGATCGGCCGCTTCATCGCCGACGCGATGCAGAAGGTCGGCAACGAGGGCGTGATCACCGTCGAGGAGAACAAGGGCCTCGAGACCGAAGTCGAAGTCGTCGAAGGCATGCAGTTCGACCGCGGCTACCTCTCGCCCTACTTCGTCACCAACGCCGACAAGATGACCGCCGAGCTGGAAGACGTGTTCATCCTGCTGCACGAGAAGAAACTCTCGTCGCTGCAGCCGATGGTCCCGCTGCTCGAGTCGGTGATCCAGGCGCAGAAGCCGCTGCTGATCATCGCCGAGGACGTGGAAGGCGAAGCGCTCGCCACCCTCGTGGTGAACAAGCTGCGTGGCGGCCTGAAGATCGCGGCCGTCAAGGCTCCGGGCTTCGGCGACCGCCGCAAGGCCATGCTGCAGGACATCGCGATCCTGACCGGCGGCCAGGTCATCTCGGACGACCTCGGCATGAAGCTCGAGAACGTGACCGTGGACATGCTCGGCCGCGCCAAGAAGGTCTCGATCAACAAGGACAACACGACCATCGTGGACGGCTCGGGCGACAAGGCCGAGATCGACGCCCGCGTGTCGCAGATCCGCACGCAGATCGAGGAAACCACCTCGGACTACGACCGCGAGAAGCTGCAGGAGCGTGTCGCGAAGCTGGCGGGCGGCGTGGCCGTCATCCGCGTCGGCGGCATGACCGAAGTCGAAGTGAAGGAGCGCAAGGACCGCGTCGATGACGCCCTGAACGCGACCCGTGCGGCCGTGCAGGAAGGCATCGTCGTCGGTGGCGGCGTGGCCCTGATCCAGGGCGGCAAGGCGCTCGAGGGCGTGACCGGCGAGAACCCGGACCAGAACGCCGGCATCACCATCGTCCGCCGCGCGCTGGAAGCCCCGCTGCGCCAGATCGCCCAGAACGCGGGCGTGGACGGTTCGGTCGTGGCCGGCAAGGTCCGCGAGTCGAACGACAAGACCTTCGGCTTCAACGCCCAGACCGAAGAATATGGCGACATGTTCAAGTTCGGCGTCATCGACCCGGCGAAGGTTGTCCGCACCGCTCTGGAAGACGCGGCCTCGGTCGCCTCGCTGCTGATCACCACCGAAGCCATGATCGCCGACAGGCCCGAGCCGAAATCTCCGGCTGCCCCGGGCATGGGCGGCATGGGCGGCATGGACGGCATGATGTAAGCCATCCGCCTTGCGGATACAGTCGAAAGGGGGCCTCCGGGCCCCCTTTCTCATGGAAATGCGCCGGAATTATCTTGGTTAAACGGTCACTTGCAGCTTGAGTTTCGGATCGGCCTGGCGGATCCCTAAGCAGGGTCCCGGTCGGGGTCGGCGTTCATAGTGCGAGTTGCGACATGTCTTCTGAACTGAAAGAGCTGCAAACGCGGCTGGAGTTTCTTGGCCTTGACGAGGCGGCACAGGCGCGCCTCTCCGAGCATCGCGCGATCTTCCTGTCGGCGGTGGAGCAGTCGCTGACGGATTTCTACGGAAAGGTGAGCGATACGCCCGAGGCTGCGGGCCATTTCCGGGACGCCTCGCGGATGGACCATGCCAGGGCCCGACAATATGGCCATTGGGCGCGGATCGTCTCGGGATCCATCGGGGCCGAATACGTCACGGAAGCCTCGCGCGTCGGCCGCACCCATGCCCGCATCGGTCTCGAACCCCGCTGGTATCTGGGTGGCTATGCGCTGATCCTCGAGAAGGCCGTGTCGCTGATGCTGCCCCGGCTGCTGGGCCGCGGGATCATGACGCGCCGGCGGGCGAAGAAGGCTTCGGAGGCTGTCGGCCTCGTGTTGAAGGCGGCCATCCTCGACATGGACTACGGCATCTCCACCTATTTCGAGGCGCTGGACGAGGAGCGGCGCGCGATCGAGAAGGAGCGCGAGGTCTCGTCCCAGCTTGCCCGCTCGCTCGCCGATGCGTCCTCCGCGATGGAGGAGATCGCCGCCACCGTTCGCCAGACGGCGGACAACGCGAACCAGACCCGCGATGCCGCCGCTCTGGTCAGCGACCTTGCCGCCGAGGGCGGCGAGGCCGTGGGCGGCGCGGCGGCCGCGATGCGGCAGATTGCCGAGAAGGTGGGCGTCGTGCAGGAGATCGCGCGGCAGACGAACCTGCTTGCCCTGAATGCGGCCGTGGAGGCCGCGCGGGCGGGCGCGGAAGGCGCAGGCTTTGCCGTCGTCGCGGGCGAGGTGCGCCGCCTTGCCGAGCGCGTGGAGGTGGCCTCGACCGAGATCGGCGACCTCACCGCGCGCACTCTCGACGCTTCCGCGCGCGCCGAGAAGAGCCTGCAGCGCCTGCTTCCCGACATCGACCGCACCTCGCGGCTGGTGAGCGAGATCTCGACCGCCTGCCAGGAGCAGACGGTCGGCGTGGATCACGTCAACCGGGCAATCCTGCAGATGAACGAGCTCGGTCGCCGGATCGACGCGGCGGAAGCGAAGATGCGGCGGCGCGAGACGGGCGCACGCCGGTCGCCGCCCTCGGGAACAGGCGCCTGCCCGTTCGAGGGGGCCGCACGGCGAGCGGCGGCCTGACCGCCGCCCCACCGCGCCAACGATCCTGTTGACCGTCGGAAACGGGGTGTCGGCCAGAGCATACGCCGCTCTGCCTCGCCCCGTTGCGGCGCTTCCGGTGCGCTACTCGAGGATCTCGTCCGGATCAACGCCCCAGAGCGCCGTCTTGATGACCCATCCCCGGTTCCCGTCGGCGCTCACGCGGCACCAGTCGCGCATGCATTCCAGAAGCCGCACCACGACGCCACGCTGCGCATGCACCGTCACGGTCGAGCCGCTCGCCGGATCTTCATGCAGATCCGCCATTTCGGCCACGACCATGGCACTCCTGACGCCCGAGAGCAGGGAGTAGTGGACCCAGCCGCCCGCGCCTTCGAAATCCTCGACCCGGCGCCAGTGCTCGTATTCCGCCGTCACCCGCAGCGGCATGCCGGCGCGCGTGAAGACCCAGTCGATCCGGTGTGTGAGACCGGGGCCGCGGCGCGCATTGCCCTCGGAGGTCTTCAGCGAGACGTAGCGGGGAAGCGGAAGGTTGGTGACCGGACCGAGGCCGGGCGTCGCCTGAGGGGCAGGGGCCGCCTCCGCCGCCGAGGCCGCAAGCTCGCCTGCCGCATCGTCCGAGGGCGGCTCGCCCTCCTGCGCGCTTGCCGTGCCCCCGACCGGCGCTGCCAGCGCCAGCACGACTGCGAGCGCCTTGATCCTGCGTCCCATCGCTCTTGCCCGCCTTTCGCGCGGACATGTCCTCATGCCGCGCCATCCTGCCTCTGCCGGGGCTTGTGCCGCGCCCCGCTTGGCGGCACCTTGCCACCACGTGTCCGGATTTGGAAGTGCAGGGAGAGAGAGAATGCCCGTGGAACGCCTCACTGTTGTCGTCACGCGACGCCTGCCGGACGTGGTCGAGACCCGCCTCAAGGAGCTCTTCAACGTCCAGCTGCGCGATCCCGACACGCAGATGTCCCGCGACGAACTGGCGGAGGCGATGACCCGGACCGATGTGCTCGTGCCCGGCCTGACCGACGTGATCGACGCCAACATGCTCGCGCAGGCGGGACCGCGGCTGAAGCTCATCGCGAATTACGGGGCGGGGGTGGACCATATCGACGTCTCCTCGGCCCGTCAGCGCGGGATCCTTGTCTCCAACACGCCGGACGTCGTGACCGAGGACACCGCGGACATGACCATGGCGCTTATCCTCGCCGTGACGCGCCGCATCCCCGAGGGGCTGAACCAGATGCAATCCGGCAACTGGGAAGGATGGTCGCCGATGGCCCTTCTCGGCGGGCGCCTGCGCGGGCGCAGGCTCGGCATCCTCGGCATGGGGCGGATCGGCCAGGCGCTGGCCCGCCGCGCCAACGCTTTCGGGATGCAGATCCATTACCACAACCGCAAGCGCGTCCGGCCGGAGATTGAGGAGGAACTGGGCGCGACCTGGTGGGAAAGCCTGGACCAGATGGTCACGCGGATGGACATCATCTCGGTCAACTGCCCGCACACGCCCTCGACCTTCCACCTGCTGAACGCGCGGCGGCTGAAGCTGCTGAAGCCGACGGCTGTGATCGTCAACACGTCGCGCGGCGAGGTCATCGACGAGAACGCCCTGACGCGCGGCCTGCGCGCCGGAGAAATCGCCGGGGCAGGGCTCGACGTGTTCGAGCAGCGGCACGAGATCAATCCGCGCCTGCGCGAGTTGCCGAATGTGGTGCTGCTGCCTCACATGGGCTCCGCCACGCTCGAGGGCCGCATCGAGATGGGCGAGAAGGTGATCCTTAACATCAAGACATTCGCCGACGGACACCGGCCGCCGGATCAGGTTCTGCCCTCGATGATCTGAGCCGGAGGCGGGCCCGCGGGGCAGCGGCATCCCGCGCCCGTCGGGCCCCGCTCCGCCGCCTCGGACGGGCCGCAGCTTATGCCGATCCGAACACGAGGCGGGTGGTGCCGCTCCGGTCGGCTTGCTTTTGATGCCGCTGTGGAGAACGCCGTGCCCTGACGACGAGGCATTGACCCTTGCGGATCGGGCACCTGTCCGATGCGCCTGGACAGGTTGCGTCTTCGGGAGGGACGTCGCCACCTTGACGCCTGCCGCGCCCGGCCCACCATCCTTCCCCCGGAACAGCAGGAGGACGCCATGACCGCCACGCTCGAGTTCCATGACGGAAGCCGCATCCCGCAACTCGGCTTCGGGCTCTGGCAGGTGCCGGAGGAGCGAACCGCCGAGGTGGTGCGCGAAGCGCTCGGTCTCGGCTATCGGCTCGCTGACGGCGCCGCGATCTATGGCAACGAAGCGGGGCTCGGCGAGGGGTTTCGGGCCTCGGGCCTTCCCCGCGACGAGGTCTTCGTGACGACCAAGGTCTGGAATGACGCTCAGGGATTCGAGCCCGCGCTCCGTGCCGTCGAGCAGAGCCTGTCGCGGCTGGGGCTGGACCGTCTGGACCTCTGCCTGATCCACTGGCCGGCCCCCAAGCGCAACCTCTATGTCGAGACATGGCGGGCCCTGATCCGCCTGCGGGACGAGGGGTGCATTACCTCCATCGGCGTGTCGAACTTCGACCTCGCGCAGATCGACCGGCTTACCGCAGAGACGGGCGTCACGCCGGTGCTGAACCAGATCGAGCTGCACCCGTTGCTTCAGCAGGCCGCGTTGCGGAAAGGGCATGCCGAGCGTGGCATCGTCACCCAGAGCTGGAGTCCGCTGGCGCGTGGCATGGCTTTCGATGCGCCCGCGATCCGTCGTATCGCCGAGCGCACCGGGCGGAGTCCCGCACAGGTCATCCTCCGCTGGCACATAGACCTCGGCTGTTCGGTGATCCCGAGGTCCACCCGTCGCGAAGGGCTCGCGGAGAACCTTGCTGTCTTCGACTTCGAGCTGACCGAGGCCGATCATGCCGACATTGCCGCGCTCGACGCGGGCACGCGCACCGGCCCGGATCCGCAGAACTTCGGCTGACCGGTCCGCCAAGGGAACCGGAAGGACCGGCTGATGTTGGCTGGCTGACGGCCGGGCGCGTCTGGCCGCTGGCGTTCGTTCCGGGGGAACCCTCATGCCGAACCTGCTGCGACCTGCCGCCGTCCTCATCCTGCTGGCGCTGCCCGTGGGGGCCATGGCTCACGACTGGTATCCGTTTACCTGCTGCTCGAACCGAGACTGTCATGCGATTGCCGAGAGCGAGGTGACCGCGGGGCCGAAGGGGTGGGTGATCCGGCGGACGGGCGAGATCATCGGCTACGACGACGAGCGCCTCATGCAGACGCCGAAGCAGGCGGGAAGCAGCTTCCATCTCTGCACGACGGATGGAAAGCCCGACGGGAAGGCCATCTGCCTCTTTGTCCCGCAGTTCGGCAGTTGACGGACGCGCGGTGCCCGCAACAGGGCGACGGCGGTCCGGGCTACGCGAAGCGCGCGGGCAGATACGGAGTGATGTCCACCTCTGGCGCCTTCGCGTCCAGCAGGTCGGCCACGATCCGGGCGGTGATCGGTGCGAGGGTGAGCCCGATATGGCCGTGCCCGTAGGCGTGGAGGATCTCGCCTCCGGCGGTCGAGGGTCCGATCACCGGCAGGCTGTCGGGCATCGAAGGCCGGAAGCCCATCCAGCTCCGCGAGGGCTCGGGCAGGTCGGGAAACATGGCCCGGGCCCCGGCCACGAGCCGCGCTATCCTGTGAGGCGAGGGCGGAGCGGTCAGCCCGCCGAGTTCGACGGTGCCTGCGACGCGCAGCCTGCCCGCCATCGGACAGAGATAGAATCCGCGCGAGGTGGGGCAGGTCGGGCGCGAGACCGGCGGCTGGGCCATGTCCCATTCGACGTGATAGCCGCGCTCGGTGTCGAGCGGCACGCGGTCTCCGGAGCTGAGCGCCAGAGCCTTCGACCGGGCGCCCGCAGCGATTACGACGCGTCGTCCGTGGATCTGCATGGCGCGGGCGCTCACCACGACGCCATCGACGCGCCGCTCGAGCCCGGTGGCTGCGGCCCGCACGATCCGGACACCGGCCCTGCGCGCCGCTTCGGCGACGAGGGCGACCATCCGGCCCGGATCCGAGAGGAAGACCGCCTCGGGAAACCAGGCGGCGCCCGCCATCGGAGGCAGGGCGGGCTCCATCTCCGCAAGCCGGGCCGCCGGCAGAAGCTCGGCCGTCACGCCGAGGGTGCGGCGGAAAGCCATGTCCGCCTCGGCCGCCCGGAAGGCGTCACGGCTTTCGTAGGCATAGAGGCAGCCGTTCCTGTTCAGTAGCCCGGTGCCTCCGACTTCCACGGCCAGATCCTCCCAGCTCTTCGTGGCTGATCGGAGCAGCGTCGCGATGGCTTCCGCATTGCGCCGTGCCGGGCCGGGCAGGGACTGGCGGAGGAAGCGCAGGAGCCAGGGGGCAAGCGACGGCAGCGCCATGTGGCGGACGGAAAGTGGCGAGTTCCGGTCGAACATCAGCGAGGGAAGTTGCTTCAGCACCGCCGGCGTGCCGACCGGCAGGACCGCGTAATCCGCAATCGTGCCCGCGTTGCCATAGGAGGCGCCCAAGCCCGGCTCCTCGGGATCGAGGAGGATGACCGACCGGTGACGGCTCGCCACCGTCAGCGCGATGGTCAGGCCCACCACGCCCCCGCCGATGATGACCGTATCCGAGGAAAGATGCTGGATCATCGCTGCCGTCCGGCTGGCGGCCCGCCCCCTTGCCCCTGAGGGTCGGGTCGCGGGCCGCGCATCATCACATGCAGGCGTCGAAGAGCGCGCGGGTATTCTCGCGCGTCATCTCGACCGGGTTGCCGCCGCAGGAGGGGTCTTCCAGCGCCATACCGGTCAGTTCATCGAGGCGCGCGGCCTCCACTCCCATCGCGGAAAGGTTTTCCGGAATGGAAAGCTCAGCGCGCAACGCCATGATCTTCTGGCGGAAACCGTCAAAGCCGCCCTCGATGCCCAGGTAATCTGCCGCTCGAACGATTTTTTCTTCAATGGCCGCGCGGTTGAAGTCCAGCACCATCGGCATCACCACCGCGTTGGTCGTGCCGTGGTGGGTGTTGTAGACCGCGCCGATGGGGTGGCTTAGCGAATGGATCGCGCCGAGGCCCTTCTGGAATGCCACTGCCCCCATGGCCGCCGCCGCCATCATGTGGGCGCGGGCCTCAAGGTCGTTCGGGTTCGCATGGACTTTCGGCAGGTTCTCCAACACCAGCCGCATGCCTTCCAGCGCGATGCCCTGGCTCATCGGGTGGTAGAAGGGCGAGCAGTAAGCCTCGAGGCAATGCGCCAGCGCGTCCATGCCGGTGCCTGCGGTGATGAACTTCGGCATTCCGACCGTCAGTTCGGGATCGCAGATCGTGACCGCGGGCAGGAGCTTGGGATGGAAGATGATCTTTTTCTTGTGGGTCTCGGAATTGGTCAGCACGCCCGCGCGGCCCACCTCCGACCCCGTGCCGGCCGTGGTCGGCACGGCGACGATGGGGGCGATCTTCGACGCATCGGCGCGGGTATACCAGTCGCCGATGTCCTCCAGATCCCAGACGCTGACGGTCTGGGAGTGCATCAGCGCGATCATCTTGCCGAGGTCGAGCGCCGAGCCGCCGCCGAAGCAGATCACCCCGTCATGCCCGCCCGCCGTATAGACGGCGATCCCCGCTTCCATGTTCTTCTCGTTCGGGTTCGGGTCCACGTCCGAGAAGCAGGCCCGGCCGAGGCCCGCGGCCTCCAGCTGGTCGAGCGCCGCCACCGTGATCGGAAGCGCCGCCAGCGCCTTGTCCGTCACCAGAAGCGGCTTTGTCAGCCCGATGGCCTTGCACTGATCGGCCAGTTCCGCGATGCGGCCCGCGCCGAACTTGACGGCGGTGGGATAGGACCAGTTCGCCCGGAGGGTCATTTCGTCACCTTCTTGAGATGGTAGGATTTCGGCCGCGTGACCGACATGTAGCCAAGGGCAGAGAGCGCCGCGCCCCTCCCGGTGTCCTTGCAGCCCGTCCAGCAGAGTGCCGGGTCAAGGTAGTCGCAGCGGTTCATGAACACGGTGCCGGTCTCGATCCGTGCGCCGATTTCGGCCGCGGCCTCGGCGTCCCCGGTCCAGATCGAGCAGGTCAGGCCATAGGGGCTGTCGTTCATCAGGCCGATGGCCTCTTCGTCGCCCGAGACCTTCATGATGCCCACGACCGGGCCGAAGCTCTCCTCCTTCATCACCCGCATGTCGTGGGTGACGTTCACCAGGATCTGCGGCGCGAGATAGGCGCCCCCGTCATCGGCCGGGAACAGCGCGGGGTCGATCAGCGGCGTGGCCCCGGCGGCGATTGCTTCGGCCACCTGATCGCGGACCACCCTGGCGAAACGCGCGTTCGCCATCGGGCCGAGCGTGCTGTCGGGCTCGAACGGATTGCCCAGTTTCAGCGCCTTCACCCAGGCCACGGATTTTTCCACGAAGGCGTCATAGAGGCTTTCGTGGACATAGATCCGCTCGATCCCGCAGCAGCACTGGCCCGCGTTGAACATCGCGCCGTCCATCAGGCTGTCCACCGCCGCATCCAGATCGGCATCGGCGCGGACATAGCCCGGGTCCTTGCCGCCGAGTTCCAGCCCGGTCGCCGTGAAGGTGCCCGCCGCCGCGCGTTCGATGGCATAGCCGCCCGCAACCGAACCGGTGAAGTTCACGAAGTTGAACGCCCGCGCCCCGATCAGCGCCTCGGTGGTGCCGTGATCCAGCACGACGTTCTGGAATACATCCTCCGGCACACCTGCGGCGTGGAAGGCTTCGGCCAGCCGCTCGCCCACCAGCAGGGTCTGGCTCGCGTGCTTCAGAACCACCGTATTGCCCGCGATCAGTGCGGGAACCAGCGTGTTGATGGTCGTGAGGTAGGGGTAGTTCCAGGGCGCCACGATCAGCACCACGCCCACCGCCTCGCGCGCGATGCGTCGCTCGAACCGGTCGGAGGCCTCCACCACGGTCGGCGCCAGCGTCTCCGCGGCGATCTCGGCCATGTAGGCGGTGCGGTCGTTCACGCCGCCGAACTCGCCGCCGAAGCGGGTGGGGCGGCCCATCTGCCAGGCCAGCTCCTCCACCACGCGGTCCTTCATCTCGTTCAGCTTCGCGACCCCGGCCTTGACCAGCGCGATGCGCTCCTCCAGCGGGCGCGCGGCCCAGGCCGGCTGCGCGGCGCGGGCGCGGCGGGCCATCGCCTTGGCATCGGCCATCGAGAGCGGCATCCGCTCGGCATAGACCCGCCCGTCCACGGGCGAGATCAACTGGATCGGTTTCGTCATGATGTTCCCCGTTCAGGCGCGCTCGAAAAGGCGGGCCAGTTCGAAATCGGTGACCACGCGGTCCTGTTCGGAGATCTCCCACTCCGCCGCGTGGTGGTAGTGCTCGACGACCTCGTCGCCCATCGCCGCGCGCAGCATCGACGAGTCCCTGAGAAGTTCCGCCGCCGCGCGGAGCGTCTTCGGGATCTCGCGGATGCCCGCGGTGCTGTACATGTCGCCCCTCATTTCCGCCTCGAGATCCATCTTCTTCTCGATGCCGTCAAGCCCCGCCGCAAGCAGACCCGCGCAGGCGAGATAGGGATTGAGGTCGGCGCCGCCGATCCGGCATTCGACGCGGATGGCCCTGGTGCCCTCGCCGCAGACGCGGAAGCCCGCGGTGCGGTTGTCGCGGCTCCAGACTGCCTTGGTGGGGGCGAACATGCCGATGCAGAACCGCTTGTAGCTGTTGACGTAGGGCGCGAGGAAGGCGGTGATCTCCTCGGCATGGGCCAGCTGGCCGGCGAGGAACTGCTTCATCGTGGCCGACATGCCGTGCGGGTCGCTTTCGTCGTAGAAAGCGGGCTTGCCGTCCAGCGTCCAGAGCGACTGGTGGACGTGGCTCGACGACCCCGCCCGGCGGTGGTCGTATTTCGCCATGAAGGTCACCGACTTGCCCGCGGCGTGCGCGATGTCCTTCACCGCCATCTTGGTGATCGCGTGGTTGTCGGCGGTGTCGAGACCGTCCGAATATTTCACGTTGATCTCTTCCTGACCCGCCTCGGCCTCGCCCTTCGAGCATTCGACCGGGACGCCCGCCCCGAAGAGGCCGTTCCTCAGCGCCCGCATCACCTCTTCTTCCTTCGAGGTCTGGAAGATGTGATAATCCTCGTTGTAGGCCGAGATCGGCTTCAGGTCGCGGATCTGGCCCGAGGCCTGCATCGAGTTCCGCACCGCATCGAACGAGGTCTCGAACAGGAAGAATTCGAGCTCGGTCGCCATCATCGCCCTGAAGCCCATCGCCTCGGCCCGGGCGATCTGGCGCTTGAGGATGGCGCGCGGGCTTTGCGGCACCTCGTTGTGGTGATGGTCGAGCAGGTCGCAGAGCACGAGCGCCGTGCCCGGCAGCCAGGGCAGAACCCGCAGCGTGGCCATGTCCGGCTTCATGACATAGTCGCCGTAGCCCTTGTCCCAGCCCGAGCTCTTGTAGCCCGGGACGGTGTTCATCTCCATGTCGATGGCGAGGAGATAGTCGCAGCAATGCGTCTCGTGATGCGCGCTGTCGATGAAGTGCTGCGCGTGGAACCGCTTGCCCATCAGGCGGCCCTGCATGTCCACGCAGGCCACCAGCACGGTGTCGATCCCGCCGCTCTCCACGGCTTCCTTCAGCGCGTCGAATGTCATGTTGCCGGGCATGTTCTTCCTCGTTCACTCGCGGGCGGACAGGCGGTCGGGCGGCCCGCGAGGGGCCGCCCGGGAAGGGCACGATCAGGAGAAGCGGTAGGGCGGGCCCGCCTTCCGCATCGTGTCGTTGTAGTCCTTGATGATCGAGACGACCTTCGCCTTGGTCTCGGATTCCTGCGCGATCTCGTCCCAGAACTCGACCGCGGCATCCTCGACCTGCTTCCATTCCTCGTCGGGAATGGTGGTGAGCTTGAGCTTCGTCTCGTGCACCCGAAGATAGGCCTCGCCCGCCCAGTACCAGTGCTGCCGGTAGTAGTGCGACTGCTCGAAGCAGACGCGCATCAGCTCCTGCAGGTGCGGCGGGACCTCGTTCCAGCGGTCCATGTTGGCGAAGAAGTGCCCGATCCAGGCGCCCGAGATGTTGTTGGTCAGGAAATAGTCGGTCACGTTGGCCCAGCCGACGGTGTAGACCTCGGTGATGCCGGACCACGCCAGCCCGTCAAGCTCGCCGGTCTGGAGCGCGACCTCCACATCCTCCCACGGCAGCGTCACCGGCACCACGCCGAAGCGGGTGAGGAACCGCCCTGCGGTGGGGAAGGTGAAGACGCGCAGGCCTTGCAGGTCGGCCAGGCTGTTGATCGGCTTCTTGGTCGAGAAGTTGCACGGATCCCACGAGCCTGCCGAGATGTGCTTGACGCCGACCTTGGCATATTCCTCGGCCCAGATCGCGCCGAGGCCGTATTTGTTGAAGAGCGCGGGCACGTCGAGCGAATAGCGCAGCGCCAGCGGGAAGTAGCCGCCGAAGACGGTCACCTCGGTCGGCGAGGCCATCGAGTCGTCGTCCGACTGCACGCAGTCGATCGTGCCGCGTTGCATGGCCTGGAAGAGCTCGGCCGTGGGCACCAGCTGGTCGGCGTAGTAGAGTTCGATCTCCATCTGGCCTTGGGCAATGGTGTTGAACGCCTCTACCGCGGGCTTGACCACATGCTCGCCGAGGGCGGCCCCGGCATAGGTCTGCATCCGCCACTTGATCGGCGCCTGCGCCCGCGTCACGGCGGGGGCCGCGAGGCTCGCCGCACCGGCCAGTGCGCCGGTCGTGATGAACTTCCGTCTGGTCGTCATGTCATACCTCCGTTGCTTGGGTGGGGGCGGTTCGGGCCGCCTCTCGTTGATGGGCTGTCATCTGGCGTAGAGAGTCTCGGGCAGCCAGAGGGCAATCTGCGGGAAGGCCATCACCAGCACCAGCGCCGCGACCATGACTGCGACGAATGGCACGATCGAGCGGTAGATGTCGCCGATGGTGATTTCGGGCGGGGCCATAGCCCGCATCAGGAACAGGTTGTAGCCGAAGGGCGGCGTCAGATAGGCCACCTGACAGGTGATCGTGTAGAGCACGCCGTACCAGATCAGGTCGAAGCCGAGCGCCCCCACCAGCGGCACATAGAGCGGTGCGACGATGACGAGCATCGCCGTGTCGTCGAGAAACATCCCCATGATGAGGTAGGAAAGCTGCATCATGATCAGGATCGTCCAGGGCGACAGTTCCAGCCGGTCGACGAAGAAGCCCTGGATCGCCCGCACCGCGCCCAGGCCGTCGAAGACCGCGCCGAAGGCCAGAGCCGCAAGGATGATCCACATGAACATGCAGGAGATGGCGAGCGTTGCCCGCGTCGAGGTCTCGAACACCTCGCGGGTGAAGCGGCCCTTCACCACGGCCGCCGCCACCGTCACCAGCGCCCCGATCACCGAGCTCTCGACGAGGCTCGTCCAGCCGTTGACGAAGGGCACCATCATCGCCGCGAAGATGCCGAGCGGCAGGAGCCCCGCGCCGAGCAGGCGCATCTTCTCGGACCGCGGGACGGTCGCCAGTTCCTCGGCCGGCAGCACGGGCCCGAGCGCGGGGTTCAGCCGGCAGCGGATCCAGATATAGGCGACGAAGAGCGCGGCCATCATCAGCCCCGGCAACACCCCGGCCAGCCAGAGCTGCCCCACGGGCTGGCGCGCGATCATCGCGTAAAGCACGAGGACGACCGACGGCGGGATCAGGATGCCGAGGCTCGAGCCGGCCTGGATCACGCCCGTCACCATCAGCTTGTCGTAGCGCCGTCGCAGAAGCTCGGGCAGCGCGATGGTCGAGCCGATGGCCATGCCCGCGACCGAAAGCCCGTTCATGGCCGAGATCAGCACCATGAGCAGGATCGTCCCGATGGCGAGGCCACCGGGGACGGGGCCGAACCAGACGTGGAACATGCGGTAGAGGTCGTCGGCGAGGCGGCTCTCGCTCATGACGTAGCCCATGAAGATGAACATGGGCAGCGTAAGCAGCGGATACCACTTCATCAGCTTCATCGCGGCCGAGAAGCCGAGGCTCTGCCCGCCGGTGCCCCAGAGAGCGAGCGAGGCCACCACGGCCACGAAGCCGATCACCCCGAAGACCCGCTGCCCGGTCAGCATCATCAGAAGCATCGCCGAGAACATCAGGATGGCGATCATCTCGTAGGACATCAGATCGTCTTCCCGCGCAGCGTGGCGATGTCGCGGACGAGGATCGCGAGACACTGCAGGATCATCAGCACGAAGCCCAGGCACATCACCAGCTTGATCGGCCAGAGGTAGGGCCTCCACGCCGTCGGACTGCGCTCGTTGTATTGCAGCGAATAGGCGGTGGAATCGACCGCCCCCCAGAGCATCACGCAGAGATAGAGGATGACGGCGAATATGGTGACGGCGTCCCACCAGCTCTTCTTGCGCACCGGCCAGTCGGCATAGAGCAGGTCCATCCGCACATGGCTGCCCATCTGGAGCGAGTAGGGGCCGCCGAGGATGAAATAGGCGACCATCACGAATTGCGCCATCTCGAGCGTCCAGAGCGACGGGTTGAAGAACACCTTCGACACCGACGACCAGAGCAGCACGCCCATCAGCACGAACAGCAGATACATCGCGAAGCGGCCGATCCCGTAGTTCAGCCGATCCACCAGCCGGACGAAGGCGACGAGGATCCTCGGCATCGCTCAGCCCGCCATGGCCGGGGTGGAGAGCGAGGCGAGCGCCCTCTCGAGCACCGGGGCGAGGCGATCGGCCATGGCTTCCTCGGCCTCGGGCGTGGCGATCAGGTCGTTGCGGATCTCGAGCATCACATTCGCAAGTCCGTAGGGCAGGGCCTGGAGGCGCAGCGTGTGGGTCACGTCGTCGGCGGCAGAATAGGGTTCGTTCAGGCCGCAGACGAGTCCGGTTCCGCGGCTTTCCGCCAGAACCGCGCGGGCGAGGGACGCGTCACGGTCGTGGATGATGCCGAATTCGACCTCGCGCGGAACGCCGTGCCAGATCGGCGTGAAGGAGTGGACCGTCACCAGTACCGGCGCGAGCCCAAGCGCGATACGCCGCACGATCTCGGCGCGCAGATCCGCATGGAACGGCGTGTAGACGGCGGCCGTCCGTGCCGCGCGCTCCTTCGTGCAGAGGCCGCGATTGCCCGGGATCTCGTGCATCTCCGACTGCTCCGCCATCGCGCCCGGCTGGTCCGGGGCCCGGTTGCAGTCATAGACCAGCCTTGAGACGGGGGCATGAACGAGCACGGCGCCAAGCCTGCGGGCCAGCCCGCGCGACAGGCCGAGCGCGCCGGGATCCCAGGCGACATGCGCCAGCCGCTGCTGCCGGCTCAGGCCGAGATCGCCCCAGGCTTCCGGAATGCGGTGCGACGCGTGCTCGCACACCAGAACGAAGCGGCTCTCGGCGCCTGCATTTTCGATCACGGCCGGAAAGGTCTCGGGCGCGGCTTCGGCAAGTGTCATAATGATCCGATTCATCCCCTGTTGCGGTCGAGGCTCCTCCGCGGCGCTCGGTCGTGTCAAGAATATTTCTTCGGCGCGAAAGCTGTTACGATGTTTACGGCATCGGGACGAACACCCGGAGCGGCATTGCCCGCAATGCGGGCGGAGTTGAGGAGACGGGATGAATTCCCCCACCATCGAGGAAGTCATGCGGGCGGCTCTGCCCGAGCTGACGCGGGCCGAGCGCCAGCTTGCGACGCATATCCTGCGCCAGTATCCGGTGGCGGCGCTGGGATCGATCACGGCCCTGGCCAAGGCGGCCGACGTGTCGACGCCCACCGTCGTGCGGCTGGTGCAGAAGCTCGGCTTCAAGGGCTATCCCGACTTCCAGACCGGGCTCAGGGGCGAGGTCGAGGCCATGCTGCTCTCGCCGCTGGCCAAGCACGACCGCTGGGCGGGCGGAGTGCCGGACACGCATATCCTCAACCGCTTCGCCGATGCCGTCGTGGCCAATCTCGAGGCGACGCTGGGCCAGATCGACCACGCCGAATTCGATGCGGCGGCGCAGCTTCTCGCCGATCCCGAGCGGCGGATCTTCGTTCTCGGCGGGCGGATCACCCATGCGCTTGCCGACTATTTCGTGACCCTCATGAAGGTGAGCCGACCCGAGGTCACGCTGCTCTCCGACATGTCGAGCACCTGGCCGCCGGCGCTGCTCGACATGGGCCGTGGCGACGTGCTCCTGCTGTTCGACATCCGGCGCTACGAGAACATGGTGCTTCAGGTCGCCGAGATGGCCGCCGAGCAGGGGGTCGAGGTGGTGCTGATGACCGATCGCTGGATCTCGCCCGCGGCGGCTCATGCACGCCATACCTTCTCGTGTCAGATCGAAGCGCCATCGGCATGGGACTCGACGGTGACAGTGCTGGTGCTGATCGAGACGCTGATCTCGGCGGTGCAGAGCCTGACCTGGGAGAGAACGGAAGAGCGGATGAAACGGCTCGAGGATCTCTATGCCCGCTCGCGCGTCTTCCGGCGGCATCGGTAGGGCGGGCGACAGGCGGCAAGGGCGCTGCGGGGCCGAAGACACGTCAGGTCTGATGCCTCGCGCCGGCCCACGCGGTCCGGTGCAGAATGGCCGGATGCGCGGCAGGCAGATGCCGGATGCGACGGACCCGATGAGGCGGGCCGGAGAATCCGGTGTCAGTAGCCGCGCCGCCGGTCCACCAGGTGCAGGAAAGGCTCGCCCGCCTCGCCCCGACGAATGTTCTCGGCGATCACGCGGCTTGCGCTGGCGGGCCGTGTCTCGGCCGCGATATGGGGCGTGACCGTGATACGCGGGTGGCTGCGGAAGGGGTGGCCGTCGGGCAGCGGCTCGACGCGGAAGACGTCGAGCGTGGCGTGACCCAGCCGCCCTTCGTCCAGCGCGGCCAGCAGGGCCTCGTCGTCGATCAGTGTGCCGCGGCCAGGATTGAGCAGGACCGCGTGCTTCGGCAGCCAGCCGAGGCGGCGGGCGTCCATCAGGTTGTCTGTCTCGGGCGTCGCGGGCAGCAGCGTCACCACGATCTCCGCCTGCCGCAGCACCGCCTCGAGGCTGGCCTCGCCATGGTGGGTCTCGACGTCCGGCAGCGCCTTGGGGCTGCGGCTCCAGCCGAGAGTTCGGAAGCGCAGGCCCGCGAGCGCCGTGGCGCAGGCGGCGCCCAGCTCGCCGAGCCCGAGCACCGCCACGGTCCGCTCGCGCGCAAGCGGTGGCACGATCTGGTGCCAGCCGGGCTCGTGCCGGATCCAGCGGTCGAGATCGAGATGATGGCGCAGCACGTGACCGGTCACCCAGTCGAGCATGCCCTCGGTCAGCGCGGGATCGACCATCCGGCAGAGCGGCTGGGTGAGGCTCGTGTTCCCCACGATCCGCTCGACCCCCGCCCAGAGGCTCAGGACCGCCTTCGCCCGGCGGTAGGGCGTGAAGTCGGTCACGTCGCCGCCGGGGGCGAAGACGATGTAGTCGACCGCCTCCGGCTCGGGCGCCTTGGTCACGACGCGCGCCGCAACGCCTGCCTCGGCGAGCGCCTCGGGCAGATGCTCGCGGTAGTCGGGCCAGCGGCGGGCCCCGGCGGCGAACCAGACGAGCGTCATCTCAGCCTGTGGACATGGGCGCTCTGCACGAGGCCGAAAGCCGCCATCAGCACCAGCATGGCCGAGCCGCCATAGCTGACCAGCGGCAGCGGCACGCCGACGACGGGGGCCATGCCCATGACCATCGACAGGTTCACTGCCAGATAGAAGAAGAAGTTCGCGGCGATCCCCAGGATCAGCAGCGACGAGAACCGGTCCTTGTTCTGCATGGCGGAGGCGACGCAGAAGGCGATCACCAGCGCGTAGAGCACGAGAAGCGAGGTCGCGCCCACGAAGCCGAACTCCTCGGCCAGCGTGTTGAAGATGAAGTCGGTATGCTTCTCC
The DNA here is from genome assembly GCF_052244495.1 of Rhodobacter sp. NSM. Lineage (NCBI taxonomy): Bacteria > Pseudomonadati > Pseudomonadota > Alphaproteobacteria > Rhodobacterales > Rhodobacter > Rhodobacter sp. NSM. Next base: position 271,779 of record NZ_JBQPXH010000001.1, read on the forward strand.
GGCAGGAAGTTCAGACGGCTCTGCGTGCCCTGCATGAAGCCCTTGCCGGCCCATCCGCCCGAGCCGAGGGCGATCTTCGCCTGGATGATGTTGTAGCCTGCCCCCAGCGGGTCGGCCGTCGGGTCGAAGAAGGTGTCGATCCGGCGGTACTGGTAGTCGTGAAGGAACTGCCAGGGCGTGCCGCGCAGGGTGAAGACCGAGAAGATCGCGCCCACGCCAATGGCGGCCACGATCCCGAAATACCACAGGCTCACCCCCGCGAGGAACATCACCGTCGCCCCCACCATCAGCAGCAGGAGCGCCGTCCCGAGGTTGGGCTGGATGACCACGAGCGCCGTGGGCACGAGGATCATCAGCACCGGGATCAGCACCCAGAGCGGTCGCGAGACCTTCTTCGGATCGAGCCAGTCGTAATAGGCCGCCAGCATCATCACCAGCGTGACCTTGGCCATCTCCGAGGGCTGCAGGACCAGCGGGCCGAGCGCGATCCAGCGCTGTGCGCCCATGCCCACCGTGCCGAAGAACTCGACCACGACAAGCAGCAGCAGCGAGACGAGATAGGCGACGCCGGCCATGTTGCGCCAGAACCAGATCGGCACGAAGGCCACGGCGAACATCATCACGAGACCCACGGCGAAGCGCTTCATCTGCGGCCCCGCCCAGGTGTCGATGTCGCCGCCCGCGACGGAGGTCAGCATGAGCCAGCCAACCGAGGCGGTAGCCGTGACCAGCAGCACCAGCGCCCAGTTGATGTGGAGCACCTTGGACAGGCCGGTCGGCGCGGTCTTGACGCGGTATTCGAGGAAACTCATGGCAGCCTCAGGCCCGCGAGCGGGTGGTGACTTCGGGTTCGATCTTGCGGAGCGGCAGGCTCGTGAGAAGCGTCTCGATCCGCGCGCGCTGGCTCTCGGGGTATGCGGAAAGCGGGGGCAGGGGGCCGGGCGTCAGGCAGCGCAGCAGCACGTCGCGCACGATGGGTCCCGCGACCGAAGAGCCGCCGCCGCCATGCTCGACCACCGCGGCCACCGCGACGCGGGGTGCATCGTAGGGCGCGAAGCCGACGAAGAGCGCGTGGTCGCGGCGGTTCCAGGGAAGCTGATCGTTCGAGATCACGCCGCGCGCTCGTTCGGCGGTGGAAATGTTGCGCACCTGGCTCGTGCCCGACTTGCCCGCCATGACGAGCGTCGGATCCACGATCCGGTTCGAGTAGCCCGTGCCGCGGCGGGCATTGATCACGGAGTGCATGCCCTCGCGCACTGCCCGCAGGATCGATCCGTTGACCCCGAGCATCGGAGCGTCCGCCACGGGAAGCTCCGTCTCTCCCACCGCGCGGACGAGGCGCGGCTGGACCGCCCGACCGCTTGCGACCCGCGCCGTCATCACGGCCAGTTGCAGCGGCGAGGCGAGGACGTAGCCCTGGCCGATCGAGGCGTTGATCGTGTCGCCGATCCGCCACTCCTGCTCGTAGCGTTGCCGCTTCCAGGCCTTGTCGGGCATGATGCCCTCGGTGATCGCGGACATGGGCAGATCGTGGCGGATGCCGAGGCCGAGCCTGCGGCCCATCTCGGCGATCTTGTCGATGCCCACGCGCTGCGCGACGTCATAATAGAAGACGTCGCAGCTTTCCGAGAGCGAGCGCGTCAGCGAGACCATCCCGTGCCCGCCGCGCTTCCAGCAGTGGAAGCGCCGTCCTCCGGTCTCGTAGTGGCCGGGGCAGTAGACGGCCGTGTCCAGACCGATGGCCCCGGCCTCAAGGGCGGCCAGCGCGGTCACCATCTTGAAGGTCGAGCCGGGCGGGTAGGCCCCCTGCACCGCCTTGTTGGCAAGCGGCCTGTGGTCGTTCTCGGTCAGCGCCGCATAGTCCTTGAACGAGATACCGCGCACGAAAAGGTTCGGATCGAACGAGGGAGAGGAGCAGATCGCGAGCACGTCGCCCGTCTGCACGTCGATCGCCACCGCCGCGGCGCTTTCCGCGCCAAGCCGCGCCTGCACGAAATCCTGGATCTCGGCGTCGATGGTCAGCCGGATGTCGTCGCCCGCCTCGCCTTCGACACGGTCGATCTCGCGCATCATGCGGCCGTAGGCGTTCACCTCGATCCGCTTCGTGCCGGCCTTGCCGCGCAGCGTGTCCTCCATCCAGGTCTCGACGCCGATCTTGCCGATCTGGAACTCGGGGATCTTCAGCAGAGGATCCGGATCCTCGATCTTGGCGAGATCGCTCTCGCTCACCGGTCCGACATAGCCCACGACATGCGCGAAGTCGCTGTCGAGCGGATAGGCGCGGCTCAGGCCCACCTCCGGCGTGACGCCGGGCAGGGAGGGGGCATTGATCGCGACCTTCGAGAGGTCATCCCAGGCCATCCGGTCAGCCACGATGATCGGCACGAAGGGGCTGTGGCGCTTCGCTTCGGCCATCACGCGCTCGATGTCGGGCTCGGTCAGCGGGATCACCCCTGCGAGGCGGCGCAGCACGGCCTCGACGTCGCCCGCATCCTCGCGGGTGATGACGACCCGGTAGTTCTGCTCGTTGCCGGCGATCAGGCGGCCGTTGCGGTCGAAGATCTGGCCGCGGGTCGGCGGAATGAGGCGGATGTTGATCCGGTTCTCCTCGGCCAGCAGCTTGAACTCGTCGGCCTGATCCACCTGCAGATAGCGCATCCGCGCACCCAGGACGGCGAACATGGCCGTCATGGCTCCGCCAAGGAACAGGGCGCGGCGGTTCACCTTCCGCGCGCTGTCCTCGGAATCGCGGGCGGATCGTCTCACATGCGCCTCCCGAAAGCGTCGAGTTCGCCCGTGGCGGGCTTGCGAAGGTCCAGAAGCAGCCAGCAGCAGCCGACGATGGCAGGATAGCAGAGGATCGTGGTGGCGGTCTGCAGCAGATGCTCTCCCAGCGCCGGTTGCGGCAGGAAGGCCATGGCGGCGATGGTGCGCTCGGCAAAGCGAAGTGCGAGCATGATCCCCGAGACGAGGAGCCATTCGACCGGGAAGCTCAATTCGCGGGTCAGCGCCGCGCGCGTGCGCAGGAACTCCGTCGCGACCAGCACGAGTGCGGCCCAGAGCCCCGGCGGACGCATCAGCAGCAGGTCCTCGAGCAGCAGGACCACCGCGAGGAGCAGCGCGGGCAGGTAGTCCGGCCGCCGGATCACCCAGGCGAGGATCAGGCAGAGGAGCAGATCCGGACCCGGCCAGGATCCCGCCTCGATGCCGAGCGGAAGCAGGCGCAGCATCACGAGGAAGGCACCGATGGCGACGAAGGCCGTCGGATATAGCCAGACGCGGCGGCGCACCCCATCAGCCATCGGCACCCTCCGCCGTCGCGGTCATCGGAGGGGCGGGGGGCCGGGCCACCAGCCCGCCCGGGTCGCTGATCGGCTCGAGCTCGTGGCTGCGCAGCACGCGCAGGAACTCGAGCCGCCCGTAGTCGGCGGCGAGCCGGACGCGGAGCCGCCGGTCCGGCCCCTGTGCCACCTGTCCCACGAGGAGATCGGCCGGGAACACCCCGCCGTCGCCCGAGGTCACCACCCGGTCGCCCGGCCGCACGAGGTCGGGCTTGTCGAGGAACTCGAGCGGCGGGGAGGGAGAGTTGTCGCCCGTCAGCAGCGCCCGCTGGCCCGAAGGTTGCACGGTCACGGGGATGCGGCTGCTCGTGTCGGTGAGCAGGATCACCCGGCTCGTGGTATTGCCCACGCCCGATATCCGGCCGACGAGGCCGATCCCGTCCATCGTGGCCCAGCCATCGCGGATGCCGTCGCGCGCGCCCACGTTCAGCAGCACCGACTGCCGGAAGGGCGAGCCCGAGTCGGCCAGCACGACGCCCGTCACATGGGTGAGCTTCGGATCGAGCCGCACCTGGTTCAGGTCCAGAAGCCGCGCGTTCTTCTGCTCGAGCTGGAGCGCGGCTTCCTTCCAGGCCTTCATCTGCTGAAGTTCCCGGCGCAGCTCCTGATTCTGCTCGTAGATCCGCGTGTAGGACTGGAAGTTCTCGACCATGGCCGCGACCTTGGTCATGGGCGTCATGAGCCATTCGAACGAGGGCACCACGCGGTCGATCAGCGCCGCTCGGAACTGCTCGACGCGGGGGCTGTCGATGCGCCAGATCAGGAAGATCCCGAGCAGCAGCAAGACCAGCCCGCCGACGAGGATGCGGCGCAGCGGACGGGTGAAATCCTCCGGTCTGGTCCGGTCTCGGGCCAAGGGCGCTCCCTCTCAGAGCCGGCGGCGGGGCCGTCAGCTTTCGTAGTCGATCACATGCCGGAGCTGTTTCTCGTATTCCAGCGCCTTGCCGGTGCCGAGGGCCACACAATTCAGTGACTCGTTGGCCACCGAGATCGAGAGGCCGGTCTGCTCGCGCAGCGCGAGGTCGAGATCGCCGAGCAGCGCGCCGCCGCCGGTCAGCATCACGCCGCGGTCGACGATGTCGGCGGCGAGATCCGGGGGCGTGGCCTCCAGCGCCTGCATCACGGCGTCGCAGATCTGCTGCACCGGTTCGGCCAGCGCCTCGGCGACCTGCGCCTGGTTGATCTCGGTCTCCTTCGGCACGCCGTTCAGAAGGTCGCGGCCGCGGATCGTCATGGACTGGCCGCGCCCGTCGTCGGGCATCCGCGCGGTGCCGATCGAGGTCTTGATCCGCTCGGCGGTCGAGTCGCCGATCAGCAGGTTCTGGTGGCGGCGGAGATAGGCCACGATCGCCTCGTCCATCCGGTCGCCGCCGACCCGCACCGAGCGGGCATAGACGATGTCGCCGAGCGAGAGCACCGCGACCTCGGTCGTGCCGCCGCCCACATCCACCACCATGTTGCCGGTGGGGTCGGTGATGGGCATTCCCGCGCCGATGGCCGCGGCGATCGGCTCGGCGATCAGGCCTGCGCGGCGGGCGCCGGCGGACAGGACCGACTGGCGGATCGCCCGCTTCTCGACCGGGGTCGCGCCGTGCGGCACGCAGACGATGATCTTCGGCTTCGAGAAGGTCGTGCGCTTGTGCACCTTGCGGATGAAGTGCTTTATCATCTCCTCCGCAGTGTCGAAGTCGGCGATCACGCCCTCCCGCATCGGGCGGATGGCCTCGATGGAGCCGGGCGTGCGGCCCAGCATCAGCTTGGCGTCCTCGCCCACGGCCAGAACCTGCTTCTTGCCGTCCTTGACATGGTAGGCCACCACCGAAGGCTCACTGAGGACGATGCCCTTGCCGCGAACGTAGATCAGCGTGTTCGCGGTGCCGAGGTCGATGGCCATGTCCGACGAGAAGAGGCCGGTGAGAAACGACATGCTCTGCTGATCCTGTCCTGCGAAGAAGGAAAATACCCGCGACTCTCGGCGAGGCAGGCGCCCTGCTTATAGGAAGGGTGCGACGAGAGGGGAAGGGCCCTGACGGGACGGGGCGGCGCCATTCCGCGCGTCGACAGCGGCCAGGGCGCAACCTCGGGTTGCAAATCTCGGGCCAAATGTTCGATATGTGCAAACGAACGCTCGTCGACAGCCGTTCGGCCCGGGGCAAGATCGCATTTGGACAGGTGAAGAAAAAGCCGAAATGGGTGGGAAAACGACCTGCACGACACCTTTGCTGCCGCGCTTCATTGCGCTAGCTTCCCGGCGCTCCGACATGATGGGGAAGCCGCTTGACACCCTCCGCCGCCCCGAGCCTGCCGCTTCGTAACCTCTCCCTCGATGCCCTGAAGATCGCCATGGCCGTGATGGTCCTGGGCCTGCACGCGGGCTTCCTGCGCGATGTCGATCAGGTGGCCTCGGACTTCTTCACCAACTGTCTCTTCCGCATCGCGGTGCCGACCTTCCTCGTGATCAACGGCTATTATCTCGAGCGACAACTCGATCGCGGCATCGGCCGCTGGGCCGCTCGCGTGGCTCTGCTTTACGTGCTGTGGATGGCGCTCTACGCGCCGCTCTGGCTGCCGGGGGCGCTGAAGGTTCCGGCCTTCGGGCGCGAGGTGGCGTTCTTCGGCTACTACCACCTCTGGTATCTGCTGGCGCTCCTCCTCGCCGGGCTCATGGTGGCTGCGCTGAGGAGGGCGGGCGAGCGGGTGCTGGCGCTGGCGGGGCTTGCGGCCTTCGCCGTCGGCGTAGGGATCCAGTATGCGGGCAACTTCCACCTCCTTGACGGTGCAATCGATGACCGGCTGAACGACGTCCAGACCTACCGCAACTTCCTGTTTGTGGGCTTCCCGTTCCTCGTCTGCGGCGTCCTCATCGCCCGCCACGAGGAGAGGTTTGCCAGGTTCGGCTCTTGGCGGCTTCTCGTGCCGGCACTTGCCCTGCTGGTGGCGGAATGGGCGGCGAACATGATCTGGAACCCGGACGATACGGTGTTCGAGATCTTCGTCTCGCTGGCCGTGGTCTGCCCGGTCCTGTTTCTCACGGTGAAGCGCTGGCAACTGGCAGGGACGAGCCGGGATCTGGGACAGTTCGCGACGGCCCTCTACCTCATCCACATCGCGGTGCTGCACTTCACCTATGACGTGGAGATGGGCGACACGCTGCGGACGTTCGTGGGTCTTGTCGTGGCATCGTTGCTTTCGGTGCCGGTGGTCATCGCCGCGCGCAGGCTTCCGTTGCTCTAGCCGGAAGGGCAGCCGGTTCGCGCGGACGCGGCGGAACGCCTCTGCGCGGGATGAGGCAAATCCCGCCCGGCGACGCCGTCGGCCCGAGGTGGGATGCACCGCAAGGCGGCCCGCAGCGAGTTCAGGAATGGCACACCACCGGGAGGAGCGGCGGCGGCATCCAGCGCCCGCCCGACCCGAGCGGGCTTGCGCCGGGCCGCCGTTGCGGCGGCCCGGTCTCGCCTCAGGCGTGGGACGTGTAGTGGACGTCCTTCATGTCCGCGCCCGGCGCCGATTTCTGGCGACGGTGGATCAGCCGGTTCAGCGCGTTCACGTAAGCCTTCACGCTTGCCACGACCGTGTCCGTATCGGCGGCCTGACCCGTGGCGATCTTGCCGTCCTCTTCCAGCCGGACGGAGACCGTGGCCTGCGCATCCGTGCCCTCCGTCACGGCATGGACCTGATAGAGATGCAGCCTCGCATGATGCGGGTAGATCATCTTCACCGCGTTGAAGGCCGCATCCACGGGGCCGTCGCCGGTCGCGTCGATGGAATGGTCGACGCCCTCGACCGAGAGAGTCATCTCGGCCTCCTGCGGGCCCTCGGTGCCGCAGATCACGCGCAGGCGCTTGAGTTGCAGGATGTCATGCTCGGCGCTCGTCACCTGGTCCTGGATCAGGGCCACGATGTCGTCATCGAACACCTCCTTCTTGCGGTCGGCCAGCGCCTTGAACCGCACGAAGACGTCGTTCAGCTGGTTCTCGGCCACGTCGTAGCCCAGATCCTTCAGCTTGGCGCGCAACGCCGCGCGGCCGGAATGCTTGCCCATCACCAGCGAGGTGTCCGCCAGCCCCACATCCGCAGGGCGCATGATCTCGAAGGTCTGGGAGTTCTTCAGCATCCCGTCCTGGTGGATGCCGGATTCATGCGCGAAGGCGTTCTTGCCGACGATGGCCTTGTTGAACTGCACCGGGAAGCCCGAGACCGTCGCCACCTTGCGCGAGATGTTCATGATCCGCGTGGTATCGATGCCTGTGCGGTAGGGCATGATGTCGTTCCGCACCTTCAGCGCCATCACCACCTCTTCGAGCGCGGTATTGCCCGCGCGCTCGCCGAGACCGTTGATGGTGCATTCGATCTGACGCGCCCCGGCCTCCACCGCCGCCAGCGCATTGGCCGTGGCCATGCCCAGGTCGTTGTGGCAGTGGGTGGCGAACACGATCTTGTCAGCGCCCGGCACCCGCTCGAGCAGCATCCGGATCAGGTCGGCGCTTTCGCGGGGCGCGGTATAGCCCACCGTGTCGGGGATGTTGATGGTGGTCGCGCCGGCCTTGATCGCGATTTCCACCACGCGGCAGAGATAGTCGTGCTCGGTCCGGGTCGCGTCCATCGGCGACCACTGCACGTTGTCGCAGAGGTTCCTCGCATGAGTCACCGTGTCGTGGATCCGCTCGGCCATCTGGTCCATGTCGAGGTTCGGGATTGCGCGGTGCAGCGGCGAGGTGCCGATGAAGGTGTGGATACGGGGCCGCGCCGCATGCTTGACCGCCTCCCAGCAGCGGTCGATGTCCTTGTAGTTCGCGCGGGCGAGGCCACAGATCACCGAGTTGCGCGACTGTTTCGCGATCGCCGACACGGCGTCGAAATCGCCCTCGGAGGCGATGGGAAAGCCCGCCTCGATGATGTCGACGCCCATCTCGTCGAGCAGGGCCGCAATCTCGAGCTTCTCGTCATGCGTCATGGTCGCGCCGGGCGACTGTTCGCCATCGCGCAGCGTGGTGTCGAAAATCAGGACGCGGTCCTGCTCGGAAGCGGTCTGGGTCGTATCGGTCATGTGAATTCTCTCGTGTTCCTCAGCTTCGGTCCCGGGCGCTGGTCACCTCCGAGCGGTCGCGCCCAAGGGCACGCTCAGAGGCAGCTAAGGAGAAGAAGCGCACGGGCGGGCCGCGCCGGAAGCGGCGTGGCGAAGCTGATCGCAATGGAGCGGTCCCGTGTCATGGCGCGGATATTACGGAGGGCGCGCCAAAAGGGAAGCGCCAAATTGACCCTGCGGAGCCCTTTTCGGCACTCGCTGCCCCCGGTCGCCACCGAGGATCTGTTCGATCGTACATCCTTCGCGGCCTGACGCCGGGCGACGAAAGTGCCTGCCGGGGATGCGCAAAGCGTTGCGCGTCCTGCAACTCGGCCATGCGGAAATCGCCTGCGCGGGCGGGTCGCGGGGCGCGGGTGCCCGAATTTGATGCAGCGCAAGCCTTGGATTTCGCAACAGGCGTAAACCTTGTCGGTGAGAAAGACACCTCTACCAGACCCATGCGCAGAAAGGACGACTGAGATGCTTGCGAAACTCCCGATGATCGGCCTCGCCGCGGGATTCGCCGCGGCCCTTGCCGCCCCCGCCGCCCTTGCGGCCCATTACGAGATCGCCATGGTGAACATCGGCTCGACCGGTGCCAAGGCCTTCGAGCCCGCCTTCATCCAGGCGAGCGTCGGCGACACCGTGACCTTCGTGCCGGTGGACAAGGGCTTCAACGCCGAGGTCATTCCCGGCATGCTGCCCCTCGGCGCGCGCGGCTTCCGCGGCGAGATGAACCAGCCCGTGACGATCACCCTCACGCAGGAAGGCGTCTGGGGCGTCAAGAGCATGCCCTATTACGGGATGGGGATGGTGGCGCTGATCCAGGTCGGCTCGCCCATCAACCTCGAGGATGCGCTGACCGTGCCGCACCCGGCCCGTGCACAGGCCCGGCTTGACCCGATCATGGCGCAGGTGCTGCAGAACTACGAGGCGAACTGACGACAAGGCGGGCCGAGGCCCGCCCCGCCAGAGCCAGGCCCGGCCTCCCGGCCGGGCTTTTGCGTTTGCTGAAGAGGCTGCCGGTCGCGCGGAGCGTGCGTCAAGGCCTCCTCGACCCGCGCCCTGCTTGTCGCGGGGTTTCCGTACAGGCAGGTGAACGGATCCTCCGGGGACTCCTTGCCCGCTCCGTGCTCCCGCGCCGGCAGGCGGCCGCTGTCTCGCGAGGCTCAGGACGGGTCGTGGACCAGCCGGAAGCCGAGGAAATCGGGCGGGATGCCGGCTGCACATCCACCTGAACGCGCGTCCCGCACGAAGTCGACGATGAAGGCACGGTGCTTTCCCTGCACGACCCGGACGCCGCAGAACCGCTCGGATCCCAGGGGCGTGCCGTCCTCGGCAAGCGAGACCTTCTCGTCGCAGGCGTCGGTCCATTCCCAGACGTTGCCCGCCATGTCCCAGACCCCGAGGCTGTTTTGCCCGAAGTGGCCGCTCGGGCGGGGCACGAGATCCGCCTCGCCGCGGCGCGCGACCTCGGAGCGGTAGCTCGCGAGCCATCGTTCGGACGGATCCGCACCCTCAGCTCCGAGGGCGCCGTCGAAGCCCCGCTCGGCCGCCGCCCGGAGCCACTCGGCATCGCTCGGAAGGCGCCACGGCTGCCCGGTTCGGCGAGACAGCCAGACGGCATAGGCACGGGCGTCCGACCAGTTCACGCCCGTCTGCGGCAGGCTCTCGCCCGCGCCGGTCACGGCCGCGACACAGGCGCCGTCCGCCACGCAGCGCGCGTAATCCTGCTGCGTGACCTGATGGGTCATGATGTCGAACGCAGCCATCCGGAGGAGCGTCTCGGGCGGATCGACGCGCCGGGTGCCGACGCGGAACTCGGCCGACGACCGGTAGTGCGCGGCCCCTGCCGGGATCCGGATCGTGTCGGGCGGCGCAAGGCGATCCTGCGGGGCGGGCGCGAGGCTGATCCCCGCGAACGAAGCCAGGGCCAGGAGACCAGAGACGAGGGCGGCGCGGAACATGAGGCGGATCCTTCAGTCAGGGGGGCACGCCGGTTGGCTGATCTCGGGCCTCGCCGGGCGGGACGACCGCGCCACAAAGGGCGTTGCGCAAAGGGTCCGGCCCGCAGACGGTTCAGTGCGGCTGCCGAAGGCGCGGCCCCATCCCGTGTCGCCTCGGGTCCGCGAGGAACTTCTGGGGCAAGCGATCGATCTGGCGAGGTCTTTCCCGGAAGGCACCGCCCATGGTGAAGAGCGCGAGGGGCGGCCGGATGTCCCGCAGCTCGGCCGAGCTGCGGGAGTGTTCGGGGGAAGGGCTGTCAGCCTGCCAGCCCGATCGGTGCCACGACCTGCTCCATCAGGTCGTTGTTCCACTCGCCCTCGACGAGGACATGCGCGGTTGCGCCCTTGTGGACGGCCTCGATCAGGTTGTGGTTCACGTAGGCGTAGACGCCCGGCTGCAGGAACCGGTAGAGGGCGGCCCCCGCCGAGCCGCCGCGGATGAACCAGGTCTCGAGGTCGCGCTCGGGCGTGTTGTGGAACTTGCCGGTTTCCCAGACCAGGTCGCCGTGGCCTCCGATGAGGTGCGGGCGCGAGTCGCGGTTGGGCTGGCTGTGGATGAAGAGAACCGTCTCGCCCACGTTGGCCTTCATCGCGTTGTCGCCGGTCAGCGCGCCCACCGCGCCGTTGAAGACGATGTGGCTCGGGGTCAGGGTGTTCATGACCTCCACCATGTCGTCATAGCCTTCGGACGGATCGGTGTAGCGCTTGTAGGTGCCGTCCGCGTCCTTCGGCACGTAGTGGTCGCTCTCGCCGATGTAGTAGATCCGGTCGTAGTGGACCGGCTTTCCGTCGGCGTCCTTCAGCCCCTCGCGCGGCAGGACCATGATGCAGCCAGCCATCCCCGAGACGACATGCCAGGGGATCATCGGGCCGCCGGGCGCGCAGTGGTAGACGAAGGTGCCCGCGCGGGTGGCCTTGAAGCGCAGCACCACCTTCTCGCCCGGATTGATGAGGGTGAGCCCGCCGCCCCCGAGCGCGCCGGTCGCTGCGTGGAAGTCGATATTGTGGGGCATCGTGTTCTCGGGCGGGTTGACGAGCGTCAGTTCGACATAGTCGCCCTCGTGCACGATCATCAGCGGACCCGGGATCGAGCCGTTGAAGGTCATGGCCTGCATCCAGGCGTCCTCGTCGAGCTGGACCTCCTTCTCGACGATCTTCATCTCGAATTCGTTGATGACCGGCCCGCCCGTCGCGACCTGTTCATGCGCATGGGCGAGGGGCGGGACGAGCAGCTCGTGCCTGACGCGCGGGAGATGGGCAAGGTCGGTCGGCGCGGCGACGGCGGCCGCCTGGGCGGGTGTCTCCCCTGCACCGGCAGTGCGGATCACGAGCGGTGCGGAGACAATGGCCGCTGCTCCCACAAGGGCGGCTCGGCGAGTGAACATCGGGTTTCTCCTTCGATGGATGATGCCTGTGACCCGATCGGTAGACCTCCGGTGCCGATGAAGTTTGCGAATGCGCAACAAGTGCCGGAAGCCAGACGGCCGCGGTCGCATATGTCGCAGGCGCGTGAAGGCTGATCGGATCCGGCCGGCTGCCGGAGGTCACGCGATGCTTGAGGCTCTGGAAGATGCCCGACTCTTGGCCGCGGGCGCATGAACCGCCCGAGGATTCCCTGGGGCGGCCTGCGCCTGCGGCCGGGAGCGTCCGGGCGGCGCGGAAGCCGCAACGGCGGACCCGCGCGGCGGATGGGCTTGCGCCGCCTGCCGGAGCCACGGCGCGGGCCGGCGGGGTCCGCGTCAGGGCTGTTCAGTTGGCGGGAGCGGCTTCGGCCGGCGGAGACGCGGCTTCGCCGGAAGAGCCATCTTGCGGCATGGCCTGGGCCTCGCCGGATGCGGCAGCGTCTCCGGCAGGGGCGGCGGCGGGCTCGGCGAGGATGCCGTCCTGCCAGGTGCCCGCACTCTCCTGCCCCGTGGCGTAGCGCATCACGCCCTGACCCTGACGCTTGCCGGCCTTGAACGTGCCCTCGTAGATGTCGCCATTGGCGTACGTCGCCGTTCCCTGGCCGTCGATCTCGCCCGCCTTCCAGCTGCCCTTGTAGCGGAAGCCGTCGGCCATCACGATCTCGCCCTCGCCCTCGCGCTGGCCGTTGACGAAGGGGCCCGTGTAGACGGTGCCGTCGGCATAGGTGGCCACGCCCTGTCCGTGGCGCTGGCCGTCGACCCAGTCGCCCTCGTAGCGGTAGCCGTCGGGATAGGTCATGACCCCGCGCCCGTGGTTCTTGGCGGCGTGGAACTCGCCCTCGTAGACGAGGCCGTTGGCATAGGTCGCCTTGCCTCGGCCCTCGATCACTCCGGCCTTCCAGTCGCCCTCATAGGTCGACCCATCCGGGTAGGTGATCTTGCCGCGACCCTCAGGCTGGTCCTCGTGGAACTGGCCGACATAGACCGAGCCGTCGGGATAGGTCACGCGCCCCTGTCCCTCGATCCGGCCGTCGACCCAGTTGCCTTCGTAGACATAGCCGTCCGTGCCGCGGAAGGTGCCCTTGCCGTGCCGGCGGTCGGACTTGAACTCGCCCTCGTACGTGTCGCCGTTCTTGTGGGTGACCTTGCCGGTCCCCTCGCGCTGGCCGTCCCTGAGTTCGCCCTCGTAGACGTCGCCGTTGGGCTGGGTGAGCTCGCCCTTGCCGTTGATCTGGCCGTTCTCCCAGGCGCCCACGTAGACGAGCCCGTCCGGCATCGTGAGCATGCCTTGGCCCTGCCGCTGACCCTTCACGAGGTCGCCCTCGTAGATCGCGCCGTCCGGATAGGTGATCTTTCCCCGACCTTCCTTGACGCCATCGACCCAGTCGCCTTCGTAGCGGTAGCCGCCCGGGTTCTCCATCACGCCCTGCCCGTGGTGCACCGCGTTGCGGAACGCTCCGGTATAGACCGAGCCGTTCGCGTAGCGGGCCACGCCCTCGCCGGTCATCTGGCCGGCCACCCATTCGCCCTCGTAGGTTCCGCCGTCCGAGAAGGTGATCTTGCCGCGGCCCTCGGGCTTGCCGGCGACGAAGGCGCCCTCGTAGACCGAGCCGTTGGGGAAGCGCGCGCGGCCTTCGCCGCGGATTTCGCCATCCACCCATTCGCCGGTGTATTCGTAGCCGTTGGGCAGCCGGTAGGTGCCCGTGCCATGCTGCAGGCCGTTGCGGAACGTGCCCTCGTAAACCGAGCCGTCGTCGTATTGCTTGGTCGAGACCGGCCCGGCATCCTGCGCGAAGGCTGCCTGTGCCCCCAGCGCGGCACCAAGTGCCATCGCGATCAGACTGCCTGCCCGGGCCTGTCCGATCCGTTCCTTCGTCTTCCGCATCCGTACTGCCCCGTTTGCCGACTGCCCCGCCTGCTGGCACCGCGCTGGCCGAGGGCGCAGCCTAGTGACTGACCCCCGGACTGACAAGCGCCCCGGCCGCTATCGCCTTTTCCTTGCCCTGCAGTCTGCTAGAAGACAAGCCAAACCGGCGTGAGCCGGGACTGCCGACGGATCGGAGACCCATGCCAGAACGCTTCCGCCTTACCCTTGCGCAGCTCAATCCGACGGTGGGCGACCTCGCGGGAAATGCGGCCCTCGCCAGGCGGGCATGGGAGGCCGCGCGCGACGCGGGGTCCGACATGGTGGCGTTGACCGAGATGTTCATCACCGGCTACCAGACCCAGGACCTCGTGATGCGCCCGGCCTTTGCACGCGATGCGATGGCGACGCTCGAGCGGCTGGCGGCGGACTGCGCGGAAGGCCCGGCGATCGGCATCGGGGGCCCGTGCCTGCGCGAGGGTCGGCTGATGAACGCCTATTGGGTGCTCGAGAGCGGCCGCGTGAGCGCCACGGTCTTCAAGCATCACCTGCCCAATTCCGAGGTCTTCGACGAGAAGCGCCTCTTCTCTTCGGGCGAGGTGCACGGGCCCTGCCGGGTGGGGCCGGTCCGCATCGGCATTCCGATCTGCGAGGACAGCTGGCATCCCGATGTCTGCGAGACGCTGGCCGAGACGGGCGCCGAGATCCTCCTGGTGCCGAACGGATCGCCCTATCACCGCGAGAAACTCGACGTGCGCGTCAACCTCATGGTGACGCGGGTGGTCGAGACCGGCCTGCCGCTCGTCTATCTCAACATGGTGGGCGGGCAGGACGATCAGGTCTTCGACGGCGCCTCCTTCGTGCTCAATCCGCGCGGTCGGCTGATGGCGCAGCTTCCGGCCTTCGAGGAGACGCTGGTCCATCTCGACTTCGAGGAGACGGAGGAGGGCTGGCGTGCGCTGCAGGCGCCCATCGTGGCGCAGCCCGACCTCTGGGAGGCGGATTATCACGCCATGGTGCTGTCGTTGCGCGACTATCTCGGCAAGAGCGGCTTCTCGCGCGTGGTTCTGGGGCTGTCGGGCGGGATCGATTCGGCATTGGTGGCGGCAATTGCCGCGGATGCCGTCGGCCCGGAGTCCGTGCGCTGCGTGATGCTGCCCTCGCGCTTCACCTCGCAGGCGTCGCTCGAGGATGCGGCGGCGGTGGCCCGCGCGCTTGGCTGCCGGCTGGACGAGGTCGGGATCGGCGGACCACAGGAGGCGGTGGGCGAGGCGCTGGCCGCGCTCTTCGCCGGAATTGCGCCCGGCATCACCGAGGAGAATATCCAGAGCCGGCTGCGGGGCCTCCTGCTCATGGCGCTGTCGAACAAGTTCGGCGAGATGCTGCTGACCACCGGCAACAAGTCCGAGGTGGCGGTGGGCTACTGCACGATCTACGGCGACATGAACGGCGGCTTCAACCCGATCAAGGATCTCTACAAGACGCGCGTCTTCCAGATGTGCCGCTGGCGGAACCTGCACCACCGTCCCTGGATGCAGGGACCGGCGGGCGAGGTGATCCCGCCGCGCGTGATCGACAAGGCGCCCTCGGCCGAACTGCGCGAGGACCAGAAGGACGAGGACAGCCTGCCGGCCTACGGGACACTCGATGCAATCCTCGAGGGGCTCGTCGACCGCGAGGAGAGCGTGGCCGAGCTGGTGGCGAAGGGCTTCGACCGCGAGGTGGTGAAGAAGGTCGAACGGCTGATCTTTCTCAGCGAGTGGAAGCGCTTCCAGTCGGCGCCCGGCACGCGGCTCACGCGGCGGGCCTTCTGGCTCGACCGTCGCTATCCGATGGTGAATCGCTGGCGGGACGAAAGCCGGGACTGAATCGCCTCTGGCCGAGAGAGGCGATTCAGTCCCGGAATCGCCTCTGGCCGAGAGAGGCGGGCGCTCGGCGCCCCCCGGGCCCGGGCTTCCCTTCGGCACAAGCAGCCAGCGCGAAAGGGAACGCCGGGAGCGGTGAGACGGTCGTGGCGCGTATCGCGCCGGGGCGGGTGCCGCAGCGCCGGCACCGGGGCGCGGGTTGCGGCGCCGGTCAGATTGCGACCGGGGTGCAGGAGAGCAGGAGGCGCTGGACGTCCTCGGGATGGCACAGCTCGGTCGCCTCGGTGATGACGGCGGCAGCGGCACCCGCCACGCCATGGGCCAGGGCCATCTCGGGCGGTTCGCCGCGCGAGAGCGCGAGGACGAAGGCACCGACGAAGGTGTCGCCGGCCCCGACCGCGCTGACCACCTCGACCGGCTCGGAGCGCGAGTGCCAGCGGCCGCGCGCATCGGCGAGGACGGAGCCGTCCGCACCGCGGGCGATGATCACGCAGTCGGCGACCCCGCGCGCCACCAGCGACGAGGCGAAGTCGGCAGTCTCGGCCGCGCATTCGAGCGGCCGGCCCGCCAGACTGGCCGCCTCGCTGTCGTCCATCCGCAGGATGTCGAGGTCGGGCACGCCGCCCGCCGCCAGATGGGCCAGCGGTGCGCCCGAGGTATCGGCCAGCAGACGGGCGCGCTTGCCGAGCAGGTTGGACACCATGGCGGGGAAATCGGCGGGCACGCCGGGAGGCAGCGAGCCTGACAGCACGACCATCCCGCCCTCGGGCACGGCCCGGTCGATGCGGGCAAGCGCGGCGTCCACCCGGGACGCGCTCCACGGCGCGCCGGGCAGCATGAAGCGGAACTGCCGGCCGGTGCCCGTCTCGGTGACGGTGAGGCTTTCGCGGGTTTCACCGGGGCCTGCGAAGGCCACGATTTCGATCCCGGCCGCGGCGACGAGCGCGGCGAGCCGCCCCCCGACATTGCCGGCAAGGGCGACGAAGGCCGTGCTTTCTCCGCCGAGGATTCGGATGGCGCGGCTGACGTTCAGCCCGCCGCCGCCCGGATCGACGCGCGGCTCGGTGCAGCGCAGCTTGATGCCCGGCAGCACCTCCGGCACGTCGGCGGCAAGGTCGATCGCCGGGTTCAGCGTCAACGTGAGGATAGGGGTCATGGCTCGGTTCCCGTTTTGGGGCAGAGTGCCAGACCCTTCCGCCGCACACAATGCCGCGATGCGGCGGAGCCGGACGGCCCGCCGCCGGCCGGAGGCGCTCCGACCCGCCGCATTTCTTCGCACCTCGACGCCAGGGCAAGGACCCGCGGCCGCTCCGCTCGCCGCCGTCCGGGGAACCGGAGGCGACCGGCTCCTGTTCGGTCTGGTCTGCAAGGAGGATCTCATGTCTGCAAAGCTCGCCATCCTGTTCTATTCCACCTATGGCACCAACCATCGCATGGCCGGGATCGCGGCCGATGCCGCGCGCACGGCGGGCGCCGAGGTGAGACTTCGCAAGATCGCGGAGACCGCTCCGGACGAGGTCGTGAACGGTCAGGAGGCGTGGAAAGCTCAGGTCGAGCGCATGGCCGACATCGAGACCGCGACACCCGCCGACTTGGAATGGGCCGATGCCTATCTCTTCTCGGCACCGACGCGGTTCGGGCAGGCGCCGAGCCAGGTCCGGGCCTTCATCGACACGCTGGGGGGCCTGTGGTCCGCCGGCAAGCTTGCGGACAAGCCCGTGTCCGCCATGACGTCGGCGCAGAACTTGCATGGAGGTCAGGAGGCGACGATCCTCGGGCTCTACACGACCTTCCTGCACTGGGGCTCGGTGATCGTGCCGCCGGGCTATACCGATCCCGTGCTCTACAAGGTCGGCGGGAATCCCTACGGCTACAGCCACACGCAGGGCGACGAATTCGACGATGCGGCCTGCGAAGCCATAGCACATCAGACGCGGCGCCTGGTGCGGATGGCCGAGAAACTGTCGGCCTGATCCGCTTTGGAAGGTGGGAGCGGCTACCGGGCCGGGCAGGGGGATCCCTGACCGCGCGAGCATCGGCGTGATCGGGGCCCACCTTGGTCCGCGGTGCCCGTGCCGCAGACGTCAGCTGTCGGGACGGGCGAGGCGGTAGCTGCCCTCCGGAAGGTTCAGGGCCGCAGCGAGGTCGCGCAACTGCGCCATCGACAGGGTCAGCCGCACCACCTCGTCCCGGCGCGGATCGAGTTGCTCTATGGTCACGACATCCTCGAAGGCAAGGATCGTGACATCCTCCTGCAGATGAGGGGCGCCTTCGTCGATGAGGGTGATGACGGTCGCGTCGAAGTCGTGCTCGATGGTGAACATGGGCGGATGCTAGGGCAGGGCGCATTCAACCTCAAGGCCCGGTTCCCGGCACCACCGGCGAGAGGCCGCACCTTTGCGTGACAGCCTCTTCCGCCTGACCGTCGTTCTGCTAAGGTTCGCGAAAAATCTGGAAGGGGTCAGGGATGCTGCGGGCCGGACTTGCCGCCGTTCTACTTGTCTTGGCGGGCTGTGCCGCACCGATGGGTCCGCAGGCGACCGGCCTTCCGGCATTTCAGCCGGCAACGGATCCCGGCCCCTTCGTGACCGCAGGCGACGCCGAAAGGGCATTCCCCGAGGTCGTGTCGCGGGTCGAGCCGGTGGCCGAGGCCATATGCCGCGAACGCACCCGCGGCGTGCCCTGCGATTTCCAGATCGCGGTGGATCCGCGACCCGGTCTCGATCCGAACGCTTTCCAGACACTGGATGCTCAGGGTCGGCCGGTGATCGGCCTGACGCTCTCGCTCATTACCGATGCGCGCAACGTGGACGAGCTTGCCTTCGTCGTCGGCCACGAGACGGCGCATCACATTCTCGGGCACATCCCTCGCCAGCGCGAAACGGCTTTGACCGGGGCCGTGCTTGCGGGCGTGCTCGCGCAGATGGGCGGGGCGGACGAGCAGACCATCCGCTCGATGCAGGATTTCGGCGCCAATGTCGGCGCGCGCAGCTATTCGAAGAATTTCGAGCTCGAGGCCGACGGGCTCGGCACGGAGATCGCCATCCGCGCCGGCTACGATCCGATCCACGGCGCGCAGTTCTTCACCCGGCTTCCCGATCCGGGTGACACGTTCCTCGGCAGCCATCCCCCCAATGCGCAACGCATCGCGGTGGTGCGCCGGTCGGCCGAGAGCCTTGGATTCGCCGGCGTCTGGTGAGCCTTGATCTGCGTCATGGCCGGGCCTGCGCCGAAGCCGGATCTTCGGCCTGCAACATTCCCGAGGAGGATCGCATGATCGGTTATGTCGAGGCGCCGCTGGCCTGGTCTCTCACGCGGGGGATGGCGCGGGTCGCGGGCGTGAACCTGCCCGACGCGGTGATCGAGGGCTGGCTGAGCCGGGCCGAGCTGGCCGAGATGGTGGACCGCTGCCAGGCCTGCACGGCCTCCGAGGCCTGCACGGGATGGTTGTCGCATTCCGGTCGCTCGACCGTGCTGCCGGCCTTCTGCCGCAACAAGGCCGAGATCGAGGCGCTGGCCTCCTGAGCCGCGGGTCGCGCCGGCGGAACATCCGCTTGCGCCGGCCGTTTCTTCCTCGACGGCCGCGACATCGCGCGGCCCAGCAGGAGGAGCCTCCGATGACCCCGAACACCGCCCCCAGCACGAGCAGCATGGTTTCGAGCGCCGACGTGAACGGCACCGCCGTCTACAGCCCGAAGGGTGAGCATCTCGGCCATATCGACCATCTGATGATCGACAAGGACTCGGGCGTGATCGCCTTTGCGGTGATGGGGTTCGGCGGGTTCCTTGGCATGGCCGAGGATCACCATCCGATCCCGTGGAAGAAGCTCAGCTACGACCAGACGCTCGGCGGCTTCGTGACCGACATCACCCGCGAGCAACTCGAGGGCGCGCCGCCTCGCGGCGAGGATTGGCGTGAAAATCGCAATTGGGGCGCCGCGACCTACAATTACTACGGCATTCCGCCCTACTGGATCTGACGGCCCGCCACGGCCCGACATGCGTCGGGACGAGCGATCGTCCTTCGCAGCAAGCCACGCGCCCAGTTGCGCGGTACCGAAAACCTTGGAACGGCGGCTTCGCTGCGGTCGCACCTGCGAAGAATGGAGGGAACGGCCGGCCGCCCCGGGTCAGGCCGGCCGTCCCCAGAGGTCGTAGTCTCCGGCCTCCTCGACCTCGACGGTCAGGATGTCACCCGCGGCGAGGCCCTCGAACCCGGTATCGATGAAGAGATTGCCGTCGATCTCGGGCGCGTCGGCCTTGGTGCGGCAGGTTGCGCCCTCGGCGTCCACCTCGTCCACGATCACCTCGAGCCGCCGGCCGACCTTGGCGGCGAGCTTCGCCTCCGAGATGGCCTGCGCCTTTTCCATGAAGCGGTCCCAGCGCTCCTGCTTCACCTCTGCCGGCACATGATCCGGCAGCGCGTTCGAGCGCGCGCCCGCGACATTCTCGTACTGGAAGCAGCCCACCCGGTCGAGCTGCGCCTCGTCGAGCCAGTCGAGCAGCGTCCGGAATTCCTCCTCGGTCTCGCCGGGATAGCCGACGATGAAGGTCGAGCGCAGCGTGATGTCGGGGCAGTCGCGCCGCCAGGCCGCGATCTCGTCCAGCGTGCGCGCCGCCGCGGCGGGACGGGCCATCCGCTTCAGCACCTCCGGATGGGCGTGCTGGAACGGGATGTCGAGATAGGGAAGCACCAGCCCCTCGGCCATGAGCGGGATCAGCTCGCGCACATGCGGATAGGGGTAGACGTAATGCAGCCGCACCCAGGCACCGAGCCGGCCCAGTTCGCGCGCGAGCGGCAGGATGGGAAAGCGCGTCTCGCCCTTCCAGTCGGTGCCATAAGCGCTCGTGTCCTGGCTGATGACCAGAAGCTCGCGCACCCCCGCCTCGACCAGCTTCTCGGCCTCGCGCAGCACCGCGCGCTCGGGCCGGCTCGCGAGTCGCCCGCGCATGTCGGGGATGATGCAGAAGCGGCACTTGTGGTTGCAGCCTTCCGAGATCTTCAGGTAGCTGAAGTGCCGCGGCGTGAGCCGCACGCCCGTTGCGGGCAGAAGATCGACGAAGGGATCGGGCGAGGGCGGCACCGCGCCATGCACGGCGTCTAGGACCTGCTCGTACTGGTGCGGCCCGGTGACAGCGAGCACCTTCGGATGCGCGCCGGTGATGTAGCCCGGCTCGGCGCCGAGACAGCCGGTGACGATCACCCGGCCATTCTCGCGCAGCGCCTCGCCGATCGCCTCGAGGCTCTCGGCCTTTGCGCTGTCCAGGAAGCCGCAGGTGTTCACGATGACCGCATCCGCCCCCGCGTAGTCCGGCGAGATGGCGTAGCCCTCCGCGCGCAGCCGCGTCAGGATCCGCTCGCTGTCCACGAGCGCCTTCGGGCAGCCGAGAGACACCATGCCGATGGTCGGCTGCCCCTCGCGGCGGGGGCTGTCGATCACCGGTCGCGGCGCGAGGTCGGGGCGGAGGCTGGGCGGGTTCTGGGACATCGCGCCGATATAGCGCGCGTCCTGCGAGGGCGGAAGTCCCCGACCCCTTCATTCTCGCCCAAATATCCTCGGGGGGTGCGGGGGGCAGACAGCCCCCCGCGGGCTCCGGCCGTACCCGACCTCAGCCCGTCACCAGCGCCAGCCGCGAGAAGAGTTCGGCGATCCCGGCGGTATCCACATTGGCGAAGGCGATGCGGAGCTGGCGCCGCCCGTCCTCGGACCCCTCGGGCTGGAACATGGTGCCCGGCAGCATCAGCACGCCCGCCTCGCGGACGAGACGCTGCGCGAGCCGGTCCGAGGCCTCGGCGAAGGGATGCTCGACATAAGAGAAATAGGCCCCGCACCCGAGGAGCTTCCAGCCCGCCAGCGCCGAGAACCCGCCCGTCATCGCCGTGCGCCGCGAAAGGATCTCGTCGCGCTCGCCCGCCACCCATTGCCCCAGGTTGCGCATCCCCCAGAGCGCGCCGATCTGGCCGAGCTGGCTCGGGCAGATGGCGACCGTGTCGAGGAACTTCTCGACCTCGGCCAGCCGCGCGGCCGAGGCCACCACCGCGCCCACGCGGTGGCCGGTCAGCCGGTAGGCCTTGGAGAAGGAGTAGAGATGCACCAGCACCCCGTCCCAGTCCGGATCGGCGAAGAGGTCGTGTGGCGCGCCGCTGCGGCTGTCGAAGTCGCGGTAGGTCTCGTCCACGATCAGCGCGAGGCCGTGCGCGCGGGCCACGTCGCGGAAGGCAGCCAGCGTCGCGGCCGGGTATTCCACCCCGCCCGGGTTGTTGGGCGTCACCAGCACGATGGCGCGGGTACGCGGCGTGATCAGCGCCTCGGCTCGTTCGGCGTCGGGCAGCAGCGTGGGGCCGGTCGGCAGCGGCACGGTGACGACACCCTGCATGTCGAGCCACATCTTGTGGTTGAAATACCACGGCGTGGGCAGGATCACCTCGTCGCCCGCGCCGGCGAGCGTCGCCATGATGGCGCAGAAGGCCTGGTTGCAGCCCTGGGTGATGGCGACCTGAGCCGCCTCGATCCGCCCGCCGTAGGCCGCAGACCATTGCGCCGCCACCTCCTCGCGCAGCGCCTGCATCCCCAGCACCGGGCCGTAGAGATGGGCCTGCGGATCGTGCAGTGCGGCCTCGGCCAGTGCCTCGCGCAGCCCGAGCGGCGGCGGTTCGACCGGGGCTGCCTGGCTCACGTTGAGAAGCGGGCGTTCCGGCGGAAAGCTGACCCCCTGCAGCCAGCGCCGCGCCTCCATCACCGGGGGCGGGAAGGTGGCAGCCATCGCGGGATTGAGCGGCAGGGTCATGGGGTGCTCCTGTGGCAGGCGCCGGGCAGGTGCGGCGCGTGGTCGGGGTGGCTGGGTGCCCCGTCAGTCGCGGCCGCGGTAGGGCTCCACATATTGCAGCGCCATGTCCCACGGAAAGAAGATCCAGGTGTCCTGGCTCACCTCGGTGATGTAGGTGTCGACCATCGGCCGGCCCGAGGGCTTGGCGTAGACCGTGGCGAAATGGGCCCGCGGATAGAGGGTGCGCACCAGCTCCAGCGTCTTGCCCGAGTCCACGAGGTCGTCGACGATCAGGATGCCGTGGCCGTCGCCCATCAGATCGGCCTGCGGGGCCTTGATGACCCTGGGCGGCTGCTGCTCCTGCCAGTTGTAACTTTTCACGCTGATCGTATCGACCGTGCGGATGTCGAGTTCGCGGCTTACGATCATGGCCGGCACGAGGCCGCCGCGGGTGATGCCCACGACGGCGCGCCACGAGCCGTTGTCGGGGCCCTGTCCGTCCAGCCGCCAGGCGAGCGCCCGGCCGTCGCGGTGGATCTGGTCCCAGCTGACGTGGAATCCCTTTTCGTGGGGAAGGCGCTCTTTCATAAGGGTCTCCTAGAACGCGGCGAGCTTCACACCGAGCAGGGCCAGCAGGCCGCCGAAGCTGCGGTCGATGACGGATTTGAGGCTGATATATCCGCTGCGCGCCCGTTCAAAGGAGAAAACGCGCGCCACGAAGGTGTTCCAGAGGAACTCGTTCAGGAAGACCGCGACGAGCAGCAGGCCCACCGCAAGGGGCGTCGCATCCGGCGGAACCGTGCCGATGAAGATCGCCGAGAAGAACACGGCGGGCTTGGGGTTGGAAAGCTGGGTGAGCAGGCCGAGCCGGAAGGCGGAGGCGGCGCTGCGCGGCGGGCGCGCGCCCAGGGCCGTGTCGAAGGGCCGGTCGGCCTCGCGCCACATGAGGATCGCCATCCGGATCAGGTAGATGGCTCCCGCGATCTTGAGGCCCCAGAGCACAGAAGGCGCGATCTGGAACAGGAGCGCCAGCCCGAAGAGTGCGCCCGAGGCCCAGACCAGCGCGCCGAGGCCCAGCCCCAGCGAGAGGATCGTGCCGGTGCGCAGCCCCTCGATCATGCCGGTGCGCGCCGCCATCAGCACCGCGGGGCCGGGACTGATCGCCGCCATCAGATGCAGCAGCCAGGCTGCCGCGAAGGCGGCGAGGGTCATGTCAGGGATCCTTGCGACCGGTCACCGCGTCGATGTCGGGCGCGTCCACGGCCTTCATGCCGACGACGTGGTAGCCCGCATCCACATGCAGCACCTCGCCCGTTGTGCCCGAGCCCAGATCCGACAGCAGGTAGAGCGCGGCCTTGCCGACCTCTTCCTGCGTCACGTTCCGCCGCAGGGGAGAGTTCAGCTCGTTCCACTTCATGATGTAGCGGAAGTCGCCGATCCCGCTTGCGGCCAGCGTCTTGATGGGGCCGGCCGAGATCGCGTTGACGCGGATGCCGTCCTTGCCCAGATCCTCGGCGATGTATTGCACCGAGGTCTCGAGCGCGGCCTTGGCGATGCCCATCACGTTGTAGTGCGGCATCACCTTCTCGGCGCCGTAGTAGGTCAGCGTGAGAAGGCTGCCCCCCTCGGGCATCATCGCGCAGGCGCGCTGGCAGACGGCCGTGAAGGAATAGACCGAGATGTCCATCGTCATGCGGAAGTTGGCGGGCGTCGTGTCGACGTAGCGCCCGCGCAGCTCGGACTTGTCCGAGAAGCCGATGGCGTGCACGACGAAGTCGATCGTGCCCCACACGTCCTTCAGCCGGGCGAAGAGCCGGTCGAGCGAGCCTTCGTCGGCGACGTCGCATTCCACGAGCTCGGTCGCTCCGATCGAGGCCGCAAGGGGCTCGACGCGCTTCTTCAGCGCCTCGCCCTGGTAGGAGAAGGCCATCTGCGCGCCCTGCTCGGCGCAGCACTTCGCGATTCCCCAGGCGATGGACTTGTCGTTTGCCAGCCCCATGATGAGCCCACGCTTGCCTGCCAGCAGTCCGTTCGCCATCGGGATTTCCCTCGTCATGTTCTTCAGTGGTTTTCGCGAGGTGTAGGCCATCGGAGAAGTTGCATCAAGTGCGGCAGGATGAGGCGGATATTGCCGGGGGCGGCCCTCCGCTCTAGGGTCGGTCGGCTCAACAGGGGAAGACGCATGGACAGGACGGGCATCTTCGCGGGGGACGATCCCTTCGCCATCGCCAGAAGCTGGCTGGCCGAGGCCGAGCCGCAGGAGCCGAACGACCCGAATGCCATCGCCCTCGCCACGGTCGATGCCTCGGGCCTGCCCAATGTGCGGATGGTGCTGCTGAAGGAGATCGAGCCTGCGGCCTTCGTCTTCTACACGAACTACGGCTCGCAGAAGGCCGTCGAGATCGAGGCCTCCGGCAAGGCGGCCTTCGTGCTGCACTGGAAGTCCCTGCGGCGGCAGATCCGCGTCCGGGGTCTAGTCACCCGCGAGGAGGGAGCGCAGGCCGACGCCTACTACGCCTCGCGCTCTCTCAAGAGCCGGCTGGGGGCCTGGGCATCGCAGCAAAGTCGGCCACTTGGCTCCCGGGCGAGCCTCATGGCCGAGGTGGCGAAGGTGACGGCACGGTTCGGAACAAACCCTCCGCGGCCCGCGTTCTGGGGAGGTTTCAGGATCACGCCGCTGGAGATCGAGTTCTGGGCCGACGGTGCATTCCGCCTGCACGACCGCTTCCGCTGGCGCAGGAATGATCCCGCGGACGCCTGGCAGATCGAGCGGCTGAACCCGTGAATTTCGCGCTTCGCGAATGAAAGGTTCGTATGTGAGTGATAATTTACTCTTGAATCCGCCGGAGGATTGACGGCACTAGTTTCAATCTACGGGCTCATCTGGGGACAGCTCTGGAATGGTGGAAGACGAAAAGGCCCTGCAGGTGGTGCATGGCCGTGTGAAATGGTTCGATCCTGCGAAGGGCTTCGGGTTCATCGTGACCGAGGAGAACGGTTCCGACATCCTTTTGCACGCCAATGTCCTGCGGAACTACGGCCAGAGCTCGGTCGCGGACGGCGCGGGCATTACGGTCAGGGTCCAGAGCACACAGCGGGGCGTTCAGGCGGTCGAGGTCATGGAGATCGAGCCGCCGGCCGGCACGACCTTCCACCTGAGCGAGGACAGCGAGGCCACCACGCCGGAGGAAATCGCCTCCCGGCCGCTCGAGCCGGGGCGGGTGAAGTGGTTCGACAAGGGCAAGGGCTTCGGCTTCGCCAATGTGTTCGGCCGGCCCGAGGATGTGTTCATCCATGTCGAGGTCCTGCGCATGTCGGGCTTTGCCGATCTTGCCGCGGGCGAAGCGGTGGCGTTGCGCATCATCGAGGGACGGCGCGGGCGCATGGCTGTGCAGGTGGTTTCATGGGAAGCAGCGGCGCGTCAGCATCAGCAACCGGTCTGAGGGCCGCCGCCCTCGCGCTGGCCTTGGTTCCGGGCGCCGCCCGGGCCGCCTGTCAGCCTGATTCCGTGGACCTGCGGACAGCGGCGGGCTCCACCATCCGCTTCTCGGTCGAGATCGCGGATACGGCCGCCGAGCGGTCGCGCGGCCTCATGGAGCGCGAGAGCCTTCCGCGGTCGTCGGGCATGTTGTTCCTGTTCGAGGCTCCGCATGCCGCGAGCTTCTGGATGCGCAACACGCTGATCCCTCTGGACATGATTTTCGCAGGGCCGGACGGCACGGTGAAGACGGTCCATTCGAACGCGATCCCCGGGGATCTGACCCCCATCAAGGGCGGCGATGGCATCCAGAGCGTGCTCGAAATCAACGGCGGCCTCGCCCGTGCCCTGGGAATCGGACCGGGCACGGTTCTGAGGCACCCGGGCCTTGCTCAGGACAAGGCGGCCTGGCCCTGCGAGTGACCGGCGCCCTTCGGCGCGGGCTGGTCTCCCTTCCGGGCCATCTTTCGTGCGATGAAAATCGTGCAGGAGCGACATGCAGCAACGCGCAGGAGCACCGGGCTCTTCCTCCGGCCTCCGACAGGTTGAGAGCCGCCCGATCCGGCATCCGCATCCCCGGCCTGGTACGCCCAGCGCGGCTCTTTCCAATCCGTCGGCAAGCTTGTAGGAAGGCGCGGACGGAGTGTAGCGCAGCCTGGTAGCGCGCCTGCTTTGGGAGCAGGATGTCGGGGGTTCGAATCCCTCCACTCCGACCATTGATCAGCGGATCGTTTGCCGTCTGCGCGCGCTGGCAGCGGCCCTTTGCGGCAGGATCACGCCGAAACACGTCTCCGTCATTTGACTGCAGGCGCCTCCGGACGCAGTTTCCTCCATCTATCGGCGTAAGGATGAGCGATGAACCTGCTGCTTCACATCGGCACCGTCACGGGTCTGGCCGCACTCTTTGCGGTGATGGTGCCCGCCCGCTCGCTGGACGAGGTGATGCTGCCCCTGATCCCCGTGCTGCCGGTGGTGGCCGCGGTGCTGGTGCTGCGGGCCGGCACGCCGATGCCCGATGCCGGCTGGGAGCGGATCGACCCCGTGCGGCGCCATCGCTTCACGCGTCGACTGGTCGAGCGGACGCTGGCCTACCGGCGCGCGGTGTTCATCCTCTCGGGCAGTTTCCTTGCGCTTGCGGCGATGTTCGCCGTGGGCAAGGGCGGCGTGCTGGACGGCCTGCTGACGCCGTTGCAGGAGCAGTCCGTCGCGGCGGTCGTAGGGGGGCTACTCGGTCTCTGCGGAAGCTGCCTGCCGGAATTGCTCCGGCGCGAATGCGCGGTGGCGGATGTCCAGAAACGGCTTCTCGACGAGCTGCCGGTCTTCCGCACGTCGCGGCCGAGCGCGCAGGTGATCCGACTGTTCCCGTCGGCCGAAGCCTGAGGACCGGTCTGTCGCATGCCGGGCCTGCTGTGGCCGTCTCGTCGGTCGCGGTATCCGGCATCGACCGGGCGCGTGGGAGCCATGCCCTGGGTGATCATCCACTCGGGAACAGTTTCCCGGATGTCCCTCGGATTGCAGCCTTCGGAGGTCTTGGCGTCGAGCAGCTGCCACCGCAGATCCTCCGGAAGGTGGGATCGTGCCTTGTGGGCCCGCGGGGTCTGGTGCGCCGGCATGGGGACCTTCTCCGAGCGGGCTCTGCGATGCCACCGCGCGCAGAAGAAATTCCCGATCCGACAATGCTCTGACATGTGTTTTCCGCGCCAAGTGCTTGTCCTCGCAGGGTGGGGGGCGCATATCTTCGGAAAAGGTCACTCTTGCAGGATCCCATGACCTTCCGTTTCGACAACAGCTATGCCCGAGACCTCGAGGGCTTCTACGTGGACTGGCAGGCGGCGCCGGCGCCCGCTCCGCATCTTCTGCGACTGAATCGCGGGCTTGCGGAGGAGCTTGGCCTCGACCCGGACCTTCTCACCCGCGAGGGGGCGGGATATTTCTCGGGCACGACGCTGCCCGAGGGGGCGCATCCGCTCGCGCAGGCCTATGCCGGGCACCAGTTCGGCGGCTTCTCTCCGCAGCTCGGGGACGGGCGGGCCTTGCTCATCGGCGAGGTGACGGATCGCGCAGGCCGGCGGCGCGACCTGCAACTCAAGGGGTCGGGCCGGACACCTTTCTCGAGAGGGGCGGACGGAAAGGCGGCGCTGGGGCCGGTGCTGCGGGAGTACCTGCTCGGCGAGGCGATGCATGGGCTGGGCATCCCGACGACTCGGGCGCTTGCCGCCGTCCTCACCGGTGAACCGGTGCTGCGTCAGGAGGGGCCGCTGCCGGGGGCAGTGCTGACCCGCGTGGCGTCCAGCCATATCCGCGTCGGCACCTTCCAGTTCTTCGCGGCGCGCAGCGACGTGAACCGGGTGCGGCAGCTGGCCGACTATGCCATCGCCCGCCATTATCCCGACCTCGCCTCTGCGCCCGAGCCTTACCTCGCCTTCTACGAGGCGGTGGTCGACGCGCAGGCCCGGCTCGTTGCACGCTGGATGCTGGTGGGCTTCATCCACGGGGTGATGAACACGGACAACATGGCGATCTCCGGCGAGACGATCGACTACGGACCTTGCGCTTTCATGGAGGGTTACGATCCGGCCACGGTCTTCTCGTCGATCGACTTGCAGGGCCGTTACGCCTATGCCAACCAGCCTCACATCCTCGCCTGGAACCTCGCGCGGCTGGGGGAGGCACTGCTGCCGCTCTTCGACACCGACGCGCAGCGGGGGGCCGCGAAGGCGACCGAGGTGCTGGAGTCCACGGGACCGCGGTACCGGCGTCACTGGCTCGCGGGGATGCGCGACAAGCTGGGCCTCGCGGGCGAGGACAAGGGGGACGCGGCTCTGGCCGAGGATCTCCTCTTGGCGATGCAGGGCCAGCGGGCGGACTGGACGTTGACCTTCCGGCGGCTTGTCGGCGCTGTCGATGACGAGAGCGCCCCGGCGCCGCTCTTCCGGAATCCGGCCGCGCTTGAAGCCTGGCTGCCGCGGTGGCGCGCGCGGCTTGCTCCGGATGCCGCGGCGCGGATGCGCAGGGCCAATCCTCTCTACATCGCGCGCAACCATCGGGTCGAGGAAGCCCTGGCCGCTGCGCATTCCGGCGATCTCGCCCCCTTCGACCGCATGCTCGAGGCGCTGGCCGATCCCTTTACCGAGCGGCCGGGCTTCGAGGATCTTGCCACGCCGGCGCCCGAGGGGTTCGACGAAAGCTACCGCACGTTCTGCGGGACGTGAGGCGCGCGGCGTCTTAGGGTCGGGCCAGATGCGGGGAGAGATCGGATGACGGGACGCGAGGCATTCCTTGCCGGGCTGGGCGAGGTGCTCAGGGAGATCGAGGCCGAGGGGCTCACGAAGCGCGAGCGGCCGATCCTCTCGCCGCAGCGGGCGCATGTCGAGGTGGCGGGGCGCGACCTGCTGAACCTCTGCGCGAACAACTATCTGGGCCTTGCCGATCATCCGGCGCTGATCGAGGCCGCCAAGCGCGGGATGGACGAGCACGGCTACGGCATGGCCTCGGTGCGCTTCATCTGCGGCACGCAGGACATCCATCGCGACCTCGAGGGACGGATCGCACGCTTCCTCGGGATGGAGGATGCCATCCTCTTCGCCGCCTGCTTCGACGCGAACGGCGGCCTCTTCGAGCCGCTGCTCGGGCCGGAGGACGCGGTGGTCTCGGATGCGCTGAACCACGCCAGCATCATCGACGGCATCCGCCTCTGCAAGGCGCGCCGCTATCGCTACGCCAATTCCGACATGGAGGATCTGCGCGCGCAGCTCGCGCAGGCACGGGAAGACGGGGCGCGCCATATCCTGATCGCGACCGATGGCGTCTTCTCGATGGACGGCTATCTTGCGCGGCTGCCCGAGGTCGTGGCGCTGGCCGAGGAATTCGGTGCGCTCGTGATGGTCGACGACTGCCATGCGACGGGCTTCATGGGGCCGAAGGGGCAGGGGACGCCCGCTCATCACGGGGTGAAGGTGGACATCCTGACCGGCACGCTTGGCAAGGCGCTCGGTGGCGCACTTGGCGGCTATGTGGCAGGCCCGCAGCCGGTGATCGACCTCCTGAGGCAGCGGGCGCGGCCCTATCTCTTCTCGAACGCGCTTCCGCCTGCGGTGGTGGCGGCCGGTCTCGCCGCGCTCGATCTGGTCGAGGCGGCCGACGACCTGCGCGCGGCGCTTTTCGAGAACACGGCCTTCTGGCGCGCGGGCCTGACCGAGGCGGGCTTCCGGCTGCTGCCGGGCGAGCATCCGATCGTGCCGGTCATGCTCGGCGAGGCGCGCCTCGCGCAGGAGATGGCGTCGGCACTCTACGAGCGCGGGGTCTACGTCTCGGGCTTCTTCTTCCCGGTCGTGCCGCGCGGGCAGGCGCGCATCCGCACCCAGATGAATGCGGCACTGACGCGGGAGGATCTGGAATTCGCGCTCGCGGCGTTCCGCGAGGCAGGCAAGGCGGTGGGAGCGATCTGATGCGTGCGCTGGTAAAGGCGAAGGCGGAGCCCGGGCTCTGGATGGAAGAGCGTCCGGTGCCCGAGATCGGGCCGGACGAGGTGCTGATCCGCGTCCACAAGACCGGGATCTGCGGCACCGACGTCCATATCTGGAACTGGGACGAGTGGGCGTCGCGGACGGTGCCCGTGCCGCTGGTCACGGGCCACGAATTCGCGGGCGAGATCGTCGAGATCGGCCGCGACGTCGAGGATCTGAAGGTGGGCCAGCGCTGTTCGGGCGAGGGCCATCTGATCGGGCATCATTCGCGGCAGGTGCGGGCCGGGCGCTTCCACCTCGATCCCGAGACGCGGGGCATCGGCGTCAACGTGCCAGGCGCCTTCGCCGAGTTCCTGCGGCTTCCGGCCTTCAACGTGGTGCCGCTGCCCGACGCCATCGACGACGAGGTGGGTGCGATCCTCGACCCGCTGGGCAACGCCGTCCACACGGCGCTGAGCTTCGATCTGGTGGGTGAGGACGTCCTGATCACCGGCGCGGGCCCCATCGGCATCATGGCCGCCGCTGTCGCGCGGCACGTGGGCGCGCGCCACGTGGTGATCACGGATGTGAATGCCGCCCGGCTGAAGCTTGCGTCGGAGGTGGCCGACGTGGAGACCGTCAACGTCTCCTCCGAGGATCTTCGCGAGGTGATGGCGCGGCTGCGGATCGTGCAGGGTTTCGACGTGGGCATGGAGATGTCGGGCGCGCCGGCGGGCTTTGATCAGATGGTGGAAGCGATGGTGATGGGCGGGCGCATCGCCATGCTCGGCATTCCGCCGGGCCGCAGCCCCGTCGACTGGAGCCGCATCGTCTTCAAGGCGCTGACGATCAAGGGCGTCTACGGCCGCGAGATCTTCGAAACCTGGTACAAGATGATCGCGATGCTCGAGAATGGCCTCGACATCCGTCGGGTCATCACCCACCGCTTTCCGGTCGCGGACTTTGCGGAGGGCTTTGCTGCGATGCGGGCGGGGTCGTCCGGCAAGGTCGTGCTGGACTGGACCTGACGGTCTCGCGACCGGCAGGCAGCGCCTCGCGACGGTTTCCCTGCGGGGATCGTGGGCCTTGTGGCACCTGACGGAAGAAGGGCGGGGCTGCCCGAAGAACAAAACGGCGGCGTGTCCGCCGCCGTCTTCGGGTTCCGCATGGAGTCTCGCCTCGTCAGAAGATCAGGGCGAGGATCCCGATGATGACGAGCAGGCCGACGATGAAGATGAAGCCGACGGTTCCGCCGATGAACTTGAGCATGGCATTCTCCCTTTGCTTGGCGGGTCAACCGGAGAGCGGCGGCTCTGTTCCCGCGCGCGGCCGGACTGCCTTCAGGATCATCCCGCTGCGCGGCTGCGCGGGCAGCCGGTTCAGGCGCACACCAAGATCCTGCGGCGGCACCTCGTACTCGGTCTCGCAGCAGAGCAGGCGGATCGCTTCCTTCATCAGCTCGACCGTGATCATCTCTCCGGGGCACCGATGGGTGAGGGCCACCTCGCCTCCGCCCTGCGGAATGAAGCAGTCATCCTGACCCGACCAGCTGAGCATCCGCTCGGCGCGGAAGCGGCTCGGGTCCGGGAAGTTCCGCGCGTCGTGGGTCGTGCCGTAGAGATCGAGCAGCAGCCACTGATCCGCCGGGAATTCATACCCTTCCCAGCGGATCGGACGGGTGGTGACCGCCGCCGTGAAGGGGAAGAACGGCGAGATGCGGCGCACCTCCTCGGCGAAGTCGCCCGCCAGTTCGAGGTTGCCGGAGCGGAAGAGTTCGCGCCAGTTCGTCTCGCGGTGCA
Organism: Rhodobacter sp. NSM; assembly: GCF_052244495.1. Lineage (NCBI taxonomy): Bacteria > Pseudomonadati > Pseudomonadota > Alphaproteobacteria > Rhodobacterales > Rhodobacter > Rhodobacter sp. NSM. The sequence continues at coordinate 303,813 of NZ_JBQPXH010000001.1, forward strand.
GCGCGAGGGCAGCGAAGGTGATGTAGCGGCCGACCGCGACAACGGGACGGAGCACGTTCAACAGCTCCACCGCCGCGACGGAGGGATCCAGCAGCTTCCCGTCCGGTTCGCGGTGGAAGGCGATCGCATGCAGCGCGGTCGCGGAGTCCGGCACGACCTCGCCTCCGCGCAACTGCTCCACGAGCCGACGCAGGCGTTTTTCGGTTCCCGACCGCCTCATCTGGGCCAGCCAGTTGCGCGGACCGATGCTGCCAGCCTTGTCGATCATCTCGAAGATCTCGTCCGCGATCCGGTCCTCGGGCTCGTTCCGGACGCCCGCCCAGCGACAGGCGGCACGCGTGAGAACATGGGCCACTTCCTGCTGAAGGACGATGCGGTCCTCGTGTTCCCAGGCGGTCAGGCTTTCGCGCCATTCGCGACGAAACTCTTCCACCAGCGCCTTCACCCGCGCCTCGTCCATGCAGATGTCGAGAAACATGGCCTTGCGCTGCCGATGCGCCTCACCTTCCAGCTGTTGGACCGACCCCTTGTCCTGAAGCAGGTGCAGCACGGTGCTGGGCATTGCGCCCACGCGCGTCAGGCCTTCGGCACCATAGAGAAGCCGCCCCGCAGATGCGCCGCGGAGGCAAACGACCTCGCGCAGGCGAAGCCGGGTTGCCACGACATCGCTGCCCATCTGGTCGCAGAGGTTCGAGACGAACCGGTAGCCCTCGCTCAGCAGCGCCATCGAGGCGTCGATCCGGCTGTCGCGCGGGATCTCGCGCCCCTCGGCCGGATAGTCCGGCGCCGTCCCGATTTCGCGGGTATCGCCTGTTGCCATGATTGTCCCCTGAGGCCCCGATCCCGACAACGAACGGAGGTTCCCTACGTCTTCCGGGTCAGCCGTGAGAAGCCGGCCCCGCAAGGAGGCCGGCTTCCGATCAGTCCTGTTATCCAGACCGGCGTGGCCGATCGAGGGGCTTCAATAGTTGGCGGGCGGATCGCTCGCCGGGAAGGATTCATCCGCCTGTTCGTCCACCCGATCCCAGCTGCGCGGCGGATCGCGCATCGCATCCGGACCTGCCGGCCGGACGTCGGGATAGGAGGCATTGCGGCGGCTGTTCATCAGGTGCCGCACCGCAAGAGCCCCGAAGGCGCCGAGAACCACGGCGGAGGTGAGCACGAAGGTCGAACTCCGGCCATTCGTCGCATAAGCCATTGTCGAATCTCCTCTTCCACGCCCATGAGGGCTGTTACGGAGAAAACGTCTGCGCGAGAGGAGGGTTCCCGCCCAGCGTCTTCTCGCGCGGCCAGTAGCGCAGGTCCCGACACGCCTTCACGAAGCCGTCGACGCCATCCGAATCCTTCAGAGCAAGCCACCCCTCGTCCATCTTGGACTCCAGCGCACAGGCCTCGATCAGCGGCTCCGCGCCCTGATGGGCGATGAACTTGCAGTGAGCGTGGGCGTCGGTCAGGAAGTCCTTCGCCGCGGGATTGGATGCGAGCGAGGCCGCCTCTTTCCCCGGCAGCAATACTACCGCATCGAAGAGCACGGAGGGGCCGCCGCCGAGCTTCTCGTCGGCAGCCTGCGCCTCGCCGCTCGTGTCGCGCACACCGCCGACGCGGGGCGCCACAAGCTTCATCATCGCGCCTTCCGCGGCGAGGACCGAACGCAACTCGGCGAGCAGTGAGGCGTCGGCCCCGTCGCCCACGAGCACGCCCACGGTCCGGCCGGAAAAGCTCGGCGGCGGGTTCTTCAGGATGCTCAGCGCGTCGGACGGGGGCAGGTCGGTGCGCGTGGGCCGGGCCGCGGGGGCAGGCTCCGGCATGTCCGGCAGGCCCAGACCCATGGCCACCGCCTCGGCCAGACCCTCGTCGATGTTGCGCAGATGGGCCACGATCCGGGCACGGACGTCGACCTCCTGGCATTTCGAGAGCTCGAAGACGAGCGCGTCGCGGATGTGACCCTGTTCGACCGGCGTCTGGCTCAGGAAGAACTGCCGCGCCTGGCTGTAGTGGTCGGCAAAGCTCTCCGGCCGCAGCCGGCGCTTCTCGCCCTCCTCGCGGACGGCATAGCTCACATATCCCTCGAGCGGATGCGCGCGCGGGCCCTTGCCCCAGCCGTTCGGTTCGTAGTTGACGCGCCCCTTGCGGTTGGCCGTCTGCATGTGGCCGTCCTGCTGGAAGTTGTGGACGGGGCAGCCGCGGGGCGCATTGACGGGCAGCTTGGTGAAGTTGGGGCTGCCCAGCCGCTTCAGCTGCGTGTCGAGATACGAGAAGTTGCGCCCCTGCAGCAACGGATCGTTGGTGAAGTCGATGCCGGGGATGACGTTCTGGGTGCAGAAGGCCACCTGTTCCGTCTCGGCGAAGAAGTTGTCCACCGCGCGGTCGAGCGTCAGCGTGCCGACGATGGTGAGCGGAACGAGTTCCTCGGGCACGATCTTCGTCGGATCCATGACGTCGAAGTCGAACCTGTCCGCGAAGTCCTCGTCGAAGATCTGCAGGCCGAGTTCCCATTCCGGGAAATCGCCCATCGAGATCGCGTCCCACAGGTCGCGCCGGTGACGGTCGGGATCCGCGCCGTTGATCTTCAACGCCTCGTCCCAGAGCACCGACTGCAGGCCCAGCTTCGGTTTCCAGTGGAACTTCACGAAGCTCGAGCGGCCCTCGGCGTTCACGAAGCGGAAGGTGTGGACACCGAAGCCGTCCATGAAGCGGAAGCTGCGGGGGATGGTCCGGTCCGACATCTGCCACATGACCATGTGCATCGATTCCGGTGTGAGCGAGATGAAGTCCCAGAAATTGTCATGCGCCGACTGCGCCTGAGGGAAGCCCCGGTCCGGCTCGGGCTTCACCGAATGGATCAGGTCGGGAAACTTGATCGCGTCCTGGATGAAGAAGACAGGGATGTTGTTGCCGACGAGATCCCAGTTTCCCTCGTCGGTGTAGAACTTGACGGCGAAGCCCCGGACGTCGCGCGCAAGGTCGGGAGAGCCCTTCGACCCCGCCACCGTCGAGAACCGGACGAAGGTCTCGGTGATCTTTCCCTCTTTCTGGAATGGCGCGGCCCGCGTGATCTCGGGGATCGCCTTCGTGCATTCGAAGAGGCCATGAGCGCCGAAGCCCCGAGCGTGAACCACCCGCTCCGGAATACGCTCGTGGTCGAAATGGAAGATTTTTTCGCGCAGAACGAAGTCTTCCAGCGCAGTCGGGCCGGGGGCGCCGACACGAAGCGAGTTCTGGTTGTCCGAGATGGTGACGCCCTGCGCCGTCGTCAGCCGCTCGTCGCCGTCCGCGGCATGCTGATGGAACTCGCCGCCGGCACCATAGTCCGACACGAGGTTTTCGAAGCTGCCGGGACGGGCTGCAGGCTTGTCATTGGCCATCTGGCTCTCCTTGATGACGGGGAGTGGTATGCGCTGCTCTGATCTGCGGATCCGTGCGCGATCCGGAACAGGGTCACGCGCTGGGCGGAAGATGCTCCCGCCGAAGCTGGTTCTCTCAACAGGAAGCAGGCGCGACGCCGCGCCTGCTGAGTGCCTGTTCGGTTCAACCAAAGCCGGGGTCTTCAGGCCCGGCGACGGCTGCTGAACACTGTCAATTCGACAGATCGTGCGGCCGCCCGCCAAGTCTTCGCACCCTCGGCGGCCCTCGCCGGACGGTGGTCCTTGTGGAGCCGTCCGGCACGGGTGTCATTGCGACTGGAACGAGGTGACGAACGAGCAGGCCTGATTCCAGACGGAAGCATCTCCGGGAGACGCAGGGGCATCCGAGGCGTTGGTGGTATCCTCCCGCACCGGCGCCGGAGAGTCCGCGCCGCCGATGTCCTCCGAGGAGCCAGCCTCTTCCGTGTCAGGGGTCACCGCGCCGCCGATCCCGCCGGAAGACGCTCCACCCATCGAGCCTGCGTCCATCAGGAAGGCCTGGCAGTCACGCTTTGCCCGTTCCTTCGCCTGGGGATCGAGGGCGGCCCAACGCTCCTCCATCTCGCCGGTCGGCCGGAGCGAGGTCATGGCTTCGTCCACGAAGAACACTTCGCGCACCTCATCCGACCAGGTCTGCGCGCTGATATCCTGAATGCTGCCGGTGCCCGTCTCCGGCGCCACGGGTCGCGTCGGATCGGAGGCGGCCGCGTCACTCTGTGCCAGCGCCGGCAGGGCGGCCAGCGAGAGGATGCTTGCGGTGATAGCGAGTTTCATCATCGACAGTCTCTCCATTCGTCAAACACAACTGTTGTCCCGCTCGCACGCGGGCTTGTGGTCTGAACCTCAACGAGCGACGAATGTTCCGCTCTCGCGGCACGGAGGACGTGCCGGAAGCGAAGCGTGAGGAAGTGGGTTGGCGGCCAGCATCGAATTCTTTGCCCGGGACGCGGCCTCGGTCGCCTTCGACCTGATCGGCGCGCAGCTGGCCGTGCGCGGCGCGGGCGGCAGGATCGTCGAGACCGAAGCCTATGCGCCGGACGACCCGGCCTCACACAGCCACCGCGGGCCGACGGCACGCAATGCCTCGATGTTCGGGCCGCCGGGCTGCGCCTACATCTACCGTTCCTACGGCATCCACCTCTGCCTGAACGTGGTCTGCGCGCCGGGCCATGCGGTGCTGATCCGCGCACTGGAGCCGACCGAGGGGCTGAACGCGATGGCGGAGCGGCGCGGCACGGCCGAGCCGAGGCTCCTGTGCTCGGGTCCCGGACGGATCGGGCAGGCGCTGGCGCTTGCGCCGGGCGACGATGGAACGCCCTTCGGCAGCGATGGCTTCGACCTCCGGTCGGGCACCGCGCTCTCCGCTGACCGGATCCTCGTCGGAACCCGCATCGGCATCACCCGCGCCACCGACCTTCCCTGGCGCTTCGGCTTGCGTGGATCCGCCTGCCTCAGCCGAAGGTTCTGACGCGGAACAATGCGGGGCGGCCGATCTTGGTGTCAGGAAGGGCGCACCAGCGCCGCAGGAGAAGGAGCACCTCATGAGCGACCAGATACCTCCCGGCCCGAACGATCCGCCGGAACCCGACCCGATGCCCGAGCCGAACCCCTATCCCGACCCCATGCCGGATCCCGACCCGATCCCGCCGGGCGATCCGGACATGCCCAATCCGGGAGAGGAGACGCCGCCGATCTACTCCTGACGCTCGTCGGTCAACGAATGCGAAAAGGGCGGGCCATCAAGGCCCGCCCTTCTCTTGTCGATCCGCCGGATCAGTATCCCTTGCCACCGACCTTGGACGTGGTGGCGCCGGAGGCCTGACCGCCGGCGCTCGAGGAGGCACCGCCGGTCGAGGACGCGCTGCTGCCGCTCCGGCTGTCGTCTCCGTCCTTGCCGTGGAGCGCGGGCTCGACCTGAGCCTTCGCCTCCGAAACCGCCGCATCGGCGACCCGGCCGAACTTTGAAGCCATGGTCTCGCCCTTTTCGGGCACGAGGCCTTCCTCGCGCGCGGCCTCGATGGTAGCGTCATAGGTCTCGCGCGCGGCCTGCATGGCACGTTCGCGCAGGTCCCACGACACTTCCTTGGCCTCGTCCCAGAGGTCGTCGCTCGTCTGGCCCATCCAGCGATCCTCGGTGCGCGTCCGCGGCAGGGCGGCGCCGATCACCGCACCCAGGGCCACAGCCGCGGCTCCGACCAGAAGCGGCTGCTGCTCCATGCCTTGGGCCATGCCGTCGCGCACCTGGTGCGCGCCCTGCGAGGCGCGGTCGCGCAGATGCCCCGCGCGGTCGCGGAACTGGCCGGACCGGGCGACGAGGTCGTCGCGCCAGTGGCCTGCGCGGTCATAGGCATCCTCGCGCATCCGGCCGGCCCGATCGTAGAGGCCGTCGCGCATCTGGCCCGCCCGCTCTCGCGTCCCGCCGAAGGTCTCGCTGACGCGCTCGCCCGCCGAATGGGCCGCGCGGCTGACGCTGTCGGCAGCGTCGCCCACCGCATGCTTCACGCGCGAGGTCATGCTCTCGCTGCGCGGGCGGTAGGCGGTGTCGCCGCCATAGGGCTCGTAGGCACTGCGCCCACGACCGTAGGGGCCGCGGTCATAGCCGTCGCGGTCGTACATGGTCTCCCGGCTGCGGCCCGAACTGCCACCGAAGGCAAGCCAGGCGAGGCCGAGGCCGATGAGACCCAGCGCCACGGGATTGTCGCGGACCTGCCGGCCGGCGGAGTTCATCACGCCGCGCACGTCCTCGACACCCACGAACTGGGCGAGGTCGTCCACCACCTGATTGACCGACATCCGTTCCTTCAGCGCGTCCAGAGTGCTTTCGACGCGCGCACGGTTCTCTTCCACTTCACGTTCGATCTTCTCGGCGTTCATCACATTTGCTCCCGTGCAAGCCGCACGTCGCGGCTGGTCTGTTCGATGGTGCGCTCGGGCACCAGGTTCGCGGCGCTCATGTCGCGGCGCCCGCGTCCAATGAGGATGCCTCCGATCGCGGCGAGGCAGACGCCGACGATGAGGGCGGCCCATGCCGGCCCGACCCAGTGGGCGATCAGCACCACCAGCGCCTGCACCAGCACGAAAAGCGCCACGAGAAGCAGGATCGCTCCCGCGGCGATCAGTTCCGCCCCTACGGCGAAGCTGCGCCCTGCTTCCGCGATCTCGGCCCGGACAAGACGGCTTTCGCTGCGCACCAGTCCGGTCACGTCCTTCACGAGGTCCGACAGGAGGTCGGCGAAGGATCGATCTGCAGTGAGCGGACGCTTAGGAGCTTCCATCTTTCGCCTCCGTTCCCGATGCGCCGGCGGGCTTGGTCGCGCCTAGGCCAGCGGTGCCGGCTGCGGTTCCGGTGGGATAGGCACTGCCGCTGCGGGCTTCAGCCTCGTTCGTGCTCCCCGGCGTGGCAGGCCGCGATCCCGGCATTGCCGCACCGCTGGGCGAGCTGTAGCTGGCAGCGCCGGAGGGATTGCCTTTCGCCGCGGCCGTGCCGCCCACGCCGGTTCCCGACGGAAGATCGTGCGACTTCGCGCCGAGCGGCTCGTGCGAAGCACGCTCATGGGCCGAACTGCCATAGGCGGTGTCGCGCCACGCGTCTGCTCCCATCCGGTCGCCCTCGTCCCAGTCGCCGCGGCGGCGGCGATCGGACGACGACGAGACGAGGAACCGCCCGATCGCGAGGCCGGCGAAGAGAGCGCCTCCCACGAAGAGGGCGGGGTTCTCGCGACCGAACCGCGCGACGGATTGCGTCATGTCCTCCGCGGAGCGATGGCGCATCCGGTCAGCGAAATCGTCGAGCGTGTTGATCGCCTGATGCACCATCCGCGGGGACTGTGGTGTATCTTCGCGCCGGTCGGCCTCTTCGGCGGCCTTGCGCATCGACTCCGCGATCCCGTGGATGCCGTCGCAGAGGTCGCTCTTGCGCCGGTCCACCTCTTCCATGACGAGACGCGAGACGCTGCTGCGGGCGTGCCGCGCCTCGTGACGGGCACGATCAGCGGCGCCGTGAAGCCGGTCGCGCGCGTCGTCCATCTCGTGGCGCGCGGCGTCACGCGCGGTTTCGCTGAGGCCCGGACGGCCGGACGTAGCCGAGGACGTCCCCGAGCCGGTCATGTTCTTGTCGGTCTGCATCCTGATCTCCTCGAGATTGCTGCGGTTGGAACGGCGCAGCAGGGCGCCATGCCGACCTCGTGTCCCGCAGAAACAGGCGGCGCGGGTCATTTGTTCCGGCCTGCCGCCGGACGTCGGCGCCCCGGGGGCGATGGGAACCAAGGCACTCCGCGTCCGGTTGAGGGGCCGACCCATAGCCAAATCAGGAGGGCCGCATGGCCGACAAGAAACTCGCCCAGACCGATCCCAAGGCCGTTCTCTGGAAGGAACTCGAGAAGGCGCATGCCGGGATGCTCGGGGTCGAAGGATCCGGACAGCACATGCAGCCCATGTCTCACCATTGCGATGAAGCCGCAGGCAAGCTCTGGTTTCTGACCAAGCGCAGCACCGACCTGTTCAAGGCGGTGGGGCCGGCCAGCAAGGCGCATTTCTGCGTCATCTCCAAGGATCAGGACTTCCATGCCTGCCTGTCGGGGTCGCTGGTTGCCGAGGGCGACCGGTCCAGGCTCGACGAGATGTGGAATCCGGTCGTCGCGGCGTGGTTCGAGGGCAAGGACGATCCGGACCTCGTGATGTTGTCGCTGAGACTTGGGAGTGCGGCGATCTGGGCCTCGACCAGTTCCTCGGCCCGCTTCGCCTACGAGATCGCAAAGGCCACCATGACGGAGTCCGACCCGGACGTGGGCGTGCACAACGTCGTAGAATTCGCCTGAGGTCGGGCCGCGGCGCGCATGAGCTACCCCCCTGCCGCAATGGGCTTGCGGCAGGCGGCAGATGACGGAAAACGGCTGGGACCGGGCGCCGCCTCCGCGTCATTGTCAGGAGGAGCTTTTTGCGGGAACCTGAGGAACCGGCCTTCGCACGGGTGCGTTTGGAGCCGGAAGAGGAGGGTATAATGGCATATATGTTGGGAATACTGCTGTTCCTGTGCATGCTCGCGGTGTGCTGGTACGGCTTCATGGCCGCGGAACGTCAGGGCGGCCGTCACGCGATGGCGCGGTCGCGCAGCTCCGAGCCCGCACCGTCCCCGTCGCCGCCATCACCGTCTGCGGCATCGTCCGCGTCGGCGCCCTCGGCTGACACGTCGAAGCCGAAGCCGGCCGTCGCGAAATCGTCGGAAAAGCCTGCCGACAGCGTCTGACGCAGACAAGGGCATTGGCCGGGCATCTGCCCCATGTCCGGACAACTCGGAGCGCAGCCTTCCCCCGGAGGCTGCGCTCCGATCCATACGGGAACCCTGATCCTTGCGGGAGTTCTGAACGTCGCGGGAGAGGACCTGGGACCATCCGAAGTCTCGGCGGTGCCAAAGTGGTTGCTTGAACCGCAGCGACTGTCTTCCCTTTCGCGTTCCGCGGTTGGCCATGGCGCGGCGGGCTGCTAGCCTTCAAGTGTGACGAGTGCGAGAGGAACCAAAGTTGGAAGGCAGCAAAGAGGTGCCCAGCGCCGAGGACAGCGGGGCGGTCGAGGCAAGCAATACCGAGAAGACAGTGATGGTGGCGGCGCTCGGGGTGATCGAGCGCGGACTTCTCATCCTCGTCGCGATCCTTACGCTCGCAGCGACAGCAAACGAGATCTGGTCGATCTTCGTGCGCTGGAGCGTCGATCTCGGCGACATCCTGCTGATGTTCCTCTACACCGAGGTCATCGGGATGGTCGCGGTCTTCTACACCGGCAAGGGCTTGCCCTTCGTCTATCCGATCTTCATCGCCATCACCGCGCTTGCCCGACTGATCGTTCTTCAGGGCAAGGACATGGATCCGCAGAACATCGTGCTCGAGGCCTCGGCGATCCTGCTCCTCGCGGTCGCCGCCGTGGTGCTGCTACGACTGGCGCGGCGCTGACGGGAGCCGGACGTTCCGGCATCCGGATGGTCCGAGCCGCCTGCGGTTGGCGGGCGAGAAGGACCGAAGAGGCAGTCCCGTCGCAGGACCGCCCTTGAGCCGAACTCCGGTTAGCTACCGTGTCAGGCGGCGCCGAGGGTCGCCTCGGGGAACATCGCCGCCATGGCCCGTGCATCGGCCGCACAGATGCCACGCTCCGTCACGAGGCCGGTGACCAGCGCCGCCGGCGTCACGTCGAAGGCCGGGTTTCTCGCGCCGGTGCCGTCGGGCGAGATCTGCACGGAGAGGACCGTGCCGTCGGGCGCCTTGCCCTGCACATGGGTCACTTCGCTGCCGGACCGCTCTTCGATCGGGATCTCCTTCACGCCGTCCCGCACCGTCCAGTCGATGGTCGGCGAGGGGAGCGCGACGTAGAAGGGCACGTCGTTCGCCTTCGCGGCCAGCGCCTTCAGGTAGGTCCCGATCTTGTTGCAGACGTCGCCCTGCGCGGTGGTCCGGTCGGTGCCGACGATCACCATGTCCACCTCGCCGTGCTGCATGAGATGCCCGCCGGCATTGTCCACGATGAGGTCGTGGCTCACGCCGTGCGAATTCATCTCCCAGGCGGTCAGCAGGGCGCCCTGGTTCCGGGGCCGGGTCTCGTCCACGAAGACGTGGACGTCGATGCCCTCGTCGATCGCATGGTAGATCGGCGACGTGGCGGTTCCCCAGTCGACGGTGGCGAGCCAGCCCGCATTGCAATGGGTGAGGATGTTCACGCGGCCCTTCTTGCGCGCGGCAATCTCGCGGATGATGCCGAGGCCGTGCTGTCCGATCCGGCGGTTGATCTCCACATCCTCGTCACAGATCTCTGCCGCGCGGCGTGCGGCCGCCGCGGCGCGCTCCGAGGGCGGAAGTGGCGCCAGAAGGCGCTGCATTTCATTCAGTGCCCAGCGCAGGTTGATTGCTGTGGGCCTCGTCTCGTGCAGAACCTGCCAGGTCTCGGCCAACGAGGCATCCGACGGATCCTCCGCCATCTGCACGGCCATGCCCCACGCGGCCGTTGCGCCGATGAGCGGCGCGCCGCGTACCCACATGTCCCGGATCGAGGCGGCGAATTCGGACCGGTTGCGCAGGGGCACGATCCGCAACTCGTGCGGCAGCCAGCGCTGGTCGATGATGCGGACCTCGCCCTCCTCGGTCCAGATCGAGCGGAATGGGGTGCCGTTGATCTTCACGGGATGCCTCCGGTTCAGTCCTGCGTGGAACGTCCGACAGAAGGCCCCGACGCGGTCCCGAGGTCAAGGGACGCCCGCCTGCTTGCGACGATCCGCGCGGTGCCGCGATGTCCCCGTGACCGGGAGCGGCACAGGAGACGAACGGGTCGGCGGATGCAGAACGAGCGATACCCGCCAACCGCGGGAGCCTCAGTTGACCTTTCGCTGAGGCATGAACGGCAGCGGAGCGACGGGCACCCCGTCCTCGAGCAGCCGACGCGCCTCTTCCAGCCGCGCCTCGCCGTAGATCGCACGCTCGGGAGACTCGCCTGCGTGGATCTTCCGCGCCTCGGCGGCGAAGTTCATCCCGACGTATTCCGAATTTTCCTGAACCTGCCGCCGCAGCATCTGCAATGCCTGCTCGAGTTCCGACGCGGGGGTCGCAAGCGGCCGCGCCGGTTCCTCGGGCGGCTGCGCCTTGCGCGTGGGCCGGACGGCCGGCGCCATCAGCACCTTCTCGATCTCGTGCGATCCACAGACGGGGCAGGTGACGCGGCTGGCCTCTGCAAGCGTGTCGAAGGCGGCGGACGACTGGAACCAGCTTTCGAAGCCGTGGTCCGCAGCGCATCTGAGGGAATAGCGGATCATGTTCGCACCGAAGGAGGCCGCGCGGCCGCGGCCATTCATCCTGTCAGGTATGGAGGGATCTTGCGAGGTTCAACGGGCGCCCAGCGGCAATTGGTCCAGAGCCCCGTCTTCGTCCGGATCGAAGCCTGCGAGGATCCCCTGCAACTCCGGCTCGGCCACCTGCCGGGCTGCCTGTTCGGGCGCGAACCACTTCCGCTTGCGCTGTTCGCGCTCGGGGAAGGTGTCCGCCAGCTCCTCGACCTCAAGCGCGAAGACGGCCACCTGACAGGCTATGCTGCCGGAATTCCGGTTGAGCTTCCGATAGGTGAACCGACCCAGCGGACGGGACCCGACCGCGCCTCGGACGCCTGCCTCTTCCCAGGCTTCCTGCGCGGCCGAACCGGCATCATCGAGTCCCGCGATGCGCCCGCCCTTGGGGATGACCCATCGGCCGGTGTCGCGGCTCGTGATGAGAAGGATCTGAACCTGTCCGGCCTCGCGCCGCCAGCAGATGGCGCCGCATTGCGGACGGAAGGTTTCCGCTCCGCCCGCACCGCCCGTGATCAACCTGAAACGCCCGTCGCCCATCTGCCTCTCCTGCCGGGCCTCGAGGCCCGTTTCTCGTGTTATCGGCCTCCCGCCTGCTCTGCCCCGCGAGGCATTGCCAAATCTAACGCATCCTGACGCCAATTGGTTCGAGAATTGTCGCAGCCACATGCAATTCTTTGCAATTGAAAGAGGGAAAAGTGTCGCAAGTTTGACGAAAGCATAGCTTCGCCTATGATCCTTTGGCAGGCGGTTCCGTAGATGAGCCGCTCCGTGCGCCTCCGGAAGGGGCGCCCTCCGCCGGAACCCGCCATGTCTGCCCGTCCGCACCTCGCTCTTGCCTTCCTCCTGATCGCCGCGCCCGCCTTCGCGGCGGGGCCGCCTCCGGTGACGTTCGAGTCAATAGACGGGGGCCGGATCCAGTTCACGCAGTTGCAGAACGAAGGGCCGGTGCTCGTCGTGAACACGGCCTCGCTCTGTGGCTTCACCCCGCAATATGATGATCTTCAGGCCTTGTGGGACCGCTATCGCGACCGCGGGCTGACCGTGCTGGCCGTTCCTTCCGACGATTTTCGGCAGGAACTGGACGACGAGGGCTCCGTGCGCGAGTTCTGCGCCACGAATTTCGATCTGACGATCCCCATGACGGTCATCACCCGGGTGACGGGCGAGGCGGCCCATCCCTTCTACCGCTGGCTTGCCGAGGAGCATGGCGTGGTGCCGCGGTGGAACTTCCACAAGGTGCTGATCGACGGCAACGGTGAGGTGGTGGCAAGCTGGCCGTCGCCGGTGCGGCCGACGGACCCGGCGATCGTCGACCGGATCGAGGCGCTGCTTCCGTGAGGGAAAGCCGGAGCCAGCCGCTGTGACAGAAGACCCCGGGGGCCTTGCGGCGCGGATCGCCGCAGGCCCGACCTTGCCGGACCACGGCGCCGCGGACCAGCCTGCGGCGGGCGGCACGGCGGCGAGGCCGCCGCGCCATGTCCCGCTCTTCATCGGATCCGAGATCTATCGCGGATCGAGCTACGGGATGCGCCACCCGCTGCGTGTGCCGCGGGTCTCCACGGTGATGGACCTCGGGCGCGCCCTGGGGTGGCTTCCCGCCGACCGATACCGCACGTCGCCGCGCGCCAAGCCGGCGGCTCTCGAACTCTGGCATGCGCCGGCCTATGTGGCGGCGCTGCAGGCCGCCGAGGCCGGGCTTGCCTCGCCCCCCACGCTCGCCCGCCACGGTCTCGGGACGATTTCCAATCCGGTCTTTCCCGAGATGTTCCGCAGGCCCGCGACTGGCGCCGGGGGCGTCATGCTCGCGGCCGAGCTTCTGCGCGGGGGCGGCTGCATCCATGTGCCCGGCGGCGGCACGCACCACGGGATGCCTGACCGCGCGAACGGCTTCTGCTATCTCAACGATCCCGTGCTGGGGATGCTCGTCCTGCGCCGGATCGGGCTGCGGCGGATCGCCTATGTCGACATCGACGCGCATCACCCGGACGGGGTGGAGCATGCTTTTGCGGGCGATCTCGAGGCATTGCTGATCTCGGTGCACGAGGAAGCGCGCTGGCCCTTCACCGGCACGATTGACGCCGACGGGGGCGGCAACTGCTTCAACCTGCCGGTCCCGCGCGGCTTCAACGACACCGAGATGCGGGCTGTGCTCGAGGGGCTGATCCTGCCCCGGCTTGCCGCCTTCCGCCCCGAGGCGCTGGTGCTGCAATGCGGGGCGGATGCGCTGGAGGAGGATCCTCTCTCGCGCCTCGCCCTCTCGAACAACGCCTATTTCGAGGTGGTGGCGGCCCTTCGCCCGATGGCGCCGCGCGTCCTCGTGCTGGGCGGCGGGGGCTACAATCCCTGGTCGGTGGGGCGCTGCTGGACGGGCATCTGGTCCGTGCTGGCCGGCCACGAGATCCCCGACCGCCTGCCGGAGCCCGCCCGCGCCGTCCTGGCCGCCCTGGACTGGGGCGGAGGTGGGCGACCGCCCCCGGAGCCGCGGCTCGTCGAGACCTTGCGGGACCCCGCGCGCGAGGGGCCCGTGCGGCCCGAGATCAGGGAGCGGCTCGCCCGCCTTGCGCGCCGATGATCCGCGCCTTCGTCGCCATAGCCGTGCCCGATCACGTCCGGTCCGCGCTGGCGGTGCAGCAGTTCCTCCTGCCGCTGCCGCGCAAGGTCGAGCCTGAGACCTTTCACCTGACGCTGCTCTTTCTGGGAGAGCTTCCGGAACCGGTGCTCGAGGCCGCGCACGAGGAATTACTGGCCATCGAGCGGCCGCCCTTCCGCATCGAGGTCAGGGGCGTCGGCCTCTTCGGCGGCGACCGCCCGAGATCGGTCTGGGCTGGCGTCGCCCCCTCCGAGCCGCTCATCCGCCTGCAGGCGAAGGTCGTGCGCGCGGCCCGGATGGCGGGCGTCGAGCCGGAGCGGCGGCGCTTCTCGCCCCACATCACGCTCGGCCGTTTTCCACCTCCGCCACCGGAGGAGCGGATGCGCCTCGAACGCGCCGTGGCGCAGGGCGGCAGCTTTCATGGCGGCACGATCGAGGTCACGCGGTTCACGCTCTACCGGTCGAGACTGGGCCCGAAGGGACCGCGCTACGACGACCTGGCGGACTATCCGCTGCGCGAATGACGGGCGGCGCAGGATGCGGCCCGCAGTGTTCTGGCAGGAGCCGGTTCCGCGTCCCCGGCACGGATGACGGGCCCGATGCAGCGGTCTTGCGCTCGCCGCACAGCCTGCATTAGGCGCCGCTCCAACGGGCTCAGTAGTAGTTGCCCATGAAGGGATTGTGATTGAGGAAGATGTGCGTCGAGGTGATCGCGCCGTAGAGGAAGAGGCCGATACCCACGAGCACGGCATCGCGACGCAGCGGACCCGGTGGGGGTCGCACCCATTCGCCTTCCTGCGCGTTGATGAGCAGGATCGAACCCGCAGCCCAGACCCACATGCTGCCGAAGAGCAGGATCGCGGCGAGGTCGCCGTTCACGAGAAGATGGGCCGTGGCCCAGATCATCGTGGCAAGGAATTGAGGGTGGCGGATCCTCGTCCAGATCACGCCCTTCAGGACGCCTGCGCCCAGAAGCACGATGGCCACCAGCATGAGCAGGTTGTTCAGATAGCCGATCTCGGGCAAGGGCACATAGACCGGAACATAGTCCGCGGTCTTGTAGCCATAGACCATCAGTCCGAGGCCCACGGTGATGACGATGGTGATGAGACCCTTGCCCGGGTCGCCCATCCGCGCGCGGATGTCGGGAAAGATCCGCTTGAACAGATGGCCCGCGACCCAGAGGAAGATCCCGATCGACAGGAGGATCATGGCACGGCAACTCCGGCAGACTCACAAGATGAGTAGGGGATGCATCTAAAGCCGGGAAAGTTCCCGTCCCGTGCGGCTGTCGTTGGGTCAAGCGCTGGCAGATGTGCCGAGTGGCCGCGCAGGCGTATCAGCCCGGCAGGGACGGTTCATGTGGGGGCGCTGCCCCCACACCCCCGGATATTTGAGCGAGAATGAAGCCTCAGGCGCCTTCTGCGAAACAGGAGGATGCTTCGGCGCGTGGGCGCCCTTCCGGGAGCGTGACGGGTCGAGCAGCGACGGCCGCCGGGAGCTCAGCGCGCGGAGGACAGCCGGGAGATGGCAGCGAGCACGGGCTCCGGATCCGTGGCCCGCCGGCGCGCCGCGGCGGCGGTGACGAGCGCGGCCTGCCGATCCGGCGTCAGCGCCGCCAGCGTCGACGCGAGCTCGGCCGGCCCCGCGACGGGAAGGGCGGCACCGGCGGCGTCGAGCTCCGCGAAGATCTCCGCGAAGTTGTGGATCGAGGGGCCATGCACGAGGGCCGAGCCTGCCTCCATCGGCTCGAACGGGGTGTGGCCACCGCGCGGGGCGAGGGTGCCGCCGATGAAGGTCGTGCCGCAGAGGCCGTACCAGAGCGGCATTTCGCCCAGGGTGTCGGCCACATAGACCGGCGCGTTCGGAGCCCCTCCGCGCGACCGGAGGCTCGCACTGATCCCGCGCGCCTCCGCGAGCGCTGCGATCTCGGCCCCGCGGCGGGGATGGCGCGGGGCGATCACGAGCAGGTCGAACAACGCGCGCGCGCCGAGGAAGGCGTCCAGGATCGCCGCGTCTTCGCCCTCATGTGTGGAGGCGGCAAGCAGGCAGCGTCCGCGTGGCGGAGCCGGGAAGGGCGCCTCCGGCATCTTCGCAGCACGAACGCCGGCCTTCAGGACGAGCCGTGGTCCCAGGCGGTCGGGTGGCAGTCCCGCCGCGACGAAGCGCCGCTCCGATGCCTCGTCCTGTGCCGAGAGCCAGCCGACGTTCCCGAGCATGCGCCGCAGCAGCCCCGGCGCGACGCGCGCCCAATTCCGCGCCGACCGTTCGGACAGGCGCGCGCCGATGGCCACCACCGGGATTCCGCGCTCGGCGCATCCTGCCATGCGCTCGGGCCAGAGTTCGTTCTCGAGCACAAGGAGGATCCGCGGCTGCCGGCGCGAGAGGAACCGGCGGACCGATCCGCGCGTGTCCCACGGCGCCAGAACCGCTTCGGTGCGCGGGATGGCCCAGCTGGCGACCATGCTGCGGGCCGTCGGATTGTTGCAGCTTATCAGGATGAAAGCCTGGGGATCGCGCGCGAGCAGTTCCTCGATCAGCCACCGCGCCGACGTGATCTCTCCGTTGCTGGCCCCGTGAAGCCAGATCGGATGCACCCCGCCGCGCGACAGCCCCAGACGCTCGGCCAGGGCGTCCTCGACACCCGTGCCCCGCAGCCGTCGCCAGAGGAGGCCGAGGACCAGCACCGGCAGCAGCAGGCTCATCAGCAGGCGGTAGATCAGCACCCGGGGGCTCTCCTTCCTTCGCGGCCCTTCTCGCCGGGAACCTGTCCGGACGCAAGCGATGCATCCGATGCCGCGCCTCGGATGGCATGACGGAGTTGATCCATGTCAAGGGGTCCGGTCTAGAACCATTCTAGTCTCGACCGTGCGTAAACGTTTGCATAGGAGACAACCCATGCGCCTGACCCTCACCGCCCTGATCGCGACGACGGCCCTCGCCGGCGCGGCGCAGGCCGACGCCCTACGGGACAAGGCATTGGACTACTTTGCCCCGCTTCCCTCGACCGTTCCCGCGGTGAAGGACAACCGGATCACCCCCGAGAAGATCGACCTCGGCAAGGCTCTCTTCTTCGACCCGCGCCTGTCGGCCTCGGGCGTCTTCTCCTGCTACTCCTGCCACAACCTCACGACCGGCGGCGACGACAACATGGAGACCTCGGTCGGCCACGGCTGGCAGAAGGGCCCGCGCAACGCGCCGACCGTGCTGAACGCCGTTCTCAACGAGGCGCAGTTCTGGGATGGCCGGGCGGACGACCTGAAGGCGCAGGCCAAGGGGCCGGTGCAGGCGGGCGTCGAGATGGCGAACACGCCCGCACAGGTCGAGCTGACGCTGAAGTCGATGCCGCAATACGTGGACTGGTTCAAGTCCGCCTTCCCGGAAGAGGCCGAGCCGACCAGTTTCGACAACATGGCGAAGGCGATCGAGGCCTTCGAGGCCACGCTCATCACTCCGGCGCCGTTCGACGCCTTCCTGAACGGGGATGACGCGGCCCTGACCGAGGATCAGCGCGCAGGCCTCGAACTCTTCATCGACAAGGGCTGCTCGACCTGCCACTCGGGCGTCAACGTGGGCGGGCACGGCTACTATCCGTTCGGCCTGATCGAGAAGCCCGGCGCCGATGTGCTGCCCGAAGGCGACAAGGGCCGGTTCGCTGTCACCTCGACCGTGGATGACGAATACGTCTTCCGTGCGGCGCCGCTCCGCAACGTGGGCGTGACGGCGCCCTACTTCCACTCCGGCAAGGTCTGGGATCTGAAGACGGCCGTGACGATCATGGCGGAAAGCCAGCTCGGCGAGACGATGACGGACGAGGAAGTGGGGCAGGTCGTGGCCTTCCTCGGGAGCCTGACGGGCACCATGCCGGTGGTGACGACGCCGGTCCTGCCGGCCGAGACCGAGGGCACGCCGCGTCCGACCGCGGAAATCAAGGCCGACTGACGGCGCAGCGTCGCCGGATGCCGCAGGCGCACATGGATGGGGCGGCCGAGAGGCCGCCCCGCTTGCGTGACTGTCGCTCGTGTCAGCGGCGGCGCAGGCGCGACAGCATCTTGTCGAGCATCATGGTCGCGCGGTAGGTCCGGGTGCTGCTGCAGACGACGTAGCGCGGGCGCACCTCTCCGCCGAAGCCGGTGAAGAACACGCGGTTGCCGCGGGTATAGAGCCCGTCGAAGTCGAAGATCAGGCCCTTGCCTGCGGCATGGCGGATGGCCTCCCAGACGAGGAGGCTGGTCGCGCCCTGATCGATGCCCTTGGACCGCGAGGCCAGCAGGTAATAGCAGGAGGTCGCGTCCCAGACCGTGAAGATCGCGCCGGCGATGCTCCCGTCGGCCGCCGTCGCCGAAAGGATCCTGCCGCGACCCCGATCGAGTGCGGCGAGGCAGACGCGGGTGATGTCGTCGGTCTCGTAGTAGCTCTCGTGGCCGGCGAGGTCGACGTTGTGGCGGTAGAAGGAGGCGAAGGCAGCGGGCGAGAGCGTCTCGCTCACCGTGTGCTTCTCCTGCGCGCGGCGGATGATGTTGCGGGTCTTGTCCCGCATGCCGCTCCAGATCGCCTGCTCGGGGCCCGGCGCGATCTCGTAGGTGAAGTTGGCCAGCATGTGCATGCCCGCCTCGGCGAAGACCAGGACGTCGGTCACGTCGCGATGCATGCGCATGTAAACGTTGCCCGCCCGCGGCAGCTGTTCATGAAGCTCGCGCGTGATCTGGGCGTGCTTCAGCGCGCGGTTGGCAGGGGCGCCCTTGCCGGCATCGACCGCCGGTCCGAGGAAATGCGCGAAGGTCGGCATCTCGCACGAGACCTGGCCGAAGGGCTTGCGCACCAGCATGTAGGGCAGGCGTCCCACGACCCTGTTCTCGGAACGGACGACCGTTTCGGCCCAGCCGTAGGGAGAGGCCGCGTCGAGCCACCACGGCTCGTGGAAGATCGTGGGGGACAGCGGATCGAGGCGCACCGCAGTCGTGGCGGAGGACCTCTGTTTCAGTTCTCTGGAGGGTGCCGAGGCCGTCCCGACGGGATTCGCCCTCGCGGTCGCGAAAGTGCTCAGATCCATGAATCAATTCCCGATGATCGTAAAATGCCGTCGATCTGCTCATCGAAATATACCCTCCCCGCGTCCGAAGTGTGGCAAATCTGGGGCCATCGGCAAAGTTCGGTCACGATTCCGCATTGATGTGGCGCGGCAGGCACACCGCAAGGCGAGTGCCCTCGGGCTGGGCACTACCGGAGGTGGGGGATGCTAAGTCCGGAGAGGTAGGGAGTAGGCGTCGGTTGCCCCGCGGCCCGGGTTCACGTGGAATCAGCCGGCGCGAATCCTCCCTCCACCAAGGGTTGCGGGGCCTCGGCGGCCCCGCCGGCCGGTCACTTCTGCAGCTCGGTCCAGATGGCCGTGATGTATTCCTGCGCTTTCGGTCCGCAGGCCGGCAGGAACACGCCGCTCTCCACGAATTCCGCGGGGATCACCGCCTCGGGCGCCGTCTTCATGTCCTCGGGCAGGAACTCCGCGGCACCTGCGACGCCCGGCGAATAGCGCGCGAAGGCTGAGATCATCGCGGCATTCTCGGGCTCCAGGATGAAGTTCAGGAACTGGTAGGCCTCGTCCACGTTCTTCGCGTCGCGCAGCAGGGCGACCGAGTCCATGAAGATGATGTAGCCTTCCTTCGGGTAGCCGAAGGCCACGTCGGGATTGGCCAGCCGCGCGCGCATCGACGAGCCCGACCAGTTGACCGAAGCCGCCCAGTCGTTGTTCGAGAGCTTCTCGGTCGCGCCATAGTCCATCGAGATCCAGTTTGGCTTTGCCGCAATCAGAAGGTCGCGCGTCTTCTTCAGCACCTCCAGATCTTCCGAGCACGGCTCGCCCCCGGCATACATCGTGGCCAGCGACACGACGTCGTTCATCTCGGGCACCACGTTGACCTTGCCCTTCAGCTCGTCCGGCACCTCGAGCCAGACCGCCGAGGTGTTGATGTCGCCCCCGTAAACCGCGGTATTGACCGAGATCCCCGTCGTGCCCCATTGCCACGGCACCGAATAGGCACGGCCGGGATCCCACTCCACGTCCTTCCATTCCGGGGCGATGTTGGCGTGGTTCGGGATCTTCGACAGGTCAAGTTCCGTCAGCAGGCCCTTGTCGCGGAAGATGCCGACGTAATTGGCCGAGGGCACCACGAGGTCGAAGCCGTGTCCCCCCGCCTCGATTTTCGCCAGCGCGGTGTCGTTGCTGTCGTAGTCGGTGACCGTGACCTTGATCCCGGTCTGCTGCTCGAACTTCGCGAGCAGCTCGGGGCTCGTGTAGTTGCCCCAGTTGTAGAGGTTCAGCTCGGCTGCTCCGGCCAGGCTGGTCGAGGCAAGCAGCAGGGCTGCGGCTGCGAGATGTCTCATCGTGCTCTCCTTGTTGGGCTCGGCGGGTTCAGCCCCGCTTTCGGGTCAGTAGGAAGAAGACGGTCAGCAGCGCCACGGTGAGGCCGAGGAGGGCGGTCGAGATCGCATTGACCTCGGGCGTGATCGCGCGGCGCATCTGGCCCAGCATGTAGGTGGGCAGCGTATCCTGTCCTGCCGATTTCACGAACTCGGTGATGATCACGTCGTCGAGCGAGATGACGAAGGCGAGCATCGAGCCGGCGACGATCCCCGGTGCCATCAGCGGCAGCGTGACATGGCGGAAGGTCTGCCAGGGGTTGGCGTAGAGATCGGCCGCCGCCGTCTCGAGGCTGAGGTCCATCCCCTCGAGCCGCGCCCGGATCGGCAGATAGGCGAAGGGGATGCAGAAGGCGGCATGGGCGAGGACCAGGTAGCCGAGGCCCGAATAGCCGGTCGCGACCTTCACGCTCGCGAAGACGATGAGCAGCGCGACCGCTGTCACGATCTCAGGCACCATCAGCGGCTGGTTGATCATGACGTAGATGAAGGTCTGGCCGCGGAAGGCGCCCCTGCGGGTCGTCCCGAGCGCCGCCGTGGTGGCGACCGAGGTTGCGATCACCGAGGCGGCCGAGGCGATAACCAGCGACCGCGCCGTCGCCGCCTGCACCTCGCGGTTGGCCCAGGCGACCTCGTACCAGCGGAAGGAGAAGCCGCCCCAGACCGAGATCGCGTTCGCGTCGTTGAAGGAATAGGCGACGAGGGTGAAGATCGGCGCATAGAGCGCGAGGAAGGCCAGACCCGCCACGAAGGTGACGCCCGGCAGGCTGGTCACGTCGAAACGCCTACCCATGGCCGCCCTCCCGGCCCGCGGCGCGGACATAGACCAGCAGCGCCACCATCACGATGGCCAGCAGCAGCATCGAGAGCGCGGCGCCCAGCGGCCAGTTGCGGCCCTGCCCGAACTGAAGCTCGATGAAGTTGCCGATCATCATGTTCTTGCCGCCGCCCAGCACCCGCGGCGTGACATAGGCGCCGAGCGAGGGAACGAAGACGAGGATCGAACCCGCGACGATCCCCGGCTTCACCAGCGGCAGGATGATCCGGCGCAGCACCTGCCAACGGCTCGCATAGAGGTCATAGGCCGCCTCGAGCAGGCGCATGTCGAACCGGTCGATCGCGGCGAAGAGT
The DNA here is from genome assembly GCF_052244495.1 of Rhodobacter sp. NSM. Taxonomy (NCBI): domain Bacteria; kingdom Pseudomonadati; phylum Pseudomonadota; class Alphaproteobacteria; order Rhodobacterales; genus Rhodobacter; species Rhodobacter sp. NSM. The sequence goes on from NZ_JBQPXH010000001.1 coordinate 325,174, forward strand.
GGCAGGACCATCAGCGGCAGGTAGACATAGGCCATGCCGATCAGCACGGCCGTGTCGGTATAGAGGATCTGGATCGGCCGCTCGAAGAGGCCCGCGCGGATCATCAGCGTGTTCAGGATGCCCTCGTTGCGGATCACCTCGTTGATGGCGAAGGTGCGGATCAGCAGGTTGGTCCAGAACGGAATGGTGATGAGGAAGAGCCAGAGCGGGCGCCGGTGCGGCGGGCGCGTGGCGATGAACCAGGCGGTCGGGAAGCCCGCGACGAAGGTGATCGCGGTCGTCATCAGCGAGAGCTTCACCGAGCGCCAGAAGATCGCCAGATGCGCATCGGCGAGGCCCACCTCGTCCGAGAAGATGTCGCGGGTGAAGAGCACCTCGAACCAGGCCTGGGTCGAGAAGTCCCAGATCACGCCGCCGTACTGGCCCTTCACGAGGAAGCTGTAGACCAGCACGACCAGAAGCGGCCCCGAGGCCGCAAGGGCGAGGATCACGAGGGCAGGCGCGGAGAGAAGCCAGCCGTTCCGCATCCGGGTGCGGCGCGCGCGGGCGCCTTCGCCGCCCGCCATCTCAGTCCCCCAGAAGCTGCAGGGCGCCCGGGGCGAAGCGCAGGCCCGCGGGCTGGCCGGGCTCGAGCCCCGGATCGCCCGAGGCGCTGCTCTGCAGGCGGGCCACCACTTCGGTCCCGTCGGCCAGCGCGAGGTGGCAGTGGGTGTCGGTTCCGAAATAGACGAGATCGCGGATCGTGGCGGGCAGGGCGCCCGGCTCGTCCGGGGCCACGAGGCGCACCTGCTCGGGCCGGACGGCGACCGTGACCCGGCCCTCGGGACCTCCCTCGACGGCCAGTTCGCCGCCCGCGTCGAGCGTCACCCGGCCCCCGGCATGGCGCGCGGGCAGGAAGTTCGTCTCTCCGATGAAGCTTGCGACGAAGCGGTTGGCGGGGCGGGTGTAGATCTCGCGCGGGGGGCCGATCTGCAGGATCCGGCCTGCGCTCATCACCCCGATCCGGTCCGACATGGTCAGCGCCTCCTCCTGGTCGTGCGTCACGAAGACGAAGGTGATGCCGGTCTCGTGCTGGAGCCGCTTCAGCTCGATCTGCATCTCCTTGCGCAGCTTGAGGTCGAGCGCCGACAGGGGTTCGTCCAGCAGCAGCACCCTGGGCTGCGGCGCGAGCGCCCGCGCCAGGGCCACGCGCTGCTGCTGCCCGCCCGAGAGCTGCGCCACCTTGCGCCCCGCCAGCGCCTCGAGCCGGACGAGCGCCAGCATCCGTGCGGTGACGTTCTCGGCCTCGGCCCTCGGCTTGCCCAGCATCTTCAGGCCGAAGCCCACGTTCTCTGCCACCGTCAGATGCGGAAAGAGCGCGTAGCTTTGAAAGACGGTGTTGATCGGACGTCGATTCGGAGGATCGGCGGTGATGTCACGCCCGTCCAGCAGGATGGCGCCCGAACTGGGCGATTCGAAACCGGCGATCAGCCGCAGGAGCGTGGTCTTGCCGCAGCCCGACGGGCCGAGCAGCGTGAAGAACTCGCCCCTGCGGATCCCGACCGAAACATCGTCCAGCGCGCGAACAGCCACCTCTCCCTGCCCGAAGGCCTTGACGACGTTGCGGGCTTCGACGGCAATGGGTCCGGTCAAGGATCGTCTCTCCATGCTGGTCTGATGCGAGGTTAGGCAGCCGCCTGTCTCCAAGGCAACTGTCTCGCTCAGGAATCGACCAAAGGGGCAGGGCGGCGGCCGATCCAGGGCGCCGCGCGCTCGATTTCTGCGCAGAGCGCGATCAGCTCCTCGTCGGCGCCGAAGCGGGCGGCGAGATGGACGCCGATCGGCAAGCCGTCCGCACTCATGCCGAGCGGCAGGCTCGCCGCCGGCTGGCCGGAGGCGTTGAAGACCGCCGTGAAGGGGGAGTAGGCAAAGACGCCCTCGGGGCCGGTGCGGAAGGCCACGTAATCCTCGGTCGTATGGGCGAAACGGCCCACACGGGCGGGGGGCTCGGCCAGCGTGGCCGACAGCAGGACGTCGATGCCGTTTCCCTCGTCGGGATCGAAGACCGCGGCCATCTGGCGCCCGAAGGCGTGGATCTGGCCCACCGCCTCGAGATATCGCTCGCCGGGGATCTCGGCGGCACGCCGCAGCGCGCCCAGCGAGACCGGCTCGACCAGCCCCTCGGGGGCGCGCCCCTTCAGCGCCTTGCGGATGCCAAGCGCCGTGCCGCAGGCCACGATGTCGGTCCAGGCCTCCATCATCATTGCCACGTCCGCCTGCGGGAGGCAGGGCCGCACCGCGTGGCCCAGATCCTCGAGCAGCCGACCCGCGGCCTCGACCGCGGCCCGCACCTCGGGATGGATCGGGGTGCCGGTGAAGGTCGTGTCGCAGATCCCCACGCGCAGCCGCCGCGGCGGGCGGCTGATCGCATCCGCATGGCTGCGCAGAAGGGGCGGCGCCCAGTAGGGCGCGCCGGGATCGGCGCCCGCGCAGGCGTCGAGCATGTGGGCCGTGTCGCGCACGGACCAGCTGAGGAAGCCGTCGATCGCCATCCCTGCCCAGCCCTCGCCCGCGTAGGGCCCGTCAGGCAGCCGCGCCCGCGTGGGCTTCATCCCGAAGAGCCCGCAGGACGAGGCGGGGATGCGGACCGACCCGCCCCCGTCCGACCCGTGGGCCACGGCGACGATCCCGGCAGCGACGGCGGCGCCCGCGCCCCCCGACGATCCCCCGGAGGTGCGCTCGAGGTTCCAGGGATTGCGGGTCGGTCCGCCATAGACGGCGGCCTCGGTCGCGGGTCCGATCCCGCCCTCGGGCGAGGTCGTGCGCCCGAAGGTCACGACACCGGTCGCGCGGATGCGCTCGAAGATCGCGGAATCGCGCGGGTAGCGCGTGTTCTCGAGCAGCCGCGAGCCGTTGTGCGAGGGGAAGTCCACCGCCTCGCATCCGAGATCCTTGAGCAGGAAGGGCACGCCGCGGAACGGCCCGCGAGGAAGGCCGGATGCGATGGAGCGCCGCGCGCTTTCCTCCTGCAGCAGAACTACCGCATTGAGCGCCGGGTTCAGCGCTGCGACCGAAGCCAGCGCCGCATCGAGCAACTCCTCTGGCGTCACATCGCCGCTGGCGACAAGGGCCGCGAGGCCGGTTGCATCATCGGCGCCGAAACTTCGGAACATGCGGGTCCTCCATGCCTTTCGCGCCATGCTGCGGCGGAGAGGTGCGCCGCGTCCAACCTTTTCGCACCGCCCGCGCAGGAACGCGGGCGACAGGGGGCGGTGACGCCTGCTTGACAGCGCCGATGCTTGTCCTATTGAGAACCTGCTTCGGTTCCGGCGTCGTGTCCGGATGAAAAGGGAACGCGGTGCGGGCGATGGTCCAACTCCGCGGCTGCCCCCGCAACTGTAGGCGGCGAGCGACGACCGATCATGCCACTGGGTGCGCCCCGGGAAGGCCGGTCCGAGCGAAGACCCGCGAGTCAGGAGACCTGCCGAAGTGATCACCCTTTCCTGTGCGCGGGGCGCGTGCGGGAGGCGGGCCTTCCGCTTCAGGTGACGATCACCCTCGGCGGAAGGGATGACCCTTTCCGAGGACATGACAGGTCAGATCCGGCATCGCCCGGACGGAAAGGGACAGATGAAGAAGACAGCCGCCTCGCTCCTTGCGCTGATGGCCGCAGCTCCGCTGCAGGCGCAGGACATCGCCCTCGACGAGATCGTGGTCTCGCCGAGCCTCGTGGCCACCGAGGCAAGCCGCACCGGCGCCTCGGTCGACGTGGTGACGGCCGAGGACCTGCAGGCGACGGGCGAGATCCTGGTGAGCGACGTGCTCGCACGGCTTCCAGGCGTTTCCTACACCCGTAACGGCGGCCTCGGCACCTCTACGGCGCTGCGGATCCGCGGCCTGGGCCCGGCCTATCAGACGGTGCGGATCAACGGGATCGACGTGGCCGATCCCTCCGTCACGGAGTCGAGTTTCGACTTCGGCAGTCTCACCGCCGGCGGCATCGCCCGGATCGAGGTCCTGCGTGGTTCGCAGTCGGCGATCTACGGGTCGGAAGCGGTTGCGGGCGTGGTGGATATCGCCACCTACCGCCCGACCGAGCCGGGCACCTCCGGGCAGGTCACGCTCGAGGCGGGCAGCAACCGGACCTTCAATGGCGCCCTTTCGGCGGGCATTCTGGGAGAGCGGGGCGAACTGGCCTTCACGACGGCCCGCACCGTGACCGACGGCATCTCGCAGGCTGCCGCCGGAACCGAGCGCGACGGCTTCGACACGACCTTCCATGCGCTTTCCGGGGCCTACGACCTGACGGAGGATCTGCGCATCGGCGCGGCCTTCATCGCGCGGGACAGCGATCTCGACATCGACGGGCTCGTGTTCGACGAGAACTTCAACAGCAGCCTGGCCGATACGGACGACCGGGCAGCCGACCGTCTGCGCGGTGGTCGCGTGTTCGTGGACTTCACGCTCGGGCAGGTTCGCAACGAGATCGCCTATGCCGCCGCCGACACGCGCCGCGAGTATCCCGGAGGTTTTGTCGAACTCTATGAGGGCGAACGCCGCGCCCTTTCCTATCTCGGCTCGGTCGAAATGGGTGCACTGGGTCTGTCGCTCGGAGCGGAGCGGACGAAGGAGAGCTTCGAGAGCGACACGAACTCGGGCGACCTGACGACCGATGCGATCTTTGCCGAGGCGCGCTACGCCTTGACCCCCGCGATCGACCTCTCGTTCGCGGCGCGCCACGACGATCCTTCCGACTTTGACGGCAAGACGACGGGCCGCGTCGCCCTCGCCTGGCGCCTGCCCGACGACCTGATCCTCAGGGGCGTGGCTGGCACCGGATTCCGTGCGCCTTCGCTCTACCAGAGGTTCGGACCGGAAGGTTCGGACCGTCTCGGGCCGGAGACCAGCCGCAGCTACGAGCTGGGTCTGGAGAAGCTGCTGCCCAACGGCGGAAACCTTCAGGCGACCGTGTTCAGGACCGACATCACCGACCGCATCGCCTACATCGCCGGTGCGACCTTCTGCGCATCTCCCTGGGGATGCTATGACCAGCTGGACGGCGAGACGCGGACGAAGGGCGTCGAGATCTCGGGACGCAGCCCGCTGGGCCAAGGCTGGGAAGTCTTCGGCAGCTACACCTACACGGATGCGGTGGACGAGGAAAATGCTGTCGAGACGCGCGCCATCCGCGTGCCGCGGCACGACCTCGTTCTGGGCCTCGAAGGGCAGATCGCGGATCGCACGCGGGGGATCCTCACGCTGCAGCATGTGGCGGATGTCCTCGACGAGACCTATCCCGATCCTGCTGCGCCCCTCGATGACTGGACGGTCGTCAACGCGACGGTTACCTACGAGGTGACGGATGCGGCGGAGGCCTTCCTCCGTGTCGAGAACCTGTTCGACGAGGAGTATCAGACGGTGCGCGGTTATGCCCAGCCCGGTCGCTCGATCTATGCGGGCCTGCGTGCGCGCTTCTAGGCGCCTTGCGCTTGCGCTGGCGGCGGGTCTCGCCGCCGCTCCCGCCGTGGCCGAGGCGCCGCGGCGGGTCGTGTCGATCAATCTCTGCACGGACCAGCTCGCCATGATGCTGGCAGCGCCGGGCCAGCTTCTGTCGGTCTCGAACCTCGCGACCGAACCGCAGACCTCGGCCATGGTGGAGGAAGCGCGGGCCTATCCCGCCAATCGCGGGCAGGCGGAGCAGGTGTTCCTGATGCGGCCGGATCTGGTCCTTGCGGGCACGTTCACCGCCAGGGCGAGTGTCGATCTGCTGCGCCGCCTGGGCGTCGAGGTGGTGGAACTGCCGCCTGCGACGTCCCTCGCCGACATTCCGGGCCATCTCCGCATCGTCGGGCGTGCGATCGGCCGCGAGGCTCAGGCCGAGCGGCTCGTCGGGGAGTTCGAAGCCGGTCTGGAGAGGCTGCAGGTGGACCTGCCCCCCGCTCGAGCGGCGATGTATTACCCCTCCGGATACACCACGGGCTCCGGAACGCTTGCCGATGCGATCCTGGACCACGCTGGCTTCTCGAACGTGGCGGCTGATCTCGGGCTCGACGGCGGGGGCAACCTGCCGCTGGAACGGCTCGTGATGGCGGATCCCGAGATGATCGTGACCTCCACCGCCTATCCCGGCTCCTCTCGCGCCGAGGAGCTGCTGGCACATCCCGCGCTCAGGGCGGTGCAGAGCGAGGCAGGCGCGGCGGAAGTGTCGGATTCCGACTGGATCTGCGGGACGCCGGCCGTGCTGCGCGCGCTGCAGGAAATGGGAGAGGCGCGTCGCAGGCTCGGCTCGCTGAGCCTCACGCAACTGGACGAGGCCCGGTGAGATACGCCCTGCTGCTCCTCTTGCTGTCGCTCGCGGTGGCGCTCTTGTTCATGATCTCGCTGCTGGTCGGGCCGGCGGCGCTGGGGTTCGGCGAGTCGCTGCAGGCGCTGCTCGCGGGCCGGGGCGAGGCGGTGGTGCTGGTGATGCGCGAAATCCGCCTGCCGCGTGCCATCCTCGGGCTGGCCGTGGGGGCGGTGCTCGGCGTCTCGGGGGCCGCCATGCAGGGTTTCCTGAGAAATCCCTTGGCAGAACCGGGTCTTGTAGGCGTTTCCTCATCTGCCGCCCTGGGCGCCGTTATCGCCTTGCAGACTGGCATAGCCGCAAGCTTCACCCTCGCGCTGCCGCTGTGCGCGCTGGCCGGAGCGGCGCTGTCGGTCTTCCTCATCCTCGGGCTGGCGGGGCCTCGTGGTGGGGCCCTCGCGCTGATCCTCGCCGGGGTCGCCATCTCGGCGCTGGCGGCGGCGGGCGTCGCGCTGATCCTGAACCTGTCGCCGAACCCCTTTGCCGCGACGGAGATCGTCTTCTGGATGATGGGTTCGCTCGCCGACCGCTCGATGACGCATGTGGCGCTGGCGCTGCCCTTCATGCTCACAGGCTGTGCGCTGCTGCTGACGCTCGGGCGAGGCCTGGACGCACTCACGCTGGGCGAGGACGCGGCTGAATCGCTGGGTGTGCGGCTCGGGCGGCTGAGACTGATGCTGATCCTCGGCACGGCGCTCTCGGTCGGGGCTGCGGTGGCGGTGGCGGGAACGGTCGGCTTCGTGGGCCTCGTCGTGCCGCACATCCTCCGGCCTCTCGTCGGGGCGCGACCCTCTCGACTGCTGCCTGCAGCGGCCCTGGGAGGCGCCGCCATGCTGCTGGCTGCCGATGTCGCGGTGCGGATCATCGCGCCCGACCGGGACCTGAAACTGGGAGTGCTGACGGCCATCGTGGGCTCTCCGTTCTTTCTCCACCTGATCTGGCGCATGCGGAGGCTCGAGGCATGAGCCTGCTCGCCATCGACGGCTTGACCGTTCGCCGGGGCCAGTGTCCCGTGGTGGATGACGTGACGCTCCGCGTCGGTCTGGGTGAGTTCCTCGGCCTCATCGGCCCCAACGGCGCGGGCAAGACCACCCTCCTGCGCGGCGCCCTGGGGCTTCTGCCCTCGACCGGCAGGAGCAGCCTTGCAGGCCTCACGCCGCGTGAGCGGGCGCGGGCGGCCGCCTTCCTGCCGCAGGCGCGCGAGATCGCGTGGCCCGTCGATGTCGAGACCCTCGTGACGCTTGGCAGAGTGCCCCATGCAGGCCGGCGCCTGACCTCGGCCGATCGCGAGGCGGTGACGCGGGCGCTGGGGCGAATGGGCCTCGGCGCCTATCGTCAGCGCATCGCGACCGCGCTGTCCGGCGGCGAGCAGGCGCGGGCGCTGATCGCACGCGCGCTGGCGCAGGAGGCGCCGCTGCTCTTGGCTGACGAGCCGGTGGCGGGGCTCGATCCCGAAAGCCAGATCCGCACGATGCAGGTCTTTCAGGATGTCGCGGCCGAAGGACGCGCGGTGGTCGCGTCGATCCACGATCTCGGCCTCGCGGCGCGCCATTGCACGCGGCTTCTGCTGATGGCGCGGGGGCGACTGGTGGCGGACGGGCCGCCCGGTCTGGTGCTGACGGCGGCCAACCTTTCCGAGGTCTTCGGCGTGCGCGCCTATTTCGCCGATACGCCCGATGGGCCGGTGTTCCAGCCGCTCGGCGTGACGAGATGATCGAGGTCGCGCTCGACCGGCCCTGGCTCGTCGCGAGACTGCCGGTGCCGATGCGCGTGCTGAGCTGGGCGCCGCACCGGCCGGGACTGGTCACCACCGACCGGATCGTCTGGCGGGAAGTGCGCGATGCAGATCTGGGGCCGGGCTTCGAGGCGGAACAATGGCTCGGCGCGCAGATGGCGGCGCGGGGGCTGGCACATGCGGTGGGGCTTCTCACGTCACGCGCGCTCGACCGCCATCACCTGATGCAGTCCCGGACGGACGGCGGGGCCGGAGCCTGCCTCGCGACGGTCGGCCTCGGCAATGCCGAAGCCGTCGGTCGGAGGCTCGTGCATGACCGCGTGGCGGGAACCATCAACCTGCTCGTCGCGGTGGATGCACCCCTGGGCGAGGCGGCGCAGCTCGAAGCGCTGTCGATCGTGGTCGAAGCCCGGACGGCGGCAGTGCTCGAAGCGCGTCTCGACCTGCCGACAGGGCTTGCAACCGGCACGGGGACCGATTGCGTGGCCCTTGCCTGCCATCCGGGAGAAGGCCGGTATGCCGGGCTTCACACCCCGATCGGCGAGGTCGTCGGGGACTGCGTCAGGCGGGCGGTCCGGGCGGGGGTTCAGGAATGGCTCGGGCAGAATCGCGAGACCTGACGGCTGGCGGCGGTGCTTGTCCGATCCTCCGGTCTGCCGTGGCAACTTGAGGAAGACCATGAAGAATGCATCCTAAAGCGCCGTAACTGTGTCATAAACCGGCCTGTGACGCCCCGTATCCTCTGGGCCGTCGCAGAACGCGGGTCAGCTCTGCAACGATGCGGTCGGGCGTCACGGGCTTGGCGACATATCCCGTCAGGCCCGCCTCGAGATAGAATGCGCGCTGCTCGTCCGTCGCATCGGCGGTCATCGCCACGACCGGCAGGCTGCCCGCCGGACCGGCCAATGCCCGGATCCGCCTGAAGGTCTCGAGCCCGTCCATCTCGGGCATGTTCATGTCGAGGAGAACGAGATCCACCGCTTCACGCTCGAGCGTCGATAGCGCATCGGTGCCGCTCTGGGCCTCGATGGTGCGCATACCGAAGAGCTGCAAGTAGGCCGCCGCCACCAGCCGGTTCGTCGCGATGTCGTCCACCACCAGGACGACACGACCCGCCAGGCCATTCTCTGCCCGCGCCGGCAGGGGGGCCGCGTCGGTCACCTCGACGGGCTGCACCTCGATCGTCAGCACGAACCGGGCACCCGGCCCGTTCTGCGGCAGAAGCTGCAGGTCGCCGCCCATCTGCCGGGCGAGCGAGCGGCTGATCGACAGCCCCAGCCCGTTGCCGGGCGTCCCGGTCGCCGACCGGGCCGATCCGCCCACGCGGACGAACGGCTCGAAGATGACCGCAGCGTCTTCCGCGGGGATGCCCTCGCCGGTGTCGCTGACCTCGACCCGCAGGATCGGCTTCACTGCCGCGCCCTCCATGCGCGCCTCGACCCGGATCCGGCCGCTTCTCGTGAATTTCAGCGCATTCGAAAGCAGGTTCGACAGGCATTGCCGCAGCCGCTGCGGATCGAGGCGCGCGCGGGCCGGAAGCTCGCCCACGACGAGTTGCAGCGTCACGCCCGTCTCCTCGATGAGGGGGCGGAAGAGTTCGACGCTCGAGGTGATCTCGTCGCGCGGGTGGACCGTCCGGGGACGGATCGGCATGCGCCCCTGCTGCACGGCGGACATGTCGAGGATGTCGTCCAGGATGGTCGAGAGTCCCTCGGCCGACCGGATCAGGACGCCCAGCCGCTCGCGGCTGACGGGATCGGTCGCGCGGCGCAGTTCGGCATGGCCGATGCCGAGGATCGCGTTGAGCGGCGTGCGCAACTCGTGGCTCATCTGCGCGAGGAACCGGTCCTTGGTGGCATTGGCCGCGACAGCTTCGGCGCGCCCTTCGCTCGACTCGCGATGCAGCCGGTTCGTGGTGAGGATGGCGGCCAGCGAATAGGAAAGCGCCACCATCGCGCAGACGGTGGTAAGGGCAAGCGCCGGAAAGTCGTGCCGGGGCAGCCAGTAGAGCGTGTTCGACGACAGGGCGAGGAGCGCGATGGCCGAGGCGCCGGCCAGCCCCATTGGCAGATGGATCGAGCGGACCGTCGCGATATGGAGCATCGAGCAGACCATGATCCCGACGGCGAAGGCCTTCACGAAGGGGTCCTCGACATGCCACATCAGCGCGGGCGGCACCACGAAGGAGCCTTCCAGCAGGAAGGCGGAGGCGATGTAGAACGCGTGTCTGCCCGGCTCGCGGATGCGCGCGGGTTCCGCATCGATCCGGTTGACGACCAGTTCGCCAAGGGCCGTGGCGAGGGTGCAGGTCCAGACGACCCAGGCAGGCAGGAAGAGGAACGAGACCGCGAAGACGAGCGCCATGGCCGGAAAGCGCACCGGCGCCTCGCGCCGCAGGACCGCCGCCTGACGCTGGATCTCCTGCTCGAGTTCGACGGAGGAGAGGGTCTTCAGCCAGTTCAGGCGCATCCTTGTCTCCGACCGGGGGAGGGTCGGGGCCGACCGGCCCCGGCCGGCGTCAGGGTGTGGCGGGTGCGATCCGCACCTCGGTCCGGAAGCGGCCGTCGGGTTCGTAGATCAGGATCCGTCCGTCCTCCGTCACCACGCCGAGCCAGTCGCGGCCTCGGGTAAAGGCTTCGACGCGGGTGCCCTCGGGAAGCGCAAGCTCCTCTGGAAGCGCGGGAGGCGGCGCAGAGAAGCTGGACGGCATCCGGATGACAATCACCGCGACGACAGTTATGACGCCTCCGATCATGGTGAGCGTCAGGACGATGACGAGCCATTTGAGAAACCTGAGGCTGGGCGGAAGTCGCCCTTCCGGTGCCGGAGCCTGCTGCATGGCCATCCTTCCGCCCCACGGGGGCACACTGAGCATCACGATCGGGGAGGACCCCCCCGACCGCCTTGATAAGGCCCTCGCGCGCGAGGCGCCAGAGGAGGCCGCGCTGTCGCGCTCGCGGCTGATGAAGCTGATCGCCGAGGGCGCCGTCCTCCGCGATGGCGTGGCCGTGACCGATCCCAAGGCGAAGGTCGCCGAGGGAGAGGTCTATGAGGTTGCGGCAGGCGTGGCGGCCGAGATCGAGGCGCTGCCGGAGGCGATCCCGCTCTCGGTCGTCTGGGAGGATGCCGATCTCGTCGTCATCGACAAGCCGGTGGGCATGGTGGTCCATCCGGCGCCGGGGCAGTGGACCGGCACCCTCGTCAATGCGCTGCTCCATCATTGCGGCGAGAGCCTCTCGGGGATCGGCGGCGAGAAGCGTCCCGGGATCGTTCACCGCATCGACAAGGACACGTCGGGCCTTCTCGTGGTGGCCAAGACGGACCGCGCCCATCAGGGGCTTGCGGCGCAGTTCGAGGCCCATACCGTCGAGCGGCGGTATCTGGCGCTGGTCCATGGCGTGCCCGAGGCCTCGGATCCGCGTCTGCGCGGGGTGCGGGGCGTCAGCTTCGAGCCGGGAGGTGTCCTGAGGATCGCAACGGGCCTCGCGCGGCACCGCACGGACCGGCAACGCCAGGCCGTGACCGTCGAGGGCGGGCGCCATGCGGTGACGCGCGCGCGGGTTCTGGAACGCTATGGCACGCCAGCGGCGGCGGCGCTGGTCGAATGCCGGCTCGAGACGGGGCGGACGCACCAGATCCGGGTGCACCTGTCCCATGTCGGCCACGGGCTGATCGGCGACCAGACCTACGGGGGCCGGCGCCGCTTGTCGGCGAAGGCCGTGGGACCGGAGGCCGCCGCCGCGGCCGAAGCCTTTCTGCGCCAGGCGCTGCATGCCGCGAGCCTCGGCTTCCGCCATCCGGTGAGCGGAGAGGACCTGCACTTCGAGAGCCCGCTGCCCGCGGACATGGCCGCGTTGCTGGCGCTGCTGCCGCGGATGCAAGGGTAACATGGGATTACATTTCCGTGAGACGCCGCAACAATGCTGGCACAGCGACGGTTCCTTGAACATCTCTCGTTAAAACGTCCATGGTAGCGCAATCGGTGCTGCCTCGGACGGCACGGAACGCGCGCTGTCGGCTTGCCGGCCCGGCGCCAGAGGGGGTCAACGAATGAGCACTTACACCAGTCTTCCCGCTCCCAGTCCCGAGCAGGGGCTCAACCGCTACATGCAGGAAATCCGGAAGTTCCCGCTTCTGGAGCCTGAAGAGGAATTCATGCTGGCGAAGCGCTGGGTGGACCATCAGGACACGTCGGCGGCGCACAAGCTGGTCACGTCGCACCTTCGGCTCGCGGCAAAGATCGCCATGGGCTATCGCGGCTACGGGCTGCCGCAGGCCGAGGTGATCTCGGAGGCCAACGTGGGCCTCATGCAGGCGGTCAAGCGCTTCGATCCCGACAAGGGCTTCCGGCTGGCCACCTATGCGATGTGGTGGATCCGCGCCTCGATCCAGGAATACATTCTGCGGTCGTGGAGCCTCGTGAAGCTGGGCACGACCTCGGCGCAGAAGAAGCTGTTCTTCAATCTGCGGAAGGCCAAGGCCAAGGTCGGCGCACTCGAGGAGGGCGACCTGCGCCCCGAGAATGTCGCTCAGATCGCCAAGGATCTCAGCGTGTCCGAGACCGAGGTCATCGACATGAACCGCCGTCTCTCGGCGTCGGACGCCTCGCTGAACGCGACCATCGGCTCGGACGGGGACGGGGCCACCCAGTGGCAGGACTGGCTCGAGGACGAGGACAGCGATCAGGCGTCGGACTATGCCGAGCGTGACGAACTCGAAGCCCGGCGCGAGCTTCTGGCACAGGCCATGTCGGTGCTGAACGACCGCGAGAAGGACATCCTCGTGCAGCGGCGGCTGACCGACGATCCCGTGACGCTCGAGGAACTGTCGGACGGCTACGGTGTCAGCCGCGAACGGATCCGCCAGATCGAAGTCCGCGCCTTCGAGAAGCTTCAGGCGAAGATGCGCGATCTCGCGCGGTCGAAGGGGATGACGATCCCGGCCTGAGCCGGATCAAAGACCCCGCATGTTGCAAGAACGGCCGGGCATTTGCCCGGCCGTTTCTTCTTTCGGCTCCCGCTCCGCCGCCCGTGGACAATGCCGGACGGGCGTGCATCCTGTGCGCATGAAGAAGATCCGGCCTTTGCTGCTTGCGCCCCTCGTCGTCCTCGTGGCCGCGCTCGTTCTGCTTGCGATGGGTCGGGAACCTGTCTGCACCTGCGGCACCATCAAATTTTGGCATGGCGAGGTCATGAGTTCGGAGAACTCGCAGCATCTCTCCGACTGGTACACGCCCTCGCATCTGCTGCACGGCATCCTCTTCTACTGGGCGCTGACGCCACTTGCCGGCCGCCTCTCGCTCGGCTGGCGGCTGGTCGTGGCGACCGTGGTCGAGGCGGCCTGGGAAATTGTCGAGAACAGCGACGCGGTGATCGAACGCTATCGCGCGGTGACGATCTCGCTCGACTACTACGGCGACTCGGTTGTCAATTCGGTGTCCGACATGGCGGCCATGATCGCGGGCTTCTGGCTCGCGCGGCTGCTTCCGGTCTGGCTTTCGGTCGCGCTGGTCATCGGCTTCGAGATCCTGACGGCCATCGTCATCCGTGACGGGCTCACCCTGAACGTTCTCATGCTGGTCTGGCCGCTGGAGGCCGTGCGGGTCTGGCAGGCCGGCGGCTGAGCCGGCGGACCTTGCCGGGCGGCCACGACAACGTCACCCACGGTCGCCGGCCTCTGAGACGGGCGCCGCTCGCCCCGCTTCCGAACGGGGCGCGCTTCCTGAAGGTTCGTCAGTCCGGCGCGCCGAGAAGGAAGCTCACCTGCAGGCTCGAAGTCAGGCGGTTGAAGGCGGCCCGGTCCTTCAGGTCGGACGCGATCAGCCGCTCGGACAGCTTGCGCCCGAACTCGGGATGCAGAACGCCGAGGACAAGTGCGGCCTTGCCGAGGCGGAACGGGGCCACGCATTCGATCAGATAGAAGCGCTCGGCCAGTTCGCGCTTGAGGTCCTCTGTCACGGGATGGTCGGGTCCGGTCTCGTTCCGGAACGGCCGGTCAATCGAACGCACGAGCCGCGTGACCGCCCCGCCGTCCGCCGGATCCGTTGTCACCACGCGCCCCTCGATGGCGAGTTTCTTGAGCAGCCGGTCAAGAAACGGCCCGCACTCCGCAAGCCGGTGAAGCACCGAATGCACGTAGATCACGTCATATCCGGTATCGCGGAAGGCGCCGGACATTGCGTCGGCCTCGATCAGCCGGGCGTTCTTCCGTTCTCCGAGCACGGCCTTCAGGGCCTCGAGCTTCGCCGGATCCGCCGAGACCGCGTGATAGGTGCGGGCCGTCTCGGCAAGCCAGGGGCTGAGCGGCGACCCGCCTCCGATTTCCAGGACCTTCTTGCCGGAGAGATCCCCGAGCCACTCCTTGTGCACCTCGTAAAGCTGCGCCTCCGCCTCGGGCGAGACGGCGGACAGAGCCCGCGAGCGGATCCGCCTCCACAGATCGGAGGCGACCCCCGCACCCTTCTCGAGCGCACCCCCGAGCGGGCCTTCCCCCTGTCCCTTTGGTTTCAGCACGTCGCGCTGCTTCTGTGGCATGGCGGAATGACCCATGAAAGAACTCCAGAAAGACAATAGCGCAGGAGCAAACTCCCGCACAGGATGCTAAAAATTGCGCCCGTTGCCGTCAATCGTCCATGGCTTCGAGCTCGTCGATGAAGCCTGCGATCATGCTCAGGCCCTTGTCCCAGAATTTCGGGTCGCTCGCGTCGAGACCGAAGGGGGCGAGAAGCTCCTTGTGGTGCTTCGAGCCGCCCGCCGAAAGCATCTCGAAATACTTCTCCTGGAAGCCCGGATTGCCCTCGGCATAGACCGCGTAGAGCGCGTTCACCAGCCCGTCGCCGAAGGCATAGGCGTAGACGTAGAAGGGCGAATGGACAAAGTGCGGGATGTAGGACCAGAAGGTCTCGTAGCCCTCCATGAACTCGAACGCGTCGCCGAGGCTTTCAGCCTGGATGCTCATCCAGAGGGCGTTGATGTCCTCGGGCGTGAGCTCGCCCTGCCGGCGCGCCTCGTGCAGCTTGCACTCGAAGTCGTAGAAGGCGATCTGGCGCACGACCGTGTTGATCATGTCCTCGACCTTGCCCGCAAGCAGCGTCTTGCGCTCGGCCGGCGTCTTCGCCGCGTCGAGGAGCTTGCGGAAGGTGAGCATCTCGCCGAAGACGCTCGCCGTCTCGGCCAGCGTGAGCGGCGTCGAGGAGAGGAGTTCTCCCTGTCCCGCTGCCAGCACCTGATGGACGCCGTGGCCCAGTTCATGTGCGAGCGTCATGACGTCCCGCGGCTTGCCGAGATAGTTCAGCATCACATAGGGGTGGACCGTCGTCACCGTGGGATGGGCAAAGGCGCCGGGGGCCTTGCCGGGCTTGACGCCCGCATCTATCCAGCCCTTTTCGAAGAAGGGCTGCGCGATCTCGGCCATCTTCGGCGCGAAGGCGGAATAGGCGTCGAGCACGGTTGACCGAGCCTCGTCCCAGCCCACGAGGCGCGGCGTCTCGATCGGCAGCGGCGCGTTGCGGTCCCAGACCTGGAGCTTGTCCAGACCCAGCCACTTCGCCTTGAGCCGATAGTAGCGGTGCGAGAGCTTGGGATAGGCCGCGACCACGGCATTGCGCAGCGCCTCGACGACCTCGGGCTCCACATGGTTGGCGAGATGCCGGCCGTATTGCGGCGTGGGCATCTTGCGCCAGCGGTCGTGGATCTCCTTCTCCTTCGCGAGCGTGTTGTGGACGCGCGCGAAGAGCTTGATGTTCTTGCCGAAAACCTCGGCCAGGGCGCGGGCGGCCGCCTCGCGCCGCGGCCGCTCGGGGTCGGTCAGCAGATTGAGGGTGGATTCGAGGTTCATCTCCTCGCCCTCGAGCGTGAAGGTGAGCCCCGCCATCGTCTCGTCGAAGAGCCGGTTCCAGGCGGCGGCGCCGACGGTCGACTCATCGTGCAGGAACCGTTCGAGCTCGTCGGAGAGCTGGTGCGGGCGCATCGCGCGCATCCGGTCGAAGACGGGCTTGTAGCGGGCAAGCGCCGCGCTCTCGGCCAGCAGGCGGTCAAGATGGGCGTCGTCCAGCCGGTTGAACTCGAGGCTGAAGAAGACGAGCGCGGTGGTGTAGTCCGTCACCTTGTCCTGCGCGTCCGCCATGAACTTGGCGCGCTCGCTGTCCATCGTGTTCTGGTAGTAGCGCAGCCCGGCGAAGGACATGAGCCGCCCGGCGGTGATGTCGATCTGCTCGTAGGCCTCGATGCAGGCCAGCAATCCCGCCGCGTCGAGATCGGCGAGCTTGCCTTCGTGGCGGGCAGCGAAGTCGGCGCAGGCGCCCTTGAGCCACTCCATGTCCCGCTTGAATTCCGGGCCATCCGGCGCGGGATAGAGGTCGCGCAGATCCCATTCGGGCAGGTTCCCGAGGCTTCCGGCACTGGCATTGGCGTCGAAGACCGGACGGGGCAGGGGCAGGGTCATGGGACCTCCTTGAATACTCTGACTGGCAAGGTGGCGCGCCGGGGCAGGAAGTTCAACCCGGAGCGGCCTGTGATGAAGGGCTTAAATCCCCGCGGGAGGGATGGGGAAGAGCGGTCCGTCTTCCTCGCGGATGCCGGTGCGGGCGGCGGGCGCGACCGCCGGGAACCGTCCAGAGGATCAGGGCGGCACGCCAGCGGTCGCGGCAAGCAGCGCGCGCAGGCTTTCGAGCGTGTCGATTTCGCCCGCGGGCTTGTCCTTCCGCCAGCGGACCATCCGGGGAAAGCGCAGCGCGATGCCCGACTTGTGACGCGGGCTTGCCTGAATGCCCTCGAAGGCCAGCTCGAAGACAAGTTCGGGCGGGACGCGGCGCACAGGTCCGAAACGTTCGAGCGTGTTCTTCCGCACCCAGTCGGTGATCTGGCGGAACTCCGCATCGGTGAGGCCCGAATAGGCCTTGGTGAAGGGCACCAGATCCTCGCCGTCGCGCACCCCGAAGGTGAAGTCGGTAAAGAGGGTCGCGCGCCGCCCCGCGCCCTGCTGGGCGTAGAGCATGACCGCATCGACCGTGTAGGGATCGAGCTTCCACTTCCACCAGTCGCCGCGCTTGCGGCCCACGAAATAGGGCGAGGAGGCGCGCTTGAGTATCAGCCCCTCGGCGTTCCGCTCGCGGGCAGTGGCGCGGATCTCGCCCAGCACCTGCCAGTTGTCGAAGGCGACGAGCGGAGAGGGCGAGATCGGAAGACCCGCCGGCAGGGCCGCCAGCACCGCCTCGAGCCGGGCGCGGCGGTGCGAGAGGGGGGCCGCGCGCAGATCCTCTCCATCCTCCTCGAGCAGGTCGTAGGCCAGGAGATGCGCGGGCGCTTCCGCCAGGATCTTCTTCGGGACGGTCAGGCGCCCGATCCGCTTCTGGAGCGCGGCGAAAGGCAAGGGGCCCGCACCGGCCCAGGCCAGCACCTCGGCGTCGATCACGAGGCCCGGCGGCAGGAAATCCCGCAGCGGGGCGAGGTCGGGAAAGCGGTCCGTCACCAGCTCCTCGCCGCGCGACCAGAGCGCGAAGGCGCCCGCGCGGTTCACGAGCTGGCCGCGGATGCCGTCCCATTTCCATTCCGCGAGCCAGTCCGAGGGCAGTCCGAGCGCTTCCACATCATCGACCGGCGAGGCGAGTGCGAAGGGGTAGGGTTTCGAGGCATCCGCCGCAGGGTCATGTGCGCCGATCAGCGTCTCGAACCGGATCTGGCCCGGCCTCCAGTCGCCCATGAGGCGGTGCGCCAGGACGGCCTCCTCGACACCCGTGGCCTGCGCCAGCGCGCGCGTCATCAGCCCCTGGCTCACCCCCATGCGGAAGCCGCCGGTGATGAGCTTGTTGAACAGGAACCGCTCGGGCGTGGTGAGGCGGTCCCAGGCGTCGAGGATCGCCGCGCGCCGCACCTCGGCGGGCCGGCCCGTCAGGGCCACGAGCGTCTGCATCCAGCCGTCGAGGGTCCGGTCGCTGGTCTGCGTGGGCTCGGGCAGCAGAAGCGAGATGGTTTCGGCGAGGTCGCCCACGATGGGATGGACCTCCTCGGCCAGCCAGACCGGCAGGCCCGCGACCTCCGCCGCCCAGCTTCGCAATTCGGTAGCGTTGACCGCGCGCTTCGGCCGCCGGCCGGAAAGGAGCGCGATGGTCCAGATCCGGTCCTCTTCCGGCGCGTCGTGGAAGTAGGCGGCCAGCGCCGCCACCTTCTCCGAGGTGCGCGTCGTGCGGTCGAGCAGGTCGAAGAGAGCAGCAAAGCGCTTCATGGGCGGCCTGCGCCCTCTGCCGGCCCCTTGCCATCGGCCCGCCGCCTTGCAGGCTTCCGCTGCGGCGGCGTCTCTGCAGGCGCGCGGCCGGGATCCGTCGTTGCTGCCGGGGTTGCGGCCGCGGCCGCATCATCCGGCGTTTCGCCGCCGTGCGACGGACCAGGCGCGGCGTCGGTGTCCGCCCCGCCAGCGCCCGCCGCTGCCTCGCCGTCCGGCGCGGCCGTGTCCGCCTCGGCCAGCGGACCAGGCTCGGCCTTGGGATCCGGGGCCTCGAGGCTCTCGCCCTCGTATTCCGTCGCGACGATGCCCGCGTCGAAGCCCTGATCCTCGAGCCAGCGGCGGAAGATCGCGGTGTAGCCATGGGTTACGAAGATCCGCTCGGCGCCGGTGGCGCGGATCGCGGCGTTGAGCCCGTCCCAGTCCGCGTGGTCGGACATGACGAAGCCCTGCGCCAGACCCCGGCGGCGGCGCACGCCCCTGAGTGCCATCCAGCCCGAGGCGAAGGCCTCGGCCGGCCGGCCGAAGCGGGTGGCCCAGGGCGTGCCGAGCGCCGACGGCGGGGCGATCACCAGGGCGCCGGGATGCGACTTGCCGTCGATGCCGGCACCCGCATGGGTCGTGGGTGGCAGGTTCCGGCCCTGCTTTCGCAGGACTTCCGTCGTGGCCTCGACCGCGCCATGGGTCAGGATCGGGCCGATGGAGAGATCGGCCGAGGCCAGCAGCCGCTGCGCCTTCCCGAGCGTGTAGGCGCCCACGATGGACACCCGTCCCTCGGCGGCATTCGCGGCCCACCAGCGGTTGAGCTGTCCGGCCAGTTCGGCCTGCGGCTTCCAGCGGAAGACGGGAAGGCCGAAGGTGCATTCCGAGATGAAGCTGTGGCAGGCAACCGGCTCGAAGGGCTCGGACAGGCCGTCCTCGGCGGTCTTGTAGTCGCCTGAGACGACCCAGACCTCGCCGTCCCGCTCGATGCGGATCTGCGCCGAGCCCGGCACATGGCCTGCCGGATGGAACGAGACCGTGACGCCGCCGATGCGGCGACGCTCGCCGAAGCGGATGGTCGCGAGGCGGATGCCGCCCAGCCGGTAGCGGATCACCGGCGCGGAGCCTTCGGTCGCGAGATAGGCGCCGTGGCCGAAGCGGGCATGGTCGGAATGGCCGTGGGTGATGAGCGCGCGCTCGACCGGCTTCCACGGGTCGATGTGGAACCCGCCCTCGGGGCAGCAGATCCCGCGGTCGGTGAAGGTCAGGAGGGGCTCGCGCGACATGCGGGAAAGGATAGCGCAGCAGAGACCGCCCGCCAGCCGCTCGAAACGCACAATATTTGGGCTAGGTGGCAGGATGTGAATGCCATTGCGCCGTGCACCCTTCCCGGTGCCGAATCCCGCTGATTAAAGTCGAGGCAGGACGGCGCAAGAACGGTCGGGAACGAGGGGAGTGGCGGTGACAACCTATTTCAACGAGATGTACGAGAAGGGCAGGGTGCGCCTCCCTTACCGCCAGCTCGAGGATTGGACCAAGGCCATGCCGGCCGAGCTTCGCGAGATGAAGCAGGCCGAAGCCGAAGCGCTGTTCCGACGCATCGGCATCACCTTCGCGGTCTATGGCGAGGGTGGCGATCCGGACCGGCTGATCCCCTTCGACATGTTTCCCCGCGTCTTCACCGCCCGGGAATGGGCGCGGCTCGAACGCGGGATCAAGCAGCGCGCACGGGCGCTCAATGCCTTTCTCGCCGATGTCTACGGCCGCGGCGAGATCGTGCGCGCCGGTCGGATCCCCGGCCGCCTCGTCTACCGCAATGCCGCCTACGAGAAGTCGGTGGTGGGCTTCACCCCGCCGAAGGGCGTCTACAGCCATGTGGTCGGCATCGACCTCGTGCGGACCGGCCCCGAGGAGTTCTTCGTGCTCGAGGACAACTGCCGCACGCCTTCCGGCGTCTCCTACATGCTCGAGAACCGCGAGATCATGATGCGGATGTTCCCCGAGCTCTTCCGCGAGAACCGGATCGAGCCGGTGGACAGCTATCCCGAGAAGCTGCGCCGCACGCTGGCCTCGGTCGCACCAGTGAAATGCCAGGGCGATCCTACGGTCGTGCTGCTGACGCCCGGCCACTTCAACTCCGCCTATTACGAGCACAGCTTTCTCGCGGATCTCATGGGGGTGGAACTGGTCGAGGGCGCGGATCTCTTCGTCGAGGGCGATTTCCTCTACATGCGCACGACCGAGGGGCCGAAGCGCGTGGACGTGATCTACCGCCGGATTGACGACGCCTACATCGACCCGCTCTGCTTCCGGCCGGATTCCATGCTGGGAGTTCCGGGGCTCATGGATGTCTACCGTTCGGGCGGCGTCACGATCTGTTCGGCCCCCGGCGCGGGGGTGGCCGACGACAAGGCGGTCTACACCTTCGTGCCCGAGATGGTGCGCTTCTACCTCGGCGAGGAGCCGCTTCTGAACAACGTGCCCACCTGGCAATGCGGCCGCGACGAGGACCGGAAGCATGTGCTGGCGAACCTGCCCGAACTGGTGGTGAAGGAAGTGCATGGCTCGGGCGGCTACGGGATGCTGGTCGGGCCGAAGTCGAGCCGCGAGCAGATCGAGGCCTTCCGCGGCCGGATCGAGGCCGATCCCGACAACTACATCGCCCAGCCGACGCTGGCACTTTCGACCACTCCCACCTTCGTCAACGAGGGGATTGCGCCGCGCCACGTCGACCTGCGCCCCTACTGCCTCGTGGGCGAGCGGGTGGAACTCGTGCCGGGCGGGCTCACGCGGGTCGCGCTGACGGAGGGTTCGCTCGTCGTGAACTCCTCGCAGGGCGGGGGCGTCAAGGACACTTGGGTGCTGGCGGAGTGATCGTGACATGCTGAGCCGGACCGCCGACAACCTCTACTGGATTGCCCGCTACATGGAACGCGCCGAGACGATGGCGCGGCTGCTCGAGGTGGGAGCGCGCATGTCGCTCCTGCCCTCCGCCCATGGCTACCGCAACGAATGGGACAGCCTGCTGCAGGCCTCGGGCACGGCCGGCGGCTTTGCGCAGAAATACGGCCAGGCGCACCAACGCGACATCGAAAGCTATCTCTTCTTCGATCAGGACAATCCCTCGTCCGTCGCCACCTGCATCGCGCGGGCGCGGGAAAACGCCCGCATCGTGCGCACGGCCCTGACGGCGCAGGTCTGGGACGCGATCAACACGGCGTTCCAGGAATTGCGGGCGCTCGAGAAATCGCCGCGCGACAAGCTGGAGCTGCCGCGGCTGATCGACTGGGCGATGAACAAGGCCGCCATCATTCGCGGCTCGATCGACACGACGCTGCTGCGCAACGACGGGTGGGATTTCCTGAACCTCGGCTACTACCTCGAGCGATCGGACAACACCGCGCGGCTGATGGACGTGAAATACTACGTCCTGCTGCCACGGGTGGAGTTCGTTGGTTCGGGGATGGACAATTACCAATGGGCGACGCTCCTGCGCGCCACCTCGGCGCACCGGGCCTTCCACTGGGCCTATGGCGGCGAGGTGACGGCTCGCAAGATCGCCGACTTCCTCATCCTGAACGCGCAATGTCCGCGGTCGCTCACCACCTGCATCGACGGGATCTGCGGTCACCTCAATCGGCTCGAGAAGGCCTACGGCCGTCCCTCGCGGCCGAAGGAGGTGGCCGAGAAGCTTGCTGCGGAACTCGCGGCGCTGAGCGTCGAGGACATCATCGAGGAGGGGCTGCACGAGTTCCTCAGCCGCTTCATCCTCGAGGCCGCCAATCTCTCGGGGGTGATCTTCGAAAGCTATCTGAGCGGAGACGTGCGATGATCCTGACGGTCGATCATGTGACCTGCTACCGCTACAACCGCCCGGCGCGGGCGCTGGTTCAGAGCCACCGGCTGATGCCCTCGAACTGTGCCGGGCAGCGCGTGCTCGACTGGACCGTGACCGTCTCGGACGGGATCGCGGGCGGCGCCTTCCGGGACGGAGCGGGCGACTGGATCCAGGGCTGGACGGTGCCGGGGCCGGTGAGCGAGGTGACCGTTTCGGTCAGGGGAAAGGTCGAGACTTCGGATCAGGCGGGGGTTCTGCGCGGACACCGGGAACTCACGCCGCCGGACTGCTACCTGCGCGACACCAGCGTCACGAAGGCCGATTCGGCGCTGGCCGCGCTTGCGGCGAAGGCGGACGGGATCGAGGAGGCGCTCGACCGGGCACACATGCTGGCCGATCTGGTGGCCGAGGCGATCGCCTACGAGCCGGGCGTGACCGAAGCGCATACGACCGCCGCCGAAGCCTTGGCGATCGGCCGCGGCGTCTGCCAGGATCACTCCCATGCGCTGATCGCGGCCGCGCGCGTCTCGGGGCTGCCCGCGCGCTACGTCTCGGGCTATCTCCTTACCGCCGAGGACGGGCAGGAGCAGGATGCGGCCCATGCCTGGGCGGAACTCTGGGTGCGCGGCCTCGGCTGGGTAGGCTTCGACCCCGCGAACCGCTGCTGTCCGGACGACCGCTACATCCGGCTCGGCTCGGGGCTTGACGCGCAGGACGCGGCCCCGATCCGCGGCATCGCCCGCGGCCCGGGGGTCGAGCGTCTCGAAGTGCAGGTTGCAGTGCAGGCGGTGCAGCAATAGGGTCCCTCAGAACTCTGTGGATACGTGACCGATGACCTATTGCGTGGGCCTGCTGCTCAACGAGGGGATGGTGCTGCTGTCGGATACCCGGACGAACGCGGGCTTCGACAACATTGCCGTCTACAAGAAGATGTTCACCTTCGAGGAGCCGGGCGAGCGCGTCGTGGCCATCCTCACGGCGGGCAGCCTCTCGGTGACGCAGACCACCATCGCCCGGCTGAAGGAGGCGATCCATGATCCGGACGCGACCGAGGACAGCTCGATCCTGAAGGCCCCCACCATGCTGAAGGTGGCCGAGATCATCGGCAACATGCTGGCCCAAGTGCGGCTCGACATCGACGAGAAGCTGTCCGCCCAGAAGCAGAGCGCCTCGGCCAGCATGATCGTCGCGGGCCAGCGCAAGGGCGGCGAGATGCGGATGTTCCTCATCTATCCCGAGGGCAACTTCATCGAAGCCACGGAGGACACGCCCTTCCTGCAGATCGGCGAGCACAAATACGGAAAGCCGATCCTCGATCGCGTGGTGAAGCCCGAGACGTCGCTCGCCGATGCGCAGAAGGCGGTGCTGCTGTCGATGGATTCGACGTTGCGCTCGAATCTCTCGGTGGGGATGCCGCTCGACCTGGCCGTGATCGCGCGCGAGGACTGCCGCATCACCTCGCGCCGGCGGATCGAGGCGGGCGACGACAATTTCCGCGCCATGTCCGAGGCCTGGTCGCGCGCCTTGCGCGAGGGGTTCTCGCAGATCCGCATCTGAGGCCGCACCTGCGGGCCCGGGCGAGGCCGCAGCATGGTGCAGGCAAGGGACCTTCCCGCGCGCGTGCACGGCGGGCGCGGATGGACGTGGAACCCTAGCGGTGCGCGTCGAAGAGGGCCGCCGCGGCGTCGAAGAAGGCCTCGCGCACTTCGGGCAGGTCCATCATGACCTCGTGCTCGACACCGGGCACGATCTGCAGCTTGCCCTTCGGCCAGACCCTCATCCGGCGCTCGATCGCCTCGAGATCCACCACCTTCTCGGCCGAGCCGACCATGCAGAGCGCAGGCAGGTCGGGCGAGGGGAGCCGGGCAAGGTGCCCGGTCTCGGCGAAGGCCGCGCGCAGCCAGTCGAGGCTGGGCCCCGCAAGACCGAGCTCGGGCACCCGGGCAAGCTGGTCCTGCATCCAGGCATACATCTGCGGGTCGCGCGTCAGCACATTGGTATCGAAGGCGGTCGCCAGGATGTAGCTGCGCGTGCCCGTACCCGGGACATACCTGTGCCCGAGCCGCATCGGGCGGGCCAGTGCGGCGAGTGTCGCCGCGACCGCGCGCAGCGCGGAATGCAGGCGGATCCCCCACATCGGCGCCGAGAAGCAGGCCGAGCGCACCGGCAACCCCTCGTGGAGAGAGCGCAGGCCGATGCAGCCGCCCATGGAATGCGCGAGAAGATGATAGGGCTCGGGCAGGCCCTGCTCTCGCAGCAGGTCCAGCAGGGCACCCACGTCCTTCTGGTAGTCGGCGAAGTCGCCGATGTGCCCCACGAGCGGATCGCGCAGCGAGCGGTCGGACAGACCCTGCCCGCGCCAGTCAAGCGTCGCCGCGGCATAGCCCCGGCGGCGGAGCGCAACAGCCGCTGGCCCGTATTTCTCGGCGTATTCCGTCCGGCCCGAGAACAGGAGCACGGTGCCCGACGCGCCTTCGGGCCAGAGCACGGCGCGCAGGCGTGCCCCGTCGCGGGCGCGGATCCATGTCGCGCGGACTGTGTCGGGCCCACGCGCGATCCCGCTGTGGAAAGGTGCGTCGGTCAACTCAGGGCCGCGCCCACCTTCATCGCCATGGGGATCGACCCCTCGATGGCCAGTCGGCCCGACATGAAGGCCATGGTGGGATTGAGATCCCCCTCCAGGATCTGCTGGAAGACATCTGCCGAGGCCGTCATCGTGACATCCGCCTCTCCGTCTCCCTCGCGCACGCCGGCTTCGTCCATCATGATCACCCCCTCGTCGGAGATGATGAACTTGGCGCTGCCATCGAAGCTCGAAACCTTGCGGCTCAGGGCCTCTACCGCGGCGTCGATCACCTTGCTCATTCCCGGCTGTCTCCAATCCCGTTTTCTTGAGTGCATGCCACTGGTGTTTGAACCCGCGCACGCTACATTCGGACTATGAAAGCGAGGCGACCGTTTCACAACGCTATCGTGGGGGCAATCCTTCCGATTGTCCTCGGAATCTCCGCCGGAGAGGCGCAGACGACCGGCGGTCCGGGCGGTCTCGACGAACTCTTCACGCGCCTCAAGGAAGCCGATGCCGGATCGGCGCGGCGAATCGAGCGGCAGATCTTCACGGAATGGTCGAAGTCAGGCTCTCCTGCGGCCGACCTGCTGCTCGAAAGGGGGCGGAAGGCCATGTCGGACGGCAAGAACGAGGTCGCCATCGAGCATCTGACCGCCTTGGTGGATCATGCGCCCGACTTCGCCGAGGGCTGGAATGCGCGCGCCACCGCCTATTTCCGGGCCGGGATGTTCGGCCCCTCGATGTCGGACATCGCCCATGTGCTGACGCTGAACCCGCGCCATTTCGGTGCGCTCGCCGGGCTTGGCACGATGCTCGAGCAGATGGAACGGCCCGAGCAGGCGCTGAAGGCCTATCGGGCCGCTCTTGCTATACATCCGCATCTCGAAGGGGTAGTGCAGGCGGTGGACCGGCTGGAAGCCGAGGCTGCCGGTCAGGAACTCTGAGGCAAGGCCCATGCGCGCGACCGCGAGGGTGACGGCGGTTCTCGGGCCGACCAACACCGGCAAGACCCACTACGCCATCGAGCGGATGCTCGGCCACCGCTCGGGCGTCATCGGCCTGCCGCTCCGGCTTCTGGCGCGCGAGGTCTACGACCGGATCGTGGCGCAGCGCGGCCCCTCGGTCGTGGCGCTGGTCACGGGCGAGGAGCGGATCGTTCCCGAGCGGACGCAATACTGGGTCTGCACCGTCGAGGCGATGCCGATGGAGATCGGCGCCGATTTCGTGGCGGTGGACGAGATCCAGCTCTGCGGCGATCCAGAGCGGGGGCATGTCTTCACCGACCGCCTGCTTCGGGCGCGCGGGCTGGTCGAGACGATGTTCCTCGGCTCGGACGTGATGCGGGGCGCGATCTCGGCGCTGGTGCCGCATGTGACGTTCCTGCGCCGCGAACGCTTCTCGACCCTGACCTGGGCCGGATCGAAGAAGATCAGCCGGATGCCGCCGCGCAGCGCCATCGTGGGCTTCTCGGTCGACAACGTCTATGCCATCGCCGAACTGATCCGACGCCAGAAGGGCGGCTGCGCGGTGGTGATGGGGGCGCTCAGTCCGCGGACCCGGAACGCGCAGGTCGCGCTCTACCAGAACGGGGATGTGGATTACCTCGTCGCGACCGACGCCATCGGCATGGGGCTGAACCTTGACATCCAGCATGTCGCCTTTTCCTCGACGGTGAAGTTCGACGGGCGCCGGATGCGGCACCTGTTTCCGCATGAACTGGGGCAGATCGCCGGTCGCGCCGGCCGCCATACCGAGCCCGGAACCTTCGGCGTCACGGGCGAGGCCGAGCCGCTGGACGAGGGCGTGGTGGATGCGATCGAGAACCACCGCTTCGCCCCGATCCAGCGCCTGCACTGGCGCAACGACCGGCTGGAGTTCGGCACGGTCGAGAGGCTGATCGCCTCGCTCGAGGAGCCCACGTCGAACGAGTGGCTCTCGCGCGCTCGGGAGGCGGACGACCTCGGGGCGCTCAAGGCCCTGGCGGGGCAGCCCGAGGTGCGCGACCTCCTGCGCATGCCGCATCAGGTGAAGCTTCTCTGGGACGTGTGCCGGATTCCCGACTTCCGCGGCATCTCGGCCACCGAGCACGTGACTCTCCTTGCCCGGATTTTCGGCTTCCTGTGCAATGGAAAGGTGCCGAACGACTGGCTGGTACGCGCGATCGCGCGGATCGACCGTCCCTCGGGCGATATCGACACACTCTCGAAGCGGCTCGCGTATATTCGGACCTGGACCTATGTGGCGCAGAGACGCGGCTGGGTTGAGGACGAAAGTCATTGGCGGGAGGAGACGCGCGCGGTAGAAGACCGCCTGTCGGACGCGCTCCATGGCGCCCTGACTCAGAGATTTGTCGACCGGCGCACTTCTGTGCTCATGCGCCGGTTGAAACAGAAGGAGAGCCTTGTGGCCGAGGTCAATGACAAGGGTGAAGTGACGGTGGAAGGCGAATTCGTCGGCCGTCTCGAAGGGTTCCGCTTCCGGCAGGATGCGTCGAACTCGCCCGACGAGGCGCGTACCCTGCGGCAGGCCGCCGTTCAGGCGCTGCGCCCGGAGTTCCACCTCAGGGCGGACCGCTTCTACAACTCGCCCGATACCGAGATGGACTTCACCGAGCAGGGTGGCCTCATGTGGGGCGATCAGGCGGTGGGCAAGCTGGTCTCGGGCGCCGAACCCCTGCGCCCGCAGGTCGAGGCCTTCGTCGACGAGGACGCCGGCGCCGAGGTTGCCGAGAAGGTGCGCCGCAGGCTCCAGCATTTCATCGACCGCAAGGTGGCGGCCCAGTTCGAGCCGCTTCTGGCCATGAGCCGCGACGAGACGCTGACCGGCCTCGCCCGCGGCTTTGCCTTCCGGCTGGTGGAAAGCCTCGGCATCATCCCGCGCGAGCAGGTGGCCGAAGAGGTGAAGGCACTGGATCAGGATGCGCGATCCGCGCTCCGCAAGCATGGGGTACGGTTCGGGCAGTTCACCATCTTCCTGCCGCTGCTGCTGAAGCCCGCGCCCACGCGGCTGCGGCTCGTGCTCTGGTCGCTCTCGAACGGGCTGCAGGAGTTCCCGGAAAGCCCGCCGCCCGGCCTCGTCACGATCCCCCACATCGCGGACGTGCCGAAGATGCACTACACGCTGGCGGGCTATCACCCGGCAGGCAGCCGTGCGATCCGCATCGACATGCTGGAGCGTCTGGCGGATCTGCTTCGCGCCAAGGACAGCCGTGCCGGGTTCGAGGCGACGCCCGACATGCTCTCGATCACGGGCATGACGCTCGAGCAGTTTGCGGGGCTGATGCAGGGCCTCGGCTACCGGGCCGAGCCGGGCGAGCGCCCGAAGGTCAAGGCGGCGGCGCCGGAGGCCGGTGCCGCGGAAGCGCCGGCGACCGGAGAGGGAGCAGAGCCTTCGGTCGAAGCGGCTGCGGCGCCTGAGATGTCCGCGCCTGAAGCCTCGCCCGTGGATGGCGCGCCGGAGGATGCCTCTGCCCCCGCCCCGGAGGAGGCCGCGGCGGTGGAGATGGAGAATTTCTATACCTTCACCTGGGCTCCGCGCCGGCCGGATCGCGGGCCGCGACGGCATGACCGCGCGCAGGGCGAGGGGCGCGGCCGTTCGGCCCGGGCTCCGCAGGGTGAGACACCGGCCGAGGGTGGTTCGGAAGCGCGGCCGCCGCGTGGCGACCGGCCCGAGCGTCAGGGTCATCACGGAAAACCCAAGGGGAAGGGCGGCAAGCCCGACCGCAAGGGCGACCGCAACCAGCCGAAGTCCTTCGAGTCGCGTCCCGCGCGCCCCGAGAAGATCGACCCCGACAACCCGTTCGCCGTCCTGGCCGCGCTGCGCGACCGGACCTGACCGTTTGGGCGCAACGGACAGGGCCACGATCCGGCTCGACAAGTGGCTGGTGCAGGCGCGCTTCTTCAAGACGCGCGCCCTCGCGACCGCAGTCGTCGAAGCCGGACGTGTGCGGCTGAACGGGCAGCATGTCGCCAAGCCCTCCCATCCGGTGGGCGAGGGCGACACGCTCACCTTCCCGCAGGGCTCCCGGATCCGCGTCATCCGCGTTCGGGCCTGCGGCACACGGCGCGGCCCGGCCGCGGAGGCGCAGTCGCTCTATGTTGATCTGGACGCACCCCCTGCGGCCGCTTCGCCGCTTGAATGATCGACGCTGCTGCATTAACAGACCCCGAAAAGACAAGAGAGCAAGGTTCCTCCCATGACCTATGTGGTGACCGACAACTGCATCGCCTGCAAATACACCGACTGCGTGGAAGTCTGCCCGGTGGACTGCTTCTACGAAGGCGAGAACATGCTGGTCATCCACCCGGACGAATGCATCGACTGCGGCGTCTGCGAGCCGGAATGCCCGGCCGACGCGATCCGTCCCGATACGGAACCGGACATGGAGAGTTGGGTCGAGCTCAACCGCAAATATGCCGAGATCTGGCCGGTCATCGTCACCAAGAAGGATGCGCTGCCAGAGGCGGCGGATCTCGACGGGCAGCCGGGCAAGCTCGCCACCCACTTCTCCGAGAAGCCGGGCGAAGGCGGCTGAAGCCTGCGGCGCTTCGTCTCAGGTGCATGAGGCGTGCGCCCGCGCAGCGGGTTGATAACGCTTCCGTGGGCCTCCAGATGCGCGCTGGAGTTGGAATCGGCCGCTTTTTGTGATACAAGGAAGTCATAAACAAGCACGGAAGCCCGACAACCATCTCAGAGCTGCTCGCCTGGGGTGGGATTTCTAACGACATTTCCACCTGAATCGCCCGGACCGGAAGTTCCGGGCGTTCAAGTGTCTGTCGCGAGGATCGAGAGCTGCCGCATCGAGGAAGCGACTGGATGACCAAGACCAAGAAGCCCGAGTTTCGTCCCAACGAGTTCGTTGTCTACCCGGCGCATGGCGTCGGCCGGATCATCTCGATCGAGGAACAGGAGATCGCTGGCATCCGCCTCGAACTGTTCGTGATTTCGTTCGAAAAGGACAAGATGACCCTGCGCGTGCCCACGCACAAGGCGACCGAGGTGGGGATGCGGTCCCTGTCGACGCCGGACGTGGTGACGAAGGCGCTGGACACTCTGAAAGGCAAGGCTCGTGTGAAGCGCGCGATGTGGTCGCGCCGGGCTCAGGAATATGAGCAGAAGATCAACTCGGGCGATCTGATGTCGATCGCCGAGGTGGTGCGCGACCTGCATCGAACCGACGACCAGCGTGAGCAATCCTATTCCGAGCGTCAGCTTTACGAGGCGGCGCTCGAGCGGCTGACCCGTGAGGTGGCCGCCGTGTCCGGCGTCGACGAGGCCGGTGCCCAGAAGGCCGTGGACGCCGTCCTGATCTCGCGCGCCGCCTGAGGCGACGCCCGGAAGCTCCACTACCTGTTGCTTGAGGCCGCGGCACATGCCGCGGCCTCTTTGCTTCCCTGGGCCGCGCGCCGGCGATCCGGAGCATCGGGACGCGCGAGGTCTGCCCTCACGCGAGGGCCGCGGCAGCCACAAGAGCCGCGGCTTCCGAGATCTGCTGAGAGGCTCCGAGAACGTCCCCGGTCTGCCCCCCGATCTTCGCGCGCGCGACCAGACCGAGCGCGAGGGCAGCGAGGGCAGCGGCCAGCGCAAGCGCGAATGCCGCCGGTCCAATGGCAATCAGCGCGACGGCGAGGCCCGTGGCTGCTGCCAGAAAGGCCTGCCGTCGTCCGGGTCGGCCGAGGGATTGCGAGAGGCCGGAACCGCGCGCGTTCGGCAGCGCCGCCATCAGCACGACCATCGGCACGCGCGAGAGGACGGCGGCGGCGATCAGCACCACGCTTCCGGAGTCCAGCGCCGCAGCAAGGGCCGACCAGCGCAGCAACCCGACAAGCACGAGGGCCGCGACGCCGTAGCTTCCCGTCCTGCTGTCCTTCATGATCTCGAGCCGCCGCTCTCGGCTCCAGCCGCCCCAGAGACCGTCCGCCGTATCGGCAAGGCCGTCCTCGTGCATGGCGCCCGTTGCCAGGGCCTGAGCAGCCAGCGCAAGGGCCGCGGCTACCGTGGCCGGCACGCCCGCCGCCAGCCCGAGCGAGGCGACCAGCGCTGCGATTCCCCCCACGGCGACGCCCGCCAATGGCCAGGCCCAGGCCGCCGAGGCACCGCGATCGGGCAGGGATCGTGCAGGCAACGGCAGCCTCGTCAGCAAGGCCAGCGCCAGTTGCACGTCCGCCCACCGCTGCGACAGCCTGTCTTTCACTTGCATCCTCCCGGGCACTGGTTTCCACCGACGGTTCCCGATACCGAAGCCGGATCAGCCTAGCAACCGGAAGGACCCCCCATGAAGGCCCCCTTTACCTCCCTCGCCGGCTTCCGCGCCGTGTTCGAGACCCTGCCCGAGCGCGACAGCGCAGCGGTCGAGGCGGCGACCGCGCGCAACGAGCAGTTGACGAAGCCGAAGGGGGCGCTGGGGCGGCTCGAGGAACTCGCGATCTGGTATGCGGGCTGGCAGGGCGACGGGCGGCCGGAGCTGAAGCGGCCGCAGGTCGCGATCTTCGCGGGTAACCACGGGATCGCGGCGCGCGGCGTCTCGGCCTTCCCGCCCGAGGTGACGGTGCAGATGGTGGCGAACTACCGCGCGGGCGGGGCGGCGGTGAACCAGCTCTGCAAGGTCGCCGGGGCGAGCCTGACCGTGGTCGAGCTGGATCTCGACCGGCCGACGGGCGATTTCACGGAAGTTCCTGCCATGACCGAGGAGGACCTCGTCGCGGCCCTTGCCGCGGGCTGGGAAGCGGTGGACGTCGAGGCCGATCTTCTCGTCGTGGGAGAAATGGGCATCGGCAACACGACGGCTGCAGCGGCCATCGCCGCGGCGCTCTTCGGCGGGTCGGCGGGTGAATGGACCGGCCGCGGCAGTGGTGTCGACGGCGCCGCGCTCGAGGGGAAGACGCTTGTGGTGGCACAGGGGCTCGAACGGCATGCCGAGGCACTCTCGGATCCGCTGGAGGTCCTGCGCCGGCTCGGCGGGCGGGAACTGGCAGCCATGGCCGGTGCCATCGCCCGCGCGCGTGTCGGCCGCGTGCCGGTGATCCTCGACGGGTTCATCTGCACCTCGGCGGCAGCCGTGTTGCACAGGATCACGCCTGCCGCCCTTGATCACGCCGTGGCGGGCCATGTCAGCGCCGAGGGCGCGCATTCGGCCGTGCTGAAGCAACTGGGCAAGGAGCCGATGCTGAGCCTCGGCATGCGGCTCGGCGAGGGGACCGGTGCCATCGTCGCGATCAATATCCTGCGCAGCGCCGTTGCCTGCCTGTCGGGCATGGCGACCTTTGCAGAGGCGGGCGTATCCGCAGGCTGACCCGGACCGGGATCCGGGTCGCAGGCGGCGGGGATCCTATTCCGCCGCCTCGGGATCGGGCCGGACCTGTCCGGCCTCTTCCAGAAGCGCCGTCTCGAGATCCGCGTCGAGCTGGCGGGCCCGAGCCACATAGGCCTCGTTGAGATGCGCGGGCTGGCCGGGCACCCAGATCTCGGCAAGGTCGCGCATGGCGGCACGGTCCACCCGGAAATAGGTGCGCGAGCGCTGCGCCGCCTCGTATTCGCTGAAGCCCATGTTTTCGAGGACGTAGCGGCCCGCACGGATCGAGCTGTCGAAGGTCTCGCGCACGATGTCGTTCGCGCCGGCCTGAAAGAGTTCGTAGACATGCACCCGGTCACGGGCGCGGGCGACGATGTGCAGGTCTGGCCGGACGTGGCGCGCATAGCGCACGATCTTGATCGCATTCTCGCGGTCGTCCACCGCCACGACCAGCACCGAGGCCTCGGACAGCCCCGCCGCCTGCAGCAGTTCGGGCCGCGTCGGATCGCCGAAGAAGCCCTTGACGCCGAAGCGGCGCATGATCTGCACCGCCACCATGTCGTGGTCGAGCACCACGGTCTGGATGCCGCTCATCCGGACCAGCCGGTTCACCACCTGCCCGAAGCGCCCGATGCCCGCGATGATCACGCGGCCCTTCTCGTCGATCGGATCGTAGCCGGGCGAAGGCTGTTCCTCGCCCAACCGCGAGAGCCAGTCCGCCGCGAGGAAGAGCAGCGGGGTCACGAGCATCGAGAGGCTGACAACGATCAGCGTCTTCTGTGCGACGAGTGGCGGCAGGATCGTCTCCTGAGCTGCGAAGCCCACGAGGACGAAGCCGAACTCGCCAGCCTGAGCCAGACCGAGAGTCAGCAGCCAGCGGTCGCGCCCCTTCAGCCCGAAGCCCTCGGCCAGCGCCGCGAGCACCAGCACCTTCACGACCACCAGTGCGAGGGTGAGGCCGACGAGCGTCCACGGGTCGGCCGCCAGCAGCCTGAAGTCGATCCCGATCCCGACCGCCATGAAGAAGAGGCCGAGCAGGATTCCCTTGTAGGGCCGGATGTCGGCCTCGAGCTGGTGGCGGAATTCGGAGTTGGCGAGCACGACACCTGCGAGGAAGGTTCCGAGCGCGGGCGAAAGCCCGACGGCGAGGGTCAGGAAGGCCGTTCCCGCGACCGTGAAGAGGGCGATGAAGCTGCCCATCTCGGGCAGGCGGGAGGCGTGGACGTAGCGGAAGACGGGCCGGGTGAGGTAGTGGCCGCCGAACACGATGAAGCCGACCACGCCCAGCATCACCAGCGTATCCGCCCAGCCGGGCAGCGAGTGCAGGAAACCGATGATCGGCATCGCCGCCTCGCCGACTTCCTTCTGCTCAGGAGAGACTGATCCGCCGGGACTGAGGGTGAGGAGCGGAACGAGGGCCAGCATCGGCACGACGGCGATGTCCTGCGCGAGGAGAACGGCGAAGGATCCGCGACCTCCGGGCGTGCGCAGGACGCGGCGCTCGGTCATGGTCTGCAGGACGATGGCCGTGGACGACAGCGCCGCCACCAGGCCCAGCACGACCGCCTCGCGCCAGTCGAAGCCCAGCCAGAGCAGGCCCAGTCCCGCCACGAAGCTGGTGAGCGCCATTTGAAGGCCGCCCAGCCCGACAAGCGACTGTCGCATGGCCCAGAGGGCAGGCGGCTCGAGTTCCAGCCCGACGAGGAAGAGCATGAGCACCACGCCGAACTCTGCGTAGTGGCGCAGGTCCTCGGTCTCGGCCCCCGCGAGACCGAGCACCGGGCCCATCACGATCCCGGCCGCGAGATAGCCGAGCACCGAGCCGAGGCCTGCCCGCACCGCGAGCGGCACGATCAGAACTGCCGCGCCCAGATAGATGCTCGCCTGCAGAAGGAGGCTTTCCATGTCGTATCGCCCGAGGTGAGAGGGCGTTCAGGCTACCGCCCCGCGTCTCGGCCTGTCCATCCCGTCGCACTGTCCAAGCTGTCGCGGACATGGCGACTGCAGCGCCGCTCCTGCCCGATCTTGAGGCGCTGCGTCTGCGGCATGATCGAGGAAGCCGGCGGGACAGCGCCGTGCGGCTTTAACCTCACGCTGCGCGTGGCCGGCCGGTCGCCTCAGCCCTTCGGCATGCTCAGCGCGAGCATCCGGCTGCCCTTCCTGTAGCGCAGTTCGCTGCCGGTGATGGATGCCACCACGCCGCCGTCGATCCTGTCGCCGACGCGCACCTTCACGTAGCGCCCGTTCGACTGGCGCACGAGGGCGTAGCGGTTCGAGGAGGTGCCGTAGACGCCGATCAGGTTGGTTTTCGACAGGTTGATCGCGTTGCTGAAGGTGGCTTTCTGCGCGACATTGGCCTTCGTCGGGATACGGGGTGCTACGGCCACTTCGGGCTCGTCCTCTTCCTCCGGGGCCGGGGCGCGAACAGCGGGGGCGACCTGTCGCGGAGCGGCAATCGCGGCCACTGCGGCGGGCGTCCGCGGAGCCTGGACGGCAGCCGCGACGGCGGCCTCGATGGCGTCCGAGAAGTCGCTGGGCCGCGCCTCGGGCCGGCGCGAGACGGCGATGGCCAGGGGGCTGATGGCGCCACTGGAGGTCGCGACTGCCTCCGGCGCGCCGTCCGGCCTCGGCGCCGGACTGAGCGCCATTGCCAGTGTCGCTCCCTGCGCCTCGGGCAGCGAAGGTTCGGGATCGACCGGGCGCGCGCGCGGGCGAAGGCCGCTCATGCGCGGGTCCGCCGTCGCCGCGGGGGCCTCTTCGGGCAGAGCGGCCACGACCGGCACCAGGTCCGCGGGCCTGGACCGGGGGCGACTTCCTGCAAGGGCGGGATCGGCTGCGGCAGATGCGCCGGCAACGGTTGCCGGAGCGGCGCCCGGGAAGATGGATCCGGGGTTCGCCGCGGGGCGGGATCCGGTGGCCGGCGTCAGGGCTGCGTCCTGTTCCGGCTGGGCTGCCTCGGGCCGGCGGGGCGGAAGGACCGGCGGCTTGCCCTCGATCAGCAGGAAGTTCCCCGGCGCGAGGACGCCTTCGGCGCTTGGCCGGATCAGGCCTCTCTCGTCGAGATCATAGGTCGCGCCGAAGGGCGGCGGCGGCAGGGGCAGCCCCGGCGCGTCGTCCAGTTCGATCGGTGGCGGCGGCAGAGCCACCGCATCGAGCGAGGGCAGCGGGGAATCCATCGTCGTGAGGAAGATCTCGTCCTGCGGCGTGTCCGATGGCGCGGCACGTCCTGCCTCGCCGGAGGCGACCTGGGGCGCCTCGGACGCCGGCGCGACGCTGGCTTCCGCGGGCTCGGGCGGCTGCGGGATCTCGGTCGGCGCGTCGCCGAGGGACGGCTCGTCTGCGGCGATCTCATCCTCGACCACCGGCTGATCGGGCAGCGGAGGAAGGTCCGATGCCGCCTCGGACCCGTCAGACCCTGCCGCCGGGACTTCGGCCTCGCCTTCCGACAGGGCCAGCGAAGTCTGCGTGTCTCCGTCGCGGGAGGCCACCAGATACGACGACAGTGCCGCGACGGCCGCAAGGACGACAAGCAGCACGACAGTCAGGATCAGGCCGAGAAAGCGGGGCTTGCCGCGCTGCGCCGCAACCCGCCCGCCGAGGCCGCCGAATTGTGCCTCGGTCTGCCGGCTCGGCTCAGCCTGAGGACCGTTCCGGCCAGCCTCGGTGCGTTTCGCGGGCTTCACCCCGACAATGCCGGGCGCGGCCACGGCCGCCGAAGCTGCCCCCCGGGCCGGGGTGGCAGTGGCACCGCGGGTCGGGAGGGCCGAGCGCCCCGACGGGTTGCGCGGCAACGGGTCTGCGGCACGTCCGGCACCGCGCTGGGGCTTGGGATCGGCCGTGAGCCGCGCCGCAGGACGGGCCTTCGTGGCCTCGGCAGCCACACGGCGGCTGGCGAAGGTCCCGGGCGGCATGTCGGGAATGTCGTCGTCGTCAAGGGCGACATAAGGAGCCTCGGGCACTTCCGGGCTTGTGACCGACGGTTGCGGCCGCGACGCGGGCGCGAACGGCGGAAGCTGCCGTGCGTCGGGCACGGGGCGCGCCGTCTCGCGGGCGAGCGGCGGCGGCGTGGATGCGGGCTCCTCGGGGGCGAAAAACGGCGGAGGCCGGGCGCCCGCGGCGAGCGCCTCCGCGGGCTCGTCGATCTCCGGCTCGGGCAGGGGCAGGGCCGTCTCGTCGGGCGTGAGCGAGGCCAGCGCCGCAAGATCCGGCTCGGGGTGCCACTCTTCCTGCGGAGGCGCCCAGTCGGACTTCGGCGCATCTTCGGCGTCGGCCGCCGGTTCCTCCGGCTGCTGATCGGCCGCCTCGGGAGCTGCTTGTTCCTCAGGCTGCGCATCGGCCGCGTCGGAAGCCACCGTCTCCTTCGGCGTCGCATCTGTCGCCTTGGAAGACGCCGGTTCTGCCGGCTGCGCAATCGCTGCCTCGGAAACCGCGGGCTCTTCGTCGGGCATCTCTGCCGTCGCAAGCTCCGGCTCGCCTTCTTCCGATGCCGGGTCCTCAAGGTCGGGTTCCGCGGCGGTCGGATCATCCGGCACCGCAGCCTCTTCGGCCTCGCGGGGCAAGGGTTCGGCTTCCTCTCCCGTCTGCTCGTCGGGCAGGAGGATCTCCTGCTCCTCCGCCTCGTCGGCGAGGGTATCCCTGTCCATCGCGGCGGGGGGCGGCAGGATGCGAATCGGCTCCGCATCGCGTTCGACCTTCACGCCCTTCGGCAGGCGCCGCAGCGCCGCCGAAAGAATGCCGAAGGAGGGCTCTCGCGGAAAGCCGTCGTCCTCCGGAATGGCGACGAAGGCCACAGGCTCGAACCCGTGCTGCTCGGCGAAGCCCTCGGCTTCGTCAAGGGTATCGCGTGCGACGACGGCAAGGCGCACCTCACCCCCCATCGGCTCGAAGTCGTAGACCAGATCCTTGACCTCGTAAGGGGTCAGCCCCTCGAGTCCCTCGCGGATCTGCTCCCTCCGGCTGGCCTTGTCCGGCCCCGGCGCGGCGAGCGTCCTGTAGAGGATCTGCGAGTTCGGGATCACGACCTTCGTTGCGAAGCCGTCGTCTCCGGCAAGCTGCCGGGCCTCGGCGCGCAGCGCAGCCACCGCCGCGTCGAAGTCGGGCGCGTCGAAGGGCACCGACCCCAGTTCTTCCCATCCGTCGGGCATCCGCCGAAGCAGACTCGCGGCCTCAGGCGTCAGGTTGAGGGCAAATCTCGGTTTCATTTCGCGGGTCTAGCACATCTGGCGGCGCACCGGGGAGTCCGGGCCTCGGCGCCTCCGGTGTTACAGCAGCTTTTCGCCGAATGAAAGGAAAACACCCAAGGATCGCCTTGCCGGAAACGTCATGAGAGGCGAACGCTCTCAACCCCAAGGAGGAACATTCCACATGCACATTGCGAAAGTCCTGATGCTCTGCACCGCCCTGATCCTGCCGGGGGCGGCGCTGGCCGAGACACCGCGGCTGACGGTGACCGGCGAAGGCACCGTGGCCGGCCGACCCGACATGGCGACGATCACGCTGGGCGTCACCAGCCAGGGCGCGACGGCAGCCGAGGCCATGTCCGCGAATGGTGAAAACCTCGCGCGGGTGCTGGAGCGGCTGAAGACGGCCGGGATCGAGGACCGTGATCTGCAGACCTCCGGCCTGTCGCTCAATCCCAACTGGACACAGAACCCCGACGGTGCCGCTCCGCAGATCGACGGTTATGTCGCCTCGAACATGCTGACCGTCCGGGTGCGCACGCTTGATCGACTGGGCGCGGTGCTCGATCAGGCGGTTCAGGACGGGGCGAACACCCTGCATGGGGTCGGATTCGGCCTCTCGGATCCCGAGCCTGCCATGGACGAGGCGCGGAAACGCGCGGTAGCCAAGGCTCAGGCGCGGGCCCGGCTGCTGACCGAGGCTGCGGGCGTGACGCTGGGGCCGATCATGGAGATCCGCGAGGGAGGCGATGCGGGCCAGCCGCCGATGCCGATGTATCGCGAGGCCGCAATGGCGGCACCGGTTCCGGTGGCCGAAGGAGAGATCGAGACAGCCGCGCAGGTGACCTTGGTCTACGAGCTGAAACAGCCGTGAGATCAGCGGGTTCCGGGGCGGTCTTGAGGCCGCCCCGGAAGATGCCCGTCAGGCCGTCGCCTTCGACAATGCCTGATCGAGGTCGGCAATCAGGTCGTCGGCGTCCTCGATCCCGATCGAGAGCCGCACCACGTTCGGCGCGGCACCCGCCGCCTCCTGCTGCTCGGGGGTCAGCTGCCGGTGGGTCGTCGAGGCCGAGTGGATGACCAGCGAGCGCGTGTCGCCAAGGTTGGCGACATGGCTGAAGAGTTCGAGCGCGTCCACGAGTTTCACGCAGGCGTCGTAGCCGCCCTTGACCGCGAAGGTGAAGAGCGCGCCGGCGCCCCTCGGGCAGATCCGTGCCACCCGCTCGTGCCAGGGCGAGGACGGCAGCCCGGCGTAGGTCACGTAATCGACGCGCGGATCGGCCTCGAGCCAGGCCGCCACCTTCTCCGCGTTTTCGACGTGACGGGCCATGCGCAGGCTCAGCGTCTCGATCCCCATCAAGGTGTAGTGCGCGCCCTGCGGGTTCATGGTCATGCCCAGGTCGCGCAGCCCCACGGCAATCGAGTGGAAGGTATAGGCCATCGGGCCCAGGGCCTTGTGGAAGACAAGGCCGTGATAGGCGGGCTCGGGCTCGGACAGGCTGGGGAACTTGCCCGACGCCGACCAGTCGAACTTGCCGGAATCGACGATGACCCCGCCCGTGACCGTGCCGTTGCCGGTAAGGTATTTCGTGGCGGAATGGACGACCAGCGTCGCGCCATGCTCGATCGGCCGGCAGAGCCAGGGAGTGGCGGTCGTGTTGTCCACGATCAGCGGCAGCCCCACCTTGTCGGCAAGGGCGGCGATCGCGTCCAGGTCGGTGATGACGCCTCCGGGGTTCGCGATGCTCTCGCAGAAGATCGCGCGCGTATCCTCATCGACGGCCGCCTCGACGGCTGCGATGTCGTCGAAGTCGACGAACCTGGCCGACCAGCCGAAGCGCCGGATCGTCTGCGAGAACTGGGTGATCGTGCCGCCGTAGAGGCGGGTCGAGGCGACGATGTTGCGTCCGGGTCCCATCAGCGGGAAGAGCGCCATGATCTGCGCAGCATGGCCCGAGGAGCAGCAGACCGCGCCCGCGCCGCCCTCGAGCGCCGCCACGCGTTCGGCCAGCGCCATCACCGTCGGGTTGGTCAGGCGGGAATAGATGTAGCCCACCTCCTCGAGGTTGAAGAGACGGGCGGCGTGGTCCGCGTCGCGGAAGACATAGGCGGTCGTCTGATAGATCGGCACCTGCCGCGCTCCCGTCGCTGGATCGGGCTTGGCGCCGGCATGGATCTGCAACGTGTCGAAGCCGAGCTTGCGGTCTGTGCTCATCATCACCCCCTTGGATTGGTGGAGCGACCGTAGGGGAAAGGGTCGCGGGGCACAACGGCCGGCACCAGGGGGAAATGATCGTTCCGAGGTTCAGTCGATCCAGAGGCCTGCGCCGCGCAGGCGGTGCCTGATGGCCTGCTCGCGCCGGGGCAGGTCCGCGCGGTCGAACATGGCCCGCGCCTTGGTGCCCTTCGCCTGGTAGATGAACTGGCGGAACGGTTCGTGCGCCTTCAGGACCTTCTTGATCCTGTTGGGCGCGGCGATGCGCCGGAGCGCCTCGACGGCACGATCGCTCTCGCGCGCGAAGAACAACGGCATTCG
This sequence comes from Rhodobacter sp. NSM, assembly GCF_052244495.1. Classification (NCBI taxonomy): domain Bacteria; kingdom Pseudomonadati; phylum Pseudomonadota; class Alphaproteobacteria; order Rhodobacterales; genus Rhodobacter; species Rhodobacter sp. NSM. The sequence goes on from NZ_JBQPXH010000001.1 coordinate 364,845, forward strand.
GCGCCAGTGGCAGGTGATGTCGCCATCGAGCCCCGCGAGTTCCGGTCCCGGTCGGCCGCCGCCGAGGGCGTGGATCACCAGCGGCAGGGCGATCTGGTCGAGCCAGGGGTGGAGCGTCTGTCCGACGAGCTCTGGCGGAGGATCGTCCCGAATGGTGCGCGCCATCTCGAGGAAGAGCGCGCCGAAGCGACGGGGGCTTTCGTGAAAGAACCAGCCTGCGTTGAAGTAGAGGTAGCGGCGCCAGTAGTCCTCGGGCTGCGTCGGATCGAGGCTCGTGGCGAAGTCGAGGCCGAACCGCTCGTAAAGCGCTTGCCAGATGCCGGTCCGGTCCGGACCGTATGGCTCCGGTTCCGGCCACGATCCTTCGCATCGGAGCGAGGCGCTGGGACGCGCGAAATCCAGAGGAAGCGAGGAGAGCGCCCCCGTCACCAGAGTGTCGCTGTCGAGGAACAGGAAAGGCTCGTCGGGAAGCGCCAGCAGGGCCTCGATCTTGTTGCCGATGGGATAGCTTTCGCCGAAGACACGGTTCTCGAACGGCAGGATCGTCGCGCCATGCTGGTCCAGAAGGCCACGCACTGCCGCGTCGTCCATCCTCGGGTCGGTGGACCAGAAGGCATTCGGCTGAGGCTCTGCCACGAAGAGCCTGCCTCCGAAAGCGGGATCGGAGGCGCGCAGAGACGCGGCGAGCAGGGCTGCCTCATACTGCAGCCGCCCCCTCTGGCCGATGACCAGAAGATTGAAGGGGGGCGGGTCTGCAGACATGGACGCTCCGTCGCAAGGTGGCGCGACACTAGCGGCAAGCGGCGGTTGCCTCCATACAGGATTAAGCCTCGCCCGGACGATGCGTTCCGGCGGTCGCCGGACCGCGCTTGGCCACGACCGGGTGTTCATATGCGCTGCAGCGCCCGCCGAACCGGTCGCGGCGACGGCAGGATGGCCGGGTGCGCTTCAGCGCCTGTCGCGGCCACGGCTGGGTGGCCATACGCGTCGCGGCGCCCTTCGGTCATCGATGCGCGGGCTCAGAGGAAATCCGCGTCTCCGGATCCCTCCGATCCGTGCTGCGCCCCGACGAGTGCGGCGGCAAGGCTGCGCTGGCGGACCGCGGCCACGGCTGCATGGGTGTCGACGCGGCACTGAGCGCCGGCATCTTCGGCAAGCCGGCCGACGTAGGTTGTGATCCCGTCCAGCGACTGTGCCAGATTGTCCAGCTTCTGCAGCATTCCTGTCTCGTCTGGCCGTGTCCCGGCCCGCGCGATCCCGTGGCCAACGGCGTCTTCGATCTCGCGGCTCATCTGCGCGAGGTGATCGAGCTGGGCTGCAAGACGGGAAAGAACGGTCTGCAGCGGTATCCCCGCGCCGCCGTTCAAAGCGCGCCCACGACGGCCTGGATGGCCTTGCGCATGCCGTCGGTCGTGAATGGCTTCTTGATGAAGTTGTTCATGCCGAGCGATTGTCCCTTCTCGATGATCTCGCGCGTCGCGGTGCCGCTGACGAGGATGAACCCCATGCGCTGCGTCGTCTTGTTCTCGCGAATTCCCTTGAGCAGTCCGAGCCCGTCGAGGCCGGGCATGTTGTAGTCCGAGATCACCAGATGGACGGGATTCGCCGCAAGTTGCCGCAGGGCGCTTGCGCCGTCCTTGCAGAAGTCGATCTTCTTGATCCCGAGTTCTTCCAGTGCCTGGATGATAAGGCCACGGCTGGTCGACATGTCGTCCACCACCATGATCCTAATGCTGTCCCGTAGTGCCACCGAAGCTCTCCTTCCCTTGTCCGCCGGACGACTCTGCTGCGCGCAGGCGGAATGATGTCATGCCAACAGTTTCGAATTGGTGTCTGACCGGAGGCGAAAGGCGCTCCGAATGACCGATGAAGAGATGTCCGCCAGGTGCGAGCGCGCCCGCAAAGCCGCGCCAGATGCGCTCCTGCGTGTCGACATCGAAATAGATCGCCACGTTCCGGCAGAAGATGACATCGAACGGGCCGGTGACCGGCCAGGGTTTCACGAGATTCATGGACTTGAACGAGACGAGCCCTCGCACCTGCGGGGCAACCTGCCGTTTTCCCTCTGCGTCGGTGGCACCGAAGAAGGACTCTCGGATGTCGTCCGGCAGGATGGAAAGGGATGTGGCAGCGAAGCGGCCGGCTCGGGCGGTCTCCAGGATCTCGCGGTCGATGTCGGTCGCGAGGACCTTCAGGTCGAGGTCGGCCGCCTTGGGGCAGAGGCGCAGGACGGTGATGGCGATGCTGTACGCCTCTTCGCCCGAGGAGCAGCCGGCCGACCAGAGGCGGATGCGCGCTCCCCGCTTCGCTTCGGCGAAAAGCGGGGGCAGCACCGTACGGCCTAGAAGCTCGAAATGATGCTGCTCTCGAAAGAACCGCGTCGTGTTCGTCGTGATGCTGGAGATGAACATGGCCCGCTCCTCGCCGGCTTCGGGCCGGGAGAGCAGATCGATGTAGTCTCCGAAGCTGCGCAGCGAGAGTTGGCGCAGACGCTTCACGAGGCGCGCGTAGACCAGGGGCTCCTTGGCGTCGGGCATGGCGATGCCCGTTTCAGAGTGGACCAGCCGAGCGATGCGCTGGAAATCCGCGGCCGAAAGCTGCAGGTCGCGCGACTCGTCCCGCAGGGGGAGTGACCGCGGCGTCATGCCGACCGACCGATCGAAGGGAGCACACCCGCAAGATCGAGAAGTCGCAGCATCCGTTCGTCCACCGTGATGACGCCCCGGACGAAGCTGTGCGTGGTGTCCGAGGCGACCTTCGGTGTCGGCTGCACTGACGAGCGCTGCAGCGTGATGATATCGGATACGGCATCGACCAGCAGTCCGACGATCTGAGCCTCGACGACGGTGATGATGACGACGTGCCGCGCCTCTGGTTCCAGCGATCCGAGGGCCAGGCGTTCGGCAAGGTCGATGATCGGCACGACCGTGCCGCGCAGGTTTATGACGCCGATGACGTAGGAGGGGGCATGCGGCAGCACCGTGGTCGGGGTCCAGCTGCGGATCTCGCGGACCGCGCGGATGTCTATCGAGAATTCCTGACTGCCGATCCGGAAAGCCACCACTTCGCGGAGATCGTCGTCAGTCTGGCACTGTGTCATGGCGAGAACTCCACCGAGGCACCGCCTGCGGTGCCGAGATCCACGGCCTGTTCCGGGTCGATGATCAGGGCGATCCGGCCATCGCCGAGGATCGTCGCCGCCGCAATTCCGGCAATGTGACCATAGCCGTTCTCAAGACCCTTTATGACCACCTGCCGCTGGTCGTGGATGGCGTCCACGACGAGGGCGCACAGCTTCTGCCGACCGGTTTCGACGAGGAGCAGAACGCTGTTGTCGAAGCTGCGAATGGGGCTGCGGTAGCCGAAGATCGCGCCGCAATCGACGATTGGAACGAAGTTGCCGCGAATGGCCACCACCTGATCGCCGGACCCGAGGAAGTGGACATCGGAGGATCGGGGACGCAGTGTTTCGATGATCGCCGACACAGGCACGACCATGGTCTGACCGCTCACATCCACGACCATGCCGTCCAGCACCGCGAGGGTGAGTGGCAGGCTGATCGAAAATGTTGTGCCCGCACCGGGCTGCGAGGAGATGCTGACGCGGCCGCCGAGGGATTCGATCGCGCTCCTCACCACATCCATGCCGACACCTCGACCGGAGAGGTCCGAGACGATGGGCGCCGTGGAGAACCCCGGCATGAACAGGATGTTGTCGATGTCGTCCTCCGAAAGCTGCGCACCTTCCGGCACCAGCCCCTTCGTCATCGCGATCTCGAGCACCCGCGCGCGGTTGATGCCACCACCGTCGTCTCGGACTTCGATGAGGACACGGCCGGATCGATGCGCCGCTGAAAGGGTGATGAGGCCCGCCTCCGGCTTTCCGCTTGCGGCACGTTTCTCGGCAGGCTCGATCCCGTGGTCGACTGCGTTTCGGATCATGTGTGTCAGCGGATCCGCGAGCCTCTCGATCACCGTCTTGTCCACTTCGGTGCTCTCGCCTTCGGTCACGAGCCGGACCTGCTTGCCCGCGATCTGTGCGGCTTCGCGCGCGATGCGCGACATGCGCTGGAACAGTGGCTTGATCGCCTGGGCGCGGATCGCCATCACGCTTTCCTGTATCTCGCGTGCGAGGCTTCGGAAGTCGTCGAGGCGGTGGCGCACCGGAGACCTCGGTGCAACGCCCTCATCCTGCACGCATTGCGACAGCATCGCCTGATTGATGACGAGTTCGCCCACGATGTTGATCAGGCGGTCCACCCGCTCGAGTTCCACCCGGACCGTGGCGCGCGGTGCGGAGGGAGCCGTCTCCTCCTTCCGACTGGGTGCTTGAGAGGGACGCGGAGTTGGCGGATCCGGTTCGGGTTCGGAGACTTCCTGCGGCGCATCGCGAACGAGCGGACGGATGTCGAGGCGACACAGGTCCTCAACGAACTCGAAGATTTCGTCGATCTGGTGCTCCGGTTCGTCCGTCTCCAGTGTCAGGTGCCAGTCTAGCCAACTTTCCTGCCAATCCATCGCGTCGAAGTGCGGAAGGCGGGAGCGGTTGAGGCGAACCTCCATACGCCCGAGGTCCGACAGGACCCTGAAGAGAACGCTGGGATCGTTGCCGCAGGCATAAAGCGCGCGGGACGGGCTGAAGTCGATTGTGAAGCCGCCCGATCCTGCCGCCTCGCCATCCAAGTCCTGTTGTGCCGGCAGCTCGAGATCGAGCGTCATTGGCACGAAGCCGAAGTCCTCGGCATCGCCATCGTTCGTCGCTTCCTCGCCCGCGGCCGTGGCAAGCTCGCTCATGAGCGAAGCCAACTCATCGGTCGGTGCATCGGTCCCGTGCCGGGCCGACTGCAGCAGGTCCGACAATTGGTCTGCAGCCCGGTGCAGGATGCTCATCAGCGACGGATCGGCACCGATTCGACCCGCACGAAGCGCATCAAGAGTGGTCTCGAACTGGTGCGCGAAGCGGACGAGGGTTTCAAGCTTGAAGGCTCCCGCGCCGCCTTTGATCGAATGGACGGAGCGAAAGACGGCGTTCACCGTTTCGCTGTCCGGCCCCTCGTCGAGCATGTCGTCGATCCGGTCCAGACCGTCATTGAGAGCCTCCATGAGGTCTTCGCATTCAACGAAGAATGCTCCGCGAATGTCGTTTTGGTCCATGTGAACCTCACGCAGCCGTCACGCGCCTGAGCGCAGAGACGAGCTTGGCCTCGTCGAAGGGCTTCACGATCCACGCCGTGGCACCGGCATCGCGCGCGCGGGCCTTCAGTTCGGCAGCGCTTTCGGTCGTCAGGACGATGATGGGCAAGGCGGAATGGTCTGGCTGCTCCCGGACCGCCTGGATGAAGCCGAAGCCGTCGAGGCGCGGCATGTTGATGTCCGTGATGACGGCATCCGGATTTGCGGCCTCCAGCTTTTCCAGACCGTCAATGCCGTCGATCGCGACGTGAACATTGAACCCGGCCCGGACCAGGGCTTCCCGAAGGAGTTCCCGGATGGTTCGCGAGTCATCAATTGCGAGCACGGTCAGCGTCATGGTGCTAGTTCTCCTCGAATTCCTTGGGATCGACGCCCATCCGGGCGATGTCATCGGCGAAGGCGGGCGACATTGGATGGCAGGAGAAGCGGAAGCCCTCAGCGCGCCATTTGGAGGCAGCCGAGATCAATATCTGCAATGCCAACCCGCCGACAAAGACCACCTTCCCGGCAGAGAGACATGTGTCGCCCGGCTGCATGGCAAGAAGGGCCGCATAGAGCTGCCGCGAGCCCTTGTGGTCGAGGCGGGTGGGGAGTTCTAGAAAATTTGTCATTGGCCTCTCTTCGGGCTGGCACTATTCGAATATCTCTCGCCTCTGAAAAACGTGACCTCGCCGGCACCGCCGCGTGCACGAAACCGGGGTCGCTCGACCGGAATGGCGTCGTGCTGGGTGAGAAACATCTGCTGCACGCGACCGGTAGCGGGCCAAAAGCGGATCCGTCGAGCAACGACGCCGCCGAGGCTCTGGGCGGTGCAGCGAATTCCTTCCTGGGCAAGGTACTCTTGAGCAAAATCTGCATTGGCTTTGCCAATCGCTCCCAGTTGTGGGGTCATCGCTGCTCCGCCGAACAGCTTCGCTTCCAGCCGATCGCGATCGGCGCCAAGCTTCAGAAGTGCATTGATCAGCAATTCCATTGCATTAGATCCGTATCGAAGGTGCCGGGAGTCGTCGCGGCCCGCCGAAGGGAGCAGAAAGTGGTTCATCCCGCCGACGCGTGCGACTGGATCAGAAAGGCAAGTACACACGCAGGATCCGAGGGTTGTGGAATACACCTCGAACTGCGAATTCGATGCGACACAGGAGCCCTGCACGACGTTGGTGACTTTTGATCTATCGGGCAATGGTTCGAAGAACGGGCTGTTCATGGGTCACACTCACTGCCACGGAACAAGCCAGTTGCCGTATGAATGTTCACGCATCTTTAGAAGTCCTCCCAGCCGGGTTCCGCCTTGGTTGCGGTGGACGCCGTACGCAGCTCGGGATTTGATGAGCGCGCCTTGAAACTGACGACTCGTCCGCGCCCGCGCTTGCCCTGCTGCACCTGAAGCTGCTGAACGGCCTCGAAGAGAACACCGGCGTTCTGCGTGAGCGACTCGCTTGCAGCCGTGGCTTCCTCGAGGCGCGCGGCGTTTTGCTGGGTCGATTGATCAAGATTGTTGACGGCGCAGTTGATTTCCGCCAGGGACGCCGACTGGTTTCTCGACGAGACCGCGATGTCCGAAACCAGAGTGGAGATTTCGGATACGGAAGCAACGATCTGCTTCAGGGCTTCGCCGGTCTTGCCAACCAGATCGACACCGCGGCGGACCTGGTTGCCGCTTTTCAGGATCAGGTCAGTGATCTCTCGCGCAGCCTCGGAGGAACGCTGCGCCAGCGCGCGGACCTCAGAAGCAACGACCGCGAAGCCTCGTCCCGCATCGCCCGCTCTTGCGGCCTCCACACCCGCATTCAGCGCCAGCAGGTTCGTCTGAAAGGCGATGTCATCGATCACCTTCACGATGGTCGTGATCTTGTCGGATGAAGCCGCAATCATGTCCATCGCAGCGACCGTCTCCACGACGACGTGGCCACTCTGCTCTGCATTGGCCTTGGCATCCGCCACCACTCGATCTGCTTCCGCCGCCCCGTCTGCAGCCGCCCGGACCGATGTTGTGAGTCCATCCAGGGCCGCAGCGGTTTCTTCAAGCGTCGCCGCCGTGCTTTCGGTTCTTTGGGCCAAGGACTGTGCGGCGGAACTGATGTCGCGGGCTTCGTCGCGGATGCTCTCCGCCGAGGAATGGATGTCATCCACCAGTGCCGCCAGACCCTGTGCCGCTTGATTGAAGTCGGTCCGCAAGGCGTCGAAGGGATCTGGCAACGGCGCCTCGATCTGGAACGACAGATTGCCGTTGGCGAGGTGGTGCAGGCCCCCACCGATGGTTTCGACGACCGCAATATGCAATTTCTGGTCGACTGGCTGCTCGTCGCTTGTCCGCGGGTAGTGCGTCTCGGTCGCAAGCAGCAGGAAGTCGCCCGATGAAGTGGAGAAAATATCGATAGTCGCGCTGATTGATGATGAAATCGACTCGGTCACAGCTTGAAACTGGGTTGCGCCGGCCGTTCGGGCTTCCTTCATAAGTCTCTGCCAGTCCGCCGCTTCATTCCCAAGGGATGCTATCGAAGCGGCAGAAGATCCCATGAGCTTGGCGAAGCGCCTGCTGGCATGAACGAGTTTGCCTGAGCTGTCATAAGTAGCGCAGGCGGTCTGGCTGATGATCCTCTGGAGCAGTTGATCACGGAGATGGCTCTCGGTGTGATCCGTCAAGTTCATCATGACGCTTCCTGTTCCACCGGTGGAGTCTGCGGTGGCTTCAAGAATGCGATCGCCGATGAACAGCTTTATTGGGCCAATGGAGGGATTGGCTGCCAAGCGTCCCAGTTCCGGATGCAGCTTCGATACAATGCGACCATCCAGCGGATCTTGATCAGCAGCGGAAAGCAGCATTTTCGCAGGCGCGCTCGCAGCCTGAATCGTGCAATCCGCATCCAGCAGGATCCACGCGGTTGGCATGGCGTCCAGAGACGCAGATCGGGTTCTGAGTGTCGTCAGCTCCTGTCTCATATCCCGGACGAGCGTCGACAAGCGGTGCAGTTCCGCAGCCATTTCAGGGTCGTTTCTGGTCAGGCGCTCGGGCAGTCGGGTGTCCGATGGCCGACCGCATCGCATATGCTCTATCATCTGGAGAGTGGCGCGGCGGTTCGCGCGTCGCTGCCAGCCGATCAACGCGAGCGCCGTCAGACAGGTCAGGATGCCGGAAACAAGCGCGGCGAGAGGAAGCGCCGGTGGATACGCAGGTTGCAGCGGCGGGACGAAGATGGAAATAGCGCCGGCGGGCGATCCGTCGCCCTCGCGGCTCAGAGGAACCGCAACCATCGGCTGGTCTGATTGCGCCATCGTCTGGCGCGAGGCAAGAGATTGTCGCGCGAGATCCAGAAGGTCTCCCGAAGGTGCTGAACCGGGGGATCCGGCAATTTGGAGCCCATCGGCGTCAATGGCGACCGCTGACAGGCCGGAGACAGGGTAATTCGACGCCGCAGATACGAAAAGACTCGTCAGCCGGTGTTGATCCCGAAACGCAAGTGCGGCGCGCCCCTCATTGGCAATGAGGCCCGAAATTGCGCTCGCTTGCCTGTGGGCGACATCAGAGAACTGGCGGTCAAGAAGAAGATACGCGGTGGAAAGACCGACCAAGAGCGGAAGTATCGCACCTGCCGCGTAGACCAATGGACTTTTCAGCCGATGCAGGAGGGGGATCTCGGTCCCGTTCATATTGTCATCCACTTCTTTCGCCAGCGACAGGCTGATCTGGGGTGGCAAGGTGTAGCTCTTGTCCCGGAGGCGCCGGACAAACTTAGGCCGTGGCCCTTTATCAATGATGAAGTCCTGCGGCTCTCAGAACAGAAAGTCTGCGATGTCGTCGGCCGGCACTTCGGCTGATTCCGCATCGTCGACCGACCCTTGGAGGCCAAGCTCTGCAAGCAGGGTGTCATGGACGAGCCTCTCGGCAGCCATTGTGTAGGCTGTGCGGATGGCGGGCAGTGCAAGCGCTGCTGCCGGTGTCTCGGCATCCCCGGAACGCAGGTCCGCCAGGCTCTCCAATGCCGGCGTTGTTTCCACGAGCTCCGAGAAGGAGGCGGAATGCCCATCAAGGGCAAATATGCCTGCCGCAACGTCGCGCTCTGCGAGGCGCCGCTCCCTCTCCACGGTCGAGCCTGTCTCGAGGATGCCCGTCTCTATCTGGGAGAGCAGAGTGAAGACGCGGTCCCCCGCATTCGTCAACTGGTCGAGATCGTCCTTGAAGCGACCTTCGAGGTCCACCGCAGCAGTCAGCGCCTCATCTCCCATGGCAGAAAGACGCTGCGTGATCTGCCCAAGGCGATCGGCGGAAGTCGCCGCCAGATCCCGCAATTGCAGCGAGATCTCGCGGAGGGCGAGAGCCTCGTCGCCGAGTTGGACGCATGCGATGACTGCGTTCAGGCCGATCATGCTCATGCGCTCTTCCACTCCCGACATCCGCTCGAGGACGTGAAGAAGATTGCCAAGTCCTTCAGACAATTCCCTGGCGGCCGAAACGAGCCGGGACTGGGTCGTCCTGCAGCATTCGATGATGGAGCGGAGTTGTTCGAGGTGAAGCTTGAGGTTGTGCCGAGGAGCATTGCCGACGCGGCCGCTGAGTCGTCCGATTTCGGCAGCGGACTGGGCGGAATCGCGCAGCGCGGAGCGTGCCGTGACGATGGCCGCGGCATGGCGCTCGTGAGCATCGCGCAGATGCGCGGCGGCCAACAGGAGCGAAACCCGTGAAACAGCGTCGGAACGCTCATCGGAATCCACTGCGCCGAGCAGGATTGCAGCCACATGTTCCAGTCGCTGGCGCGTCGTGTCGCCGATCTGCAGCGAAAGAACCGCGGTCGTGACGGCCCTGCGGAACTCATCTCCGCGGGCGAGAAGCACACTTCCGTCCGCCGTGGTTCGTGCGAGGTCGGCTTCGAAGGCCGCCATGTCGAGCCGCAACCCGGCGAGGGCCGGGCCGAGTTGACGACGCAACAGATGAGAGAGGTTCGCCGCCTCTCCGGCCGCAAGATCCAGGCGGAGGGCCATCTGCTCCACCGCATCGGCGATCTGTCCGATGATGTCGCCGGCTTCGATGACCTGCGCGGTTGCTGCAGTGGTGAAGACGTCCAGGCCCGAATTCTGGCCCGGCAGCGAAGCCACCGTGACTCGCGCGTTCAGCGCGACGATGGACATGGTGCGGATCACCTGACGCATGGAGCCGAGATCTGATCCCAGTGCCCCGGCTGCCGTCGAGAGGGCCACGATCCGCTCGAACAGGGGTTGGCTCTGCTCGGCGAACGTTATGGCGCTTTCTTCCAGAAGTCCGGCGTCGGTGGTGGCTTGTCGGAATTCGCCGGCTTCCGCCACCGCCGCCAGCTGCGTAAGCGGGGCCGAAAGGCGGTCGAAGCGGGAGATGGCTCTCTCAAGGCTGGATCCGGCCCGCAGGAATGCCTTTTCCGTCGCCTGGGCGAGGCTGGAGACACGCCCCGCTGCACGTTGCAGCGCGCTTGCCGACACGGGTCGTCTGCTGTCTGTTGCCGGCAGGGATCCATCTTCTGCGACCGCCGCTGCATCTGCATGGATGTCCACCGCTGCCGGCGTGTCCTGGCCTGGAAGAGCATTTGGAAGGGACATCGGATATCCTGTTCAGAAGGTGGCGGGATACGGGTGGATGAGCGTCGGTGGAATGCGCGGGCAGGGTTCGAACGGCCGGGTCCTGGACGCGAGGACCGCCTGAATCAGGCGGCATTCTCTGCTTCACTCCGGCCAGAGGCGGTGCCCGGGTTGCCGTGCTTGTCGGCAGGATCGAAGGCGAACCCGCTGCCGGTCGCCGCCTCAGGTTGGTCGCGGCCGACCGGGCAGGCGGTGCCGTTCTGCCCGGCCGTGGCAGAGGTTGCGCAGCGCCCCCATCTGCGCGCCGCCCGACGCGAGCAGCACGGCGAGGAACGAGCCGGCGAGTTTCAGCTTGATGGACAGTCTCATGAGACGTCATCTCCTTGCTTCAGAGGCCGTGCGAGCGGCTGGCCGACAGGGCGCCGAGGCGCCTCGGGCAAGTCGTCCGGCGCATCTGCAGGCGGAGCGCGGCTAGGCGCCGGCCACCTTCTTGACGACAGCGAGCAGTTGGGCCTGATCGAAGGGCTTGATCATCCAGCCGATGGCACCGGCGGCCTTCGCCTGGGCTTTCAGCGCATCCTGCGACTCGGTGGAGAGGAAGATGATCGGCACTCCCTTTCCCTCGGCTGTGTCGCGGAACTTGCGGATGAAGCCGATGCCGTCGAGACGGGGCATGTTCTGGTCTGTCAGGATGGCATCGAAACGCTGTGCGGAGGCCTTTTCGAGCGCATCCTGCCCGTCGACAGCCTCGACAACCGAATAGCCTGCCCCCGTCAGCGTCAGGCGCACCATCTGGCGAACGGAGGGGGAATCGTCGACGGCGAGGATCGTCTTGCTCATGCGTGGCGTCCTTCCGCTGCAAGGCCGATCCAGAGGTCATCGGCGATGACGAGGCCGCTTCCCGGGCCGAGCCCGTGGACGGCCAGCGCCTCGGCCATGGGCGAACCGGCCGAGACCGGCACCTCGATCCGCACGCCGGCCGCCCGCGCCTGTCGGTGCGCTGCGACGAGAAGCTGGACGATGGGCAGCCCGACATCCTCGACCTCGTCGGTCTTGATCCGGATGGGGCGCAAGGTCGCGATGGCGCCGGCGAGTTCGGCTGCAAGCGGCCCTGCCTCGCGGAGGCCGGCCCGGGGAGGGAGACTGACGAGAGTGTGAGATGCGGGCATGGGAGGGGCCTCGAATGTTTGGTCCGTTCCTTCCGGTTCTGCCGCGTCAACACATAAGGTTTCCCTAATGCTTGAGACGGACTGCCTAAAATGCCAAAGGTCGAGGGATCGGCCCAAAGAGGGAACCAAAGCCTCGTCGGTCCTGTTGACCCCACACACTCGACGAGAATGGGGATCAAGGCGTGACGGACAGGGATGGCGAGAGCGGCCGCAAGCGGGCTGCCCGTGCATTGCGCGCTCCGAAAGGACCGGACTCCGAGGTTAAGCGGCCTGGAGCAGTGGGCGAGGCAAGCGCGGCGGCTCCGCGGCGTGCAACGGCACGACGTGGGACTTCCAGCGTGAGGCGCGGTGCGGAGAACGAGCGATTGATGGTGCTTGCGAACTCGCGAGTGGCCATCGAGGGCATCAATCTTGAAATCGACGGAGGGCGCTTCCCTGCGAAGGTCGTGGCCGGCTGGCCTGTGACGGTCGAGGCCGACATCTTCTGCGACGGGCACGACAGCATCGACGCGGCTGTCCTGCATCGCAGGCGCGGGGCCGAGGACTGGACCGAGGTCCGCATGGAGTTCCTCGTCAACGACCGCTGGCGCGCCGAGGTCGTCTTCGCCGAAAACGACGCGCATGAGCTGACGTTCCTCGCGTGGCGCGACCTCTTCGCGTCCTGGCGGAAGGAGGTCGCCAAGAAGCTCGCCGCGGGACAGAACATCCTCCTCGAACTGGAAGAAGGGCGGCGGCTCCTCGAGGCAGTCGAGGCGGCCGAGGGAGAGGACCGCGCGCTGATCGATCGCATCCTGTCAGAGGATGACGAGTCTCAGGACCAGAGTGCGCGCTTCGCCCGGATGAACGCGGCCGAGGTGGTGGCGGCAATGCATCGGTCCGGCCCACGCACCAACCTCACCTGTCACAAGATCCTGCCCATCTTCGCCGATCGGGAAGCCGCTGCGTTTTCGGCCTGGTACGAGATGATGCCGCGTTCGCAGTCGGGCGATCCCGAACGGCACGGCACCTTTGACGATGTCATCGGCAAGCTCGCCTACGTGCGCGACATGGGCTTCGACGTGCTGTACTTCACGCCGATCCATCCGATCGGTCGCGTGAACCGGAAGGGGCGCAACAACTCGCTGACGCCCGAGCCCGGGGATCCCGGCTCACCCTATGCCATCGGCTCGGACGAGGGCGGGCATGATGCCCTTCATCCCGAATTGGGCGATTTCGAGAGCTTCGGCCGGCTGGTCGAAGCGGCCCATGCGCACGGGCTGGAGATCGCGCTCGACTTCGCGATCCAATGCGCTCCGGATCATCCGTGGATCAAGGAGCATCCGGAATGGTTCGACTGGCGGCCCGACGGCACCATCAAGTTCGCGGAAAACCCGCCGAAGAAATACGAGGACATCGTCAACGTCCACTTCTACCGCGGAGCCCTTCCCGAGCTCTGGTATGCCCTGCGCGACGTCGTGCTCTTCTGGGTGGAGAAGGGCGTGAAGATCTTCCGCGTGGACAATCCGCACACCAAGCCCTTCCCCTTCTGGGAATGGATGATCGAGGAAGTGCGTGGCAAGCACCCCGACGTGATCTTCCTCGCCGAGGCGTTCACGCGGCCCAAGGTGATGAAGCGGCTGGGCAAGGTCGGCTACTCGCAGAGCTACTCCTACTTCACCTGGCGCAACACCAAGCACGAGCTGATCGAATACCTTACCGAGCTCACCACCGAGGACTGTAGGCACTACATGCGGCCGAACTTCTTCGCCAACACGCCGGACATCAATCCGGTCTACCTCCAGCACTCGGGCCGGCCCGGCTTCCGCGTGCGGCTGGCGCTGGCTGCGACGCTTGGGGGTAACTACGGCATCTACAACGGCTACGAGATCTGCGATGCGACGCCTGTTCCGGGCAAGGAGGAGTACTTCAACTCCGAGAAATACCAGCTGCGCGCCTGGGACTTCGACCAGCCGGGCAATATTCAGGATGACATCCGGCTGATGAACCACATTCGCCGCAGCCACCCCGCGATGCGCGACTTCACGCGGCTCCGCTTCTACGACGCACACAACGACGCCGTGCTCGCCTATGGCAAGAGCACGCCGGACAAGTCGGACTTCCTGCTTTTCCACGTCAATCTCGATCCGCACAATGCGCAGACCTTCGAATTCGAGGTTCCACTGTGGGAGTTCGGCCTGCCGGATGATGCCTCGGTCGAGGTCGAGGACCTGCTGAACGGCAATCGCTTCACCTGGCACGGCAAGTGGCAGTGGCTCGAACTCGAGCCTCACAGCCGCCCCTATGCCATCTGGCGGCTCTATGCGCCGGGGGTGCCGAGATGAACCAGACCGTGCCCCCCGCGACCGTCGCCGTTCGCCGGACCGACGGGATCGATCGCAGCCAGAGCGACTGGTACAAGGACGCGATCATCTACCAGTTGCACATCAAGGCCTTCCAGGACGCGAATGGCGACGGGATCGGCGATTTCGCCGGCCTCATGCAGCGGCTGGACTACGTGCAGGCGCTGGGCGTGACGGCGATCTGGCTTCTGCCGTTCTATCCCTCGCCGCTGCGCGACGACGGCTATGACATCTCGGATTACCGCTCGATCAACCCGTCCTACGGCGCGATGCGGGACTTCAAGCTCTTCGTGCAGGAGGCGCACAAGCGCGGCCTTCGCGTCATCACCGAGCTTGTCATCAACCACACCTCGGACCAGCATCCCTGGTTCCAGCGGGCCCGGCGGGCGAAGAAGGGATCGGCTGCGCGCGATTGGTATGTCTGGAGCGACACCGACCAGAAATTCCCTGAGACGCGGATCATCTTCCTCGACACCGAGAAGTCGAACTGGACCTGGGATCCGGTGGCGGGGGCCTATTACTGGCACCGCTTCTACTCGCACCAGCCCGACCTGAACTTCGACAATCCGCGCGTCCTCGAGGAAGTGCTGAAGATCATGCGGATGTGGCTCGACATGGGCGTGGACGGGCTGCGGCTCGACGCGATCCCCTACCTGGTGGAACGCGAGGGGACCAACAACGAGAACCTGCCCGAGACCCACGACGTCCTGAAGCGGATCCGCGCTGACCTCGACAGGCATTTCCCCGACCGGATGCTGCTCGCCGAGGCGAACCAGTGGCCCGAGGACACGCGGCCCTATTTCGGCGAGGGCGACGAGTGCCACATGGGCTTCCATTTCCCGCTGATGCCGCGGATGTACATGGCACTGGCGCAGGCCGACCGGCATCCCATTACGGACATCATCCGGCAGACGCCGGAAATTCCGGAAAGCTGCCAATGGGGGATCTTCCTCAGGAACCACGACGAACTGACGCTCGAGATGGTGACGGCCGAGGAGCGCGACTACATGTGGCGCTTCTATGCCGAGGACTCGCGCGCACGGATCAACCTCGGGATCCGGCGCCGGCTTGCGCCCCTGATGAAGAACGACCGCCGGAAGATCGAGCTTCTGAACCAGATGCTCATGTCCATGCCGGGCACGCCCATTGTCTATTACGGCGACGAGATCGGCATGGGCGACAACTACTATCTGGGCGACCGCGACGGCGTCAGGACGCCGATGCAATGGTCGGCGGACCGGAACGGAGGCTTCTCGCGCTGCAATCCCCAGCAGCTCTACCTTCCGACGATTCTTGATCCGGTTTACGGTCATCAGGCGATCAACGTCGAGGCGCAGGCGGCCGATCCATCGTCGCTCCTGAACTGGATGCGGCGGCTGATCGCGGTGCGCAAGCAGCATCCGGCTTTCGGTCGGGGCACGATGAGCCTGCTCTACCCGCGGAACCGGAAGGTCCTGGCCTATGTGCGGGGGCATGAGGGAACCGACATCCTCTGCGTCGCCAACCTGTCGGATACGGCACAGGCGGTCGAACTCGACCTTTCACGGTTCAGGGGATCCGTGCCGGTCGAACTGACGGGCCGGTCTGAATTTCCGCCGGTGGGGGATCTTCCCTACATGCTGACCCTGCCGCCCTATGGCTTCTACTGGTTCGTCCTGTCCGACCACCAGACCCTGCCGAGCTGGCATCAGCCCATGCCCGAGATCCTGCCCGATTTCATCACCCTGACGACCCGCGACGGGCGTGCCGAGACGGCGCTCGCCGGGCGGGAGCGGGGACAGCTGGAGACGGATGTCCTGCCGACCTGGCTGCCGTTGCAGCGGTGGTTCGGGGCCAAGGAAGAGCGGATCACAAGCGTGCGCCTCAGCATCCTCGGCTCCCTGTCCGAGGCTCATGCGCTCGTGCGCCTTGATGCCGAGGTCGGGGGCGAGGCCCAGCAGTATTTCCTCCCCGCCTCGACGCTCTGGGGCGAGGACCAGCTGCGCTCGGGTGCGCCGAAGCTGAGCTTCACGCTTGCGAAGGTCCGGCGCGGGCCGCAGGTCGGGGCCCTGATCGACGGCGCCTACGACGAGCGTATGGCCCAGTCGATGCTGGAGGCGCTGCGGGAAGGACGTCGGCTCAAGGGATCGTCCGGCAGCGTCGTCTTCGAGCCGGGTTCAGGCCTTGCGGATATCGCCGAACCTGGTGAGCCCCGGTATCTGGGGGCGGAGCAGTCGAACATCTCGATCGCCTTCGGCGACCGGATCATCCTCAAGCTCTATCGCCGCCTTCGCTCGGGCGAACAGCCGGACGTGGAGGTCGCGCGCTTCCTGACGGAAGTCGCAGGCTATGCGCATACGCCGCGCTTCCTGGGCGTCGTGAGCCTCCAGCCCGGCGAGGGAGAGGAGGCGACCGTGCTGGCCGCGGCCTTCGCCTTCGTGGCGAACATGGGCGACGCGTGGCGAGGGCTGTTCGATGCGCTGGTGCGCGATCTGGGCGAGTATGGCGCGTGGAGCGGATCCGAGGCGCCGGTGCCCGAGACGGACGGGTTTGCCTTCCCGCTGACCATCGCGGGGCTTCTCGGCCAGCGCACGGCCGAACTGCATCGTGCCTTTGCCGCCGAGACGGACGATCCGGCCTTCCGGATGGAGCCGCTGACGGACGAGCTGCTTTCGCACTGGGCGGAAGCCGCGAAGGGCGAGGCCGAAGCCATGCTTTCGGTGCTCGAGCGGCTGCGTCCCGGATTGCCCGAGGAGGTCCGGCCGCAAGCGGAGGCGCTGCTCGCGCGCCGCGGCGATCTCATGACGCGGCTTGACCGGGTGACCGGCTTCGCGGCGTCCGGCGCGCTGACGCGGATCCACGGCGACTACCATCTGGGCCAGGTGTTGCTGGCGCAGGATGATGTGGCGATCATCGACTTCGAGGGCGAACCGCGCCGAACGCTGGAGGAACGCCGGCAGAAGTCGTCGCCGCTGCGCGACGTGGCGGGCATGCTGCGGTCCTTCGACTATGCAGCCGCGGCGGCGCTCGCCCGCCATTCCGAGAGCTTCGGCCTTCCGGCCGAGCAGGCTGTCGCCCGGGCGGAAGCCTGGCGGCAGCGTGCCGTGGCGGATTTCCTCGCGGCCTACGACGCTGCCGCAGAGGGCGTCGCGAGCCTGCCCGCCGAGGCGGCGCTTCGCGGTGCGCTGCTCGACCTCTTCCTCGTGCAGAAGGCGGTCTACGAGACCTCCTATGAACTGGGCAGCCGGCCCGCCTGGGTCGGTATCCCGCTGCGCGGCCTACTGGAACTGCTGGACAGGGAACCTGCATGAACGTGACACCGAAGCCCGATGAGCTCGTCCCGGAAAGCGACGTGGCCTCCATCATGCGCGGGACGCACGGAGACCCCTTCGCCGTCCTCGGAATGCACGGAGGCGACGGCAAGCCGCTTTCCGTTCGTGTCTTTGCTCCGCAGGCGGCGGAAGTGAAGGTGCTGGACGGATCGGGGCAACCGGTGGCGACCCTCGAGCGCATCGGCGCCGAGGGCTTCTTCGCCGGCCCGGTGCCGGGCGAGGCCCGGTTCCGCTATCGTCTGCATTTCTCGTCCGGGCCGCATGAGTGGGAGGCGGAGGACCCATATCGCTTCCCGGCCGTGCTGGGCGAACTCGACGAATACCTGCTCGGCGAGGGACAGCACACCAAGCTCTACACCCGCCTCGGCGCCCATCCTGCGACGATCGACGGTGTCGACGGCGTGAGCTTTGCCGTCTGGGCGCCCAACGCGAAGCGCGTGTCGGTCGTGGGCGGCTTCAACGCCTGGGACGGGCGGCGGCACCCGATGCGCAAGCGGATCGGGGTCGGTGTCTGGGAACTCTTCATCCCGGGACTGCACAGGGGCGACTTCTACAAGTACGAGATCCTCGGCCCGTCCGGCGAGCGTCTGCCGCTGAAATCCGACCCGCTGTCCTTCGCGCAGGAGGCACCGCCCGCGACCGCCTCGATGGTGCACGGGCTGCCCGAGGCCGAGTGGCACGACGCCGGATGGATGCAGGAACGGACGAGCCGGCAGGACCGCGCCGCTCCGATCTCGATCTACGAGGTGCATGCCGGGTCCTGGAGGCAGGGGCTCGACTACGACGCTCTGGGCGAGCAGCTGTCCTCCTACGTGCGCGAGATGGGCTTCACCCATGTCGAGTTCCTTCCGATCAGCGAGCATCCCTTTACGGGATCCTGGGGCTACCAGCCCATCGGCCTCTTTGCACCGACGGCGCGCTTCGGCCCGCCCGAGGGCTTCGCGCGGCTGGTCGACCGGCTTCACCGCGACGGGATCGGCGTGATCCTCGACTGGGTTCCGGCGCATTTTCCGTCGGATGCGCATGGGCTCGCGAATTTCGACGGCACGCATCTCTATGACCATGCCGATCCGCGGCAGGGCTTCCACCGCGACTGGAACACCCAGATCTACAATTTCGGTCGGCAGGAGGTGTCGAACTTCCTGCAAGCCTCGGCACTGTTCTGGCTGGACCGCTACCATGTCGATGCGCTCCGGGTCGATGCGGTGGCCTCGATGCTCTACCTGGACTACTCGCGGAACGAGGGCGAATGGGTGCCGAACCGGCATGGGGGACGCGAGAACCTCGAGGCGATAGACTTCCTGCGCGCCGTGAACGAGCGCGTCCGGCAGGACCATCCGGGGTGCATCACGATCGCCGAGGAATCCACGGCCTTCCCGCAGGTGAGCCGCCCTGTCGGCGACGGCGGGCTCGGCTTCGGCTTCAAGTGGAACATGGGCTGGATGCACGACACGCTGGGCTATTTCCGGCGCGATCCGATCCACCGGAAGCACCACCAGAACGACCTGACCTTCGGCATGGTCTATGCCTATTCCGAGGATTTCGTGCTTCCGCTGAGCCACGACGAGGTCGTGCATGGGAAAGGGTCGCTCATCGGGCAGATGGCGGGCGACCGCTGGCAGAAGTTCGCGAACCTCCGCGCCTATTTCGGCTTCATGTGGGCCCATCCCGGCAAGAAGCTCCTGTTCATGGGCTGCGAGTTCGGACAGGAGCGCGAGTGGAACCATGATGCCTCTCTCGACTGGCACCTGCTGGACGATCCGGCCCATTCGGGGCTGAAGCGTCTGGTCGCCGACCTGAACCGCGAATACCGAAGGCAGCCCGCGCTGCACCGGATGGACTGCGATCCGGAGGGCTTCGAGTGGGTGGACGCAGGCGACACCGAAAACAGCGTGCTGAGCTTCCTGCGCAAGGCGCCCGGCGAGAAGCCCGTGCTTGCGGTGTGCAACCTGACGCCTGTGGTGCGATCCGACTACCGGATCGGCGTGCCGGAAGGCGGCGAGTGGCGCGAGATCCTGAATTCCGATGCCGGCATCTATGGCGGATCGGATGTCGGCAATCCCGGCACGCTGCATGCCGAGGAGCACGCGTGGCACGGCCGCTCCCACTCCCTGCGCCTGACGCTGCCGCCTCTTGCGACGATCCTGGTCATGCCTGCATGAGCTTCGCGCTGCTGGAGGGCAGTCCGTTTCCGCTCGGGGCAACCTGGGACGGGTCGGGCACCAACTTCGCCATCTTCTCGGCCAATGCACGCAGGGTGGAGCTCTGCCTCTTCGACGCGCGCGGGCGGCGCGAGATCGCCCGCGTGCCGCTGCCGGAACACACGCACGAGGTCTGGCACGGTTATCTGCCCGAGGTGCGGCCGGGGCAACTCTACGGCTACCGGGTCCACGGACCCTACGAGCCGCAGGCGGGGCTGCGCTTCAATCCCAACAAGCTGCTGATCGATCCCTATGCGCTGATGCTGCAGGGCGAGGTCGTCTGGCACGATGCGGTCTTCGGCTACCGGATGGGCCATGCGCGCGGCGACCTCTCGTTCGACCGGCGCGACTCGGCCTTCGTCATGCCGAAATGCGTCGTCGTCGATCCGGCCGTGACATGGGGGCCGGACTATCCCCCGAACACGCCCTGGGCCGAGACGATCATCTACGAGGCCCATGTGAAGGGGATGACCGCGCTCAATCCCGCCATCCCCGACCGGGTGCGGGGGTCCTTCGCGGCGCTGGCCGATCCGCGGGCCATCGACCATCTGGTGAAGCTCGGCGTGACGGCCATCGAGCTCATGCCCACGCAGGCCTTCTTCGACGACCGCTACCTGATCGAGAAGGGGCTGACGAACTACTGGGGCTACAACACCATCGGCTTCTTCGCGCCGGCCACGCGCTACATCTCGCCCGGTGGCGGGGTGCATGAATTCAAGCTGATGGTGCGCCGGCTGCATGAGGCCGGGATCGAGGTGATCCTCGACGTGGTCTACAACCACACGGCCGAGGGCAACCACCTCGGGCCCACGCTCTCCTTCAAGGGGATCGACAACTCCAGCTACTACATGCTGGGCGACGATCCGCGCTATTACTACGACACGACGGGTTGCGGGAACACGGTGAACCTCGGGCACCAGAGGGTGCTGCAGATGGTGATGGACTCCTTGCGCTACTGGGTCGAGGCCTGCCATGTCGACGGTTTCCGCTTCGACCTTGCCACCTCGCTCGGACGTGACCGGCAGGGGTTCAACCCGAACGCGGTCTTCCTCGATGCGGTGCGCCAGGATCCGGTGCTGGGGCGCGTGAAGCTCATCGCCGAGCCGTGGGATACGGGTCATGTCGGCTATCAGCTGGGCAATTTTCCCCCGGGCTGGGCGGAGTGGAACGACCAGTATCGCGACACGGTGCGCTCCTACTGGAAGGGCGACGAGGGCGAATTGCCGGGGCTCGCTTCCCATCTTCTGGGCTCGGCGGGTCTTTTCGACCGGCGCGGGCGACGGCCCTGGGCCAGCGTCAACTTCGTCACGGCGCATGACGGGTTCACCCTCGCCGACACGGTCTCCTTCAACGACAAGCACAACGAGGCGAACCACGAGGAGAACCGCGACGGCCATTCCGACAACCGCAGCTGGAACTGCGGCGAGGAGGGGCTCACGGAGGACGAGGAGGTGCTGGACCTCCGCGACCGGATGCGCCGGGCAATGATGGCGACGCTGCTGATCTCGCAGGGCACGCCGATGATCCTGATGGGCGACGAGGTGGGGCGCAGCCAGGGCGGCAACAACAACGCCTATTGCCAGGACAACGAAATGAACTGGCTGAAGCTGGAGGATCCGTCGGAGCGCGACGCGGCCTTCCTCGACTTCACGCGCCGGCTGATCGCCCTGCGCAAGAGCCGCCCGCTTTTCCGCAAGGCGTCGTTCCTGCACAAGGCCTCCGTCGGGAAGGAGCCGGTGGAAGTCGCCTGGTTGCGCCCGGACGGGGGCGTCATGTCGTCCGACGACTGGCACAATCCGGCCGCCCGCACGCTCGGCCTGCTGATCCGGAACCGGCCCGCGGTGCTCGCGCTTTTCAACAGCCATTACGAGGAGGTGCCCTTCGCCCTGCCGCATTGCGACGGCTGGTGGAGGCTCATCCTCGACACCGTCGCCGGTCGGGTGCCGGAGCGGCCGCAGCCCGTGAGGGCGGCAGGTTTCGCGGTTCCGCCGAGGGGTCTTATCGTGCTGGAGGAATGTCATGAGTAGCTGGGCCTGGGGGCCGAGGATCGAGAACGGCACAGGGCACTTCCGGCTCTGGGCGCCGTTGCAGGAAACGCTGATGCTGCGCCTGAACGGACAGGACCACCCGATGGAGCGGACCTCCGACGGCTGGTTCGAGGCGCGCGTCCCGGCCGCCGCCGGCATGGAATACGGCTTCGTGCTGGCAGGGGGTCTGGTGGTGCCGGATCCGGCGGCGCGGGCGCAGGCGGGGGACGTGCACGGCCTCTCGAAGCTGGTGGATCCGGCCTTCGACTGGCGGAACGACTGGAAGGGCCGTCCCTGGGCCGAGACCGTGGTGATGGAACTGCACGTCGGGACGTTCACACCCGAAGGCACCTTCCGCGCCGCGATGGACCATCTTTCGCATCTGGCCGAGATCGGCGTCACGATGATCGAACTCATGCCCGTCGCGCAGTTCGCGGGCAATCGCGGCTGGGGTTACGACGGGGTTCTGCTCTACGCGCCGCATCCGGCCTATGGCACGCCCGAGGATCTGAAGGCGCTGGTCGACGCCGCGCATGGGCTGGGGCTGAGCGTCGTGCTGGACGTCGTCTACAACCACTTCGGCCCCGAAGGGAACTACATCGGGGCCTATGCGCCCGACTTCTTCGACCCCGAGCGGCACACGCCCTGGGGCAATGCCATCGCCTATCATCTTCCGCCGGTGCGGCGCTTCTTCATCGACAACGCGCTCTACTGGTTGACCGAGTTCCGCTTCGACGGGCTGCGGATCGATGCGGCCGACCACATCCGCGATCCGGAATCCGATCCGGAAGTGCTCGTCGATCTGGCCCGCACCATCCGCGAGGCCATCTCGGACCGGCCGATCCACCTCACCACCGAGGACAACCGCAACATCACGCGCCTTCACGAGCGGGGTCCGGAGGGCGAGATCACGCTGCACACGGCCGAGTGGAACGACGACCTCCACAACGTCGCGCATGTGCTGCTGACCGGCGAGACCGAGGGCTACTACTGCGACTTCGTCAAGGATCACTGGAAGAAATACGCGCGCTCGCTGGCCGAGGGCTTCGTCTATCAGGGAGAGCATTCCGAGCACGAAGGCGCGCCGCGGGGGAAGCCCTCCGGTCATTTGCCGCCGACGGCCTTCGTCGATTTCCTGCAGAACCACGACCAGATCGGCAACCGAGCCTTCGGCGAGCGGCTGACGACGCTGGCGCCCGAGGCGCGGCTGCGCGGATTGATGGCGATCCTGCTGCTGTCGCCGCATGTGCCGCTCCTGTTCATGGGCGAGGAATGGGGCGAGACGCGGCCCTTCACCTTCTTCACGGATTTCCACGGCGAGCTTGCCGACGCGGTCCGCGATGGCCGTCGCCGGGAATTCGCGCATTTCTCGGCCTTCCAGCACCTCGACCTTGCCCGCACCGTTCCGGATCCCAACGCCGAGGGAACCTTCCTGTCGTCCAAGCTCGACTGGCTCCATCGCGAGACCGAGCGGGGCCGCTCCTGGCTTGCCTTCGTGAAGGAGCTGCTCGCCATCCGGGCGCGCGAGATCGTGCCACATCTGCATGCAGCACCGGGCAACGGCGGCCGGGTGGTTGCGGTTTCCGACGATCAGGTGTCGGTGGACTGGCAGCTCGACGGGGCGATCCTGCGGCTGCGCGCGAACCTCGATGACCGGCCGCAGGACTTGCCCGGTGCGGCGGGGCGTGTGATCCATGCCTCACCGGGGGCCGTCCCCGGCCAGCCGGTGCCGCCGTGTTCGGTGCTGGTCACGCTCGAGGAGACCGCATGACC
This sequence comes from Rhodobacter sp. NSM, assembly GCF_052244495.1. Taxonomy (NCBI): domain Bacteria; kingdom Pseudomonadati; phylum Pseudomonadota; class Alphaproteobacteria; order Rhodobacterales; genus Rhodobacter; species Rhodobacter sp. NSM. Next base: position 388,402 of record NZ_JBQPXH010000001.1, read on the forward strand.
GAGACTATCGAGGACAGGGCCGCAGCCTTTGCCATCCAGCCCGGCTATCACGCGCTTGGCGGCGCCTATGTAAGCCCGCCCGCCGAGACGCTTCTCGCGTTGCTGACTGCCTTCGGCATTCCGGCGGAAGGACCGCCGCCCCGTGCAGCGCCGCCCGAGATGCGGGCGCCGGAGGGAGAGCCGTGCTTTCTGCCCGAGGGCGGGATGCGGCTGTGGGGGATAGCGGCGCAGCTCTACCAGATCCGCTCGGCGCGGAACTGGGGTATCGGCGACTTCGCCGATCTCTGCGAGCTTGCGCGGATTGCCGGTGCATGCGGGGCCGACTTCATCGGGCTGAACCCGCTGCACGCGCTGTTCCTCGCCAATCCTTCCCATACCAGCCCGTTCTCGCCGTCGAACCGGCGCTTCCTCAACCCGCTCTACATCGCCGTGGACCGGTTGCCCGGCTACCACCACGCGCTCCGCCCCGAGAACCTGTCGACGCTGCAGGAGCCGGATCTGGTGGACTATCCCGCTGTCGCGGCGGCGAAGATCGGTGCCCTGCGCAGGCTCTGGCTCGAGGGGCCGGACGATCCGGTCGCCTTCGACCGTTTCTGCGCAGTGGAAGGAGATCTGTTGCGCCGCCACGCTCTCTTCGAGGCGATCTCGGCCCGGATGGCGGCCGAGGGACATGGCGCAGGCTGGCGCGGCTGGCCCGAGGAGTATCATGACCCCAGCAGCCCCGCCGTGACCGCCTTCGCGGACGCGCATGCCGAGGATGTCGGGTTCCACCTGTGGCTGCAATGGATCGCCGACCGGCAGCTTGGCGAGGCGCGGGACGCCTGCCGCAAGGCGGGGATGAAGATCGGCCTCTACCTCGACTTCGCCGTGGGCGAAGTGCCCGATGGATCGAGCACCTGGTCCGACCCGAGTCTTGCGGTGCCGGGGCTCCGGATCGGGGCCTCGCCCGACTGGTTCAACGCGCAGGGCCAGGACTGGGGCCTCGCGCCGCTGTCGCCGGTGAAGCTTGCCGATCTGCGTGCGGCGCCTTTCGGCGCGCTGATGCAGGACGCGACGCGACGCGCCGGCGCGCTCCGGATCGACCACGCCATGGGGGTCTGGCAGCTCTTCCTGATCCCCGACGGCATGACCGCACCGGAGGGCACCTATGCCCGCTATCCGATCGAGGACATGTTGCGCGAACTGGCCGCGGCCTCGCGCCGGAACCGCACCATCATCATCGGCGAGGATCTCGGCAATGTGCCGGACGGCTTCAGGGACGTCATGGCACAGATGAACATCCTCTCGTATCGGATCCTGCTCTTCGAGCGCCACGACCACGGCTACATCGCGCCCGAACACTATCCGCAAGAAGCGCTGGTCTGCCTCTCGACGCATGATCTTCCGACGTTCCGCGGCTGGTGGCGGGGCGACGACGTGGTGATCCGCCGCGACTTCCGCTTGATCTCGGAAGAGGCGGCGCGCCATCAGGCCGACTTCCGCTGGACCGAGCGGCGCCAGCTTCTGGAGGATCTGGCCCGGGCCGGGCTTCTGGGGTGGGACGAGATCGACCGGATCGGCCCGGAGGATCCTCCGGAAGCGCTCGTGGTGGCGGTGCATCGCCATCTCGCCCGCACACCGTCGCGACTCTTCGCGGTGCGGATCGAGGATCTGGCGGGCGAAGTGGCGCCCGTCAACGTGCCGTCCACCGTGGACGAACATCCGAACTGGCGGCGCCGGCTCGGCGTGCCGCTGGAGGATCTGGCAGACACGGCTCTTTTCCGCAACATCGCCGGCGCACTCGCCGCCGAGCGACCGAGGGATCCTTCATGACCGTCCGCGCGACCTACCGCATCCAGTTCACCTCCGACTTCCGCTTTCCGGATGCGGCGAGGCTCGCGCCCTATTTCGCGACGCTGGGGATCAGTCACCTCTATGCGTCGCCGATCCTTGCCGCACGCGAGGGCTCGACGCATGGCTATGACGGGGTCCACTACAGCCTGATCAGCCCGGAGCTGGGCGGCGAAGAGGAGTTCCGCGCCATGGCGGCCGCGTTCCGCGAGCACGGGATCGGGGTGATCGTGGACTTCGTGCCCAACCACATGGGTGTCGGGGGGGCGGACAACGTCTTCTGGCTCTCGGTTCTGGAATGGGGGCGGCAGAGCCCCGTCGCGGGGTGGTTCGACATCGACTGGGCGAGCCCTACACCGGGGCTCGCCGGCAAGGTACTGGTGCCCTTCCTCGGGGATCAGTATGGCGAGGTTCTGGCCCAGGGAGAGCTGGACCTGCGCTACGATGCCGACCGGGGCGCCTTTGCGGTCTGGGCGCACGACACGCACAAGTTGCCGGTGTGTCCGCAGACCTATGCGATGATCCTCAGGGCGGCGCCGGGCTTCGAGGAACTCGCGGCCCGCTTCGAGGCGGCGGGCGAGGCCGATCCTTCGGATCCCGTCTGGCCCGACCTTCGCCAGCGTCTGCGCGAGGTCGATCCCTCGGCGGCGGTCGCCGCCTTTCGCGGGACGCCCGGTGATCTCGAAAGCTGGGCCGCGCTCGACCGGCTGGCCGAGGCGCAGAACTGGCGGGCGGCCAAGTTCTCGATGGACAGCGATGCGATCAACTACCGCCGCTTCTTCACCATGAGCGACCTGGCCGGCGTCCGGGTGGAGAAGGCCGAGGTCTTCGCAGGCGTGCACCGTCTGATCCTGCGGCTGATGGAGGAGGGCGTGGTCGACGGGATCCGCATCGACCACATCGACGGCCTGGTGGATCCCAAGGGCTACTGCCTGCGCCTGCGCCAGTCGCTGGACCGGCCGTTCCCGCTCTATGTCGAGAAGATCCTCGCCCCGGACGAGCAGCTGCCGGCGAGCTGGCGGGCTGACGGAACCACGGGCTACGAATTTTCCAACCTCGCGGTGGGGCTGCTGGTCGATCCCGCAGGCGAGGAGGCCTTGACGCGGGTCCATGCCGAATTCACCGGCCAGACGAACGCGCCCGAGGATGTGGTGCATCAGGCGAAGCTGGAGATCATGGCGCAGCCGATGGCGGCAGAGCTCGAGAACCTGTCGGACCGGCTGCTGGCGCTGGTCGCGGACGATCCGCGCCGCCGCGACTTCGGCCGCGCGGCGGTGCGATCGGGCCTTTCGCAGGTGATCGCGGCGCTCGATGTCTATCGCACCTACGTCGACCGCGACGGCATTGCGGACAGCGACCGAGGGCGGGTCGAGGCGGCGGTGGAGCGCGCGAAGGCGCGGGCGCCCGAGGTCGATCCGGGCATCTACGACTTCATTTCCGCGGTGATGACGCTGGATCTGGCCGGGGAGCAGCCCGAGAAGCTCGACGAGATCCTGACCCTCGTGATGCGGTTGCAGCAGTTCACCGGGCCGGTGATGGCGAAGGGTCTCGAGGACCGGGCGCTCTACCGCTACTCGCGGCTGATCGCGCTGAACGAGGTAGGCAGCGAGCCGGGCCAGTTCGGGGTGAGCCTCGAGGCCTTTCATGCGGCCAACCGCGACCGGCTGGAGCGCGAGCCGGGGGGAATGCTGACGACCTCCACCCATGACACGAAGCGCGGCGAGGACGCGCGGATGCGGATCGCGGCGATCAGCGGCCATGTCGAGGCATGGGCCGCGAAGGTCGAGGAATGGCACGGGCTGCTGGCCTCGGACGAGCAGCCGGTGGACCGGAACGAGGAGTATTTCTTCTACCAGCTCCTGCTGGGCGTCTGGCCGATGGACTGGACGACCGCGCCGAAGACGGACGAGCTTTCGGCACTGCGCGAGCGGATCGAGGCCGGCATGATGAAGTCGATCCGCGAGGCCGCGGTCAACAGCCGCTGGGTCTTCGGGAACGAGGACTACGAGGCGGCCTTCTGCGCCTTCATCGGCCGGGCGCTGGGGTCGCCGGACAGCGACTTCCTGCGCTCGTTCCTGGACTTTCATGCGCAGATTGCGGCCGGGGCCGAGGCGAACATCCTTGTGCAGACGGTATTGAAGCTGACGGTTCCGGGGATGCCCGACACCTATCAGGGCGCCGAACTCTGGGAGCAGAGCCTCGTCGATCCCGACAACCGCCGTCCGGTGGATTTCGCGCTTCGCGAACGGCTGGCTTCGGAAACAAGGGAGACGGCGCCTGCGGATGTGACCTCGCACGAGGGGGCTGCGAAGCTCGCCCTGACGGCTGCTCTCCTGCGGCTTCGGTCCGATCTGCCGGACCTTTTCGCCCGGGGCAGCTATGAGCCGCTGGAGGCGGGAGAGGGCATCTGCGCCTTCCTGCGCGAGGCGGAAGATGCCCGGATGCTGGTCGCCTGCCGGTTGAACCGGAGCGGGAACCACGAGGCAGCGCTTCCGCTGCCGGAGGGACGCTGGCAGGACCTGGTGACAGGCCGGGAAGCTGCGGGCGAACTGCGCTTCGGTCGGCTGCCCGTGGCCGTGCTGGTGGCGCGTGAGGCCGCGACGCCGGGATCCTGACGGGCGTCCGGCTAAAGAAGCGCGAGGATGCGCTGCGCCTCGCTGTGGATGTCGGTGAGCTTGTCGCGATCCTCGCCCGGGAAGAACCGGCCGCGTGTCGCCGTCGGAAGCGGGTTCGGAGTCTCGATCAGCACGCGGGGGCCGATCTTGCGGGTCTCGGCCTGCCAGCTGCGGACAAGCGCCATCTGAGCGGCCTTGGTCGCGCCATAGGCGCCGAAGAACGGCTCGCCGCCGCGGGGGTCGTCGAAGAAGAGGGCCGTACCCTGGCCCGCGCGCAGCAGCGGCTCGACCATGGGGATCAGGAGGCCGGTGGCGCGGACGTTCGTCGCGATGGACTTGTCCCAGTCCTTCGGATCCAGGTGGCCGGTCGGGCACAGGGGGGCCGCATGCACCGCGGCATGAACCCAGAGGTGCACCGCGCCCCAGCGGTCATAGATCGAGCGGCAGAGGTGGCGCATGGCGTCATCGTTGGTCACATCCATCGGCGCGAGCGTCGCGGGCTCTGAGCCGGGGCGGCGGCCCTGGATGCGGTCGTCCATGTCCTCGAGCCCACCGGTGGTGCGGGCGACGGCCACGACATGCCAGCCCGCCACGCCGAGTTCCTCGGCGATCGCGGTGCCGAGCCCGCGCGAGGCTCCGGTAACGAGGGCGATGCGGGGCGAGGGCAGGGTGCTCATCGACGTGGCCTTCCGACTGTAACTGCGCCACGGCTCCGGGCCGGGCGCCTCAGCCTATGGCCGGAAACGCCGGAGGGTGCAAGCAGGGGCCGGTCGGGCCATGACGGCGGTTTACTGGGCCGCCTTCATTTCGAAGCCCTGCTCGATCTTGTCGGAGGGAGCGACCGGATAGTCGCCCGAGAAGCAGGCGTCGCAATACCGCGGCGCCTTTGCATCCCGGCCTCCTGCCTCGCCGACGGCGCGGTAAAGGCCGTCGAGCGAGATGAAACGGAGCGAATCCACGCCGATCCATTCGCGCATCTCATCCTCGGACATGTTCGCGGCGAGAAGCTTGGCCCGCTCGGGCGTGTCCACGCCGTAGAAGCAGGGCCAGGCGGTCGGCGGCGAAGCGATGCGGAAATGGACCTCCGCCGCGCCCGCATCGAGGATCATGTCCTTGATCTTGCGCGACGTCGTGCCGCGAACCACCGAGTCGTCCACGAGGATCACCCGCTTGCCCTTGATGAGCGCGCGGTTGACGTTGAGCTTGAGGCGCACGCCCATGTTGCGAATCTGCTCGGTCGGCTCGATGAAGGTCCGCCCCATGTACTGGTTGCGGATGATGCCCATGGCATAGGGGATGCCCGATTCCTGGCTGAAGCCGATGGCGGCCGGTGTGCCCGAGTCGGGCACGGGGCAGACGAGGTCGGCCTCGACCGGGGCTTCCTTCGCGAGTTCCACGCCGATCTGGCGCCGCGTCTCGTAGACCGAGCGGCCGCCGAGGATCGAGTCGGGCCGCGAGAAATAGACATGTTCGAAGATGCAGAAGCGGGCGGCACGGCGCTCGAAGGGGTGAAAGCTCTCGATGCCGCGCTCGTCGATCACCACCATCTCGCCCGGCTCGACCTCGCGCACGAACTCGGCGCCGATGATGTCGAGCCCGCAGGTCTCGGAGGAGAGCGCCCAGCCGTCGCCGATCCGGCCGATGACGAGCGGGCGCACGCCCAGCGGGTCGCGGACACCGATCAGCTTCGTGCGCGTCATGGCCACGACCGAAAAGGCGCCCTCGACGCGGCGCAACGCGTCCTTCATCCGCTCGGGGATGTTCTTCTGGATCGAGCGCGCCATCAGATGGATGATGCACTCGCTGTCCGAGGAGGACTGGAAGATCGAGCCGCGCTCGATCAGCTCCCGGCGGAGGGCCGATGCGTTCGTGAGATTGCCATTGTGGGCGATGGCCGCGCCGCCCATGGCGAACTCGCCGAAGAAGGGCTGCACGTCGCGGATGGCAGTGGCGCCCTTCGAACCGGCAGTGGAGTAGCGCACATGCCCGATGGCCAGCGCGCCGGGCAGGGTTGCCATCGTGTCAGGATCGGTGAAGTTGTCCCGGACGTAGCCGAAGCGGCGGGCCGAGTTGAAGCCCTGCTCGGGGTCGTAGGAGACGATGCCGCCCGCCTCCTGCCCGCGGTGCTGCAGGGCGTGCATGCCGAGGGCCACGAAGTTGGCCGCGTCGGATACACCGATGACACCGAAAACGCCGCATTCTTCCTTCAACTTGTCATCGTCGAAGGGGTGGCTCAGGAAGGGGCGCATGGGAGGGCTCCGAATCCGAGGGGAGATTGGCCCCTCATGTAGTGGCTTGTCACGCCGCTGTCACCCTCGCAAAGCCGCAGCTTTTCAGTTGGCGGGTGCCGAGGGCGCAGTTGCCTGTCCGGCAGGCGGCGCGCAGCTGCTGACCAGCTGCTCGTAGCGGGCAACGATCCAGCCGGGCGCATCGGAGGGGATCGACTGGTCGATGTTCTCCTGGAACGAGGCGAAGACGCGGGCCGAGCGTGAATTATCGACCATCGGGATGGTTTCGGAGGCCACGGCTCGGTCATAGACGATCAGCGCCACCGCCACGAGCACCACGCCTCGCAGGACGCCGAAGAGGAAGCCGAGGCTCTGGTCGAGGCCGCCGAGCGCAGAATTACGGATCGCGGAGGAGAAGAGGGGCGTGAAGAGCGACAGGATCACAAGTCCGAGCGCGAAGACGGCGGCGAAGGAGGCGATGATCGACAGCTCGCAGCTGTCGCCGAGGAAGTCGCCGAGCACGGGAATTTCCTTGATCAGCGGCTGGGCCTGCGGCGCGAAGACGAAGGCGAGGACCGCCGCCGCGATCCAGCCGGCAATGGCCATGACCTCGCGCACTAGCCCGCGCGAGTAGGCGAGGATCGCCGACAGCACGATGACGGCCGCGACCACGGCGTCGATGATGGTAAAGCCTTCCATGTGCCTGCTCCTTCGGCGTTACCCAGCCCCGAACATCTCACCCACGAATGCCGCGAGGTCGGGCATCTGGCGCACCCGCATCCCCTCGTCCTGGCCCAATTTCGAGCGGGTCGGCGCAACTGCCTGCGAGAAACCAAGTTTCGAGGCCTCTTTCAAGCGGCTTTCCGTCTGCGTCACCGGGCGGAGGGCACCCGAGAGGGAGATCTCGCCGAAAAGCACCATGTCGGGCGGAATTGCCACATCTTCGCGGGCCGAGACGAGGGCCGCGGCCACGGCGAGGTCGGCGGCAGGCTCGGAGACGCGCATTCCGCCCGCCACGTTGAGGAAGACATCGAGGCCCGCGAAAGGGATGCCGCAGCGCGCCTCGAGGACGGCGAGGATGGTCGAGAGCCGGCCGCTGTCGAGGCCCACCACGGTCCGGCGCGGTGTGCCGAGCGGAGAGGGAGAGACAAGGGCCTGGATCTCGGTGAGGACGGGGCGGGTACCCTCGATCCCCGCGAAGACGGCCGAGCCCGGCGCGGGCTGGTCGCGGTCCGACAGGAAGAGGGCGGAGGGATTGGCCACCTGCGCGAGCCCGCCGCCGGTCATCTCGAAGACGCCGATCTCGTCGGCCGGCCCGAAGCGGTTCTTGACCGCCCGCAGGATGCGGAACTGGTGGCCGCGCTCGCCCTCGAAATAGAGCACGGTATCGACCATGTGCTCGACGACGCGGGGGCCGGCGATCTGGCCCTCCTTCGTCACATGGCCGACGATGACGATGGCCACGCCGCGCCGCTTGGCAAAGGTCACGAGTTCGTGCGCCGAGGCGCGGACCTGCGCGACCGAGCCGGGAGCGGAGTCCACGGTGTCGAGCCACATGGTCTGGATCGAGTCGATGATGGCGAGGGCGGGGCGCTCGGCATCGAGGGTGGTCAGGATGTCGCGCAGGTTGGTCTCGGCCCCCAGCGCCACGGGCGCCTGCCCGAGCCCGAGCCGCTGGGCGCGCATCCGCACCTGTGCCGCGGCCTCCTCGCCGGAGATGTAGAGGCACTTCACGCCGCTGGCGGCGAAGCTTGCGGCAGCCTGGAGAAGGAGGGTCGATTTGCCGATGCCCGGGTCGCCTCCGACGAGGATCGCCGAGGCAGGCACGAGGCCGCCGCCGAGCACGCGGTCAAGCTCGTCCATGCCCGAGGAGGTCCGCGGCGGCGGCGCCTCCTCGGTCGCGAGGTCGGTCAGCGCGATGGTGCGCCCCTTGGAGCCGAGCGCCTTCGGCCCGCTCGACAGCGGCGTTTCCTCTATGATCGAGTTCCAGGCGCCGCAGGCGTCGCAGCGTCCAGCCCACTTGCGGTGGACGGCGCCGCAGGTCTGGCAGGTGAAGACGGGGGAGGACTTGGCCATGGCGCCTTTTGCCCGCTCGCGCGGGGGGGCGCAAGCGGGCAGGCGGAGGCCTGCCGCAGGGCCGTTCAATGCGGGCGCGAGGGAGGAGGGGCGGCGGTCCGGCTCGCGCCGCCTGCCCGCCGGGATGTTACGCAGGTAAGCGTGTGGGAAGGAGACGCCGCAGGGCCGGTCAGCGCGCGGGCGTCAGGAAGGAGATGGAGAGGGAGGCCAGGATGCAGCCGGTGAAGAGCCAGAGGCCCCAGGCGGTCTCGACCGTTGCGAGGCCCACGCCCTTGATGAGCACGATATAGAGCGCGATCAGGAAGATGTCGGCCATCGCGAGCCTTCCCAGCAGGTGAAGCGCGGGCAGGACGCGGGGCGAGAGCAGTCGGGCGTGGAGGAGCGCGAGGCCGATGGTCTTGAGGTAGGGCGCGAAGATCGCGAAGAAGGTGACGAGCAGCGCGAGGCCGACGTCGGTGCCCCAGAGCGACTGGAGGCCGGAGACGACGGAGATCTCGGAAAGACCGAAGAGCGGCAGCATTCCCGCCCGCATCAGCGGCGCGAACCAGGCGACCGGGAAGAGGAGGAGAAGCGCGAGGTTGGCCGCGCGCAGCATCCTAGCGCAGCGCCTCGATCGGGCCTTCGGCTCGGCCGTGGATGAACTGCTGGACGTAAGGGTCGGGCGTGGTGTCAAGCTCGGACACCGGGCCGGTCCAGCGGATCTTGCCGCGGTGGAGCATCGCCACGTTGTCCGCGATGGCGCGGACCGAGGTCATGTCGTGGGTGATGGTCATGGCGGTCGCACCCATCTCGGTCACGATTTCGCGGATGAGGTCGTTGATGACGCCTGCCATGATCGGGTCGAGGCCGGTTGTGGGCTCGTCGAAGAAGATGATCTCTGGGTCGGCTGCAATGGCACGGGCCAAGCCCACGCGCTTCTGCATCCCGCCCGAAAGCTCGGCCGGATAAAGGTCGGCCACCTGCGGGCCGAGGCCCACGCGGCGCAGCTTCTCGATGGCGATCGCGCGCGCCTCGGCCTTGGGTCGCTTCTGTGCGCCGCGCAGCAGGCGGAAGGCCACGTTCTCCCACACATGAAGCGAGTCGAAGAGAGCCGCCCCCTGGAAGAGCATCCCGAAGCGGGCGAGGAAGGCGTCGCGCTCGGCGCGGGTCACGTCTTCGTCGTTCAGGAGAATCCGGCCCGCATCGGGGGTGACGAGCCCGAGGATGCACTTGAGCAGCACGGACTTGCCCGTGCCCGAGCCGCCGATGATGACCATCGAGCTGTTGCTTTCGACGCGGAGGTCGATGCCGCGCAGGACCTGGTTCGCGCCGAAGCGCTTGGTGACGCCGGACAGTTCGATCATGAGGTGAAGAACACCTCCGTCAGCAGGTAGTTGGCGGCAAGGATCAGGACGGAGGCCGCCACGACGGCGGATTTCGTTGCGCGGCCGACGCCCTGTGCGCCACGGCCGGAATTCATGCCGTGATAGCAGCCCATCAGCGCCACGATGAAGCCGAAGGCCGCACCCTTCACGAGGCCCGAGCCCACGTCCCAGACCTCGAGGAACTCGACGGTATTCCTGATGTAGGTGGCGGAGTTGAAGTCGAGCCGGTTGACGCCCACAAGCCAGCCCCCGGCGATGCCGATGGAGTCGCCGACGGCCACGAGGACCGGGACGGCGAGCGTCGCGGCGAGCACGCGGGGCACGGCGAGATACTTGAGAGGGTTCGTGGAGAGGGTGACGAGCGCGTCGATCTGCTCGGTCACCTTCATGGTGCCGATCTCGGCCGCGATGGAAGAAGCGACGCGGGCCGCGACCATGAGTCCGCCAAGGACGGGGCCGAGTTCGCGCGTCATGCCGATAGCGACGATCGAGGGCACGACCGCCTCGGCCGAGAAGCGCGCGCCGCCGGCATAGATCTGGAGCGCGAGCGCGCCGCCGGTGAAGATCGCGGTCAGGCCAACGACCGGCAGCGAGAGCCAGCCGATCTGCACGAGTGCGTGCAGGAATTCGCGCGGGTAGAAGGGTGGGCGAAACAGGTGGCTGACGATCGCGCCCGCGAAGAGCGCAATGCGGCCGATGGCGGCCAGGGCTGCGAATGTCGCCCGTCCGACGGCGGCGATGGGCGCGGCGGGGCTCACGCCGAGAGGGCCCCGTAGCGGCGCTGGTAGCGGCGGCCGAGGCTGGTCATGATCTCGTAGCCGATCGTTCCGGCGATGTCGGCCAGATCGTCGGGCGTCTGGTGCGGGCCCAGGATGTCGAGCGTTTCGGGCACTTCCTGAAGATGGCTCACGTCCACCGTGATCAGGTCCATCGAGACGCGGCCGACGAGCGGGCAGGGCACGCGGCCGGCATGGAGTGTCGCCTTCGACGAGAGGGTGCGGGGCAGCCCGTCGGCATAACCTGCGGCGACGGTTGCGATGGTCGAAGTATGCTCGGCCATCCAGGTGTTGGAGTAGCCGACCGGCTCGCCGATCTCGACCTCGCGCACCTGGATCACCGGCAGCGAGAGACGCACGACGGGGCGGGCGTCCTCGAAGGGGCGGCCGCCGTAGAGGCCGATGCCGGGGCGCGTCAGTTCGAAGTGCCAGTCCGCGCCGAGGAGGATGCCGCCGGTGGCCGAGAGGGAGCGCGGCACACCGGTGCCGTCGGTCATGGCGCGGAAGGCCCGCAGCTGCTCGGTGTTCATCGGATGATCCGGATCGTCTGCACAGGCGAGGTGGCTCATCAGAAGTTCGGGACCCGCTTCGAGGGCGGTGGCTGCCACGGCCTCCCATTCGACGGGCTCGAGGCCAAGACGATTCATGCCGGTGTCGAGCTGGATGCCGAAGGACTGCCCGCCGAGCGTCTCGAAATGCCGGGTGAGCTGCTCGATCGAGTTCAGCATGGGCGTGAGGTCGAAGTCGCGGACGAGGGCCGTGTCGCCCTCCATGTGACCTGAGAAGACGCAGATCTGAGGGCCGGATCCGAGGGTGCGGCGAACCTCCGCGCCTTCCTCGCAGGTCGCGACGAAGAAGCGCCGTGCGCCGGCCCGGGCGAGGGCATGGGCGACCTTCGCCGCGCCGAGCCCGTAGGAATCCGCCTTCACGACGGCGCCGGTCTGGCAGTCGGAGGCGGTCATCTGGTCGAGCGCGCGCCAGTTGGCGGCGATGGCGTCCAGGTCGATGGTGAGGGTCGCGGTGGCCATGGCGGTGTTTTCACCGCTGCGCGCGCGAGGTCAAGGGGAGAAAGCCCCTGCATGCCCGCGCATCATCCCCCAAAGCGCGATCGGCCATTCCGGCGGCGCCCGCCGTGCCATCCTTGTTCGACCTCCGCAGGCCCGCTGCCCGGGATGCCTGCAGGGTGGCGTCGTGAGGGTGTCCGGAGGGCAGGCCCATGGGACAGGAGCTTAGAAGCCGGACCCCTGCGCGAGCCGCTGGCGGGTGCAACATGGATCCGGATCGGCCACGGGCGACCAACCTGTCGCGCTGCCGCGGCGGCGAAGCCGGGTGGCGCGCTGGCGCGCCCGCTGATAAAGGGCGGCAAATCCATTGCGAGGAGACCTGCCATGTTCGATCTGACGGGGAAATCGGCGCTGATCACCGGCGCGTCTGGCGGCATCGGCGGAGGCATCGCCCGCGCGCTCCATGCCGCGGGCGCCACCGTGGCGCTGTCGGGCACGCGGACCGGTCCGCTGGAGGAACTGGCAGCCGAGCTCGGGGCGCGCGCCCATGTCCTGGCCTGCGACCTCTCCGATGCGGCGGCGGTCGAAGCACTGCCGAAGCGGGCGGCCGAGGCGATGGGCGCGGTGGACATCCTCGTCAACAATGCGGGTGTCACCCGCGACCAGCTGGCCATGCGCATGTCGGACGAGGACTGGGCGCAGGTGATCGAGGTGAACCTGACCTCGACCTTCCGTCTCTGCCGCGGTGTCCTGCGCGGCATGATGAAGGCGCGCTGGGGCCGGATCGTCAACATCACCTCGATCGTGGGCGCGACCGGCAACCCGGGTCAGGCCAATTACGCGGCCTCGAAGGCGGGTGTCGTGGCCATGTCCAAGAGCTTCGCTGCCGAGGTGGCGAGCCGCGGGATCACCGTCAATGCGGTGGCACCGGGCTTCATCGCCACCGCCATGACGGACAAGCTGAACGACGAGCAGAAGGGGCGGATCCTCGGTCAGGTGCCGATGGGGCGGATGGGCGAGCCGGGCGACATCGCGGCCGCCGTGCTCTACCTTTCGAGCGTCGAGGCCGGCTATGTTACCGGGGCCACGCTGCATGTGAACGGCGGCATGGCGATGCTGTGAATTTGCCTGTGGGGATGCGGCACTTTCGGCACGGGAAAGCGTTTGCCTTGACGATGGAGCCTTGCTATAGGCCCGTCAGAGTTGCCGGGGCTGATGCCGCCGGCCCAACCGCACCAGTTGCCTGCAGGGGCAAGGGACAACGAGCCGGGAACCCTCCCGCAACGAATGAGGAAGTGACATGAGCGACATCGCTGATCGCGTGAAGAAGATCGTCGTCGAGCATCTGGGCGTCGAAGAGGAAAAGGTGACCGAGAACGCCTCGTTCATCGACGACCTCGGCGCGGACAGCCTCGACACGGTCGAGCTCGTGATGGCCTTCGAGGAAGAGTTCGGCATCGAGATCCCGGACGATGCGGCCGAGACCATCCAGACCTTTGGCGATGCGGTGAAGTTCATCTCGGAAGCCGCCTGAGCTTTCGCCGGACGAAGTGAAGTCCGGGACATAGAACCCCCGTCGAGCCCGGCTCGGCGGGGGTTTTCTCATTTGGGCGCGACGCGTGAGAGCGGGTGCATGAAGCGGGGGTGCCGGCTGCGGGGGCATCGAACCCCCGCAGCCGGCCCTGCCGGGGAAGGGGCTGCTGCCGTCTCGGGACGGCCGGCCGGTGGAAGGCCGCCACGCCGGTCCCGTCTTGCGCCGTGGCTGCGCTCGTGCCCAAGCCTCCGTGTCTTGACGCGGATCGCACATGGGAGGCGATGCAGGACGCGGGCAGGTCGGGGACAGGAGACCGGCAGTGGCTTTGTCCGTGGCAACGCCGCGCGAGGGGGTTCGATGCCCCCTCGCGCGGCACGCCCTCGAGATGCCGGCGGACGGGCGCATGGCCGCGGCTCCGCTTGTTGCGAAGGGCGGTGGCCGCGTGTAAGACCCCAAGCCACAAGGGCCCCTGCAGGGGCTGGCAGAGGAGTCATGGCATGCGTCGAGTGGTTGTCACGGGGCTGGGCATGGTCACGCCGCTGGCTTGCGGCGTCGAGGAGACCTGGAAGCGCCTGCTGGCCGGGAAGTCCGGAGCGGGCCTCATCACCCGGTTCGACACGTCGAACGTGATCACGCAATACGCCTGCGAGATCCCGCTGGGCGACGGATCCGACGGCACCTTCAACGCCGACGACTGGATGGAGCCGAAGGACCGGCGCAAGGTCGACGACTTCATCCTCTACGCCATGGCGGCGGCCGATCAGGCGGTGAGCGACTCCGGCTGGATGCCGCAGACCGAGGAAGAGCGCTGCCGCACCGGCGTCATGATCGGCTCGGGCATTGGTGGACTTTCGGCCATCGCCGATACGGCCGTGCTCATCCGGGAGAAGGGGCCGAAGCGTGTCTCGCCGTTCTTCATCCCCTCGGCGCTGATCAACCTCGCCTCGGGGCAGGTCTCGATCCGCTTCGGCTACAAGGGGCCGAACCACGCGGTCGTCACCGCTTGTTCGACGGGCGCCCATGCGATCGGCGACGCGGCACGGCTGATCCAGCTTGGCGATGCCGACGTGATGCTGGCGGGCGGTGCCGAAAGCCCGATCTCCGAGATCGGCATTGCTGGCTTCAATGCCTGCAAGGCGCTCTCGACCAAGCGCGGCAACGAGCCTGAGGCGGCCTCGCGGCCGTGGGATGCGGACCGCGACGGTTTCGTCATGGGCGAGGGCGCCGGTGTCGTCGTGCTCGAGGAATACGAGCATGCGCGGGCCCGCGGCGCGAAGATCTATGCCGAGGTGCTGGGCTACGGCCTGTCGGGGGATGCCTACCACATCACCGCCCCGTCCGAGGACGGCGACGGCGGGTTCCGCTCGATGACCATGGCCCTGAAGCGCGCGGGCCTCGACCCCTCGGCCATCGACTACATAAACGCGCATGGCACCTCGACGATGGCCGACGTGATCGAGCTTGGCGCGGTCGAGCGTCTGCTGGGCGATGCCGCGGCCGGCGCCACCATGTCCTCGACGAAATCGAGCATCGGGCACCTTCTGGGCGCGGCTGGCGCCGTCGAGGCGATCTTCTGCACGCTGGCGATCCGCGATCAGGTCGCGCCGCCCACGCTGAACCTCGAAAATCCGTCGGTCGAGGCGAAGATCGACCTCGCGCCCAAGGCGGCGCGGCCGCGGAAGATCGATGTGGCGCTGTCGAACTCCTTCGGGTTCGGCGGCACGAATGCCTCGCTGGTCCTCGGGAAGGTGGCTTCGTGATGTGGCGCTCCGTCGCCTCCAATGCCCTGACGCTGTTCATCGTGGTGCTGGTTGCGGCGGCGGGGCTTCTCGCCTGGGGACGTCAGGAATTCACAGGCTCCGGCCCGCTTGCCGAGCCGGTCTGCCTGCGGGTCGAGCGGGGCGACTCGCTCTCGGCGGTCAGTCGGCGGCTCGAGTCGGAGGGCGCGGTGAGCGATGCGCGGATCTTCCGGATCGGTGCCGACTATTCCGACAAGGCCGCCGGGCTGAAGTTCGGCAGCTACCTGCTGCCGGCGGGCGCCTCGATGGCGCAGATCCTCGATATCCTGACGGCGGGCGGACAGTCGACCTGCGGGCGTGAGGTGAACTACCGCATCGGCGTCGTGGCGGCCGAGATCATCCTGCGCGAGTTCGACGCGGCTGCAGGCCGGTACGAAGAGGTGGCGAAGTTCGTCCCGGGCGAGGGTGAGGCGCCGGCCGCCTATGCCGAAGCGGCGGAACAGGGCGACTTGCGCTGGCGCGTGACGCTCGCCGAGGGTGTGACGAGCTGGCAGGTGGTGGAGAGCCTGCGCAAGGCTGACTTCCTGGCCGGCAAGGTCGAGGAGGTTCCGCCCGAGGGTTCGCTTGCGCCCGACAGCTACGAGGTGGCGCGGGGCGATGATCGCTCGGAGCTGCTTGCGCAGATGCAGGAGCGTCAGGCGCGCATCATCGCCGAGCTCTGGGCCGCGCGCGCGCCGGACCTGCCCTACGACACGCAGGAAGAGGCGATGATCATGGCGAGCATCGTCGAGAAGGAGACGGGCATTTCGAGCGAACGCCCGCAGGTGGCGAGCGTCTTCGTCAACCGCCTTGCGAAGGGTATGCGTCTGCAGACCGACCCCACGGTCATCTACGGCATCACCGAGGGCAAGGGCGCGCTGGGGCGCGGATTGCGTCAGAGCGAGCTGCGTCGCCGGACCGACTACAACACCTATGTGATCGAGGGCCTGCCGCCGACGCCCATCGCCAATCCCGGGCGCCTGTCGATCGAAGCGGCGCTCGCCCCGGCCAAGACGGACTACCTCTATTTCGTGGCGGATGGCAGCGGCGGACACGCCTTTGCGGCGACTTTGGCCGAGCACAACCGCAATGTCGCCGCCTGGCGGAAGATCGAGGCCGAGCGCGGGATGCCGCCGCCGGTCGGCATCCAGGGCGAGTGAGGTTGCGGAGACTCTTGACAAGGCGTTAACGCATCGGTCGATAAGTGTTTGATTGGGAACGGTTTTCCGCTTGACTTGGCGCGCGGTCCGTTGTATCCCTTGTGACAAGCTGGAAGAGGTGGGCAAGCGGCACGGGGCAACCCGGGGCCGCTTTTCCTTTGGCCGGTCGAACCTCGGGAGGCGGAAGCAGCAGCGCATGACGATCGTCAACAAACCCCCGCCGGTGGATCTGCTGGCGGAGACGGAGGAGCTTTATCGCGAGGCGGCCGAGGATCTCGTCCGCGCCCGCAGGAAGCTGTCGGAGGGCCGGACCGAGGAAGTTCGCGCCGCCGTTCAGGCGGTGAAGGACCTGAAGGCCGCACTTCAACTGGTGATGGATGAGAGGGCGAGGGTTGAAAAGCTACGCAGAACCGCGGGCGGCATCGTGCACGACTACGCCCTCGACTTCGAGGCGGCCAGAGTTGAGATCGGGCGCCGCCTGGCTCGCCTCCGCGACGCCGGCCATTGTGGATGAGTTTCTCGGGCAGTTGAGCGCGAACGCGCTTCTGTCGCTGCCCTGGATGTTCGAGTTCTGGGCGTTACCGCACCAGCTTCCTCCCGTGGGCAGCTGGAAGAGCTGGGTGGTGATGGGCGGCCGCGGCGCCGGCAAGACGCGGGCGGGTGCCGAATGGGTGCGATCCGAGGTGGAAGGTGCAAAGCCCGGCGATCCGGGTCGGTCGCGCCATGTGGCGCTGGTGGGCGAGACCATCGACCAGGCGCGGGAAGTCATGGTCTTCGGCGAGAGCGGCATCCTCGCCTGCTCGCCGCCGGACCGGCGGCCGGAATGGGAGGCGGGACGAAGGCGCCTTGTCTGGCCCAATGGCGCGGTGGCGCAGGTCTTCTCGGCGCATGATCCCGAGAGCCTCCGCGGTCCGCAGTTCGACGCCGCCTGGGCCGACGAACTGGCGAAATGGGCGCATTCGGAGGAAGCTTGGGACATGTTGCAGTTCTCGCTGCGGCTGGGAGACCAGCCTCGGCAGGTGGTGACGACGACGCCCCGCAACGTGCCGGTGCTGCGTCACATCCTCGACAATCCCTCGACGGTGGTCACCCACGCGCCGACGGAGGCCAACCGGGCCTATCTCGCGCGGTCCTTCCTCGAGGAGGTTCACGCCCGTTACGACGGCACGCGGCTTGGACGACAGGAACTGGAAGGGCAGCTGCTGGAGGATTCGGAAGGCGCGCTCTGGACCACGGAGCAGATCGAGGCGCTGCGGACGGACAAGGCCGGGCCGCTCGACCGGACCGTGGTGGCGGTCGATCCGCCGGTGACCGGGCACGAGGGGTCGGACGAATGCGGAATCGTGGTCGTGGGCGCGCGCATGGGTGGACCTCCGCAGGACTGGGAAGCTGTGGTGCTGGAAGATGCCTCCGTCCGTGCTGCGAGCCCCGATCGGTGGGCACGCGCGGCACTCGAGGCCATGCGTCGGCATGATGCAGACCGGCTTGTCGCCGAGGTGAACCAGGGCGGGGATCTCGTCGAGGCGGTCATCCGTCAGATCGATCCTCTGGTGCCGTTCCGTGCCGTCCATGCCTCGCGCGGGAAGGCTGCGCGGGCCGAGCCCGTGGCGGCGCTTTACGAGCAGGGACGGGTGCGGCACCTGCGGGGGCTGGGTGAGCTTGAGGACCAGATGTGCCGGATGACGCTGCGCGGCTTTGAGGGCCGCGGCTCGCCGGACCGGATGGATGCGCTGGTCTGGGCGCTGACCGACCTGATGATCGAGCCCGCGCGGGCCTGGATCAACCCGAGGATGCGCCTGCTCTGAAACCGCCTTCCGTGGCGGAGTGATCCGCGGCCGCTGCCGCGGAGCGATGGCGCATGTCCGTGCGACAAAGGAGTTCTTGCCGATGCTGTTCGACTTCCTGAGGAAGCCTGCCCCCGTGCCCGAGCGCAAGGCCTCGGCCACCGGCCCGGTGATGGGCTGGAGCACGGGGCGCGTGGCCTGGAGCGCGCGGGATACCGTGTCGCTGACGCGCAACGGGTTTCTGGGCAATCCGATCGCCTTCCGTTCGGTGAAGCTCATCTCGGAGGCGGCTGCGGCCCTGCCCTTGGTGCTGCAGGACGCTGGTCGCCGGTACGACAGCCACCCGATGCTGGAGCTGATCGCGCGGCCGAACCCGCTGCAGGGACGGGCAGAGCTGCTCGAGGCCCTCTATGCCCAGCTCATGCTGACCGGGAACGCCTATCTCGAGGCGGTGCCGGGCCTGTCGCGGCTGCCGGGAGAACTGCATCTGTTGCGCTCGGACCGGATGAGCCTTGTTCCGGGGCCGGATGGCTGGCCCGTGGCCTATGACTACTCGGTTGGCGGGCGGCGGATCCGCTTCGACATGACCGGCGAAAGGCCGATCTGCCATATCAGGACCTTTCACCCGCAGGACGATCACTACGGCTTCTCGCCGCTGCAGGCAGCCGCCGTGGCGCTCGACGTGCATGTGGCGGCGTCCGCCTGGTCCAAGGCGCTGCTGGACAACGCCGCGCGCCCGTCCGGAGCCATCGTCTATCGCGGAGCGGATGGACAGGGTTCGCTCTCGGCAGAGCAATACGACCGGCTGGTGGGCGAGATCGAAGCCAACCATCAGGGCGCGAGGAACGCCGGAAGGCCGATGCTGCTGGAAGGCGGGCTCGACTGGAAGCCGATGGGTTTCTCGCCCTCGGACATGGAGTTCCACACGACGAAGGAGGCCGCGGCGCGCGAGATCGCCATCGCCTTCGGGGTGCCGCCGATGCTGCTCGGAATACCGGGCGAGGCGACCTACGCGAATTATCAGGAGGCGCATCGGGCCTTCTACCGGCTGACGGTGCTTCCGCTGGCCTCGAAGGTCACGGCCGCGATCTCGCATTGGCTGGTGGGATTCACCGGCGAGGCGGTGGAGTTGCGACCGGACCTCGACCAGGTGCCTGCGCTCGCCGAGGAGCGGGACCAGCAATGGTCGCGCGTGGCTGCGGCGGATTTCCTGACCGAAGCAGAGAAGCGGATGCTCCTTGGTCTGCCGAGGATTGCGGAGGGCGGGTGAAATGGATCAGGGCGGCTCGCGGTTTCTCTTCCAGAGTTTCGATGCGGCCCACGCGAGGATTGACGCCAACGAGCGCGTCGCAGGAGAGCGCTGGACCGCGCTCGATTTCCGGCTCGGCCGGATCGAGAACGGGCTGGAGCGGGTGGAGCAGCGGATGTGGCTCTGGCTTTACGGTGTTGCGGCCTTCCTGCTGATGCAGGGGGCCGAGGCCGTCGTGCGAGCCCTTTTGGAGTGAGCGGATGAGGATGAGAGACGAGTTCGGTGCGCCCGAGCGGAAGTTCCACCGGCCCGAGACCGGGCTCGTTCTGTCGGAGGGTTCGATGATCGAGGGCTATGCATCGATCTTCGGACGGCCGGACAATGGTGGAGACGTGGTGGCGCGGGGGGCCTATGCCGTTTCGCTCGAGGCCATGAAGTCCCAGGGGCGGCGGGTGAAGATGCTCTGGCAGCACGATCCCGCCGAGGTGATCGGTGTCTGGGACGAGGTGCACGAGGACGAGACGGGCCTCTGGGTCAAGGGGCGCATCCTGACGGAGATCGGCCGGGGCCGCGAGGCCGCCACGCTGATTGCGGCGGGGGCGATCGACGGCCTTTCGATCGGCTACCGCACCGTTCGCGCGGAGCGGGACACGAAGGGACACCGGGTGCTGACCGAGATCGAGCTGTGGGAGGTGTCGCTCGTCACCTTCCCGATGCTGCCCGAGGCGCGTGTCGCCTCCAAGGGCGAAGACCATGACGAGCTGGACTGGCGGGACATTGCCGAGCTCTTCGAGGATGCGCGGCTGAGCCTCTCCTGTTCCTGACCCGAACGATCACAAGCCAGAGGAAGACAAGAATGACCGAGACCTGGGCTCGGGCCGGGACAGGCATGTCCGCAGGCCCCGACCCGGCCATGGAGGCAAAAGCCGCGATGGCCGGGTTTCTGAATGAAGTCAGATCCTTTCAGGATGAAGTGAAGAGTGCGTTGCAACAACAGGAAGAGCGTTTGACCATGCTGGACCGCAAAACCATGACCTACGGGCGCCCGGCGCTTTCGGCGGCGGCCGAGCAGGAGGTGCCGCACCGGAAGGCCTTCGGCTCCTATCTCCGCTCGGGCGACGACGACGGCCTTCGTGGTCTCGTCCTGGAGGGCAAGGCGATGACCACCTCGGTCGCCGCCGACGGTGGCTATCTGGTCGATCCCCAGACGTCCGAGACGATCCGCTCGATGCTTGTCTCGACCGCCTCGATCCGTCAGATCGCCGGTGTCGTCAACGTCGAGGCCACGAGTTTCGACGTGCTGATCGACCGGACGGAGGTTGGCTCGGGCTGGGCCACCGAGACCAGCGCGATCAGCGACAGCGCGACGCCGACCATCGAGCGGATCTCGATCAAGCTGCACGAACTGTCGGCGATGCCGAAGGCCAGCCAGCGCCTGCTGGACGACTCTGCCTTCGACGTCGAGGGCTGGCTGGCCGGAAAGATCGCGACGCGCTTCATTCGGGCCGAGAGCGCGGCCTTCGTCAGCGGCGACGGGACCGACAAGCCGCGGGGCTTCCTGGCTCCGACGAAGGTGGCCAACACCTCCTGGGCCTGGGGCAGCATCGGCTATGTCCCGTCGGGTGCTGCGAGCGACTTCCTCGCGTCGAACCCGGCCGACTGCATCATCAGCCTCATCTATTCGCTTGGCGCAGATTACCGGGCGAATGCG
The DNA here is from genome assembly GCF_052244495.1 of Rhodobacter sp. NSM. Taxonomy (NCBI): domain Bacteria; kingdom Pseudomonadati; phylum Pseudomonadota; class Alphaproteobacteria; order Rhodobacterales; genus Rhodobacter; species Rhodobacter sp. NSM. The sequence goes on from NZ_JBQPXH010000001.1 coordinate 409,511, forward strand.
ACCTTCGTGATGAATTCCAAGACGGCGGGCGCGGTGCGGAAGATGAAGGACTCGGATGGCCGGTTCCTCTGGTCCGACGGGCTGGCCGCGGCGGAGCCTGCGCGGCTGATGGGCTATCCGGTGCTGCTCTGCGAGGACATGCCGGACATCGCCGCGGGTGCCTATGCCATCGCATTCGGCGACTTTGCGGCTGGCTACACCATCGCCGAGCGTCCGGAGGTTCGGGTTCTGCGCGATCCCTTCTCGGCCAAGCCGCACGTTCTCTTCTACGCGACCAAGCGGGTCGGCGGCGACGTCACGGATTATGCGGCCATCAAGCTGCTGAAGATCGCGGTGTCCTGACGGGCATCGCGCAATGCCGCCCCCGCGTGGGGCGGCGGGCGCGCGCCGGCCTTCCGGCGTGCGCCTCCCTCGGGTTTTCGGAGGTCTTTCCATGATGTTGATCGAGCAGACGCCGGTACCGGACGGCTCCTTGCCGATTGCCGAGATGAAGGAGCATCTGCGTCTCGGCAGCGGGTTTGCCGATGAGGGGCTGCAGGACGGCCTGCTCGCCCGAGTCCTTCGCGCTGCGATGACGAGCATCGAAGGGCGCACTGGCAAGGTGCTGCTTTCGCATCGCTTCCTGATGGTGCTCGACGACTGGCGCACCGAGGAGGCGCAGGCACTGCCGGTGGCACCGGTAAGCGAAGTGGTCTCTGTCACTCTGGTTGACGGGGCGGAACGCATGCTGCCGGTAGCGCCCAGCCTGTGGCGGCTCGTGCGGGACCAGCATCGTCCCAAGCTGATGCCACGGGTGGCACTGCTGCCGACCGTGCCGGACGACGGGCGGATCGAGATCCTCTTCGAGGCGGGCTTCGGCCCGAGATGGTCCGACATCCCGTCGGATCTCTCTCTGGCGGTGATGCTGCTCGCCGCCGAGTTCTACGAGAACCGTTACGAGCCGGGAACCGGTGGGGGCGGCTTGCCCGTATGCGTCACCGGCCTGATCGAGCGCTGGCGGACGGTGCGCGTCCTCGGCGGAGGAGCCGCATGATGCGCGAGATGCTCAACCGCAGGCTGGTGCTCGAGGCTCCGCTCGCCGAGGACGACGGTGCGGGCGGCAGTCTCGTTGCCTGGGCCGGTCTCGGCACGCTCTGGGCCCGGATCGAGGGCGGGACGGGTCGCGAGGTGGCAGCCGTGGAAATTCCCGTGGGGTCGGTGCCTCTCAGGATCACGGTGCGGGCGTCGCCGATGGGATCGATGGCGCGGCCGGAAGCGGGGCAGAGGTTTCGGGAGGGCAGACGGACCTATCCGATCCTTGCCGTGACCGAAAAGGACGCGGGCGGCCGCTACCTCACCTGCTTCGCGCGCGAGGAGGATCCGGCATGAGCTATGGCGGCGCGGCCGCTCTTCAGGCGGCCCTCTTTCAGCGGCTCGCCACATGGCCGGAGCTTTCGGGAGTGCCGCTTCACGATGCGGTTCCGCAGGCAGGCGGTCGCGGCACCTGGGTCCTGATTGGCCCCGAGGACGTGCGGGACGCATCGGACGGAACAGGTGGCGGTACCGAACACCGCTTTACCGTCAGCGTGATATCGGAGGCAGCCGGCTTCCTTGGTGCCAAGCGGATCGCCGGGACGATCTCGGATGCACTGGTGGACGCCCCGCTCGAATTGGCGCGCGGGCGGCTCGTGGGATTGCGTTTCCTGAGGGCGGCGGCGCGCCGGCTCGGCTCGGGCAGCGCGCGACGGATCGACATGACATTCCGCGCGAGGATCGAGGACTGAACGCGGGCGCCTGACATCAAGGAGAAAACGCATGGGCGTGCAGAATGGAAAGGACCTGCTGGTCAAGGTGGACCTCACCGGCGGCGGCGGGTTCGAGACGATGGCGGGCCTTCGGGCAACGCGCATCAGCTTCAACGCGGAGACCGTGGACGTGACTTCGCTCGAAAGTCAGGGCGGCTGGCGCGAACTTCTGGCAGGGGCCGGCGTGAAGTCAGCCTCGATATCGGGGTCGGGCGTCTTTCGCGACGCCGAGACCGACGAACGGGCGCGAGCCCTCTTCTTCGCCGGCGAGGCACCGCGGTTTCAGGTGGTCATTCCGAGCTTCGGGATTGTCGAGGGCCCCTTCCTGATCTCCGGCATCGAATATGCTGGCAGCCACAATGGCGAGGCCACCTACGAGATGACCCTCGCCTCGGCGGGCAAGCTGATCTTCACGGCGCTCTGATGGCCAATCCATGGACGGGGGAAGTGGAGATCTGGCTCGATGGCCGGTGCCACAGCGGCAAGCTCACGCTGGGAGCGCTTGCGGAACTGGAAGCCGGACTGGGCGCGGACAGTCTGATCTCCCTCGCGGAGCGCTTCGAGCGGCGATCCTTTTCGGCCCGAGACGTGCTTGCCGTGCTGGTGGCGGGGCTGCGCGGAGGAGGGTGGCAGGGCTCGGCAGAGGATCTCCGGCATGCGGATGTGGGCGGCGGTCCGCTCGGTGCGGCCCGAGCAGCGGCGGAGCTTCTCGCGCGGGCCTTCGCGCTTCCCGAGGACTGAGATGAGTGGGCTGGACTGGCCCGCGCTCCTGCGAGCAGGCATCCAGGGTCTGCGGCTTTCGCCCGAGGAGTTCTGGCGCCTGACGCCGGCCGAACTGAGGATCATGCTGGGGGCGGCCGCGTCGCCGCCCCTGTCGCGTGCGCGGCTGCAGGAACTGCTGCGCGCCTATCCGGACCTGCAAAAGGAGCGGGATGATGGCTGACATGGAAACGCTCGAGGATCAGGTGGCCGCGCTCGAGACCACCTTGGGAGGTGCCGCCGGGATGACCGCCGCCTTCGAAGCCGAGCTTGCGCGGATGCGGGACTCGATGCTGTTCACCAGCCGCGAAGTCGACCGTCTGTCCAGCGGGGTCGGCACCGGCCTGCGACATGCGTTCGAGGGCGTGGTCTTTGATGGCATGAAATTGTCGGATGCCATGCAGGGCCTTGCCCAGTCGATCTCGCGCACGGTGTATTCGGTGGCGATGAGGCCGGTGCAGGATGCGGTGTCAGGCTTCGTCGCGAACGGGCTCAACTCGATCCTCGGCGGGCTTCTGCCCTTCTCGGAAGGGGCGGCCTTCTCGCAGGGAAGGGTGATGCCCTTTGCGCGCGGAGGCGTGGTCGCGGGTGCGACCGCCTTTCCCCTTCGCGGCGCCACGGGCCTGATGGGCGAGGCGGGGCCCGAAGCCATCCTGCCTCTTGCGCGCGGTGCGGACGGGCGGCTCGGCGTTCAGGCGGGCGGCGGGCGCGCCGTCCAGGTTGTGATGAACGTGGCCACGCCCGACGTGCGGGGTTTTGAACGCAGCCGAGGCCAGATCGCCGCACAAGTGAGCCGGATGCTCTCGCGCGGGCAGCGGAACGGATAGGGGGAGGCAATGGGTTTTCACGAAGTGCGGTTTCCGACCAACCTCAGCTTCGGCTCTGTTGGTGGGCCCGAGCGGCGAACCGAGATCGTCACGCTTGTCAACGGGTTCGAGGAGAGAAACAGCCTCTGGGCACATTCCCGGCGCCGCTACGATGCGGGCGTCGCGCTTCGTTCGCTCGACGATGTGGAGGCGTTGCTTGCTTTCTTCGAGGCGCGGCGCGGCCAACTCTACGGCTTTCGCTGGAAGGATTGGGCCGACTTCCGGTCGTGCTCGGCCGGAGGGGAGCCGGAGGCACGGGACCAGTTGATCGGGACGGGGGACGGCAGCCAGCGGCAGTTCACCTTGACCAAGACCTACCGGTCCGGTGCCGAGCGCTATGTCCGGCCCGTGACGAAGCCGGTCGTCGGCTCGGTCGCGGTCGCGGTCGGGGGCGTGGCGCTCGGACTGCACGAGGGTTTTTCGGTCGATGCGACGACGGGACTTGTGACTCTGGCGTCAGCCCCGGCGGCCGGTGCGCCGGTGACCGCCGGATACGAATTCGATGTTCCGGTCAGGTTCGACACAGACCGCATCCAGATCTCGATGGCTTCTTTCCAGGCGGGCGAGGTTCCGAGTGTACCGGTGATGGAGGTTCGGATCTGATGGGCGCGGCAGAGCTTCATGCACATCTTGACAGCAGAGCCACGACGGTCTGCCGTTGCTGGGCCGTGACGCGGCGTGACGGGCAGCGGTTCGGGTTCACGGATCACGACAGGGACCTGAGCTTCGGTGGCATTCTCTTCTGCGCCGAAACGGGCCTTACATCGTCGGCGCTGCACCAGACCACCGGGCTTTCGGTCGACAATGCCGAGACGGTGGGTGCCCTGTCTCATGCATCCGTCACGGAGGCCGATCTGTTGGCCGGACGTTTCGACGGCGCGGAGGTGCTGGCTTGGCTCGTCAACTGGGACGACGTGACCGAGAGACTGCTGCAGTTCCGCGGCTCGCTGGGCGAGATCACGCATGCAGGCGGCCGCTTTCGAGCGGAGTTGCGCGGGCTGACCGAGGCGCTGAACCAGCCCCAGGGACGGGTTTACCAGCGGGAATGTCAGGCCGTGCTCGGCGATGCGCGATGCCGGTGCGACCTGACCGCCGCGGCGTTCTCGATGGAACAGTCCGTGGTGGCCGTGGAGGAACGGCAGCATTTCCAGTTTGCAACCTCCGGCTCCTATCCCGATCGATGGTTCGATCTCGGGCGGTTTGTGGTGCTGACCGGTTCGGCTGCGGGACTGATCAGGGTCGTGAAACATGACCGACGGGCTGGAGGCATCCGCAGGATCGAGCTGTGGGAGTCGCTTGGTGCGCCCATATCGGTCGGGGATCGGGTGCGGATCGAGGCCGGATGCGATCGACGCGCCGAAACCTGCCGGCTGAAATTCGGAAATATCAGTAACTTCCGAGGCTTTCCTCACCTTCCGGGCGAGGATTGGCTGAGCGCATATCCGTCTTCCGCAAAGGTGAATGACGGCGGGAGCCTCCGGGGATGAGAGGGGCAGACGTCGTTGCCGAGGCTCGGGCCTGGATCGGCACACCCTATGTGCATCAGGCCTCGACCCGAGGTGCGGGGGCGGATTGCCTGGGGCTGCTTCGGGGCGTTTGGCGTGCTCTGCTCGGGCCGGAGCCGGCCGATCCTCCGGCCTATACGCCGGACTGGTCCGAACCGTCGGGTGAGGAGCGGCTGATGGAGGCCTGCGACCGCTGGCTCTGCCGCAAGCCGCTCGCTTCCGAGGCGGAGGGGGACGTCCTCCTCTTCCGGATGCGGGCCGATGCCGTAGCAAAGCATCTCGGCATTCTGGTCAGGACCGGCCCGGACGCCGGTTTCGTTCACGCCTATTGCGGGCACGGCGTCGTGGAAAGCCCGCTGTCACAGCCCTGGGCCTGTCGGCTCGCGGCTCGCTACGCATTTCCGGAAAGGACGGATTGATGGCAACGCTTCTGCTGGCGGCCGCCGGATCGGCAGTCGGTGCGGGTTTTGGTGGCACGGTTCTTGGCTTGACCGGTGCGGTGATCGGCAGGGCGGTTGGAGCGACGCTGGGCCAGCTGATCGATCAGCGTCTGATGGGGACCGGATCGCAGACCGTGCGCACCGGCCGCGTGGAGCGCTTCCGGCTGATGGGAGCAGGCGAGGGCGCGGCGGTAGCCCAGATCTTCGGGCGCAACCGGATCGCGGGGCAGGTGATCTGGTCGTCGCGCTTCCTTGAGAGCCAGTCGGAGAGCAGCAGCGGCGGCAAGGGTGGCGGTCCCAGGAGCACGGTGATCAGCTATTCCTATTCCGTGAGCCTCGCCATCGCGCTTTGCGAAGGCGAGATCCTCCGCATCGGGCGGATATGGGCCGACGGGGCCGAAATTGCGCCCGGGTCCCTCAACCTGCGGCTATACCGCGGGACCGAGGACCAGCTTGCCGATCCGAAGATCGAAGCGGTCGAAGGTGCGGGCCGCGCTCCGGCCTATCGAGGGATCGCCTATGTGGTGATCGAGGACCTGCAACTGGAGGCCTACGGCAACAGGGTTCCGCAATTCTCGTTCGAGGTCATGCGTGCCGCGCAGGGAACGCTCGCCGAACGCGTAACGAACCTGCAGCAGGCGGTGAAGGGGGTGGCGATGATCCCCGGCTCGGGCGAATATGCGCTGGCGACCAGCAGGCTCGGCTACAGCTATGGACCGGGCGAGGGCGAGACCGCGAACGTCCATTCGGGCTCGGGGCAGAGCGATTTCCTCACCTCGCTCGATCAGCTGACGGGAGAGTTGCCGGACTGCCGCTCGGTCTCGCTGGTCGTGTCGTGGTTCGGCAGCGACCTGAGATGTGGGGATTGCGAGATCCGCCCCAAGGTCGAGCAGCGCGAGTTCGATGCCTCGAAGATGGCCTGGCGGGCAGGCGGAATCGGCAGGGCAGAGGCGGAACTCGTCGGCAGGATCGACGATCGGCCGGTCTATGGAGGAACGCCTGCGGATGGTTCGGTCATCGAGGCCATACAGGCGCTGAAAGCGGCGGATCGCTCGGTCCTCTATTATCCATTCATCCTGATGGACCAGCTGCCCGGCAATGCGCTGGCGGATCCCTGGACAGGAGGGTCCAGCCAGCCGGTCCTGCCGTGGCGTGGTCGGATCACGCTGTCCGAGGCGCCCGGTCAACCCGCAAGTCCCGACCGAACGGCGGCGGCCAGGGAAGAAGTGGCCGCCTTCTTCGGAAGTGCGGAGCCCGGAGACTTCCGGTTGGATGAAGGACGCGTCGAATATGACGGTCCGGACGAATGGCGCTACCGGCGCTTCATTCTGCACGCAGCCTGGCTTTGCAAGTTGGCAGGCGGGGTGGATGCCTTCTGCATCGGCTCGGAAATGCGTGGCGTCACGCAGATCCGCGGCGCGGGCGACAGCTTTCCGGCGGTCGCGGAGCTGCGGAGGCTCGCGGCGGACGTGCGGAGCATCCTCGGCAGCGGGGTGAAGATCGGCTATGCGGCGGACTGGTCGGAATGGTTCGGATACCACATGGACGGGAACATCTACTTCCATCTGGACCCGCTCTGGGCAGACGACAACATCGACTTCATTGGAATCGACAACTACATGCCGCTGTCGGACTGGCGGGTGGGCGAGGCTCACGCGGACGCCTCGTGGGGCTCGATCCACAACCTCGACTATCTGAAGTCAAATGTGGCCGGCGGAGAAGGCTACGACTGGTACTATGCCGACGAGGCAGGTGCACTGGCGCAGGATCGGCTGCCGATAGCCGATGGAGCCTTCGACGAGTCCTGGATCTTCCGCTGCAAGGACCTGAAGAACTGGTGGTCGCTTCCGCACCATGACAGGATCGCCGGCGTGCGGCAGCAGCAGCCGACGGCCTGGGTGCCGCGTTCCAAGCCCATATGGTTCACGGAATACGGCTGTCCGGCGCTCGATCTCGGGACGAACCAGCCGAACCTCTTCCTTGATCCGAAGAGCTCCGAGTCATCGCTGCCGAGGGGGTCCACCGGGCGTCGCGACGACGCTATCGCGATGAACTACATCCGTGCGATGGCCGAGTACTGGGCGGAGGAGAGCAACAACCCTCTGTCGACGAGCTACGGCGGACGGATGGTGGACTTGAGCCGGGCTCATGTGTGGGCCTGGGACGCACGGCCGTTTCCAGCCTTTCCGGCGCTGTTGGAGGTCTGGAGCGACGGCGACAACTATGCGCATGGCCACTGGCTGAACGGTCGCGCGACGTCGCAGCCGCTCGCGTCGGTCGTGTCCGAAATCTGCGAGCGTTCCGGGGTGACGGCGATCGACGTCTCGGGTCTTCATGGCGTCGTTCGGGGCTATGGGCTCGCCGAGGTGGATACCGCCCGCGCCGCCCTGCAACCCCTGATGCTGGCTTACGGCTTCGAGGCGCTGGAGCGCGACGGCACATTGATCTTCCGCATGCGCGAGGGACGTGCGACCGCTGTCCTGGCGGTCGAGGATCTCGTTCAGTCGGACGAACTCGAGGGAGCGGTCGAACTGGTGCGCGCAGCCGAAGTCGAGACAGCCGGCCGAGTGCGACTGGGCTTTCTGGAAGCAGAGGGCGACTACGAGGCGCGACAGGTCGAGGCTGCCTTTCCGGACGAGGCAACCTTCGCAGTCTCGCAGTCGGAAGTGCCACTCGTGCTCACATCGGCCGAAGCGAGGGGGACCGTCGAACGGTGGTTGGCAGAATCGCGCGTGGCGCGCGACAGCCTTCGGCTGGCCTTGCCACGCTCCCTGCTCAGGTTGGGGGCGGGTGACGTGCTGGAACTCGACGGAAGGCGATACCGGATCGACCGGCTCGAGCAGGCGGAAGGGCAGCTTGCCGAGGCGGTGCGGGTCGAGGCCGGCATCTATCAGCCGGCGGACATGGCAGAGGAACGCCCGCCGGCGAGGCGTGTCTCGACATCCGTCGTCCCGGTCCAACCGATCTTCCTCGATTTGCCGATGATGGCTGGCGATGAAGTCGCGCATGAACCGTATGTGGCGGTTGCGGCAATGCCCTGGCCGGGGCGGGTCGCCGTCTGGAGTTCGACGCAGGATGCCGGATACCGGCTGAACCGTCTCGTGACAGCCGCGGCGACCGTCGGTGTGACGCAGACGGCGATGCGGGCGGCGCCTGCCGGCCGTTGGGATCTGGGCGAGGCATTGCGTGTGAAGCTGCAGGGGCCGCCTCTGGCGTCGGCCTCCGAGCTCGAGGTGCTCAACGGCGCGAACGTCATGGCCATCGGCGATGGCTCGGCGGATGGGTGGGAACTCTTCCAGTTCGCTGAAGCCCGTCTGGTCGCGCCCCGCACCTGGGAGTTGTCCCGCAGGCTGCGCGGTCGGGCCGGGACGGACGGGGTGATGCCGGGCGTCTGGCCGGCAGGCAGTACCGTCGTGATGATCAACAAGGCACTTGTCCAGCTTCAGATGCCGCTGGCCGACCGCAACCTGCCTCGCCACTACCGCACTGGGGTTGCTACAAGGGGATATGACGATACCGACGTCATCCATCGGGTCGAGGCCTTTGGCGGCGTCGGCATGAGGCCCTATGCTCCGGTGCATCTGACTTCCGAACGCGATGCCGGCGACATCACTTTCAGATGGATCCGGCGAACGCGGACGGACGGCGATAGCTGGGAAGGGCGCGAGGTGCCGCTTGGGGAAGGGGCGGAGCTGTATCTCGTCCGCGTCCTGTCGCAGGGCCGCACGTGCAGGAGGGTGGAGGTGACGCAGCCTTTCTGGACCTATACGGCGGCGGCGCAGGCAGCCGATGGGATCTCGGGCTCGTTCACCGTCGGTGTGGCGCAGGTTTCGGACAGTTTCGGGCCGGGGCCATTCCGCAGCATCATGGCAAGTGCCTGACCCATGCGGCGGGTGCTTCTGGCGGACCTGCTTGCGGTCGCGGGCTGGCTGGCGCCGATGCCGCCCGACATTCGGCCGGCGCGTCTTGCCGGGCTGATCGAGCGGGCGCATCTGGCACACAAGGTGTCGCGGCGGCTCGGGCATCCGCATGCCGCCTGGGGCAACGGGTGCCTCACCTCCGCCCTGTCGGGCCTTCCGCATGTCGCGGAGGGTGTGGGGCCCGATCCCGAGTATCTCGACTCGCTCGCCCTCGCCGCAGGCGTCATCGCGGAGCGCATCCGACGCGGGAGGGTGCGTCGGATGAAGGTCGACCCGTCGACGGCTGCCGAAGCGGCCGTCAGGTGCCCACCGAAACGGCAGGCTTCATCTTTTCGCGGAGCGCTGCCTGCCGGGCACTTTCCCTGTCGGAGGGAATGACTATGTGTTACTCTCGCCAGGACGAGGAAAGGACGCTGCGATGGCTGAGGCAAGACCCCGTGTCACGACCGTGGACCCGGTCTGGCAACGTATTGTCGAAGAAGGCCATGCCGCCATTCTTGCCGAGCCTCTGCTGGGCGGGCTCGTCCATTCCAGCCTCCTGCATCATCCGTCCATGGAACGCGCGCTTGCCTACCGCTTCTCGCTGAAGCTGGCCTCGGGCGAGATGAGCGAGCAGATCCTGCGCGAGATTGCGGACGAGGCCTATGCCTCGGATCCCGAGCTCGGGCAGATGGCGCGGGCCGACATGGTCGCAGTCTACGAGCGCGATCCCGCGTGCCACCGCTTCATCCAGCCGATCCTGTTCTTCAAGGGTTATCAGGCCGTGCAGGCCTACCGCGTGGGTCACTGGCTCTGGACCAACGGGCGCCAGGATCTCGCCTATTTCGTCCAGATGAGGGTGTCCGAGTCCTTCGGCGTCGACATCCATCCGGCGGCGCGCGTCGGGCGCGGAGTGATGATCGACCACGCGCATTCCATCGTGATCGGCGAAACCGCAGTCGTGGGCGACAACGTCTCCATGCTCCATTCGGTCACCCTCGGCGGCACCGGCAAGGAGGATGGCGACCGCCATCCGAAGATCGGCAACGGCGTGCTGATCGGGGCAGGCGCAAAGGTGCTGGGCAATATCCATGTGGGCCATTGCAGCCGGATCGCGGCGGGCTCGGTGGTGCTGCAGGACGTGCCGCCCTGCACCACGGTGGCCGGAGTTCCGGCCCGTGTCGTGGGCGAGGCCGGTTGTGCGCAACCCGCCGTGACGATGGACCACCTGCTCGTCGGCAACTGAGCATCCGGCGAATACGATGCCCGAGGGCCGATCCTGACGGATCGGCCCTTTTCCTTTTTGCCACTCGGTCGGCGCGACGGGATCCTGCACGAGGCAGGATCGCAGTGCGCCGGACGGTCACGCCAGCATGGCGATCGGGTTCTCGAGGTTTTCCACGATGGCCTTCAGGAACTCGGCCCCCAGCGCGCCGTCGATCACGCGGTGATCGACGGACAGCGTCATCGACATCATCGTGGCCGTGCCGATCGCGCCATCCTTGCCGACTACGGGCTTCCGAATGCCGGCGCCCACCGCGAGGATCGAGCCGTGCGGCGGGTTGATCACCGCATCGAAGTTCTCGACCCCGAACATCCCGAGGTTCGAGATCGCGAAGCTGCCGCCCTGATACTCGTGCGGGGCAAGCTTCTTTGACCGGGCGCGGGCTGCAAGGTCCTTCATCTCGGCCGAAAGTGCAGAGAGCGTCTTGGCGTGTGCGTCGCGCAGCACCGGGGTGAAGAGACCGCCTTCGATGGCGACGGCCACCGCCACATCCGACGGCTTCAGCCGCAGGATGCGGTCTCCGGCCCAGACGGCATTCGCGTTCGGCACCTGCTGCAGCGCCACCGCACAGGCCTTGATGATGAAGTCGTTGACCGAGAGCTTCACGCCCCGCCCCTCGAGCTTGGCGTTCAACTCTGCCCGGAAGGCCATCAGCGCATCCAGCGCCACCTCGCGGCGGAGGTAGAAGTGCGGGATGGTCTGCTTGGCCTCGGTCAGCCGCGCGGCGATGGTCTTGCGCATGCCGTCGAGGGTGACCTCCTCATAGTCCCGATCCGCGAAGATCTTCGCCACCGAAGCCGCAGAGGCGGCGGGCGGCGTGATCGGCGCGGCAGCGGAGGCCGGGGCCTCGGCCCGCGGCGCTGCGGCCTCGGCCGCTGGCGCGGAGGCAGGCGTGGCGCCCTCCACATCGGCCTTCACGATCCGGCCATGCGGCCCCGATCCCTTGAGCGATGAGAGGTCGAGACCCTTGTCCTTTGCAATGCGACGGGCGAGCGGCGAGGCGAAGATGCGGCTGCCGTCCGAGGCCTGAGTTGCCGCCGCGGCCGGGGCAGGGGCGGCCTTGGGCGCTTCCTGTGCGGGCGCCGCGGCGTCGGCGGGCTTCTCGGGCGCCGGCACCTTCTCGGCCGAGACCGTGTCGGCGCTTTCGCCCTCTTCCACCAGCACGGCGATGGGCGTGTTGACCTTCACGCCCGCAGTGCCCTCGGCGATCAGGATCTTGCCGAGGATGCCCTCGTCGACGGCCTCGAACTCCATTGTGGCCTTGTCGGTCTCGATCTCGGCGATGATGTCGCCCGAGCGGACCTCATCCCCTTCCTTCTTCAGCCATTTCGCGAGCGTCCCCTCTTCCATCGTCGGAGACAGCGCGGGCATCAGGATCTCGGTTGCCATGGGCTTCTCCTCAGCGGTAGCAGACGGATTTCGCGGCCTCGACCACTTCGGCCGTGGTGATCAGCGCGTGCTTCTCGAGGTTCGCCGCATAGGGCATCGGCACGTCCTTGCCGGCCAGGTTCAGCACCGGCGCATCGAGCCAGTCGAAGGCCTGCTGCATGATCGTGGCGGCGAGATGGTTGCCGATGGAGCCGACCGGCCAGCCCTCCTCGACGGTGATGCAGCGGTTGGTCTTCTTCACCGAGTCGATCACCGTCTCGTAGTCGATGGGGCGCAGCGTGCGCAGGTCGATCACCTCGGCCGAGATGCCTTCCTGAGCCAGCTTGTCCGCCGCCTCCAGCGCATAGGTCATGCCGATGCCGAAGGAGACAATGGTGACGTCCGTCCCCTCGCGCCAGATCCGGGCCTTGCCGAAGGGGATCGCGAAATCGTCCATCACCGGCACCTCGAAGGACCGGCCGTAGAGGATCTCGTTCTCGAGGAAGATGACCGGGTTCGGGTCCCGGATCGCGGTCTTAAGGAGACCCTTCGCATCCGCGGCCGAATAGGGCATCACGACCTTGAGGCCGGGAATCTGCGCATACCAGGCGGCATAATCCTGGCTGTGCTGGGCGCCCACGCGCGCGGCGGCGCCGTTTGGGCCGCGGAACACGATCGGGCAACCCATCTGGCCGCCCGACATGTAGAGCGTCTTGGCCGCCGAGTTGATGATCTGGTCGATCGCCTGCATCGCGAAGTTGAAGGTCATGAACTCGACGATGGGCCGCAGGCCCGCGAAGGCGGCGCCCACCGCCAGACCGGCAAATCCGTGCTCGGTGATCGGCGTGTCCACCACGCGCTTGGCGCCGAATTCGTCGAGCAGCCCCTGGCTGATCTTGTAGGCGCCCTGATACTCGCCGACCTCCTCGCCCATCAGGAAGACCTCGCCGTCCCGGCGCATCTCCTCGGCCATTGCCTCGCGGAGCGCCTCGCGCACCGTCATGGTCTTCATCTGCGTGCCTTCGGGCCAGTCGGGCGAGCGGTCGCGCTTGCCGGGCACCGAGGCCCCGGGCGAGGAGACGAGCGGCTCGTCCGCGGCCTTGCCTTCCGTGGACTCGGCGGGCTCGGGCTGCTTCTCCTTCTGGGTCGCGACCGGTGCCTTGACGTCCTCGGCGCTTTCGCCTTCCTCGACGAGGACGGCGATGGGCGTGTTCACCTTCACGCCCGCGGTGCCCTCGGCGATCAGGATCTTGCCGACCGTGCCTTCGTCCACCGCTTCGAATTCCATCGTCGCCTTGTCGGTCTCGATCTCGGCGATGATCTGGCCGGACTTGACCGCGTCGCCTTCCTTCACGAGCCACTTGGCGAGCGTCCCTTCCTCCATGGTCGGGGACAGGGCGGGCATCAGAACCTGGGTTGCCATGCGTCGTTCTCCTCAGGCGTAGATGTCGGTCCAGAGTTCCTCGAGCGCGGGCTCGGGGCTCTCCTTGGCAAAGTCGGCGGCCTCGTTCACCACGGCCTTGATCTCCTTGTCGATCGCCTTGAGATCCTCGTCCGAGGCGAGGTTGCCCTGCATCAGCAGGTCACGGACATGCTCGATCGCGTCCTTCTCGTCGCGCATCCGCTGCACCTCCTCGCGCGTGCGGTATTTCGCAGGGTCGGACATGGAGTGGCCTCGGTAGCGGTAGGTCATCATCTCGAGGATATAGGGCCCTTCGCCCGCGCGACAGGCCGCAACCGCCTTCTCGCCCGCGGCCTTGACGGCGAGCACGTCCATGCCGTCCACCGCCTCGCCCTTGATGCCATAGGCCGCCCCCCGCTCCCAGAGCGAGGGTGACTTGGTCGAGCGCTTGACGCTCGTGCCCATGGCATACTGGTTGTTCTCGATCACGAAGATGACCGGAAGGCTCCAGAGCTTGGCCATGTTGTAGGTCTCATACACCTGGCCCTGGTTGGCGGCGCCGTCGCCGAAATAGGCGAAGGTCACATTGTCCGTGCCCCGGTAGCGGTCGGCGAAGGCGAGGCCCGCGCCGAGCGGCACCTGCGCGCCGACGATCCCGTGACCGCCGTAAAAATGCTTCTCTTTCGAGAACATGTGCATCGAGCCGCCCTTGCCCTTCGAATAGCCGCCATCGCGGCCGGTGAGCTCGGCCATCACGCCCTTGGGGTCCATGCCACAGGCGAGCATGTGACCGTGGTCGCGGTAGGAGGTGACGCGCTTGTCCCCCTCCTTCGCCGCGGCCTCGAGGCCGACGACGCAGGCCTCCTGCCCGATGTAGAGGTGGCAGAAGCCGCCGATGAGGCCCATGCCGTAGAGCTGGCCGGCCTTCTCCTCGAAGCGGCGGATCAGCAGCATCTCGCGGTAGTAGCGGAGCAACTCTTCCTTCGATGCGTTGGATTGTTCCGGCGATTTCCTGGTGGCCATGGCGGCGCCTCCCGTCGCGACAAGTAGTTCAAGGCTAAACTACCTTTAGCGCATCCATCGCGCGGGTGCGAGAGCGAAAAAGCGCGCCGGCGGTGGCGCGCTCTTCGGGCCCCTCCGGGGCCGTCATCGCGCGCCGCTGCCGCGGAAGGTGGCGGGCGGGGCGATCCGGAACCCGGAGTGTGTCGAGAAGAAAGCGCGCAAGTGCCTGTGCCAAGACCGGTGAGTATCCGGCCTGGAGTTGCCTTGGGGGAGCGGCATCAGATCGTCAGACCGCATGCGCTGCCACGATGAGCGCTACGCCCCGGTCGCCGAAGGCTGCTCAGCGGATGACGATCTCGTCCGCGCGGACGTACCCCAGAACCGAACGCGCCTGCTCGTCCAGCAGATCGAGGTCGAGATAGGTATCCGACAGCCGCTGTGTCTTGTTGTGCATCTCGGCCAGCTCTGCCGCGATGTGGTCTCGCTCGGCTGCCAGCGCCTCGGATTCCGCCTGGATCTGCACCTGCCGGAACACGCCATAGTCGCCCTGAACGGCGGCGAAGGTGAAATAGGCCGACAGAGAAAAGGCCAGCGCAAAGTAAAGGGTGGCGCCTATGGCGGGGCGGGACGTCGGGATGCTCATGCTCTGCCTCTGGGTCACGCCCCTCGTTTCGTGGAGGCGGTGGCCGGCATAATGCCAGAGGGCGACCGGATTGGGAACCGAAAAGCGAGTGACGCCAATCCGTCGGTGGTGGTTCGGCGGCGCAGGCCGGAACGTGCCGGATGCCGCGCGGACAGGCAAGCGCGGCGGCCATTTGGGGGCGGGCCCTCCGGTGGAGGAGGGCCCGAGGGGCCTCAGGCGCGGCCCTTGTAGATGTCGACGAGCTTGCCCAGCATCGCCAGCGCATCCTCGCGGCTCCGCTGGAAGCTGTTGCGGCCGATGATCGAGCCGTTGCCGCCGCCGTCGCGGATTGCGCGGGCGTCGTCGTAGACGGAATCCTCGCCCTTCTTCGCGCCGCCCGAGAAGACCACGATCCGGCGACCTGCGAAGGCCGAATCCATGCAGTGCTTCACGCGCGCGGCCTGGGTCGCGATGTCGATGCCCTGCGCCTCGTAGACCTTCTTGGCCTCGCCCAGCATCAGGTGGTCGGTCGAGAGCTTGATCTTGATGACATGCGCACCGATCAGCGCCGCAATCTGCGCCGCATAGGCGGCCACGTCGATCGCGGTCTCGCCGTCCTTCGTGATCGCCTCGCCGCGCGGATAGGACCAGATCACCGTGGCGACGCCCTTCGCGGCCGCTTCCTTCCGCATGGCCACGATCTCTTCATACATGTCGAGCTGTGCGTCCGAGCCCGGATAGATCGTGAAGCCGATCGCCGCGCAGCCGAGCCGCAGCGCATCGTCGACCGACGCCGTGACCGCCTGGTTCTTGCCCGCGGTGTCGCTCATCAGCGAGTTGGCCGAGTTCACCTTCAGGATCGTCGGGATCTGGCCCGCAAAGGTGTCAGCGCCCGCCTCGAGCATGCCGAGCGGTGCAGCATAGGCATTGAGCCCCGCGTCGATCGCGAGCTGGTAGTGGTAGTGCGGGTCGTAGCCGGCGGGGTTCGGCGCGAAGGTGCGGGCCGGGCCGTGCTCGAAGCCCTGGTCGACCGGCAGGATGATCATCTTGCCCGTGCCGCCCAGCTTCCCCTCCATCAGCATCCGGCACAGGTTGGCCTTCACGCCGGGCGTTTCGCCCTCATAGTTGGCGAGGATCTTCTGAACTGCTCTGCTAGCGCGCATTCCGCTGGTCCTTTCGATTGGGTCGCAAGGGACTTAGACCGGCGAAATGCGCTTAGCAATCTTGTTGGCGCTAACGGCGCGCTGCGGCGCGGAAAGCCGCCTCAGGCGTTCAAGGCGGCGACGCCGGGCAGCTCCTTGCCCTCCATCCACTCGAGGAAGGCCCCGCCCGCCGTCGAGATGTAGGAGAAGCCCTCGGCCGCACCCGCCTTGTTGAGCGCCGCCACCGTATCGCCGCCGCCCGCAACCGACGTGAGCTGGCCCGCCGTCGTGAGCTGCGCCACCTGCAGCGCCGCTGCATTGGTCGCGGCGTCGAAGGGCTCGATCTCGAAGGCGCCGAGGGGGCCGTTCCAGATCAGCGTCTTCGCCTGCGCGAAGACCTCCGACAGCGCGGCGACGGTCTTCGGGCCGGCGTCGAGGATCATGGCATCCGCGGGGCAGGCGGCGGCTTCCACCGTCTCGTTCGCCGCGCCCGCCTTGAACTCGCGCGCCACCACCACGTCGAGCGGCAGGTGGATCGTGCAGCCCGCGGCCTTCGCCTTGGCGAGGATCTCGCGCGCCGTGTCGGCCATGTCACGTTCGGCGAGCGACTTGCCGACCTCCACCCCTTGGGCGACGAGGAAGGTGTTGGCCATGCCGCCGCCGATCACCAGATGATCGACCTTGCCGACGAGGTTGCCCAGAAGGTCGAGCTTGGTCGAGACCTTGGCGCCGCCCACGACCGCGACCACGGGGCGCTCGGGATTGCCGAGCGCCGCGTCGAGGGCCTTGAGTTCGGCTGCCATGAGCCGCCCCGCTGCCGAGGGCAGGAGGCGCGCGATGCCTTCCGTCGAGGCATGGGCGCGGTGCGCGGCCGAGAAGGCGTCGTTCACGTAGACGTCGCCCAGCTTCGCCATCGCTGCCGCCAGTTCGGGGTCGTTCTTCTCCTCGCCGGCGTGGAAACGGGTGTTCTCGAGCAGCAGGACCTCTCCCTCGAGCATGGCGGCCACGGCCTTTTCGGCCTCCTCGCCCACGCAGTCGGCAGCAAAGCTCACCTTGGTGCCGGGCAGCGCCTTCTGCAGCGCCGGCAGCACGAGACGCAGGCTCATCTCCTCGACGACCTTGCCCTTCGGACGGCCGAAGTGGGCGAGCAGCACGGGCTTGCCACCGTTCTTCAGGATGTCCTCGACGGTGGGCACGATCTTCTCGATCCGGGTGGCGTCGGTGACCTCGCCGTTCTCCATCGGCACGTTCACGTCCACGCGCACCAGCACGACCTTGCCCGCAAGATCCATGTCGTCGAGTGTCTTCCAGCCCATCCCGGTTCCTCCTGTGGCGAAGTTTCCCGCTTCCAAGCCCATCGCCGGGCGTCCGTCAACCGGCGTTCGGCCGCAGGGGTGCGAATTCAGACCTTTTCCTGACCGCGCGCCGCCCTTAGGTTGGCGCGGATTGCAAGAGGAGGGCCCCATGGCCGAGATCAAGGATCCCGAGAACACCATCATCATGACGCTGAAGGACGGCGAGGTGGTGATCGAGCTTCTCCCGGACGTCGCCCCGAAGCACGCCGAGCGGATGAAGGCGCTGGCCCGTGCCAAGGCCTATGACAACGTGGTCTTCCACCGCGTGATCGAAGGCTTCATGGCGCAGACCGGCGATGTCGCGAACGGAAACACGGAAGACGGCTTCAACATCCGCCGCGCCGGGACGGGCGGGTCGGACATGCCGGACCTGCCGGCGGAATTCTCGAAGCTGCCGCATGCGCGCGGCACGATCGGCGCGGCGCGGTCGCAGAACCCGAATTCGGCCAATTCGCAGTTCTTCATCAACTTCCGCGACAACGACTTCCTGAACGGGCAGTACACGGTCTACGGCCGCGTGATCCAGGGCATGGAGCATGTCGACAAGATCGTGCGGGGCGAGCCGCCGGCGAACCCGGACAAGATGCTGACCGTGCGGGTGGCGGCCGATGTCCTCTGACAAGGTCCTCTTCGCGGGGCTGATGTCGCTGGGCCTTGCGGTCGTCGGCGGCTACGGCCTGTCGCAGTCCGCGGTCTTCGCGCAGGATGCCGAGGACGGGCCGGGGCCGAACCTCGTGATCGAGGTCTCGGGCGAGGCGCAGGGCGAGGTGGTCATCGACCTCCTGCCCGATGTGGCGCCCGAGCACGTCGAGCGCATGGTGACGCTGGCCAGGGAGGGCGCCTATGACGGGGTGGTCTTCCATCGCGTCATCGAGGGCTTCATGGCGCAGACGGGCGACGTCGAGTTCGGCAAGGGAGACTCGCTGCGCCGCGCCGGCATGGGCGGGTCGAGCTATCCCGACCTTCCGGCCGAGTTCTCGGACGTCCCCTTCGCGCGGGGCACGGTGGGCATGGCGCGGTCGCAGGATCCGGATTCGGCCAACTCGCAGTTCTTCATCATGTTTGCGCCGGGCGACTTCCTGAACGGCCAGTACACGGTGGTGGGGCATGTCGTGCAGGGCATGGATGTGGTGGACCGGATCGCCCGTGGCGAACCTCCGCGGCAACCCGATGTCATGGAAAAGGTGACGGTGGCCGAGTGAGCCACCGTCGGAGCGGGGGGCTGTCTGCCCCCCGCGCCCCCCGAGGATACTTGGACAAGAGTGAAAGCGGCACCGGAAGGCGTCCTCCTTCCTGCGCGGTCCACCGCACGGGAACGATCCGTCGATCCGCGCGGGACGCCTGATGGCAGGCGGGGCCGTCCCTGGCGCACGGCAGGCGCGCCGATGCCGTACCTGGCGTAATGGACGGCCGTGGCACCATCAGGCAGGGTGGCGTCACGACGAGGTGGAGCGCCACGCCGGAGCCACGATCCGGCGAAGCGCGCCCGGTGTCCCGGGCGCACCGGATCAGGACAGGCGGACGAGCTTGTGCTTCTTCTTGCCGATCGAGACCTTCAGCTCCTCGCCCACGGTGGCGGCGGTCACGGCGGCGTTGGCATCGCTCACGGGCTCGTTGTTGAAGCGCAGCCCGTTCTCGGCCACGAGGCGCTTGGCTTCCTTGCCCGAGGCGACGAGGCCCGCAGCCACGAGGAAATGCGTGACCGAGAGGCCCTCGCCCAGCGTGGCAGCCGGCAGGTCCACCACCTCGAGCGCCCCGCCCACGCCGCCCTCCTCGAAGACCGCTCGGGCGGTGGCCTCGGCCGCCTCGGCGGCGTCACGGCCGTGGAGGAGCGTCGTCACCTCGTTGGCCAGCAGGATCTTGGCCGCGTTGATCTCCGAGCCCTGCAGCGCGCCCAGCCGGTCGCACTCCTCGACGGGCAGGTCGGTGTAGAGCTTCAGGAACCGCCCCACATCCGCGTCCGTCGTGTTGCGCCAGAATTGCCAGAAGTCGTAGGGCGCCAGCATTTCGCCGTTGAGCCAGACCGCGCCGCCCGCGGACTTGCCCATCTTGCGCCCGTCCGAGGTCGTGAGCAGCGGCGAGGTCAGCCCGAAGATCTCGCCCTCCAGCACGCGGCGCGTCAGGTCGATCCCGTTGACGATGTTGCCCCACTGGTCCGAGCCGCCCATCTGCAGCCGGCAGCCGTAGCGGCGGAACAGCTCGAGGAAGTCGTAGGCCTGCAGGATCATGTAATTGAACTCGAGGAACGACAGCGACTGCTCGCGGTCGAGCCGGCTCTTCACGCTCTCGAACGAGAGCATGCGGTTGACCGAGAAATGCCGCCCGATGTCGCGCAGGAAATCGAGATAGTTCAGGTGGTCGAGCCATTCGGCGTTGTTGAGCATCAACGCATCGGATGCGCCCTCGCCGTAGGAGAGGTAGCGCGCGAAGACCTTCCGCATGCCTTCGATATTCTCGTCGATCTTCTCGGGCGTGAGGAGCGGACGCTCCTCGGAGCGGAAGGAGGGGTCGCCCACCTTCGTCGTGCCCCCGCCCATCAGCGTGATCGGCTTGTGGCCGGTCTTCTGCAGCCAGCGCAGCATCATGATGTTCAGAAGGTGCCCCACATGCAGAGAGGCCGCCGTCGCGTCATAGCCGATGTAGGCGGGCACGACTCCCTTGATCAGCGCCTCGTCGAGCGACTGCATGTCGGTGCAGTCGGCGAGGTAGCCGCGCTCCTGCATCACGCGCAGGAAATCGGATTTGGGATGGTAGGTCATCGGTCCCTCGTGCCTTGGGCGGTCGTCACAGCTATGATGGCGGGGTATATCCGTGGCGGTCATGGAGGAAAAGCCATGTTGAAGGGCGGTGCGGTCTGGGCTCTCGGCACGATGTCGGGAACCTCGCTCGATGGTGTGGATGCGGCGATGATCCTGACCGATGGCGAACGCATCCTCGAGTTCGGGGAAAGCGCCTACAGGCCCTACAGCGATGCCGAGCGCGCAACCCTGCGGGCGGCGCTCGGACGCTGGCCGGAGGAGGAGGCCGTGGCGCAGGCCACGGAGGCGGTCGAGGCGGCCCATGCGGAGCTTCTGGCACG
Organism: Rhodobacter sp. NSM; assembly: GCF_052244495.1. NCBI lineage: Bacteria > Pseudomonadati > Pseudomonadota > Alphaproteobacteria > Rhodobacterales > Rhodobacter > Rhodobacter sp. NSM. The sequence continues at coordinate 430,019 of NZ_JBQPXH010000001.1, forward strand.
GTTCCGCGGCGCCGAGCTGGTAGGCTTCCACGGGCAGACGCTGGCGCACGAGCCGGGCGGCCGCGGAACGCATCAGGCGGGGTCGGGCGATCGGCTGGCGCGGGCGCTGCGGCTTCCGGTGGTCTGGGACTTCCGGTCGGCGGATGTGCGCGCGGGAGGGCAGGGCGCGCCGCTTGCGCCCTTCTACCATTTCGCCTGCGCCCGCCGCATCGGCGCCGATCAGCCGGTGGCCTTCCTGAACCTCGGCGGCGTGGGCAACCTCACCTGGGTCGATCCGCGCCACGGCGGTCCGGAGGCTCCGGGTGCCTGCCTTGCCTTCGACACCGGACCGGCAAATGCGCCGGTCAATGACCTGATGCAGGCCCGCTTCGGGCGCAGTCACGACGAGGGCGGCGGTCTTGCCGCCCGCGGGCGGGTCGAGGAGGCTATCGTGACGCGGTTCCTCGAACATGCCTACTTCGCGCGGATCCCGCCGAAGTCGCTCGACCGGGATGCCTTCGCCGGTCTTCTGGACGCCGTGGCCGGACTGGCCGATGCCGATGCGGCGGCAACGCTGACCGCGGCGGCGGCCGCGGCCGTGGCGCAGGGCGCGAGCCACTTCCCGACGCCCGTCCGGCGGCTTCTCGTCACCGGGGGAGGGCGGCGCAACCCGGTGCTGATGGCCATGATCGAGGCGCGCATGGGCATCGAGGCGGTGCCGGTCGAGCAGGTCGGCCTCGACGGGGACATGCTCGAGGCGCAGGCCTTCGCCTTCCTCGCGGTCCGCGTGGCGCGGGGACTGCCGACGTCGGGGCCCTCCACCACCGGCGTGCCCAGTTGCATCGGCGGAGGCCGGATCAGCCGGCCGGACGAACTGGCGCTCCAGCCCTGACGGCTCAGGCCCGCGGAATGTCGAAGCCCTCGGGGGCAAGTTCGAATCCGTCGAAAAGGAAGCCGGGCGAGACCGTGCAGCCGACAAGGCTGAAGGCGCCGGTGCTGCGCGCCGCCTGCCAGTGGAAGGGCGGCACGATGCCCTGCTGCGCTTCGCCCGCCAGCACGCCTGGCCCGAGGAGCAGGTCCCGGGCCGGACCCTGTGCGTGCTCGGACATGGACAGCACGAGGGGGGCTCCGGCGTGGAAATGCCAGATCTCTGTCGCGTCGATCCGGTGCCAGTGCGAGTGTTCGCCGGCAGCGAGGAGGAAGAGGATCGCCGTCCCTGTCGGGCGCCCCGCATTGCCGGCCCTCCAGGTTTCGCGATACCAGCCACCCTCCGGGTGCCGCTCGAGCGCCAGGCGTTCGATGATCTCGTCAACCTCCATGGGTGCGTCTCCTGCGGGTTGGCGAAGGGCCTCTTTCTGCGGATGGAACATGCTCGCCGCATCGCTGGCAAGCCCGCCGCATGGGCCGTTCCCGGGCCGGAGGACGCAGTCGGATCCCGATTGCTTTTGCCCCGCGAGGTTGAAGCCCGCTTTCCGTGCGATTGTAAAGTCCAGCGCTTTCAGCATGATACGGCCGAAACCGTTGACAGCCGCGCCCTCGCCATCAAGCATCGAAGGGGCCAGGAGAGTGGCGGACATATCGAGGAGACTGGAATTGGAAAAAGACTTTCAGGTCGAGACCGAGACTTATGAGGCGCCGGTGCTGCGCGTGCATGGGACGCTGGAGGAAATGACCCACGGCGGTCGCCGCGGACGTGGTCCGGGCCGCCCGCATCGCCCGCACGATCCGGGTGACTACACCTTCTCCTGATCCCGCGCAGACGAAACGGCCCGGCCGCCATGGCAGCCGGGCCGTTTTTGATTCCGCGCCGCGACCCAAGGGGGGCGGCGCGAGTGGGATGTGCGGCCTCAGGCCTTGAGGATCGAGCGCCCGGCGTATTCGGCCGTTTCGCCCAGCATCTCCTCGATGCGGATCAGCTGGTTGTATTTCGCCAGACGGTCCGAGCGCGACAGCGAGCCGGTCTTGATCTGGCCGCAGTTGGTGGCGACGGCGAGGTCGGCGATGGTGGCATCCTCGGTCTCGCCCGAGCGGTGCGACATCACGTTGGTGTAGCGCGCACGGTGGGCCATATCGACGGCCATCAGCGTCTCGGTCAGCGAGCCGATCTGGTTCACCTTGACCAGCATCGAGTTCGCGACGCCCGCCTTGATGCCCTGTTCGAGCCGCTTGGGGTTGGTCACGAAGAGGTCGTCGCCCACCAGCTGCACCTTGGCGCCCAGCTTGTCGGTCAGCAGCTTCCAGCCGTCCCAGTCGTCCTCGGCACAGCCGTCCTCGATCGAGATGATCGGGTAGTCTGCACAGAGGGCCGCGAGGTAGTCCACATTTTCGGCCGAGGTGAGCGACTTGCCCTCGCCCTTCATCTCGTACTTGCCGCCCTTGAAGTATTCGGTCGAGGCGCAGTCGAGCGCGAGGTAGATGTCCTCGCCCGGCTTGTAGCCCGCCTTCTCGATGGACTTCAGAATGTAGTCCAGCGCCTCGCGGGTCGAGGAGATGTTCGGTGCAAAGCCGCCCTCGTCTCCGATCCCGGTGTTGAAGCCGCCCGCCGAAAGCTCCTTCTTCAGCGTGTGGAACACCTCGGAACCCATGCGGATCGCGTCGCGCACGGTCTTCGCGGCGACCGGCATGATCATGAATTCCTGGATGTCGATCGGGTTGTCGGCATGTTCGCCGCCGTTGATGATGTTCATCATCGGCACCGGCAGCACGCGGGCCGAGGAGCCGCCCACGTAGCGGTAGAGCGGCTGGTTGGTGAACTCGGCCGCGGCCTTGGCGCAGGCGAGCGACACGCCGAGGATGGCGTTGGCGCCGAGGCGGCCCTTGTTGGGCGTGCCGTCCATCTCGATCATGGTGCGGTCGATGCCGACCTGCTCGGTCGCATCGAAGCCCACCAGCATCTCGGCAATCTCGCCGTTGACGGCCGCCACCGCCTCGAGGACACCCTTGCCCATGTAGCGCGACTTGTCGCCGTCGCGCTTCTCGACCGCCTCATGCGCGCCCGTCGAGGCGCCCGAGGGCACGGCGGCGCGGCCGAAGGCGCCGCTTTCCAGCGTGACGTCCACCTCGACGGTGGGATTGCCGCGGCTGTCGAGGATCTCGCGGGCGTGGATGTCGATGATCGTGCTCATAATCTGTCCCTTGCGTTGCCGTGGGTTTGCGGCTTCTTACTCTGCGGCTTGCCGCAAGGAAAGACGGCGAAGCCGCTGTTCGCGCATGAAGCTGTAGAGACCCGAGCCGATGATCAGCGTCGCCCCGCCCAGCATCCAGGCATCCGGCCGTTCGTGGAAGACAAGGAAACCGATCAGCATGGCGAAGACCAGCCGCGTGTAGCGGAAGGGCACAATTGCCGAAACATCGCCCGCCCGCGTGGCCAGGATCAGCGCCCAGTAGCCGGCAAAGCCAAACCCCAGCGCACCGATCAGAAGAGCCAGCTGCCCCGCCGAGGGCCACACCGCGCCGCCGCCCACCGCCAGCATTCCCGCGCCCACCACCGCCACCGTCAGGAAGGCCCAGGCACCGATCTGCATGCTCGAGGTCGAGGCCGGGACGCGGCGCGTCGCAAGGTCGCGCCCCGCCAGCCCGATCACGCCCACGACCGCCCAGAGCGAAGCCAGATCGAAGGACTCGGCGCCCGGACGGATCACCACCATCACGCCGAGAAACCCCACCGCGATCGCAGTCCAGCGGCGCCAGCCGACCCGTTCCCCCAGCACCAGCGCCGCGCCGAAGGTGACGGCGAGCGGCGTGGCCTGCAGGATGGCCGAGACGCTCGACAGCGGCGCCAGCGCCAGCGAGGTGACGAAGCCCGCCGTGCCCACCATCTCGCCGAGGTTGCGCCAGAGGATCGGTGCGGCCAGAACCTCGCGCGAAAGCACCGCCTTGCCCTCGCGCCGCGCCAGCGCCCAGAACAGGGGCGCGCCGAATGCCCCGAGGAACAGCAGGATCTGCCCGGTCGGCATGTCGGCTGCCGACAGTTTCACGAACATGTCCTCCATGGCGAAACCCGCCATCGAGACGACCATCATCACGATGCCGCGCACGTTTTCCATGTCTTTTCCTGGTCTAGGGATCTGGTCCCGGATGTCTGCGCCCGCCCGTGCGGCCTTCAGCCCTTCTTCAGCGGCGTCCCGAAGAGTTCGAAGCGATGCCCGACGAGGCGGAAGCCGAGGCGGGCAGCAATCTTCTCCTGCAGCGCCTCGATGTCGGGGTCGACGAACTCGATCACCTCACCGGTCGTCACGTCGATCAGGTGGTCGTGGTGGTCGCGTTCGGCATCCTCGTAGCGCGATCGGCCGTCGCCGAACTCCAGCCGCTCGAGGATTCCCGCCTCCTCGAAGAGCTTCACCGTGCGGTAGACGGTGGCGATCGAGATGCCGGGATCGACGGCAGAGGCGCGCGCATGAAGCTCCTCGACATCGGGGTGGTCGGCGGATTCCCCGATCACCCGCGCGATGGTGCGGCGCTGTTCGGTCATGCGAAGGCCCTTGGCCTCGCAGCGGGCGATGATCGAATCCTGCATGCAATACTCCGGTTCCGGGGCCGGTCTCAGCGGCAGATTTATGCGATCGACCGCCTCTCTGCCAGCGGTTTCCTGCCCTTCGGCGGGCCGGGAATCACGGGGCGCGGCTTTCCTGCCGATCGGTTCTCGGCCTGCCCCTATGTCCGGGGAAAATTGGGGCATTTCCGTGGCTTGAAGAATCGCGACTCGCGCCTCCGCCGTTCATCCCCATCCGGAGCCCATGCCGGCAACCTGCTGTCGGCACGACGCTTTCGTGCGTTCTCCTCCGGAAGCCCCGGGATTATCCACATGGCTGCCCACAGCCTCCTGACTTACACCACCGGTGGGACTGGCAAGTCAGTCAAGCACAATATCTCGTAGCTCGCGCGAATATTTCCGTTGCCGACGCGGCGGGTTTACGACAATTTGACGATACAAGGTGCGGCACCACCAGATGTGGTAGGCTCCGCGCTGATGACCACCGACAGACCGATCGCCGGACCTGCCAATCCGACCTGCATCCCGCAGGTGGGCCGCGGCTTTCTGCGGGCGACGGGAAGATCAACGACGGGGCCAGAGCCTCGCGAGGGACAAGAGACGGAGAGGCGAGATGAAGATCGAGCGGAAGTTCACGACGGCTGAAGGCGGCGCCTATGGCGGAGTAGCCTTCACGACCACGGTTTCCGAGATCCGGAACCCGGACGGCACCGTCGTCTTCCGCAACGATCAGGTCGAGGTGCCCGAAGGCTGGAGCCAGGTCGCCTCGGACGTGCTCGCCCAGAAGTACTTCCGCAAGGCAGGCGTCCCCGCACGCCTCAAGCGGGTGAAGGAGAAGGGGGTTCCGGACTTCCTCTGGCGCTCGGTGCCCGACGAGGCGGCGCTGGCGACGCTGCCCGAGGGCGAGCGCTTCGGCGGCGAGACCTCGGCGCGGCAGGTCTTCGACCGGCTGGCGGGCGCCTGGGCCTACTGGGGCTGGAAGGGCGGCTACTTCAGCGACGAGGCCGACGCCCGCGCCTATTACGACGAGATGCGCCACATGCTGGCCCGCCAGATGGCGGCGCCCAACAGCCCGCAGTGGTTCAACACCGGGCTGCACTGGGCCTATGGCATCGATGGCCCGTCGCAGGGCCACTTCTACGTCGATCATGCGACGGGCAAGCTGGTGAAGTCGGACAGTGCCTATGAACACCCCCAGCCGCATGCCTGCTTCATCCAGTCGGTCTCGGACGATCTGGTGAACGAAGGCGGCATCATGGACCTCTGGGTGCGCGAGGCGCGGCTGTTCAAATACGGCTCGGGCACCGGCACCAACTTCTCGTCGCTCCGCGGCGAGGGCGAGAAACTGTCGGGCGGTGGCAAGTCCTCGGGCCTCATGGGCTTCCTGAAGATCGGCGACCGGGCGGCGGGCGCGATCAAGTCGGGTGGCACGACCCGGCGCGCGGCCAAGATGGTGATCTGCGACATGGATCACCCCGACATCGAGCAGTTCATCAACTGGAAGGTCATCGAGGAACAGAAGGTCGCCTCGCTGGTCGCGGGTTCCAAGACCCACGAAGCGAAGCTGAACGAGATCTTCGACGCGATCAAGGCCTGGGACGGCGCTGTGGAAGACGCCACCGACCCGACGAAGAACGCAGGGCTCAAGACCGCGATCCGCGCCGCCAAGAAGGCGATGATCCCCGAGACCTACATCAACCGCGTGCTGCAATACGCGCGGCAGGGATTCACCGCCATCGAGTTCCCGACCTACGATACGGATTGGGATTCCGAGGCCTACATCACCGTCTCGGGCCAGAACTCGAACAACTCCGTCCGCGTGACCGACGCCTTCCTGAAGGCCGTGCGCGACGATGCCGACTGGGCGCTCCTGCGCCGCACCGATGGCAAGGTGGCCAAGACGGTGAAGGCGCGCGAGTTGTGGGATCAGGTGGGTCACGCCGCCTGGGCCTGCGCCGACCCGGGCATCCAGTTCCACGACACGGTGAACGCCTGGCACACCTGCCCCGAGGACGGGCCGATCCGCGGATCGAACCCCTGTTCGGAATACATGTTCCTCGACGACACCGCCTGCAACCTGGCGTCGATGAACCTGCTGACCTTCTACGAAGCGGGCCGGTTCGACGCCGATGCCTATGTCCACGCCACCCGGCTCTGGACCGTGACGCTGGAGATCAGCGTGCTGATGGCGCAGTTCCCGTCGAAGGAAATCGCGCAGCTGTCCTATGACTTCCGCACGCTGGGCCTTGGCTATGCCAACATCGGTGGGCTGCTGATGAACATGGGGCTGGGCTACGACTCGAAAGAGGGCAGGGCGCTCTGCGGGGCCCTGTCGGCGATCATGACCGGCGTGGCCTATGCGACCTCTGCCGAGATGGCCTCGGAACTGGGCGCCTTCGCGGGCTACAACCGCAACGCGCAGCACATGCTGCGGGTGATCCGCAACCACCGCACCGCGGCCCACGGGGCTGCGACAGGGTACGAGGCGGTGAACGTGGCGCCGGTGCCGCTGGATCAGGTGAACTGCCCCGACGCCCGTCTCGTCGCGATGGCGAAATCGGCCTGGGACGAGGCGCTGGCTCTGGGCGAGGCCCACGGCTTCCGCAACGCGCAGGTCACCGTGATCGCGCCGACCGGCACCATCGGCCTTGTCATGGACTGCGACACCACCGGGATCGAGCCCGACTTCGCGCTGGTGAAATTCAAGAAGCTCGCGGGCGGCGGCTACTTCAAGATCATCAACCGCTCGGTTCCCGCGGCGCTCGAGACGCTGGGCTACAGCTCGGCCCAAGTCGCGCAGATCGTGGCCTATGCCGTGGGCCACGGAACGCTGGCAAACTGCGCGGCGATCAGCCATGCGTCGCTGGTCGGCCACGGCTTCGGCGCGCGCGAGATCGAGAAGGTCGAAGCCGCGCTGCCCTCGGCCTTCGACATCCGCTTCGTCTTCAACCAGTGGACGCTGGGCGAGGACTTCTGCAAGGGCGCGCTCGGCATCCCGGCCGACAAGCTGGCCGATCCGGGCTTCGACCTCCTGCGTCACCTGGGCTTCACCCGCGCGCAGATCGAGGCGGCGAACGACCATGTCTGCGGGACGATGACGCTGGAAGGCGCGCCACACCTGAAGGCCGAGCACCTGTCGGTCTTCGACTGCGCCAACCCCTGCGGCAAGACCGGCAAGCGCTACCTGTCGGTCGAAAGCCACATTCACATGATGGCCGCTGCGCAGAGCTTCATCTCGGGCGCGATCTCCAAGACCATCAACATGCCGAACTCGGCCACCATCGCCGAAACGCTGGCGGCCTACGAGCTCAGCCATTCGCTGGGGATCAAGGCCAACGCGCTCTACCGCGACGGCTCGAAGCTGTCGCAGCCGCTGGCGGCGGCGCTGGTCGAGGACGACGAGGAGGCCGAAGAGATCCTCGCCACCGGCTCGATCCAGGAAAAGGCCATCGTGCTGGCCGAGAAGATCGTCGAGAAGGTGATCGTCAAGGAGATCGTCCGCAGCCACCGCGAGAAGCTGCCGGAGCGTCGCAAGGGCTACACCCAGAAGGCCATCGTGGGCGGCCACAAGGTCTATCTGCGGACTGGTGAGTACAAGGACGGCAGCCTCGGCGAGATCTTCATCGACATGCACAAGGAAGGCGCGGGCTTCCGGGCGATGATGAACAACTTCGCCATCGCGGTCTCGGTCGGCCTGCAATATGGCGTGCCGCTCGAGGAGTTCGTCGACGCCTTCACCTTCACCAAGTTCGAGCCCGCCGGCATGGTGCAGGGCAACGATTCGATCAAGAACGCGACCTCGATCCTCGACTACATCTTCCGCGAACTGGCCGTGTCCTATCTCGACCGCACCGACCTCGCCCATGTGGCGCCGAAGGGGGCGAGCTTCGACGACCTCGGCGGCGGCCACGAGGAGGGCAAGACCTCCAACGTGACCGAAGTCTCCGAGGCCGCCGCCTCGCGCAGCCTTGAGGTGCTGAAGCAGATCAGTTCCACCGGCTACCTCCGCAAGCGCCTGCCGCAGGAGCTGACGGTGCTTCAGGGCGGCATGGCGGTCGGCTTCGACACGGTTCCGTTCAAGGGCGCGATCGGCGAAACCCGCACCGCGACGGCGCTGACCTCCGGGACCGTGACGATGGATGCGCGGACGAAGGCCAAGATGCAGGGCTACGAAGGCGACCCCTGCGGCGAATGCGGCAACTACACACTGGTCCGCAACGGCACCTGCATGAAGTGCAACACCTGCGGCGGCACCAGCGGCTGCAGCTGAGGGGATTGAGGTGTGTCGCTCCGGCGAAAGTTCCTCCCAAATCGGGCAAGTTTGTCCCGGTTTGGGGGGTAAAGTCTGTCCCAAGCGGGTTGCCTGCCCTGAATTCGGAAGCCCACAGCCTGGGTGGTGCCACGGAAGTGTCTGAGATGGTTGGTGAAGTTCCGGATGGGATCCGCGCCCCGCATTTCCAGAGGCGAAAGGATGCGCTTGAACCCGGGAGATGAGCGGACCCGGCCTGACCCTCGCCTGCGGCAGGTCAGGACTCGGGAGATCGCGGGAAGGCAAGGCGCTTCAGCCTGGTTCGCCGGTGGCGCCGCAGGATCGGATTACTCAACCAGGATATCGCGATGAACCTCAACCGGACCACGCTCCTCGCCGGTCTCGTGGCGGGCCTGCTGCTCGGGGCCTGCGGCCGCTCTCCGCAGGAGTGCATGGAGCGGGCGATGTATTTTGAATCCAATCGCTCCAGCCGCGACGGGATGGTCGCCGTGGGCAGCGTGGTGATGAACCGTGTCGAGTCCGGCCAGTACCCGAGGTCCGTCTGCGGCGTCGTCGGCCAGCGGGGCCAGTTCGCCCCCGGCATCATGTCCCGCCGGATGGACTCGCGGTCTTTGCCGCTGGTGCGCGAGACCGCCCGCTCCGTCCTGAAAGGCGAACGCCATCCGATGATTGGCAACGCGATGTTCTTCCATACCGCCGGTCATCGGTTCCCCTACGACAACATGCACTACGTCCTCGTGGCGGGCGGCAACGCCTTCTACGAGAAGCGCAAGAACTACCTCGTGACACAGCCCGTTCCACCCCAGCCGATAGAGGGCATCACGGGTTGGCGAGGCTGGTGAACGGTTCTGAGGGGCTGCCGTTCGGCAGTCACATGCGGCTGGTGGGAAGGTGTTCGAAGGCGGCTCAACCTCGAACCATCTTCCACACGCCAGACGTGACAGCGCCGCCGGGCTGAACCTGCACAAACATGCGACAGCCGCCGATCAGAACCATGGACCGATTGGCGGGGATGCGCATAAAGCAATCGGGCTGCACCTCGGCGCATTGGCGGAGACCACGTCGGTCCTGACCGGACGGTTGACTCTCCCGGCGTCGACCTCCGAAGCGTCCAGTCGAGCGCGTCCCAGCGAGAGGCGCTTTCAGCTCTTTTCCGTCTGTCGTCCCGGTCCGAAGGACCGGGACGAGGGGCAAGGGCTGATACAGCGGACGAGTGCATATGCGGCAGATGAGGTGTGGATCACGTTCGGGCGGCCCCTCGTGAACTCTGCAGGATTGGCCGTTACCTGCGTGGAGGACGGAGAGCGATCCTACGGCACGGCAGCACTGCTCATGCGGTCCCGGCCGAAGTGACGAGTTGCCTGCGTGGGGCACGCTGGCGACATGATTGCGCCTCCAACCCTCAGCGGCAGTTGAAGGAGCAACCTGTCGGCCTCTCCCATGATCGGCTGCACCGCGCGCTCCGCACGGCGCGGTCGAGCGCGGGAGCCATCTGACCTCTCCCCGGTCTGCAGACGTCGTCCCGGGTCAACTCCGCGTCGGTCGACGGCTGCACGGTGCGATCGCCTGGCGTCTGCAGCAAACCTGCCCGGCCCGGATCAGACGACGAACCCGCAGGCCGAGGCCGGGGTGCGCGTATCCATGTTGCGGCCGCGGTTCAGGTGATCGTCGATCTCCGCCGCCGATCCGATCATCCGTCCGTAGAGGAAGACCGTGAAGGCGGCCGTCTCAAGGTCCCGGTCCGTCAGCCGGCCGGACTGGTAGTCGGGCCAGAGCAGTGCGAGCAGAAGTGCCGCAATGACGGCGTCCACGTTGACGCAGAATACGTAAGGGGACGCGCCCTGTTCGTAGAGTGCCTGCACCAGCTCGCGATAGAAGGCGTGAAAGACGTTGTAGCGGCCGGTTTGCTGCATGTAGTCGGCCACGAAGCGCTCGCGCGGGTCGATGTTGACCGGCTTGCCCTTGAAGACCGGGTGATGGACACCGGGGAGGGCCCGCAGCTCCGCACCCAGTTCCTTGGCAGCCTTCTTCTCGCGGCGGTACGCCCTGGCGAACTCGGTCGCCATCGCCTTCAGGTCGATGCCGTGGGCGGGGTCGGCGGGATCCTTCAGCCCCTTGTCCCGGAACTGGTCCAGCAGGAGGGCCATCCCCTCGAACCCGTTGCCGCCGTGGCTGTAGCCGCAGTGGGTCAGGAACCCGGCCATCGCCTTGTTGATCTGCACCCGCCCCGGCGTCTGCGGCCCGTCGGCCGAGACCGCGCCCTTGGCCCCCTGGCCCGAGATCGAGCCCGGCCCGTTCGAGACGAGCAGCCCGACGAGGATCTGCAGCGGCAGCGCCTCCTCCGGGCTCGGCTTCTTGCCGGTTATCGCGAGGAAGCAGAGGTCGGCCATCGTCCACTGGCCGAAGCGCTCGTCGCGCGGGATGCCACGGAGCGAGCCGGGCCGGTGGTGCTCGCCCGGGATCGTTGCCCCGACCATGACGCCGTAGAGCCGGAGATACCACGGCAGCGTCTCGGCGGTCAGCCGGGTGATCCGCTTCCGCATCAGCGGCCCCCAGGAGATCGTCGTCGCGATCGCCGCAAGGATCGCATCGCGCGAGAGCCGGCCATCAAGGGTTCCGAGGAATTTCAGGAAGGCAGACTTGCCGCCGCGGGCCTCGATGGCCCTCAGCATCGCTTCGGGGCGTGGATCGTCGGCCTCCGCGTCAGTCGCCAGGAACAGGGCGCGGACCTCCGGATCGATCGCGATACGGCTCATGTCGAAGGCCTCGTCACGCCCGTCCTTGAGGCCGGAAAGGGCGAAGAGGTCGATCAGCGCCCGCGTGCAGGCCAGTGTCCTTTCGACCCGCTTCGGCCCGATGATCAGCGCAGCAGTAGCCATCACCGCGTTTGGCGCATTGCCCGCCTCTCGCGCGGCGTCGGCCGCAACAAGGATCGGGTCACCGACGAGGTTGACCTCTGACGCCACTGCCACGTCGAGCAAGGCCCGGTCGTTCCTGTCGGCGATCTCGTGAACCAGCGGCAGCGCGAAACAGGCCTCGAGCGGCTGCAGCGCGAGGTCGAGCACGTCGTGGCCGTGGACGCTTGTCACCTGGGTCCCGGGGTCCATGACCGACGCACCCGACTTGTCCTTCATCATCTGCCGCGCGACGACGGCGCCGATCTGCTGCCCGAGTGTTGCGATCTGCGCGGCATAGGGCTCGGGCGCCGTGACCAGCGGCAGAGAGATCTCGGACGGAAGGCGCAGGCCCTGATCGTTGGCAAGCCACGGCTTCAGCGCAAGATTGCCTCGCGGGGCGAAGTCCGGCCCGACCGCGTTCAGGTCCATCACCGCGGTCAGGGCTGCGGGGATGTCGGCAATATTGGTGACGACCGCACCCTTGCGTGACACCTCGGGATTGTCGGGCGTGAAGATCGACTCCACCCCGAACGCCTCCATGAACCAGCGCTCCTTGTCCTCGGCCCGGTCGCCGGAGCCGGCCATCGCCCCGGCATGGCCGACCGCGCGTGTCAGTTTCGACTTCCACCGCCCGACGACGCAGGCGACCACCGGCTTCGTCCATTCGATGTCCTGCTCGTAGTAGCCGCCGGGTTCGACATAGAGCACCGCGGCCGCGGACCGGTCGTCTGCCGCGAAGGCGCGGGCAAAGTCCGGGCAGGCATAGTGGATGTAGAGGTCCTTGCCGCTCGAGATCAGCGTCGTCGTCCCCCAGCCGGCGGTGCCGAGGTACTGCGCGATGGTGGTGGTGAAGCCGCCCGAGTTGGAGAAGATCGCGATCGAGCCCTTGATCAGCGATTCCTCCGGATGATCCCCGCCGAGCGCGCCCCCGATGCGGATGCGGTTCCAGCTGTCGGCCACACCGAGGCAGTTGCCGCCGATGACGTCGACGCCGTTCGCCTGCGCCATCGCCCGGATTTCCCTTGCGTCATGGACGGCGATCTTCTCGGTGATGATCACGATCTTCCGCAGTCGGGGGTTGACCCGCACCAGTTCGGCCACGCCGTCGCGCACGCCGGACGGCGGAAGGTAGACGACACCCGTGTTGAAGCTGTGTCCGGCATCCAGCCCCTCGCGCACGTTGTTGTAGATCGGGATGTCGCCGGCCGCCGTCTTCAGCACCTGTCCGGCGCGGCCGGGCGAGGTGCCGAAGACGACATTGCTGCCGGAGAAGGCGTGGCTCGTCGGCGTGACCTGCCGGCTTTCGCCACCCGCGATGTTGAGGACGACGACCCGGTCGTCGGCGGTGGCGACTTCGGCCAGCGACCGGATGCCGAGGTAGTAGGGAAGCCCCTGGATGCCTTGACGATGCATGGTCCGTTCCTCCGTCATGCCGCTGTGGATTTGAGGCCGAGCGAGGCTGCAATCTCGGCGCGGCCGCCGGCGCGCATCCACGCATCGACCTTCTTTGCGTAGTTCACCACTTCCGAGATCGCGCTGTCGAAGCCGAAGAAGCGATAGGGAAGGCCGAGCGACTCGAGCGTTTCGGCAAGGTTGCCCATGCCGCGCACGAGGTTCGGCCCGCCGCGGCCGACGACGACATAGAGCGGCGTCGGCCCGTGCGCGGCGAAGTGCTCGCGCAGCGCGTCGCCCATGCCCCGGAAGGTCTCGAGGATGTCCGTGTTGTTCGACTTGCCGCCGATGATGAAGAGCACGTTGGTCTGTTCGAGGAAGTGCCGATAGCAGATCGCGCCGACCGCCTTCATCTTCTCGTAGGGCGGGTTGCCGCCGAAGTCCGAGGAGATGATCGCGGCTTCTCCCAGCACCTCCGTCACAAGGCTGTTCGCGCCGCCGCCGAAGGTCGGCGCGAGGATCGTGCCCTTCTCGTTGATGACGAAGACGTCGGACTGGCCTTGATGGGTGCGCAGCTGGTTCACTTCCTGCTCGAAGGCGGAGATGTCGGCGGCGAACAGCTGGTCTGGCAGCCCGAGCCGCGACACGCGGGGATCGTCCCGGTCGAAGCCGCATTTGAAGTCGCAGGCCACTGGCATCAGCCGCCCGCCCGCGCCGGGTCGCATGCGGATCGGGTTCAGCTCCAGCGTGGTCATTCCGTAGTGGTGGACCAGTTCCCAGAGCTTCGGCAGGTGCTGCACCAGGGGCGAGATGATCTCCCGCGGCGCGCCGATGTCGCTGAGCGCGTTGGCCACGACGAAGGCCTTCAATCCGGTCAGCGCCTCGAACGGCACGACCGCCACATCCGACTTCGGCAGATCCTCGATGTCCATGCCGCCCCGGTGCGTCAGCGTCATCGTCGGCGCCCGGAAGGTCGTGTTGTCGGTGATCGAGAAATACACTTCATGCTCGGCGGGCACACCTGCCTCGAAGGTGACGCCGTTCGCCTTGGCGCAGGCATTGCCGTGGCGGTGCTCGCAGAAGTAGAGCCGTTCCTTTTCCGCCAGCGCCTCCTTCAGCGAACGCGCCTTTCCGATCAGCCCGGCCTTGCCCTTCTTGCCGACGCCGCCCCGGAATACGGGTTTGACGAAGATCAGCCCGTGGCGGGCGATCAGGTCCTGGATCTGGTCTTCGCTGGCATCCGGGCCGAGCACCTCGGATGTCGGAAAATCCACGTGGGAGAGCAGGCGAGCGCCGTGAAGGAGGCCGTTCAGTTCCATGGCGGGTCGATCCTTGCGTTATGCGTCGGGTTTCGATTGCGTGGAGGCGGGTCGGACGGGCCAGCGGGGCAGGGCCGTCGTCTGGTCCGCAATGAAGGCCGGAGGTTCACTCGATGGGCGCATCCGGCGGAACTGCGGGGGCGAACGGGCCCGCCCCTCGCGTTTTCATCCCCGAGACTAGAACAGCAGCGGCGGGATGATCCCCTGAGGCAGGCGCAGCGTCATCGCCCAGGTGATGCCGCTGATGAAGCCCACCGCGCCGATCGTCAGCAGGGCCGCCTGCAGAGGGCGCACCTTGCCCGCAACGATCAGGAAGGCCGGGAAGAAGATCGCCATGGCCGGCACGAAGCCGATCAGCCAGACAAGGCCGACCACCGTACCGAACACCGCCAGATAGACCTCCCGCCCCGACCATTCGCCGGCGATCGCGGCGCTGGCGTCGTCGTCGTGGATCTCGGCCACCCGGCCCCGGTGGATGCTGATCACCACGCCCAGGGCTCCGAGCAGCGCCAGGATGCCGATGGTCAGGGGGAACATCATGCCAAGGAAGGTGAGGCCGAGGCTCTCTGCGAGGCAGAACACGGCAGCCACCACCAGAAGGCCTGCAAAGACCATCTGCCGGCCGCGTGTCTTCTGGTCCGCCACATCGCTGTCGCCTTCGCTGGAGACGCCAGACCCGTAGCGCAGCCCGAGAAAGACGGAGACCACGGTGATGACCGCGATGATGATGACGCCCGGTCTCAGCATCCATTCCGCACCGTAGAACTGGACGGCCTGGTAGAGATAGCCCTCTGCCCCCGGAGCCAGCACGAAGCCGATCAGCAGCGCCGGACGCGGCCAGCCGAAGCGCCGCATGTAGATGCCGACGGCACCCATCAGGATCAGCGCCACCAGATCGGCCATCGAGCGCGAGGCCTGGAAGGCGGCGAACATGGCGATCATCACCATGAAGGGGGCGAGGATCGTAAACGGCACCTGGGTCAGCCGCGCGACCTGTCGCGCCATCAGCACGCAGAGGCCTGCGCCGACGACGTTGGCAAGAGCCAGCGACCAGATGATCGTGTAGGTCAGGTCCAGCCGGGTCTCGACCATGGTGACGCCGGGCTGAATCCCCAGAAGCACCATACCCCCCAGAAAGACCGCCATCGACCCCGAGCCGGGAACGCCGAAGAGAAGCGTGGGGATCAGCGCCCCGCCCTGGCAGGCGTTGTTGGCAGACTCAGGCGCAATCACGCCGCGCACGTCACCCTTGCCGAAGCGGCTCCTGTCCTTGCTGGTCTGTACCACATGGCTGTAGGCGATCCAGTCCACCACAGCACCGCCGAGGCCGGGCAAGGCACCGATCACGCAGCCGAGGCTCGCGCATCGCGCGACCAGCCACGGGTGGCCCAGCACGTCCCGCATCCCGCGCATCCAGCCGCCTCCCAGAGGCGTGCTGTCCGAGATCGCGGTGCCGCGCTTCAGCAGGTCGATGATCTCGGGGATGGCAAAGAGGCCCATCGCGACGACCACCAGCGGCACCCCGTCATAGAGGTAGTCGATGCCGAAGGTCATGCGCGCCTCGCCCGTCGCGGGCGCAGTGCCGATCGTGCCTATGATGAGACCCAGTCCCGCGGCGGCAATTCCCTTGGTCAGGCTGCGCCCCGACAAGACCGCGACCATCGAGAGGCCGAACAGGGTCAGCATGAACAGTTCGGCCGAGGAAAAGGACAGGACCAGCGGCCGCGCCATCACGATCGCAACCGACAATACCAGCGCGCCGATGAGTCCGCCGATGAGTGAACTCGTGAAGGCGGCCGACAGGGCACGGGCGGCCTCGCCGCGTTTCGCCATGGGGAAGCCGTCGAGCACCGTCGCCTGACTGGCACTTGATCCGGGAATGCCCATCATCACCGAGGTAAAGGTGTCCCCGGTGGGAATCACGGCCACCATGCCGATCAGCATCCCAAGGGCTGCCGTGGGTTCCATTCCGTAAAGGAAGGGCAACAGGATGGCCATGCCGGCAATGCCGCCCAGCCCGGGCAGGATGCCCACGACAAGTCCCACGAGGACGCCGATGACAAGGAATACGAGGTGCCCGGCCGTCATGACCTGACCCAGCGCCGAAAGGGCGGCTTCGAACATGGTGGTCTCCTCCCCCACATGCTGTGCGGCGGGGCATGAGCCCCGCCGGGATTTCAGAAGCGGACGCCGTAGTCCTCGGACAGCCAGGTGGTCAGGAAGGTGCGGATGGCCGGATCGACGGTCAGGGCGACCTTGAGGGCAGCGTCGGCCTCCTCGCCGACAAGCTGGTCATAGATGCCGATCTCATCGCCGGCACGCTCGCGGAAGTCCGGCGCCTCGACGATCTGGCGTGCCGCCTCGGCATAGGCGGCAATCACCTCGGAGGGCGCGTCCTTGGGAAGCACGACCATCTTCTGCAGCGAATAGCCCGCGATCATCAGCGCCTTCCAGGCCTCGAAGGCCTCACCCTCGGGGGCGGCGCCGGTGGCTTCGGTGTAGAACTCGACGAAGGTCGGCAGGTCCGGGAACGACGGGTCGCGGCTGACATTGCCCTCGGCATCCACCACGCCCATCGAGAAGAGCGGCACCGCCTTGCCGCTCTCGACCAGCGGCTTCACGCTGGCGAGATAGGCCGAGGTGGTCTGGAAATCGATTCCTGCTTCGCCACGTTCGAAGGCCAGACGCCCCGCACCGCGGCTTTCCATGCCGAAGACCGGGCGGATGTTCAGCCCCATCATCTTCATTGCCAGAAGAACCGGCATCTCGAGCGCCGTCGCGCCCTGGCTCGCGAACCGGATCTCCTCGGCCTTCAGCGTCTCAAGTCCCTCGGGTCCGGTGACGCCATACTTCGGGTCGGCATAGACGACGCCGCCGGTGGGCGAGGCCAGAACCGCCGTCCAGTCGGCATAGTCGTAGCGGACGCGCGGATCGCCCAGGATCGCCGGATACTGCGTCGAGGCCGAGGTTCCGAGGATCGACAGCCCGTCGCTGCTGGCGCGGGCCGCGAACTGGTTGGCCCCGGTGATCGAGCCGCCGCCGGGCACGTTCAGCACGACGACATTGGGCTGTCCCGGCAGGGCCTGCGACAACTGCGGCGCGAAGAAGCGCGCCCAGACGTCGGTGCCGCCGCCCACGCCGAAGGGGATCGTCCATTCGACGGTCTCGCCGGCAAAATCCTGGGCTGTTACGGCCTGAGGGATCGTCAGGGCAGTCGTGGCGCACAGCAGGGCTGCACGCAGGGGGGTGGTCAAGAACTTCATCCGGGTCTCCTCCTCGATGATCTGTCTGGGTTCTCAGGCGACATGGTCGCGGACATGGACGTATCCGTCGAACAATCTTCGTGCCGTGCGGATGACCATGGCCCGGCCGATGAGGCCGGTCTCGGGGTCCTGCTCGATCTCGACCGGCGTCCGCCCCGACGGGTGTTCGATGATCAGCATTCTTCGCCCTTCCGCATCCGGTTCCGGCAATTGCGCCAGCCGGTGCGCGACGGTCCCCGGCGTGCAACAGGCTGATGCAATGCAGACCGCGCCGGTGATCGCCACCGCCGTGTGGCAGGAATGGGGCATGAAGTAGCGCGCCGAGATCGTCGCGCCCGTCGAGGGCGGGCCGAGCAGGATGGGCTTCGGGATGACCATCTGCGAGACGTCGCCCAGGCCCATGCGCCGGCCGCACGCGCGCCGCAGAACTTCCAGCCGCTCCATGACGGCACGATCGCCGTCGAGGTCGGCGGGCGCCTCGCGCCCCGTCTTGCCGAAACTCGCGGCATCCGCCAGCACTGCGGCCACGGCCATGTCGTAAAGGGTCACCTCCACGCCGTCGATCCGGTCGCAGGCGGCTCCGGTCGGCAGCAGCTTTCCCGTCTTCGAGCCGGCCGCATCGAGAAAGGCCAGCTTCACCGGGGCCGCCGTTCCGGGAACGCCTGCGATCTCGGTATCGCCTTCGTAATCGACCTTGCCGCCGGGGGTCTGGACGGTGGCCTCGATCCGCTTGCCGGTGTTCACGTTGTAGATCGTCAGCCGCGTGACCGGATCGGCCGCGGGCACAAGCCCCTGCTCGATCGCGAAGGGGCCGACAGCGGCCAGCATGTTGCCGCAGTTGGGCGCGGTATCGACCAGCGCGCGCTCCACGTTCACCTGCGCGAAGAGATAGTCGACATCCGCATCCTGCCGCCTGCTCGGCCCGACGATGGCGACCTTGCTGGTCAGGGGATTGCCGCCACCGATCCCGTCGATCTGCAGCGGGTGCCCGGACCCCATGGCCGAGATCAGCAGGGCATCGCGCTCCGCCGGATCCGTCGGCAGATCGTTCGCCAGGAAGAACGGGCCGCGCGACGTGCCGCCACGCATCAGGACGCAGGGAATTCTTCGCATGATGGGTGCCTTCTTGAGATGCGAGGCACGATGGCCTTGCGGTTGGCGAAAGACTTGCCACCGACAGAGGATTGTGTGAAATGCATTTATCGGAATTATAATTGCGTGTTATGCATGAATATCGATCTCGAGGATCTGCGGGCCTTCGTTGCCACGGCAGAGATGCAGAGCTTCCGTGCCGCCGCGGACAGCATCCACCTGTCGCAGCCCGCGCTGACGCGGCGCATTCAGAAACTCGAGATGACGCTCGGCGTCTCCTTGCTCGAGCGGACGACCCGACGCGTCTCGCTGACAGCCGTGGGGCGCGATTTTCTGCCTCGCGCCCGCAGGTTGCTGGATGATCTTGAGACCTCGCTCCTGTCGGTGCGCGAGATCGCCGAGCGCCGCTCCGGCCTCGTCAGCATCGCCTGCGTCCCGACCGCCGCCTACTACTTCCTGCCCGACGTCATCAGCGCCTTCACCGCGGATTTCCCGGCGATCCGCTTCCGCATCGTGGATGCGGGGGCGAACGAGGTGCTACAGAGCGTTTTGAACCGGGAAGTCGATTTCGGCATCACGCTACTGGGCGCCGACGATCCCGACGTGACCTTCGACCCGCTGATCGAAGAGCCGTTCCTGCTGGCCTGCCGGCGGGATCACCCGCTGGCCAGCCGCGCCTCCGTCTCCTGGGCGGAGCTTGCCGATCACCGCTTCATCACGGTAGGGCGGACCAGCGGCAACCGCCTGATCATGGATCTTGCGCTCTCACGGGCGAACGTCCGCCCGCGGTCCTTCTTCGAGGTGCAGCACCTGTCCACATCGCTCGGTCTGGTCGAGGCAGGATTGGGTGTGGCGGCCCTGCCGCGAATGGCGTTGCCAGCAGGACCGCACCCCTCGATCGTCACCATTCCCTTGATCGACCCGCGCGTGACAAGAACCGTGGGGGTGGTACGTGTGCCCGGATCGCGCCGCGCACCCGCGGCAGAGCAATTCTATCAAATGCTGCTGAGCCGTTGGCGCGAAAGCCCGATCGACGCAGATCCGTTCAGCGGCAGACCTTGAGCGGCCCCCCGGGTTTTCGTCGCGACATGCGACGATGGCCGGTTGCGGAGGTCGCACCCCTGCATGTCAACGACCTGCCTATTCCAGTGACGGTCTGAGCCCACTCTCGCACTCCTGTCCCGCGGAGGGATTGCGAAGTCGCTTCATGCGCCTCGGTGGGCCTTTCCGAAACAGCAGCGAATGGCCGATCACAGTTTCGCGGACCCGACGCGGCACCTGCATCGGGCAGCAATCCGCCCCCTTCGGCGCCCGGTCAGACAAGGTCGGCAGGACGCGGCCGCCCCCAGTCAACGCCGTGAGGCGGGGCGGCTTACCGCCCATTATCCTTCGCCGTCACCCCAATGCGCGTCACCAACCCGAAAGATATCGACGGCTTACTCTATGCGCCTGTCGCGAAAGGCCGTTAACGGGTCAATGAAGCGATGCTGATA
Organism: Rhodobacter sp. NSM; assembly: GCF_052244495.1. Lineage (NCBI taxonomy): Bacteria > Pseudomonadati > Pseudomonadota > Alphaproteobacteria > Rhodobacterales > Rhodobacter > Rhodobacter sp. NSM. Next base: position 450,216 of record NZ_JBQPXH010000001.1, read on the forward strand.
CAGTGTTCGAACCCTCAGGCCGGAGCAATCTGACCTGTCCTTGAGAAATCATCGCCCGTGAAGGGCTTCCGATCAATCCGTCTGACAAGCGCGACCGTCTCGAGAAAGCCCATCACGGCACTTTGGATGCGAATGGCGCCGCAGCAAAACAGGAGCGAGACCAGTGCGCCTGAAGTCGATCCAGTTCAAGATCTCCCTGCTAGCCGGCGTCTGTGTCGTGGCCGCCAGCATGTCGCTCATGGGCTACAGCATCTACTCCGCCGAAGGCAGCAAGGCTTTCGTCGGCGAGACCCTGGACAGCATGATGGAGGCCAGCGCCGAGGAGCGTCTCAGAACGCTCGCTTTCGCTCAGGCATCGCAGATCAAGGCGCCGCTCGACTCGGCCTTCGATGCCGCCCGCAACATGGCGCGCATGTTCGAGGTATCGACGGCGCGCGCCGGGAACACGCTTGCGCCGGGAAGCGCGCTTCGGTCCCAGTTCAATGCGATCCTGCTCAACGTCCTGAAGGATAATCCCCGGTTCAACGGCACCTACAGCGCGTGGGAGCCGAACGCGATCGACGGCCAGGACATGCTGTACCGGAACCGGACGGATGTGGGTTCGGACGCGACTGGCCGGTTCCTGCCCTACTGGACGCGCGGCGCCGATGGCAAGCTGGCGGTCCAGCCGCTCGTCGAATACGACAGCACGGCCCTTCACCCGAATGGTGTGATGAAGGGCGGATGGTATATCGGCCCCCACGACGGCCGCGGCGAGAGCATCCTCGACCCGCTGCCCTACATCGTGCAGGGCAAGTCGGTCTACCTCGCGACCATGTCGGTTCCGATCACCATCGACGGCAAGTTCGCAGGTGTTGCAGGCGCCGATTTCGACCTCACCTTCGTGCAGAAGCTGGCGGAAGAGGTGAAAGCCTCGATCTACGGTGGCCAGGCCTCGGTCGCGATCATCAGCTACAAGGGATTGGTGGTCGCCTCCAGCGAGCATCCCGAAGCCGTAGGTCAGCCCTATGACACGATTCGGCCCGATGCTGCGGGTTTCCTGCCGTCGATCCAATCGGGCCGCGAGACCGTTGACGCAAGCCCCGAGGTTTTCACGGCGCTCTCGCCCATCGTGATCGGTCGCACGGAAACCCCGTGGTCCGTCATCATCGAGGTGCCCCGATCGGTCGTTCTGGCGGAAGCGACGGCACTCACCGCGGCGATTGCGGAACGGAACCGGTCCGACGTTGTCCTTCAGGTCGTCTTCGGGATCGTGATTGCGGCAGCGGGCGTGGTTGCGATGTGGTTTGTCGCCCGGACGGTGGCGCGGCCGATCCGGTCGATGACGCAGGCCATGCAGCAACTGGCTGACGGGCGACTGGACACCGTTATTCCCGATGACGGTCGCCGCGACGAGATCGGCGACCTGACGCGGGCAATGGCAGCGATGACGCTGAACCTGCGCCAGATCGTCGGAGACGTGATCTCCAGTTCGGATCGGGTTGCGAGCGGCTCGCAGCAGGCTTCGTCCATGGCCACGCAGCTGAGCCAGGGTTCGGCGGACCAGGCCGCCTCCACGGAAGAGGTCTCTGCCACGATCGAGGAAATGACCGCCAATATCCGGCAGATCGCTGAAAACGCCTCGCAGACCGAAGCGATTGCCGATCAGGCGAGCACCAATGCCGAGAACAGCGGACGCGCGGTCGCCAATTCGGTCGAGGCCATGCGCGCCATCGCCGAGAGGATCGAGTTCGTTCAGGAGATTGCGCGGCAGACCGACCTTCTGGCGCTCAATGCCGCGATCGAGGCGGCCCGTGCGGGCAGCCATGGGGCCGGCTTCGCAGTGGTTGCCGCCGAAGTGCGCAAACTCGCGGAGCGGTCCCAGCAGTCTTCGACCGAGATCGGCGATCTTTCCCGCTCGACGCTGACCATCGCTGAGCAGGCTGGGCGCATGCTGGAAGAACTTGTGCCCGACATCCAGCGCACCGCAGCGCTGGTCGGCGAAATCTCGTCTTCCTGTCGCGAACAGCAAACCGGTTCCGAGCAGATCCGGCAAGCCATCCAGAAGCTGGATGAGGTCACACGGCGGAATGCCGGCGCCTCCGACGAAGTGGCATCCACCGCCACAGAGCTGTCGTCGCAGGCCGCGATGCTGAACGAGCGGGCCGGTTACTTTACGCTCCAGACCACCGAATCCTTCAGTGACAACAGAGAAACTCACCGCCGGCATATCCACGCGGTTGCCAGCCAGTCGGACGAGGGGCCGCGTGACTACGACGACAATCATCGGGCAGCGTGACAAGGACGACAGTCATCGCGACGCTTCTGTCTAAAACCTCGGCGTATCTCGAAGGAAAACAGCCTGAGCGTCGCGTTGCCCTTGACTCAGCTACGGCCGAAACTGCGTGATGGGGGCGTATCGTGGCGGGTGCTGAAGCCCGCCAAAACCTCCAGATGGAGCGATACGCCTGCGTCCGAAGATGCCACCATCGTCTCCTTTGCCAGCCGGGTTCGGTCGTTGGCCCACTGACCGAGGTCAATATCACTGCCACGGGTCTGACGGCCCGTTGCACCTGCTCGAATGCCTCGGCCGGACCAACTGGCGACGATGGAGCGGATACCACCGCCGAAGCCGTGCAGGGACCAGAATGAGCTGTGTCAAACTCCTCGGCCAAGGCAGGTCCGCCCGCGACTTCGACCGTCAGGTCGCCGAGTTCCAGTCCGCGTTGCGGTCCTGAACGGCCAGACTGCGCTCGGCACACCCATCCCGGAAGCCGGAGGATAAGTCTGTCCGGGGGGAAGGGGAGGTCCGCCTGTCACCCGGTTTGTGCGACAGAGCCCCCGGATACCCTTTCGCCATGTCCCAGCCATCCGGGACGCTGGTGCCTGTTCGACAAGGTCACGGCATCGACAGAACGATCTTCCCGCGCGTGCGGCCGGCTTCAGACAGGTCCAGGGCCTGCTTGACCTCAGCGAGCCGAAATGTCCGCTCGACATGGGGCGAGACCTTGCCGGCTGCTACAAGTGCGCTGATGCGCGCGAGGGTGCTCGCATTCGGAACCGTAAACGAGCGCTTCACCGTGACGCCATGGCGTTCGGCCTCATCTCCCTCGGGGAAGGCCACCACGGTCACCATCGCGCCGCCCCGGCGCAGCGTTGCGAAGGCATGCTGGAACGTCTCGGCCCCGACCGTGTCGAGCACCACGTCCATGCCCCGGACGACATTTTCGATGCGGCTCGCGGTGTAGTCGACGACCTCATCGGCACCGAGGCCGCGAACGAACTCGATGTTGCGGGTGGAGCAGGCGGCAGTGACATGCGCCCCGGCCGACTTGGCAAACTGAACCGCGAGCGACCCCACGCCGCCGGACGCGCCGGTGATCAACAGGCGCTGGCCCTCGCCGAGGCCCGCCTCGCCGAACATCGCCTGCCACGCCGTGGTGCCGGCCAGAGGAAGCGCGGCCGCCTCTTCCGCGTCGAGTCCCGCAGGCTTGCGAGCGATATCCGCCGCGGCGACGGTCAGGTATTCCGAGAAAGCGCCGGTCTTGACCATCCCGAAGACCTCGTCCCCGGTCGCGAAATCCGCAACGTTGGCTCCGGTCTTTTCGACCACGCCGACGAATTCGCTGCCCAGCCGGATGGGAAGCGTCATCCCCAACCGGGCGCCGGCGCCGCTGCGGATCTTCCAGTCGATCGGATTGACCCCTGCGGCAATGACCCGGACGAGCACTTCATCAGGTTGCGGGTCCGGGCGGTCCACCTCGACAAGCTGCACGACGCTGTTGGAGCCGTAGTCGTTTACGAGTGCCGTAAGCATGTCTGAGACCTTTCGCTTGGGATCCGTTTCCGGAGGTGGTATCAGTTTCTTTCATCGATATGTGGCCAACAGGCATCGCTGAAATGCCATTCTCGACGCCTGGCGTTACGCTGCACAGAACTCGCAAACGGCGCGCCGAGGCGCTGCCTGACCATGCACATGACCAGGCGCAGCTGACTTTCGTGGCCTCGGGCATGGCCCAGTTGCGGACCGAAGGCGGCGTCTGGCTGCTGCCGCCACAATTGGCGGCCTGGGTGCCGCCGGGCATGCCGCACCGGCTGGACATCATGACCGATGCCGAGCTTCTCGTCGTGCTGTGGCCCCCTGCCGCGCTGAGCGCCGCGATACCGGACGACTTTCCCGCAGGGGATTTCGTGTCCGCCGTCTCGCCGCTCTTGCGCAGCCTGCTCGATGCCCTCGCTCGGACCGACCTTGCATCCGAGCGGGGCGAGATCATGCTCAGGCTGGTGCTGCATGAGCTGCGGGCCATCGAGCAGGCCCCAAGCTACCTGCCGATGCCGGCAAGCGAGGTCGGGCTGCGGCTGGCCGAGATCGCTCTTGCCGACCATCGCAACGACCTGTCTCTCGAGACCCTGGCCTCGCGCGCCGCCACCTCAGTGCGCACGGCAAGCCGGCGGTTTCCGGATGAGACCGGGATGACATTAAAGGCCTGGCGCCAACGCGCCCGCATCCTCTGGGCGGTTCCCGAACTCGGGCGCGGCAGGCCCATTTCGCAGGTCGCTCGGGACACCGGCTTCGCGAGCACCGCGGCGTTTTCTCATGCGTTCCGGCAAGTCATGTCCCAGACGCCGAGCGAGTTTCTCGCGTCGTTCCAGCGCCATGAGAACGTCCGGTGAAGGATCACGGTCAGGCCGCCCTGGGGTGTCCGACAGGCTCTGATGATGTGACCGCCCCCGACGCTCAAGCTGCACGTTGCTGGACGCTTCTGATCTCGAATAGGCTGCAGAGGGGAGGGGATGCATGGCGATGCACCCGACACGGCGGCGGCTGATAGGGATGGTGGGCGCGAGTCTCGCCGCGCCTTCGCTTCTGCGGGCGGCGCCCGACTTCCGCCTCGGGCTCACGCCGGTGTTCCTCGACAACGAGGCCGTCCTTCTGGACCGGCTCCGCTTCGCGCTGTCGGAGGCGATCGGCGACAGTGTCAGCCTCGTCCAGCGCCGCACCTATCAGGACGTGGTGGGCCTGCTGCTCGAAGGCTCGGTCTCGGCCGCGTGGATCTGCGGCTATCCCTTTCTGCAGCATCAGGCCGCCCTTGACCTTGTCGGCGTGCCGGTATGGCGCGGGCAGCCGCTCTACCGCTCCTACCTGATCGTGGGGGCCGACGATGCAGCGGGAGGTCTTGCCGACCTCCGCGGCGGCATCCATGCCTTTTCCGACCCGGACAGCAACTCGGGCTGGCTGGTCACGGCCTCGGACCTTGCGCGGATGGGCGAGACGCCCGAGCGGTTCTTCGGGCGGACCTTCTTCACCTACGGACACCGCAATGTCGTGCGCGCCGTGGGCTCCGGCCTTGCCCGGTCGGGGAGTGTCGACGGATATGTCTGGGAGGCGCTGGCGGCCACCGAACCCGGTGTCGTGCAGCGGACACGGGTCGTCACGCGATCCGAGCCGATGGGCTTTCCGCCCTTCGCCTGCCGACGCGACCGTCGCGACGCGGCCGAGGTCAGGCGCTTCCGCGAGGCGCTTCGCGCCCTGCACGAGTCCGGCGCGGGACGCGCGGCGCTGGAGATGCTTCAACTCGACCGGGTGGCGCCCGGCGCGATGGACCTGTTCGACCCGATCGCGCAGCGGATGCGCATCGTGGGTGCGGTGCGGTGATGCGGCGCCTGTCACTGTCAGTCCGGGTCCCCCTCGCGGCCGTGGCGATGATGGTGGCGACGGGCCTCGTTGCCTCGCAGCAGGTGCTCGGCCGGCTGGACCAGGAGCAGCGGTCGCGCCTGCGCGAACTGGTGGAGCTTCAGGTGACGGGGCTATCCGTCGCGCTCGGGCCCTCGGTCCTGCGCGAGGATGTATGGGAGGTGTTCGACACGCTGGATCGTGCGGCCGAAGCCGGGGGCCGGATGGTGTTGACCGCGGTCGCCGATCCGCAGGGCCGGGTGATCGCAGCGAGCGACCCGCGGCGAGCGCCGGTAGGCAGTCCGCTCTCCGCATTGAGCGCCGATGCGCTTCCGTCGCAGGCGCTGGTGCTCGATCCCGCGGCGGGTCATGTGCGGGTGCTTGCCCCGCTGGTCTATCAGGGCCGACCGATCGGGCAGATCCTGACCGAACTCGACGTGTCGGACCTCGTGGCCGAGCGCCGGCGGGCGCGGCTTTATCTGCTGGCGGGCAACGCGCTGGCGACGGGGTTGATCGCCGCGCTGGGTCTTCTGGCCATGCGCCGGATGCTCCGCCCGGTGGGCCTGCTTGCGCGCCACATGGAGACGGCCGAGGGCGCTCCGCAGCCCATCGACGAAGCGCGCATCCCGAGGGGCGATCCCGAGCTGGCAGGGTTGTTCCGCACCTTCAATGCCATGAGCGGCGCGGTGCGGGCGCGGGTCGAGACCGAGCGGCGGCTGGCCGAGCGCGAGCGCTTCGTGAGCCTCGGCCGGCTCTCGTCGTCGCTTGCACACGAGATCAACAACCCGCTGGGTGGGCTGCTTAACGTGACCGACACCCTCCGCAGCTACGCCGACCGGCCCGAGGTGGTCCGGCAGTCGGCCGATCTGCTCGACCGCGGCCTGCGCCATCTGCGCGACGTGGCGCGCGCGACGCTCGAGATGAACCGGATCGACCGTCAGGGGATGCCGCTGCAGGTGCAGGACTTCGACGACCTCCGCATCCTCTTCGCGCCCGAGGTGGCGCGGCTCGCGCAGCGCCTCGACTGGTCGGTCGCAGCGGGGCGGCTCGACCGCTGGCCCGCGGCGCCGATCCGCCAGATCGCGTTGAACCTGCTGCTCAATGCCTCGGCCGCTGCCGGTCCCGGCGGGCGCGTCGGGCTGCGCGTGGCTTGCGATGCCGACCTGCGGCTGGAGGTGACGGACAACGGGCCGGGCATGGCCGAGGCTGCGCTCTGCCGGCTGATGACGGATGCGCCGCTGCCGCCGGAGGGCGGTGTGGGGCTGAGGCTCGTCCGGGATCTGGTCCGTGAACTCGGCGGGCGGATCGATCACACGCGCCACGACGGGCTGACCCTCCTGACCGTCGTTCTACCGGAGAGCCGGCCATGCTGAGCGGCCATCGGATCGCGCTGATCGAGGATGACGAGATCATGGGAGGCTCGCTTCTGCAGCGCCTGACACTGGAAGGCGCCGAGGTCATCTGGCTGAAGCAGGCCGGCCGGGCGGTCGGGGCGCTGCGGACGCCGCGCAAGCCCTACGACGCCGTGATCTGCGACATCCGGCTGCCCGACGGCTCGGGCGAGGACGTCTTCACCACGCTCTGCCGCACGGTGACGCCGCCGCCCTTCCTGTTCATCACCGGGCAGGGCGACATTGCGCAGGCGGTGCGGCTGATGCAGGCGGGCGCGACGGACTATGTGACGAAACCCTTCGAACTGCCGGTGCTGCTGGAACGGCTGGCGCTGCTGATCCGCCGCGTGGTCGTCGTCGACCTGCCGCCGTTGCTGGGCATCTCGGAAGCGGCCCGCCGGGTCGAGGCACTGGTGCGCGCGGTCGCGGCGCAGGATCATCCGGTGGCGGTCCGCGGGGCACCGGGCACCGGAAAGGGGCTCATCGCGCGGCACATCCACCGGCTGTCGGACCGCAGCGCCGCGCCGTTCCTCGAGGTCAATCTGGCGCGCGAATCCGATCCGGCCGCGGCGCTGAACGAAGCGCTGCGCCAGATCGGCGAGGGGGTGCTGTTCCTCAACGCTCCGGAGCGGCTGCCCGAGGCCCTGCAGGAAGATCTGCTCCGCGCGCTCGACCGGACCTCTGGCCGGGTGATCTCGGCCATGCTGCCGGGGGCAGGGCCGACGCTCGCTGCCCTGGGCGAGCGGCTCTCGCGCAGCGAGATCCGCGTGCCGCCGCTGGCCGAGCGGCCCGAGGACGCGGTCTGGCTCCTGCGCCTTCTGTTCGAGCAGATGAACCCGCGGCGGCCGCAGCCCCTCGCCGGGATCTCGGCGCTGACGGAGGCGACCGTGCAGGCCCACGACTGGCCCGGAAATGGGCGCGAGTTGCGCGCGCGGCTGGTCCGGGCGCTGGAGACTGCCGCGGGCGCGTGGCTCTTTCCGGCGGACCTCTTCCCCGAGCGGCAGGACGAGAGCTTCCGCACCCTGGCGCAGGCGCGCGACGCGGCCGAGCGGGCGCAGATCCTCGCCGCGCTGGAACGCTGCGAGGGGCGGGTGGCCGAGGCGGCGAAGCTGCTCGACGTCTCGCGCACGACGCTGTGGGAGAAGATGCAGAAGCTGGGTCTCTGACGTTCGGAATTCCGAACGCCGGAAAATCCGCATCCCTGCCCGCCACTTGCCGCATTGCGGAAACGCCCTCGGGCACGTCGCGGCGACAGGCGCGGCCCTGTTATCCTGCTCTCAGGTCTTTGGGAGGAGACATCCGATGAAATGCAACCCGCTGGTCGATGTCGGCCGCCGCCAGTTCCTGCGTGGCGGCGTGGTGGGGGCGGCGGGGCTTGCGGCGGGGGCGGTGCTGCCCGCGGCCCCCGCGAAGGCGGGCGCGATGGCGCGGGTGGACTATCCGTCGAACCGCCTCGCCAATATCGCGGACCTGAAGGTGGGCGAGCCGCTGGACATCGCCTATCCCGATCCCGACAGCCCCGGCATCCTGCTGAAACTGGGCCAGAGGGTCGAGGGCGGCGCGGGGCCGGACGGGGACGTCGTGGCCTATTCCGTGCTCTGCCCGCACAAGGGCTGGCAGCTGCATTACAACGCCGCCGACCGGACGCTGAACTGCCCCGGCCATTACTCGCGCTTCGACTGCGAGGCGGGCGGCCAGCAGATCTGGGGCAATGCCACGCAGAACCTGCCGCAGTTCATGCTGCGCGTGGACGACAGGGGCGACATCCACGCCGAAGGCGTGGACGAGCTGATCTACGGCCGCCTGTCGAACGTGCTCTGAGGGGGGGATCATGGCCTACAAGCGTCACATCGACCGCCTGCCGATCATCCCGGCGGATGCGAAGGAGCACAACGTCACCTGCCACTACTGCATCGTCGGCTGCGGCTACAAGGCCTACACCTGGCCGATCAACCGGCAGGGCGGCACCGATCCGAGCCAGAACAAGTTCGGCGTGGATCTCGCCCAACAGCAGGAGACGCAGACTCCGAACTGGTACGCGCCCTCGATGTACAACATCGTGAAGCAGGACGGGCGCGACGTGCATCTGGTGATCAAGCCCGACCCGGAGTGTTCGGTGAACGGCGGGTTGGGATCGGTTCGCGGCGCGCGCATCGCCGAGAACCGACGCTCGGACATCACCGGCACGCAGCAACAGCGCCTGACCGAGCCGATGGTCTGGCGCTATGGCACCTGGCAGCCGACAAGCTGGGAGGACGCGCTGGATCTGGTGGCCCGCGTCACCGCCCGCGTGATCGACAAGGACAACGAGGACGACCTCTTCGTCTCGATGTTCGACCACGGCGGCTCGGCGGGGGGCTACGAGAACACCTGGGGCACCGGCAAGCTCTACTTCCAGTCGATGAAGGTGAAGCACTGCCGCATCCACAACCGGCCCGCCTACAACTCCGAGGTGCATTCGACCCGCGACATGGGCGTGGGCGAGCTGAACTACTGCTACGAGGATTACGGCCTTGCCGACACGATCTTCATGATCGGGGCGAACTCGCTGGAGACGCAGACCAACCTGTTCCTGAACCACATGGTGCCGGGGATGCGCGGCGAGACGCTGGCGAAGAAGCAGGCCGAACTGCCGGACGAGCCCCACGCCCCGGCCCGGATCGTGATCGTCGATCCGCGCCGCACGGTGACGGTGAACGCCTGCGAGGAAGCCGCGGGGGCCGAAAATGTCCTGCACCTTCAGATCCAGTCCGGGACCGACCTCGCGCTTCTGAACACGATCTTCACCCATATCGCCGATCAGGGCTGGGTGGATCAGGCCTTCATCGACACCTCGACCTTCCGCGAAGGGGTGGCCCAGCCCGAAGATCCGGCCCACCCCGCGGCCCTCGGCAGCTTCGAGGCCGCCCGCGAGGCCTGCCGGATGAGCCTCGCCCAAGGCGCCGCCATCTGCGGCGTGCCGGAAGCCGACATCGTGAAGGCCGCCGAGTGGATCGCCCGGCCCAAGGAGGGCGGCGCGCGGCGTCGCACCGTCACCTGCTACGAGAAGGGCATCATCTGGGGCAACGACAACTACCGCACCATCGGCGCTGCGGTGAACATCGCGCTCGCCACGGGCAACGTGGGCCGTCCGGGCGGCGGCGTCGCGCGCCTCGGCGGCCATCAGGAGGGCTACATGCGCCCCTCCGACGCCCATGTCGGGCGGCCCGCGGCCTACATAGACGACCTCCTGATCCGCGGCCGCGGCAAGGTCCACCACATCTGGGCCAACGACCATTACAAGACCACGCTGAACGCGGTCGAGTTCAAGCGCGTCTACAACCGCCGCACCAACATGGTGAAGGAGGCGATGGACGCCCGCGCTGGGGCAACCCGCGAGGAGATGGTCGATGCCATTGTCGGCGCGATCGAGGCGGGGGGTCTCTTCTCGGTCAATGTGGACATCATCCACACCCAGATCGGCCAGCAGGCCCATGTGATCCTGCCTGCGGTCGAGTCGGGCGAGATGAACCTGACCTCGATGAACGGCGAGCGGCGGATGCGGCTGGTGGAGAAATACATGGACGGTCCGGGCAGCGCGAAACCCGACTGCCTGATCGCCGCCGGCCTCGCGCAGGCGCTGGAAAAGGTGCTGACCGACGACGGCCGTGCCGACTATGCCGCGCAGTTCAAGGGCTATGACTGGGCGACCGAGGAAGACGCCTTCATGGACGGCTACCACGCCAATACCGGGCAGATCGTGACCTACGACCGGCTGCGCGCGATGGGCAACAACGGCGTGCAGGAGCCGGTGACGGGCTACGAGGACGGCAAGCTGGTCGGCACGAAGCGGCTCTATTCCGACGGCACGTTCGGCACCGACGACGGCAAGGCCCGGTTCTGCGCCGGCGCGTGGCGCGGGCTTCAGGCGCCGGGGAAAGAGCAGCAGAAGGCGGCCTACCGATACCTCATCAACAACGGCCGGTCGAACATCCACTGGCAGAACTGGTTCCTCGACAAGGAAAACGATTTCGTCTTCGACCGCTTCCCGTTCCCGTTCCTCGAGATCCACCCCGACGACATGACCGAGCTCGGCCTGAAGCCGGGCGATCTGGTCGAGATCTGGAACGACGTCGGCGCCACGCAGGCGATGGCCTGCCCGACACCCACCGCGCGTCCGGGCGAGACCTTCATGGTATTCGGCGCGCCCTCGGGCACGCAGGGCAACGTGATCAACGCAGGGACCAACGAACTGGTGCTGCCGAACTACAAGCAGACCTGGGCGAACATCCGCAAGATCTCGGACCCGCCAGCCTCGGTCCGCCACCTGACCTTCAAGTCGCAGGAGGTGGAACTGGGCTGACCTGCCACAGGCCCGCCGTTCAGGCGGGCCGCTTCCGGATGCGAAGGGGCCGGCCGATCCGGAGGCCACGGGATCCGGCTCACGGATCCCGCAGGCGCCCCGTCTGGCGAAGGAGAACGGCCGCCAGCATGAGGTTCGTGGCGGCGATCCCCGCCAGCACCCCGAGCGTGCCGTCGCCACCCATGAAACCGATCAGCCCCGCCCCCACCAGCGGGGCTGCGGCCTGCGCCACCAGCGACGGCCGCGCGAGCCGCCCCATGACCCCCGGATAGCGCTCGGGGCCGAAGAGGGCCATCGGCAGCGCGCCCCGGGCGATCGAATAGACGCCGTTGCCCGCACCATAGAGGATCAGCGCCAGCGCGGGCCAGTCCGACGCCGCAAGCAGGACCAGTCCGGCCGCGGTGGCACTCACCGCAGCGAGCAGCGTCCAGACCGGGTGATGGCGGGCGCCACCGGCCATCTCGACCAACCGCCCGCCGACCTGCGCCGGGCCGATCAGCGCGCCAAGCGCGACAGCCGCCGCCAGCGGCAGCCCGCGCGCGCCCAGAAGCACGATCAGATGCACCGACACGATGGTCACCGCGAGCCCCGCAAGCGTGTGGATCGCCGCCATGATGCGGAAGGCCCTGCGCTCCTCGCCCGCAAGCTCCGGCGGCGGAACAGGATCGCGCGCCTCCGGCCGCGGCGCCTGCGGGATCGCCCGCAGCAGAAGCGGCACCGAGATCGCCAGATGCAGCCCCGCATAGGCGGCAGCCGTCCCGCGCCAGCCGAAGCTCTCCAGCATCAGCGCCGAGAGCGGCCAGCAGACGGTGCTTGCGAATCCGCCCCAGAGCGTGAGCAGCGTGATCGCCCGCCGCGCCTCGCGCCCGTAGATCTGGCCCAGCGTGGCGAAGGCGGGGTCGTAGAGCCCCGCGGCCATGCCCGCCCCCATCAGGACCCAACCCGTGACGAAGACCGGCAAATTCGGCGCCATCGCCAGTGTCATCAGGCCCGCCGCGATCCCGAGGCAGCCCGCCACCAGCACCGGCCGCCCGCCGTGGCGCGCGATGGTGCGGCCGACCAGCGGCGAGACCAGCCCCGCAACCAGCAGCCCGACCGAGAGCGAGCCCACCACCCAGGGCAGCGGCCAGCCGGTATCCGCAGCGATCGGCGCGGCCAGCACCGCCATCAGGTAATAGCTGCTGCCCCAGGCGAGGATCTGCACCACCCCCAGCGCGGCCGCGAGCCTCGCCTGCGGGCTCACCGCACGGCTGCGGAAAGGTTCATGCGCGCCTCGAGTGCCGCTGCCGCCTCCTTGCGCTCGGAGTAGCGGTCGGTCAGGTGGGCCGAGACATCGCGGGTGAGAAGCGTGACCTTCACCAGCTCCTCCATCACATCCACCACCCGGTCGTAGAGCGGCGAGGCCCGCATCCGGCCCGCCTCGTCGAACTCGGCATAGGCCTTCGGCACCGAAGACTGGTTCGGGATCGTCACCATCCGCATCCAGCGCCCCAGCACCCGCATCTGGTTCAGCGCGTTGAAGCTCTGCGAGCCGCCCGAGACCTGCATCAGTGCCAGCGTCCGCCCCTGCGTAGGTCGGATCGCCCCCATGCTGAGGGGAATCCAGTCGATCTGCGCCTTCATCACCCCGGTCATCGCGCCGTGCCGCTCGGGCGAGCACCAGACCTGTCCCTCGGACCAGAGGCAGGCCTCGCGAAGCTCGGCGACCTTGGGGTGGGCGGGGTCGGCATCGTCCGGCAGCGGCAGGCCGTCCGCATGATAGATCCGCGTCTCGCAGCCGAAGAGGCGCAGCAGACGCTCGGCCTCGAGCGTCAGGAAGCGGCTCATGCTCCGTTCGCGCAGCGATCCGTAGAGCAGCAGGATGCGCGGCGGATGGGTCGAGCGCGGCCCGGCCAGCGCGGCCGGATCGGGCAGACGCAGCGCACGGGGATCGAGGTTCGGCAGGTCGCTCATGCCCGCACCTCGAACCAGCGCGACCGCAGGCGCAGCGCCACATGCACCAGCAGGATCAAAACCGGCACCTCGACCAGAGGTCCGATGACCGTGGCGAATGCCACCGGCGAGGCCAGTCCGAAGGCCGCGATGGCGACCGCGATGGCCAGCTCGAAATTGTTGCCCGCGGCCGTGAAAGCGATGGCCGTGGTGCGGGGATAGTCGCGGGCGATCAGCCGGCCGAGGACGAAGCTCACCCCGAACATGATCGCGAAGTAGAGCGCCAGCGGCAGCGCGATCCGCACGGCATCCGCGGGCAGACGCAGGATCTCGCCGCCCTTCAGGCTGAACATGGCGACGATGGTGAAGAGCAGCGCCGCCAGCGTCAGCGGCCCGATCCGCGGCAGGAAGTGCCCCTCGTACCAGCCTGCGCCCTTCCGCGCGATGAGCCACCGCCGCGTCAGGAATCCGGCGGCGAAGGGGATGCCGAGATAGATCAGCACCGCCTGCGCGATGGTGGCGAAGCTCACGTCGATCACGCTGCCCTCGAGCCCGAACAAGGGCGGCAGCAGCCCGAGGAAGATCCACGCATAGAGCGGGAAGAAGAGGATCTGGAAGATCGAGTTGAACGCGACCAGCCCCGCGACATACTGGCTGTCGCCTTCCGCCAGCTGGTTCCAGACCAGCACCATGGCGATGCAGCGCGCCAGCCCGATCAGGATCACCCCGGTCATGTAGTCGGGATGGTCGTGCAGGAAGATCACCGCGAGCGCGAACATCAGCACCGGCCCGATCAGCCAGTTCTGCACCAGCGACAGCGCCAGCACCCGCCCGTCGCGGAAGACGCGCGGCAGCTCTTCGTAGCGGACGCGGGCGAGCGGGGGATACATCATCAGGATCAGCCCCGCCGCGATCGGCAGGTTCGTGGTGCCGACCGAGGCCGCGTCAAGCGTAGCGGGAAGGCCGGGGAAGATCCGGCCCAGCAGCAGCCCCAGCGCCATCGCGGCGAAGATCCAGATCGTAAGCCAACGGTCGAGGAAGGACAGGCGGTGCATCAGGCCTCCGGTCTGCGGGTCATCAGGACGGCCGAGGCCGGGCAGATCGCCGCGGCCTGCCGCGTGGCGAGGATCTCGGCCGGCGCCTCGGCGCGCGACACGGCGCGGAAGCCGTGGCGGGCGAAGAACGGGGCAGCGGTGGTGGTGAGAAGCCAGACCGCCGCGGACCCCGCCGCCTCGGTCATCAGATGGGCAAGGATCGCCCTGCCCAGACCTTCGCCGCGCCGCCCCTCGGGCACCACGATCGAGCGCAGCAGCACATGGGCGCCGTGCCGCTCGATCCCGCCGAAGCCCGCCGTCCGGTCGCCGCTCCGGTAAGCGAAGAAGCCGCGGCCCGGTTCGGTCAGGTCATCGACGGGCAGGCCGGCGGCGGTCAGGGCTGCGATCAATGCGGGGTCGCTGCCGGCCACCGCGCGCGCTGCAAGGCGGGGAGTCTCAGCCATGGCTCGCCTCGGCCTCAGTCGAGGGCGCGCAGACCTCGGGCCGCCCGTCGCAGCAGTCGCGCATCAGGAAGGCCACGAGCTCCGACAGCACCGGATAGGCCGCGGCATAGATCACGTACCGCCCCTCGCGCCGCGAGGTGACCAGTTCCGCCTGTTCGAGGTGCGCCAGATGGAACGAGAGCCGCGAGGAACTCGCCCCGATTGCTGCGCCAATCTCACCGGCCGGCAGGCCCTCGGGGCCCGCGCGGACCAGAAGCCGCACGATCTGCAGTCGCGTCTCCTGGGCGAGGCCGGCGAAGGCAGTCAGGGCGGCCGTGTCATCCATATCTCAATACCTCAAGATCTATTGCCACGTTAGATCCGGCGAGGTCCCGGGGTCAAGGGCCGACCGGAGTGACGCAACCGGTCCTTTGCGGCCGGTCGGCGTCGGATGCCACGGGTCTCGGAGCAGCCGCACGCGACAGGGGCAGCATGAGCTTTGTGCGGTCCTTGCCTTCATTGGTGCGAGGTCTGCACCCGGTCGGGTTTGGAACCGCAGGGCGGCAATTGTCGCTCGAGTCTGCAGGATCATGTTCCCGCCCACCCGAACAATCCGGTTTGCCGCGCGGGACCCGGCGACCGGTCCCTATCACACAGGTGAACCACTGCCCGTTTCATGAGCCCGAGGTCGGGCGAGGACGACAAGTCCCGCTGGCCGGGCGCTTGGAATCGCGCCGCGCATGGGGTAAGGCCCGACCAATCATCAGGACCCGGGTGCGATCCCCGGGTGGCTCCTCCGGCCGCCGATCCGCCGGACAACCGTTCAGATCAGACAGAACATCCACCGGCGGGCCAGAGGCCACGGCCGGACCGGAACGGGACATTCATGCTTTCATTCACCACCTACCGCCAGGAATGGCTGGGCAACCTGCGAGGCGACCTCCTGTCCGGCCTCGTCGTGGCGCTGGCCCTCATCCCCGAGGCCATCGCCTTTTCCATCATCGCCGGAGTGGATCCGAAGGTGGGGCTCTACGCCTCGTTCTCGATCGCCGTCATCACCGCCATCGCGGGCGGACGGCCCGGGATGATCTCGGCCGCGACCGCGGCGACCGCCGTGCTGATGGTGACGCTGGTGCGTGATCACGGGCTGGAATATCTGCTGGCCGCCACCGTGCTGGCGGGTCTGATCCAGATTGCGGCGGGCTTCCTGCGGCTCGGCTTCGTCATGCGCTACGTCTCGCGCTCGGTGATGACGGGCTTCGTCAACGCGCTGGCGATCCTGATCTTCCTGGCGCAGCTGCCGGAACTCGATCCGCGGACCGTGCCGCCGCTGACCTACCCGCTGGTGGCGGGGGGCCTGGCGATCATCTACCTCTTTCCGAGGGTCACCCGTGCCGTGCCCTCGCCGCTTGTGACCATCATCGTGCTGACGGCGCTGACGCTCGCGCCGGGGCTCGATGTGCGGACGGTGGGCGACATGGGGGCGTTGCCCGACACGCTGCCGGTCTTCCTGATCCCCGACATCCCCCTGACCTTCGAGACACTGCAGATCATCCTGCCCTATTCCATTGCCGTCGCGGTGGTGGGGCTCTTGGAAAGCCTGATGACGCAGAACATCGTCGACGACCTGACCGACACGCGCTCGAACCGCAACCAGGAGTGCATCGGACAGGGTCTGGCCAACACCGCCACCGGCTTCATCGGCGGCATGGCCGGCTGCGCGATGATCGGCCAGTCGATGATCAACGTGAAGTCGGGCGGGCGCGGCCGGCTGTCGTGCTTCGTGGCGGGAGTGTTCCTCTTGATCCTTGTGGTGGGTCTGGGCGATCTGGTCAGCCGCATCCCGATGGCGGCGCTGGTGGCGATCATGATCATGGTCTCGATCGGCACCTTCTCGTGGTCGTCGATGAAGGCGCTTCGCACCCATCCGAGGTCATCCTCGGTGGTGATGCTGGCGACAGTGGCGACGGTGGTCTGGAGCCACAACCTCGCCATCGGCGTGCTGGTCGGCGTGCTGCTCTCGGGGATCTTCTTTGCCGCCAAGATCGCGCAGCTCTTCCGCGTTACCTCGGATCTCTCGAAGGACGGGCGCGAACGGACCTACCGGGTCGAGGGGCAGATGTTCTACGGCTCGGTCGAGGATTTCATGGCAGCCTTCGACTTCCGCGAGGCGCTCGACCGTGTGGTGATCGACGTGAGCCGCGCCCATATCTGGGACATCTCGTCGGTTCAAGCGCTGGACATGGCGGTGCTGAAGTTCCGCCGCGAGGGCGCCGAGGTGCGGATCGTCGGCATGAACGAGGCCACAGAGACCATCGTCGACCGGCTGGCCATTCACGACAAGCCGGGCGCGATGGACCGGCTGACGGCGCATTGAGGGAGGATGAGATGACGGAGAGGATTCTGGCGCTGGTCGACGGCTCGGGCTTTTCGCGCAGCGTCTGCCTGCACACGGCCTGGATCGCGCAGCGGCTCGGGCTTCCGGTGGACCTGCTGCATGTGCTGGGTCGGCGCGAGGCGGCGGACCGGGGCGACCGGTCGGGCGCGCTGTCGCTGGGGGCACGATCCGCGCTGCTCGAGGAACTGGCCTCGCTCGATGCGCAGCGGGCGCGGCTGGCGCAGGCGCAGGGGCGGGCGATCCTTGACGATGCGCAGGCGATCCTTGCCTCCGAAGGCGTCGAGGCCACGCCGCATCTGCGGCAGGGCGACCTGATCGACACGGTGGCCGAGATCGAGCCTTCGGTGCGCGCGCTGGTGGTCGGCAAACGGGGCGAGGCGGCGGGCTTTGCCAGCGACCATCTCGGCTCGAACCTCGAGCGCATCCTGCGGGCGACCACGGTGCCGGTCTTCATCGCGACCGCGGGCTACCGGCCGGTGCGCAAGGTGCTGGTGGCCCATGACGGTGGCGCAAGCTCGCGCGTGGCGATCGACCGGATGGCGGCGAGCCCGGTGTTCCGCAATCTCGCGATCACGCTGGCCTGCGCGGGCAGCGCGGACGAGGCCGGCCGAAAGCTCGAGCGCGCCCGCGGCACCCTTCTTGCGGCCGGGATCGAGGCCGAGACCTGCGTCGTTCCCGGCGAGCCCGAGGTGGCGCTGGAAGCGAAGATCGAGGCCGAGGGCTTCGACCTGCTGGTGATGGGCGCCTATGGCCACAGCCGCATCCGCAGCCTGATCATCGGCTCGACCACCACGGCCATGATCCGGTCCTGCACCATCCCGACGCTGGTCTACCGTTAGCCGGGATGGAGGAGGAGCTTGCCGCCCGCCACAACCCGCGCCTGCGCGCCGAACTGAGAGCCGCGTCCGAAGGGCGCGGCCAAGGCCCGGCGCCCGGTGGCGCTGGACCGGCAGAGCGTCGCCCGGCTCTCGCGGATGGATGGGCTGCAGGGTCGGGCGATCGCGCAGGCGGGGGATGCCCGCCGCGCCGCCCGTCCGCGCGCGGGGGAAGCCGCGCTTTCGCCGTAGGAAAGCGGTGACTTCGGGTGGTGCGAGGCCTGCGGCGTTCACATCGGCGTCAAGCGGCTGGCCTGCCGCTGCTGGTGATGGCGCTCGCACTGCTCAGGTTCCTTGGTCAGGGGATGCCGATGCATGTCGCGCTGACCGCGATGGCGTGCTGGTTCAACCGCTTCCGCCGCGGCACCCTCGGCCCGGGTCGGCCAGTGGCCGATCTGACGGCCGCTCCGGCCGGTCGCGTGGCGTACGTGCGCCGCGAATCCTTCTCCGCCTGATCCAGATCAGGACATGGCGGTTCATCTTATGCGCATAACCGCATGAGAAGGAATCGCCGCCATGATCCAGGTTCTCTCGGCGCTGGCCGAACCCACCCGCCTTGCCGCCCTCAGCCTCCTGTGGGACGGCAGCGAGCATTGCGTCTGCGAGCTGATGGCGCGGCTTCAGGCCACGCAGAGCCGGATGTCGCGCCACATGCAGGTGCTGAAACAGGCAGGCCTGGTCACTGACCGGCGTGATGCACAATGGGTGCGCTACCGGCTGAACCCAGAAATGGCACCGGCGGCGCGGACCGTCCTCGTGGCCGTCATGGCAGGCCTCACCGAGGATCGGAACGCGGCATGAGCGTGCGGTCCACCTCCACCCCCCGCGCGGCCTCGCCGCTGGTCTGGACGGCCGGCGTTCTGGCCGCCGTCGGGCTCTGGGCGCTGGTATACCGCCAGCTCGTACCCGCCTCCGAGGCGATCGTGGCCCTGCTGCCGGTCGAGCGCCACACCCACACCGGCGAGGCGCTGGCCTTCTTCTTCTACGACGTGCCGAAGGTGATGCTGCTGCTGGCGCTGATCGTCTTCGCCATGGGTGTCGTGCGCAGCTTCTTCAGCCCCGAGCGCACCCGCGCGCTGCTGACCGGCAAGCGCGAGGGGGTGGGCAATGTCA
Source organism: Rhodobacter sp. NSM (assembly GCF_052244495.1). Lineage (NCBI taxonomy): Bacteria > Pseudomonadati > Pseudomonadota > Alphaproteobacteria > Rhodobacterales > Rhodobacter > Rhodobacter sp. NSM. Next base: position 469,397 of record NZ_JBQPXH010000001.1, read on the forward strand.
TGGCCGCAAGTCTGGGCGTGGTCACCCCCTTCTGCTCCTGCTCGGCGGTGCCGCTGTTCATCGGCCTCGTCTCGGCCGGGGTGCCGCTGGGGGTGACCTTCTCCTTCCTGATCTCGGCGCCGATGGTGAACGAAGTGGCGCTGGTGCTGCTGTTCGGGCTCGTCGGCTGGGAGGTGGCGGTCACCTATTTCAGTTTCGGCCTGCTCATCGCCATCGTCGCGGGCTGGGTGATCGGCCGGCTGCATCTGGAGGGCTGGCTGCAAGACTGGGTGCGCGACATCCACTCGGGTGCCGCGACCCCGGCGACGGACGGCACGCGCCTGACGCTGGTCGACCGCTACCGGCTGGGACTCGAAGCGGTGCGTGAGATCTTCGGCCGGGTGTGGATGTGGATCATCCTCGGGATCGGGATGGGAGCGCTGATCCACGGCTATGTGCCCGAGGACCTGATGGTGCGCATCATGGGCGCGGACGCCTGGTGGTCGGTGCCGGCGGCCGTCGTGATGGGCATTCCGATGTATACCAACGCTGCCGGCGTGATCCCGATCGTCGAGGCGCTGCTGGGCAAGGGGGCGGCGCTCGGCACAGTGCTGGCCTTCATGATGTCGGTGATCGCGCTCTCGCTGCCCGAGATGATCATCCTGCGCCAGGTGCTGACGCTGCGGCTGATCGCGGTCTTCGCGGGCGTCGTGGGTCTGGGCATCCTCGCGGTGGGCTTCCTGTTCAACCTGCTGTTCTGAAAGGAATTGCCAATGGAAATCAAGGTGCTTGGCCCCGGCTGCGCAAGATGCCGTTCCACGGTCGAGACGATCGAGGCGGTGGCAGAGGCCGAGGGCGTGCCGGTGACCGTGACCAAGGTCGAGGGGATGCGCGAGATCGTGGGCTATGGCGTCATGTCCACCCCCGGCGTCGTGGTCGAGGGGCGGGTGGTCCACACCGGCTCGGTCCCCACGCGCGATCAGGTGAAGGAATGGCTGAAGTGATCCCCCGCGCGCTGCCCGAGGCCCGCCAGCTGTGCCCGAGCTCGACCCGCAAGGCACTGGCGGCGGGTGCGCTGCTCGTCGATGTGCGCGAGGCCGACGAGCAGGCCGCCGTGGGCTTCGCCGAAGCAGAGGTCCTGTCGATCCCGCTCAGCCAGTTCGAGGCGCGCGTTGCCGAGGTGCCGCGCGACCGAGAGGTGGTGGTGGCCTGCGCCAGCGGCCCTCGCAGCCTGAAGGCCGTCTATTATCTGATGTATCAGGGCCACGACCGGGTGGCGAACCTCGACGGCGGGCTGTCCCGCTGGGCGGCCAAGGGCTTCCCGGTCCGGGGCGACGCCGCGGCGCTGACCGCCCTGACCCGCGGCTGCACCGAAGGCGCGTCCTGCTGCGGCGGAGACGTGCCGGCGACGAAGGCCGAGGACTGCTGCGGCGGGGACGGCAGGGGCCACTGCTGATAAGGCGCGACCGGATCCCTGGGGACCTGGCGCGCTTTTCGTCCTGGCCGGCCTCGGCCTTCTCCTGATCCGGGCCGAGACCCCGGCGCCGATCCGGTGGAGGCGGTCCGCATTTCGGGTCTGCCGGTCATTGCCGGGTTCGGCGCCCGAAGCTGCATCGCCTGCCGCGAGATGCAGGTCACGCTGTCCGACCTGATGCAGGGCCACGGGCGCCACCGCGCGGCCGGAAATGTTCTTCGGCGCTTTGTCGCGCACGTCGTCTGGTGCCGAGCCGATGCCGACGGGTTCATTCACCGCCTCACCCATGCGCTGGAGCATGACTTCGGCGTTGGCCATTTGACGGAAGGGGGTGCGGCGGCTCTCGAACCTGTCACGAAACCTTCGCTTGACGCGCTGTCCTATACTTCCATAAATCCGGAATTATGGAACAGGAAATCGCCGTTCGCCACTTCGCCGCCCTCGGCCATGCCGGCCGCCTTGCCGTTGTCCGCCTGCTGATGCGGCACGCGCCGCGGGGCGTGCGGCCGACCGAGATCGCGGCGATGCTCGGGATGAAACCGAACACGCTGTCGCATCATCTGGCCGAACTGGAGACGGCGGGCCTGATCGGTTCGGCACGCGAGGGACGCTCGCTCTTCTACAGCGTGCGGCTGCCCGAACTGGCGGCGCTCATCGCCTATCTCGGCCATGACTGCGGCCGGGGGCGCCCCGACGTCTTGGCTACACTTCCACGGGAGATCGACATGCACCGGCCCTTCAACGTGCTCTTCATCTGCTCGGGCAATTCCGCCCGCTCGATCTTCGCCGAGGCGATCCTGCGCAGCCTCGGCGGCACCCGCTTCCGTGCCTTCTCGGCGGGGACGCGGCCGAACAGCCAGCTGAACCCCTTCGCCCTCGAGGTGCTGGAGCGCAACGGCCTCGACACCTCCGGCCTGCGCTCGAAACATGTGTCGGAATTCGAGGGGCCGGAGGCGCCGCAGATGGATTTCGTCTTCACCGTCTGCGACCAGGCGGCGTCGGACGAATGTGCGCCCTGGCCGGGGCAGCCGCTGACCGCGCATTGGGGGATGCCGGATCCGGCGAAGGCCTGCGGCACGGATGCCGAGAAGGGCCTCGCCTTCGCCAAGGCCTTCGGCGAGCTGCACCGCCGGATCTCGGCCTTCACCCAGCTGCCCTTCGACCAGCTGGAGCGGCTGGCGCTGCAGCAGCATCTCGACCGGCTGGGAGAGGTCTGATGGCGCGCATCGCGGTCAACGGGCTCGGCCGGATGGGAAAGCTCCTGCTGCGCGAGCTGATCGACCGCGGTGCGGGCGACGAGATCGTGCTTCTGAACGATGCCGACGGCGATCCGGCGCAGCACGCGCTGCTGATGGAGTTCGACAGCGTCCACGGCCGCTGGCGGACCCCGGTCGCCCATGATGGCGAGAGCCTGACGCTTGCCGGCCACCGCATGCCCCTGATGCGCGAACGGCGGATCGAGGACCTGCCGCTGCGCGATCTGGGCGTCGATCTGGTGGTGGACTGCACCGGGGTCTTCAAGACCGCCGCGAAGCTCGCGCCCTATTTCGAGGCGGTGAAGAAGGTGGTCGTCTCGGCCCCGGTGAAGGACGGCGGCGCGCTGAACCTGGTCTACGGGATCAACCATCACCTCTACGATGGCAGCCAGCGGCTGGTGACGGCGGCCTCCTGCACGACGAACTGCCTCGCGCCGGTGGTGAAGGTGATCCACGGGGGCTTGGGCATCCGCCACGGCTCGATCACCACGATCCATGACGTAACGAACACCCAGACCATCGTGGACCGGCCGGCGAAGGACATGCGCCGCGCCCGCTCGGCGCTGGCGAACCTGATCCCGACCTCGACCGGTTCGGCCACCGCGATCGGACTGATCTATCCCGAGCTGAAGGGCAGGCTGAACGGCCATGCGGTGCGGGTGCCGCTCCTGAACGCCTCGCTGACCGACTGCGTCTTCGAGGTTGCACGCCCGACCACGGTCGAGGAGGTGAACGCGCTTCTCGCCGAGGCCGCGCGGGGACCGCTGAAAGGCATCCTCGGCTATGAGGAGCGGCCGCTGGTCTCGTCGGATTTCCTGAACGACCCGCGATCGGCCGTGGTGGATGCGGCCTCGACGATGGTTGTGGGCGGCACGCAGGTGAAGATCTACGCCTGGTATGACAACGAATGGGGCTATGTCTGCCGGCTGGCCGACATCACCCGGATGGTGGCGGAGAGCCTTGTCCCCTCGCGGGCGGGGGCGTGAGATGACTTCCTGCTCCTGCTGCACGAGGGGATGCAACGACGTTCGGCGGAGGCCTCCGATGACCCGCGGCCTGCGCGGCGAAAGGGCCCGGCCGTGAGCGTCGCCGCCCGTTCGGGCCTTCGCGCCTATGCCGCCGTGACCGCCGCCTACTGGGCCTTCATGCTCAGCGATGGCGCGCTGCGGATGCTGGTACTGCTGCATTTCAACGGGTTGGGCTTCTCGCCGATCCAGCTCGCCTGGCTCTTCCTGCTTTATGAGCTGGCGGGGATCGTGACCAACCTTTCCGCCGGCTGGCTCGCCGCGCGCTTCGGGCTGACCTCGACGCTTTACGCGGGCCTCGGGCTGCAGATCGGTGCGCTCGGGGCGCTGGCGATGCTGGACCCGGAATGGAGCATCCCGGCCTCGGTTGCCTTCGTCATGGCGGTTCAGGGCGTCTCGGGAGTGGCCAAGGATCTGGCCAAGATGTCGTCGAAAAGCGCGGTGAAGATCCTTGCGCCCGCGGGCGACGGGCTCTTCCGCTGGGTGGCGCTGCTTACAGGGTCGAAGAACGCGGTGAAGGGGGCGGGCTTCTTCCTCGGCGCGGCGCTTCTGGCGCTGGCGGGATTTCAGGCCGCGATCTGGGCGATGGCTGCGGTGTTGGCGGCGATCCTGCTCGCAGTGGTGCTCTGGATGCCCGAGGGCCTGCCGCGCGGGGTGAAGGGCACGAAATTTGCCTCGGTCTGGTCGCGCGATCGGGCGATCAACCGGCTGTCGCTGGCGCGGATGTTCCTGTTCGGCGCGCGCGATGTGTGGTTCGTGGTGGGCATCCCGGTCTATTTCCAGTCCGTCCTGTCCGACGGCACCGCCGAGGGCCGGCGCGAGGCCTTCTTCCTGATCGGCGGCTTCATGGCGCTCTGGATCATCGGCTACGGCGCGGTCCAGGGCATGGCGCCCCGGCTGATCCGCGGCGACGCCGCAGCCCAGGCCCGCCGATGGGCCGGGCGGCTGGTGCCGATCCCCTTGGCGCTGGCCGCGCTCGCCTGGGCGGCGGGCGGGCCGGCGACGTGGCTGACGCTGACGCTGGTCGCGGGACTGCTGCTCTTCGGCTTCGTCTTCGCGGTGAACTCATCGCTGCACTCCTACCTGATCCTCGCCTTCTCGAAGGCAGAGAGGGTGACGATGGACGTGGGCTTCTACTACATGGCGAACGCGGCAGGGCGCCTTATCGGCACGCTGCTCTCGGGCCTCAGCTACCAGTGGGGCGGGCTGCCGCTCTGCCTCGCCACCGCTGGCGCCATGGCCGCCGCAAGCTGGCTCGCTGCGCGACGGATCAAGGCAGTGGAAGCAGTCTGACTACAGAGATTGTCCCGCTGCCGCGGCAAGGCTCCTTGGTCGGGCATCAGTGGCCGGTGTGCGAAAGTTGCGACGTGGCATGTCGTCCACTTCGAGTGGCCTCCTGAATCCTGCCTCCGGGGCCTCTCGCATGCCGAACGGCCTCGACCTGTGGCGGTCGCCAACTGCGCGTCGCGTCACCGCCCAAGCGAGTTACGAAGGGCCGCATTCGTCGGTTGCTGCGGATGCACCGCCGCAAGCTCACGAACGACTTCCCCGGATTTCTGCATGTGAGGTGCCGCAACGTCACTGACAGCAAACCGCCCCTCGCGAGGACGCCACGGGCGCTGCTGCATCGGGTACGGCTTGGCAGGATATTGCCCCGGCGCGCGGTGCGGGAGGGTGAGAGTCCGGGCGCCGTCTCTCCCGCCGACAGTCGCTCGGCGGGAGAGGGGGGCGAAAGGCCCCCGCAGGCGCACTCTCACCGCTCGTCGCGCCGGCGGGTCTTGTCCCGCATCACCTCGCGCACCATCCGGCCGAAGGCGCGGTCGCGGGCGTGGGCCTCGGCCAGCGTGGCCGAGTTGTGCCGGTCCTCGCGCTTCAGCTTCTCCCACCGCGCGAGGCGGCCCGCGTCGAGCCGCCCCTCGGCCACCGCCGCCTGCACCGCGCAGCCCGGTTCGGTGCCGTGCGTGCAGTCTCTGAACCGGCAGGCCCGCGCGAGATCGTCGATGTCGTCGAAGACCGCGGCGATGCCGTCCTCGGCGTCGGTCAGGCGCAGCTCGCGCATGCCGGGCGTGTCGATCAGCCAGCCCCCGCCCGTGATCGGGCGCAGGTGCCGGCCGGTCGTGGTGTGCCGCCCCTTGGCGTCGTCCGCGCGGATCGGCGCCGTGGCTTCGAGCGTGCCGGTGAGCGCGTTGGCGAGCGTGGTCTTGCCCACGCCCGACGAGCCCGCCAGCGCCACCGTCCGGCCCGGGCGGCACCAGTCGGCGAGCCGCTCGGGCACATCGGGGGCGGTGGCGTCGATCAGGCACATCGCGACGCGACGGTCGACGGCCTCGGCCCGGGCGCGCCAGCCCTCGGGATCCGGCACGAGGTCGATCCGGGTCAGCAGGATCACCGGCTCGACCCTGGCCGCATGGGCCAGCGCGAGATACCGCTCCAGCCGCGCCGGGTTGAAGTCGGCATTGCAGGAGGTGACGATGAAGAGTGTGTCGACGTTGGCAGCAATGAGCTGCCGCGCCGCGCCGGTGCCGGCCGCGCGGCGGGAAAGGATGGTGCGGCGGTCGAGGAGGCGCAGGAGGCGGGTGCCGTCGCAGAGCGCCCAGTCGCCCACGGCAATCCCGCCGGTCGGGAACTCAGGCGGCAGGATCAGCGACAGCGGACCGTCGGCCGAGAGCGCCTCGACGCGGCTGCGGTGGACGGCCGCGATGCGGCAGGGGGTGGCGGCCAGGTCCTCGAGGTCGAGCTGGCGCAGGAAATCGGAAGCCCAGCCGAGGTCGGCGAGCGTGAAGGATCGTGTCAAGGAAAGGCCCTCGTTCGGACACTGAAAGACGGGCGCCGGGGGCGCCGGTGACGTTCAGGCGGGCGGGGCGGCTGATCGGGTCAGACGGCCCCGGCCCGGAGGGATGCAAGCTCTGACATGTCCTCTCCTCGGGCTGCGGTTGCGATGGCTGCGTGCACCTTACACCCTCCCGCCGCCCCATGTCAGGTCTGCCCCCGGAAAAATTCTCTGATCGCGTTGATCAAGGGTTCTGGTTCGGATCTGCGCCTTTGCTGGGTTTAGGGTTCTCTCCGCAGTCGATCACGAGGCGTCCGCACTGATCGCTCGGCTGCTGTCCCCCGGCACCACGGGCAGTGCGGGGGCCGGCTTCGCCACCCGCTACGCCGGCCACCCCGACCGCCGGTTCAAGATCCGTCATGCACCAACATTGAGCCCGGCTCACCCCATGCGGGCTGGCCAGGATTCTCTTTCCGTGGATCGTCGCGGAGCCACCTTCGTGCATTTCATGCCGGGGAGCGGTCACCTCATCAACGCCGAACGGCAGTCGTCTCAACCTTCGGCAGGCGGGCTGGACCCCCACCGTGCGTCCGGCACTTGTTTCCAGAGCGCATGGCGGCGCTTGCCATGCCGGGCTGGTCTTCGCACATTTTCACGCTTCTTTCAGAGCGTGACGAAGCGAGCGCGCTGGACCAGCGAATAAAGTCTGGCTAAACGATTGCCGCAGGTGTGGAGCGTTAGCGCACCTGATTCAGCGACGCATGTGCCATGCCAGCAGACTGTCAAGCTCGGCCAGCAGCTGGAACAAGAGCGGATGAGTGGCCGAGTGGCTTAAGGCACTGGTCTTGAAAACCAGCGAACCGAAAGGTTCCGTGGGTTCGAATCCCACCTCATCCGCCATGTATCTCGGCTAAGATTTTGATGTCCAACGGGAAAGTGCCAGATACTTCCTGTTCTTCCGCCACCTATTCCCCCATTAACTTCTGGAACCCGCCGGATTAGCGTTTCGCGGCGAAGCTTGCCCACCCCTGCGGGAGGCGGCCCGGATTGGATGCTGAGACTGCGGCGCCGGGTCGCCCACCAAGTGCGTGGTGGACGGCTAGACCGGGCAGCGGTGGAACCGCCTCCATACAGCGGAGCAGCCCCAGAGGCTTGGGAAGTCGTTCGAGCTTCCATGGTCCGCGAGGTGAATCCGCCCCGGAGGCTCGAGGGTCGATCAACGTCGCGGCCGGAGGCTGGACTGCGGCTTGACAGCGAGCAGTGGATGCTCCGACCTCCGCGCAATGTGCCGCTGGAGCCAAGCACCATCAGACAGCATAGCGACCCTGCCCGGCGTCTCTGGCATAGCCGATGGCCGCAAAGCACTCCAACGAAGGCCTCACGGAAGCAGGCCTGGCCTGGGCGAAGCGGCGTGCGATTTCCTCAGGGGGTGGCCTCGCCAAGCTCTTCGAGCGCGGAGCGGACGGCGGGCATCTGGTCGGCGAGTTGCTTCGGAAAGGCGGAGCGGGTTGCGCCGTTGGTAGCAGCGAGGGCGAGCTCGGCCTGTTCGGCCTTGGCCGCGGCGGCTGTACCGGCAGGGTTCTGATAGTCGGGGCGGAGCCAGTGGACGAGGCCTTACGCCTCCTCGGCGGCAAGCGCCTCAAGCGTTTCGTATGGATTCTTCATCGCAAATGATTTCAATGGCAGCTTCCATCTTGGCCAGGTGCTCTGCGTCACCTGAGCGGTCCGGTGAGACCTCAGAGTTTTCGTCCTGAAATGCTATGCTGGGATCCTGGGCGAAGTGCTTCCTGAAAAGATGCATCACGTGCGAAACACCTTCCTGAGTTACTTCCCGGCAATCCTGTGCGAAGTATCGACCACGAACATGTGGGCTCGTGATTATTTCGTAAGAAGGGAAGTAGACGCAATCCGTAAATTCCCTGGTGGCCTTCTCTGCGGCAATCCGGAGAACAGCCTTGGAGTACGAGGTGGAAACCAAAACGTGACGCGGCTCGTATGTGGCATTCAGGGGGACTGGCGAAACGGTAAGGATGATTTTCACGTTTGGATTGACCGAACGGATAAAGCTGAGAGAACTAGACAAGTCGGCATATGTCTGTTCCTCGTCAAAATTAATAAACTCAACAGCATTGGCATCATAGATGCCCCCCGCAACTCCCGGGGCCAGCGGATAAACCGCGCCGTCGCGTCGATCTGACCAAGCCTCAGTCAGGCCGAGAGTGAAGACGAAGACGTCCATCTGCTCGATGGCTGCACGAATGCAGCGGAAATGTTGGGCGCGTTCTACTTCGAGCTCCTGATCACTCAGGAAGCCACCCGGCTGGATCTGTGGACGGAACGGGTCGACCACACCCTCACCGTCCGGGAGGGGCCAAGATGTAACGCTGGGCGAGAAGATACCATATGCTCTCTCCAGCAACTGCCGCATTTGTCGGGCTGTGTAAATATTCCCGTAGCGCGCGGAGAACATGCCATAGTTGTGACGTTTGGCTACGGCAGGTCTGATAGCCGGATGTGCCCGCTCAGTGATGAAGTGGTTGAAGCCAGCGGCGGCCATGTGTCCGGCCACGTGCTGGGCGAAACAACTACCTGCCGTTACGAGCCGATCACCTTTATCGATCCGAAACGGAGGTTCAGTGACAGGGTCGAGGCGGCTCGGCTCATCAATGCCCGGTTCCTTTTTCCAGAACTGCATGTCGGGTTTGCCGATGTAGGGGTGCTTCATGGAGAAACGACTGCCTCCTTCTGAATCCTGTCGAGCATTAATGCACCATATTCGGCGTTTGCGTGCGTAGGATCGCTTCCATAATATCTTCTCTTGAGAAAGCCGTTGCCATCTTTGACTTCGTCGCCAAGCTCAATGAATTGCGCGTCGCAGTCATGCGCTATCGACTTGATCGCCGCGGTCTGGGCGAGATAGAGTTGCATCCGCAAGTCGAGCGGAACGGGCTGATCGCCGAGTTTTCCCTCGAATTTGCTCGGGTGTGCTTTAATGAATTCCCAATCGGAGATGGGCGGCGGCGGGTTCAGGTAGAACCTGCGCGCCGTGGGGAAACGTTCGTAAATTGCCAGTATAACCTCTCGGCTGAACGAGGCTTCAAAATTATCCTTGATTAGAGCGAACGGGATAAACCAGCGGCTCTCGTCCTGTGCAGGAGTCGCGCCGGCGGTTATTTGCCCGACCCTGAATGGCCGCGGATTTTCGACAATGCCCAGTATATTGTGCTGATTTCCATTAATGCAGACGCAGACCGCATGGGGCTGGGTTTCCACTCCTCTGCGCCTGTCGATCGTCTCGAGGACCTCGCGAACAGACGGATCCTTTCCCTTTCCCGCCTTTCCTAAGTTGACTATTTCGAAAGTGTCTGTGCCAGCGTTCCTTGCCGCTGCCGAAAGGCAGCCGATGTGGCTATGGCCAACGATGAGTATCCGCTGAGGATTCGGCATGTGAGATATGCTCACTTCGGAAATATTTGCCTTGGGGGTTCCAAAATACTAGCAGAAGCCGTTGCTGCAGACCCTGCGTCCTTTTGCCCAAATTCCGGGAGCGGTCTCGCTAGCCCTCGTCGTTCGCTAGTTGTTTTAACTAGGCTTCAGACCCATTGATTTCAGGCGGTTCGCGTGATTCAGGCCTCGCAAGGAGACCTGACCGATGAGCAACCTCTACTGGCTGTCCCACGCGCAAATGGAGCGCCTGAAGCCGTTCGTCGGGACGACAGTCCACCGGACTGTCGTCTGATCCTCCTCTCTTCCTCTTCCCAAGAGCCATGGCAAGCCATGCGTCCAAGAGCCGGCGCGTCCTGAGCGGCATTATCTTCATCAACCGCAGTGGCTTGCGGTGGTGCGGCGCCCTCAGGGAATACAGTCCGGCCAAGACCCTGTACAACCGCTGGAAGCGTTGGAGCGACAATGGTGTCTTCGCACGGATCATGATGGGTCTGGCCGCCGAGAGGGCCGAGCACAAGATGATCATGATCGACGCGACCTACCTGAAAGCGCATCGCACGGCCTCCAGCCTGTGCGCGAAAAAGGGGGACGTGCGCGTCAGATAGGTCGGACGAAGGGCGGCATGAACACCAAACTGCACGCCGTTGCCGATGCGAAGGGGCGGCCGATCGGGTTCTTCATGTCGGCCGGTCCGGTCAGCGACTACACCGGCGCGGCGGCGCTGCTGGACAGCCTTCCAAAAGCCGACTGGCTTCTGGCCGATCGGGGCTACGACGCGGACTTGCTGCGAGATGCGTTGAAGGACAAAGGGATGAAGGTCTGCATCCCGGGCAGGAAGACCCGCAGGAAGCCGGTGAGGCACGACAAGCGGAGGTACAGGCGCCGCAACCGCATCGAGATCATGTTCGGCCGCCTCAAGGACTGAAGACGCGTCGCCACCCGATACGACCGTTGCCCGGAAACGTTCTTCTCCGCTACCGGAGAAGGTATTCTTTAGGTTGATAAACGACGCAAAGGCGAGTCACGCCATCCCGAGTCCGGTATTCGGTGTGAGCGCCTTCTCCCTTATTAACCCCAATCATTGTCCTTCACTCATGCCAGGGTCCAATGCGCCACATCATCGCCAAGGCTGCCGTTTCGCTTCTCCTCTCCGCCGGCCTCGCCGAGGCCGAGGGCCTGCACTGGACCTATGAAGGCGCGGAAGGGCCGGCCCAGTGGGGGGCGCTCAGTACCGAGTTCGGCGCCTGCGCCTCAGGGCACGAGCAGTCGCCGATCGACCTGAAGGGTGCGGTTACCGCCGCCACCTCGGTTCCGGCGCTTGACTGGAACGCCGATGCCGACTGGACCGTGTCGAACAATGGCCACACCGTCCAGGCCAGCGCATCCAATGGCGGGTCGATGGTCATTGACGGCAAGACATACGAACTTCTGCAGTTCCACCTGCACACGCCGTCAGAGCACGCGATCGATGGCAAGCGCGCGCCGATGGAAGTGCATTTCGTGCACAAGGCGGCCGATGGTGCGCTTGCCGTCATCGGCGTGATGATGGGTGCAGGCGGCGCCAATGAGGCGCTGGACAAGGTCGTCGCAGCAGCGCCCGCCCATGCGGGCGAGGCGCATCTCGGCCCGATCGACTTCGTGAGCCTCTTGCCGTCGGACCGGAGCTTCTTCCGCTATCAGGGTTCGCTCACGACGCCGCCCTGTTCCGAAACCGTGCTCTGGACCGTGATGCAGAGCCAGGTCGCCGTGTCGGATGAAGCGATCTCCGCGTTCTCGCGCCTCTTCGAGATGAACGCCCGCCCGCTGCAGGAAACGCACCGGCGCTTTATCCTCTCGCAGTAACCTGGCCCGCCGGCCAGCGTCCCCTGAGGACAGTGCGTGTCGGGCATGTCCCGGCACTCGGCGCTGCCGAGGCCGGGGACGTTGCTTGGATCAGGACCCCGTCGAGCCCGCAATGCTCGCGGTTTTCCGGACGAGCAGGGGAGAGCCCGACCTGCGAGCAGCCCTTTCCGCCTTCAGAGCACCCGGATGCAATCCCGGAAGCCGCCCGTCGGGGCGACGGTCCGGAAGGGTCTCACCTCATGGCTCCGCTACCCGGGGCGGTTGGATCACGCGGACCTCTGACACCGATCGGTGGCTCCTGACCCTGCACATGGGCGGTCCCACCAGCGGTCCCCGTCATCCGGCCGATCGCGTCAGCCGACAGGTGGTCTCCGGGCGGTCGGTGCCGAGCGTGTCGAGTTGCGACACCTGGTGCAGGAACTCGGCCTGGGGCGAAACCGAGGTCACGATCGGCCCCGACGCGAGCAGGATCGGCTGGCGGAGCTGCCCGTCCCAGTCGCGGTAGGTCAGGGGCTGGCCCTTGAATCCGCCGAGTTCGAAGCTCTCGCCCAGCATGTAGTCCCTGAGCATGGGGAACTCGCCCGATCCGGTGCGGCTCGCCGCCTCGCCGATCGAGCGCAGCGCGAGCCAGACCTGGTAATCCTCCTCGCGAGCAGGGCGATTCGACTGCTTCTCGAAGCGGCTCTGGAATTGCGTGCCGCCCCACATCTCCATGGCCGGATGCCAGGAGACCGGTGTCAGTCCCGCCGAGCCCGCCACGGGGCGCGGCTCCCATGTATGATACGGCAGGTAGTCGGCGAAGACGCCGGTCTCGTCGGCCGCGACCACCACGTCGTGATCGGCGGCGCGCTGGGTGAAGGTCGGGATCTGCGCCTGGATCTGGACGAGGCCGCTGTCGGTCGCCCGCGCGCCGCCGGTATCCTCGAAGGTGCGCTCCTCGACGATCCTCAGGCCGAACTTGTCCGCCGCGCGGCGGTACGCATCGGCCAGTGCGATATCCTCGGGATGACTGCCGGCGATCAGGAACCATTCGTTCCACCGCTTCCAGGCAAGAAACTGCGCGAGCGCATCGGTCATCATCGCGCGCGAGGGCACCGTATGCAGCAGGTTCGCCCGACAGTCGTCATTTCGCAGGGCGTCGTCGGATGCGCGCGCGTTGAACAGCACTGCCCGGTCGCCGGCGGCATCGGCGAGCGCGAGCGTGGTCGAGGCATCGGCCAGTGTCACCACGAACTGCGTGCCGGTGCCGAGGATCTTCTCCAGCTCCGCGACCGCGGTCTCGGGGCTCGCCGTTACCTCCTCGGTCACGAAGCTCTGCCCCATGAACTGCCCGGTGGTTGCATTGTCCGCCGTGGCCAGCCTTCCGCCTGCGAGCCCCAGATCCTCCGGCGGCAGGTCGAGTCGCGAGATCGGAGGTCGGTCGAGTGGCACGTCGATCCTCAGCACGGCCGCGCGGATCTCGACCGGATCCGCGGCCAACGCCGGAGCGGCCATCGCCGCGAGCACGAGGGCAAGGCGCAACCTCATGATGTTCCTCCGTTCCTTCGAACCGTTTCCCGCGAACGGCCTCTCCACCAACATCACCTTTCCGCCTGCTCGAGCGAAGATCATACAAAGGTCGGACGCGGGCAACCGGCAGCCTGAGCCCGTTTGTCCGGATGGAGCCTTCGCTTTGCAAGCGAAACGCGTGTGCAGGCCCGGGTCAGAGTCCAATCGCGGGACCGGCCGGTGTTCCTTGCGGGCACGGGGTAGGCGAGAAACATCGGCCTGCGAACGGGTTGCGGCAGCGGAAGGGGAGAATGGAATCCGCTCCGATGCGTGGGGTTCACGATTGCGCCGAATGCGGGCCTCCACGGGGTGGGAGAAGCGATGGCCAGCCCGACCTTCGTCGACCTGCCCGGTGTGCCCGGGAACGTGATGTCCTCGATCCGCCTCGCGGTCTCGAATGGCGTCCATGCCGCGAAGTCCCTGAAGGCCGTGCCCTTTCCCGGATCGGCGGGCTGAGCGCGGTCGGCCGCTCGAGGCGCCGGGAGCGCGGGGCCGAAGGCGGGCGCGCTCCAAGGCGTCAGCGGGTGCCCGCGAGGAAACATCCGGCGTTCGATGACGCACATCCCCTTGCTCGCAGGAAGGGCTTGGCTGTCGGTTCCGAGCGGGACTCCGCCGGCTCCGGGTCCGGTGCGGCGCAGGATCGCGAAGTGCCGGATGTGACAGGAACACTCTGCGGGCGGGCCGGTTCATGGCACGGGCCGGCAGGACCGGCACAGTTCCGGAGGTACGATGTCACTTCATCAACCACTTCGCGGGCGGGATCCGCAGACGGTCTGGCTTGCATTGGGCGGCATGGCGGCGGCCGCCGCCGGTATCTGGGTGCTGACGCGTGAGCGGGATCGCAACCAGGTGCATTTCCGCCCAGCCGACGACGCACCCGACCATACGCTGCGCGGCGAGGCGCGCGGCGGCAGCACCGTGACCATCGACCGCCCCCGGTCCGAGCTCTTTGCCTTCTGGCGGGATTTCTCGAACCTGCCGAAGTTCATGGAGGGTGTGTCGGACGTTTCTTCGACGGGAGATACCTGCCGCTGGACGATGGAGGGCATCGGCGGGCGCAAGCTGACCTTCGAGACGCGGGTGATGGAAGAGATCCCGGACAGGCTGATCGTATGGGAATCGACCGAAGCCTCCGACGTGAAGGCGAACGGAACGGTCAGCTTTGCCGATGCGCCCGCCGGCCGTGGCACGGAGGTCGAGGCCGTCATCGCCTATGTCCCGCCTTTCGGCGGTTCCACCCTCGCGCGCCTGTTCCGCCTCGCCCCGAAGCTCCGGGGGCGGCACGAGCTCAAGCGCCTGAAGATGCTGATGGAGACGGGCGAGATCGCCACCTCCCGCAACCGGAGAACCTGACCCATGCGCGCACTGACCTGGCACGGTAAGCACGACGTCCGCGTCGAGACCCATCCGGATCCCGAGATCGTCAATCCGCGCGATGCGATCATCGAGGTGACCTCGACCGCAATCTGCGGCTCGGACTTGCACCTATACGACGGGGTGATCCCCGGGCTGCTCGCCGGCGACATTCTCGGCCACGAGTTCATGGGACGCGTGGTCGAGACCGGCCCGAAGAGCACGCTGCAGAAGGGGCAGCGCGTGGTGGTGCCCTTCACCATATCCTGCGGCTCCTGCTACTTCTGCCGGAAGCACCAGTATTCCGCCTGCGACAACTCCAACCCGGTCGAGAAGCAGGACGCGAGCGAGGCGCTCTACGGCCATGCCATGTCCGGGCTCTTCGGCTATTCGCACCTGACGGGCGGCTATCCGGGCGGTCAGGCGGAATATGTCCGCGTGCCCTTTTCCGACGTTGGTCCGATCGTGATCCCGGACGGGCTCGACGATGATCAGGTGCTCTTCCTCTCGGACATCCTGCCCACCGGCTGGATGGCCGCCGACAACGCCGGCATCGAGGAGGGCGACACGGTAGCCGTCTGGGGCTGCGGCCCGGTCGGCCTCTTCGCGATCCAGTCGGCGCTGCTGATGGGGGCGGGCAAGGTCATCGCCATCGACGAATACCCCAGGCGTCTGGCACTCGCCCGCAAGCTCGGCGCCGAGGTGATCGACTTCCGGCAGACCCGCGTGCTCGAGGCGCTGATGGAGATGTCGGGCGGGATCGGCCCGGACGCGGTGATCGATGCCGTGGGGATGGAGGCGCATGGCATGGCGCCCGACACGATCCTCGACAACGTCAAGCAGACCGTGGGCATCGGCGCCGACAGCGCCCATGCGCTGCGCGAGGCGATCATGGCGGTCAGGAAGGGCGGACGCGTCTCGGTTCCCGGCGTCTATGGCGGCTTCCTCGACAAGTTCCCGCTGGGCGCGATGATGGAGAAGGGCCTCGCGGTCAAGACCGGCCAGACGCATGTGCAGCACTATCTCGAGGATCTTCTGCGCCGGATCGGAGAAGGCGAGATCGACACGACCTTCCTCATCTCGCATCGCCTGCCGCTCGAGGATGCCGCGCGGGGCTACGAGAACTTCCGCTACAACCAGAACGAATGGACCAAGGTGGTGCTGAAGCCCGGCACCGAGGTGGCGGCATGACGCTCGCCGTCATCACCGGAGCGTCCAGCGGGATCGGTCTCGAACTGGCGCGGCTGGCTGCGGAGGACGGGTCGGAGCTGATCCTCTGCGCCGACGATCCGCAGCTTCACGAGGTGGAGGAAGACCTGCGAGGGCAGGGCGCGACCGTCACGGCCTGCCTCGCGGACCTTTCGACCGAGGAGGGAGTCGAGGCCCTTCTATCCGCAACGGGCGGACGCGCGGTCGATCATCTGATGGCCAATGCGGGCCGGGGCCTCGGACACGCCTTCCTCGATCAGGACGAGGCCGGCATCGAGGCGGTGATCGCGACGAACGTCACCGCGACCACGCTGCTTCTCCACCGTGTCGCCTGCCGGATGGCCGCGCGCGGCGAAGGCCGCATCCTGATCACCGGCTCGATTGCGGGACTGATGCCTGGCAGCTACCAGGCGGTCTATAATGCGACCAAGGCCTATCTCGACACGCTCAGCTGGGGCATCCGCAACGAACTGGGCGACAGCGGGGTCACCGTCACCTGCCTGATGCCGGGCCCGACCGAGACGGAGTTCTTCCACCGTGCCGGGATGGAGGAGACGCCGGTGGGCCGGTCGGAGAAGGACGACCCCGCGATGGTCGCGCGCACGGGCTACCGCGCGATGAAGCGCGGAGCCTCGGGCGTGACGGCGGGCTTGGCCAACAAGGTGCAGGCGGCGCTTTCCGGCGTGGTGCCGGACAGCGTGCTCGCCATGCTCCACCGCCGCATGGCCGAGCCGGAGGATGCCCGATGACCCTCGCTGTCGTCACTGGCGCCTCGACCGGCATCGGCTATGAACTCGCCCGCTTCGCGGTCGAGGACGGGCATGAGCTGATCATCTGTGCCGACGAGGACGAGATCGAGCACGCGGCCGACAAGCTCCGCCGTCTGGGCGGGAAGGTCGAGGTCGTGCGCGCCGACCTCGCCACCCGAGAGGGCGTCGATACGCTCTGGCGCGCGGTCGAGCGCCGAGAGATCGACCTCTTCTTTGCCAATGCCGGGCGGGCGCTCGGCCATGCCTTCACAGAACAGGACTGGGTCGCGATCCGGCGGCTGATCGATCTCAACGTGCTTCAGACCACGCTGATGCTGCGCCGGGTCGGAGAGAAGATGCAGCGGCGCGGCGCGGGCCGGATCCTCGTCTCGGGCTCGATCGGCGGCTTCGTTCCGGGTCCGTTCGACGCGGTCTACAACGCGACCAAGGCCTATCTCGACAGCCTGACATATGCGCTTCAGGACGAGTGGCGCGACGGGCCGGTGACGCTCACCTGTCTGATGCCGGGGCCGACCGACACGCCGATCTTCACCCGCCCCGAAAACCGGCTGGCCGACAGCCCGATCGCACAAAGCGACCGGCTGGACGACGTGACCACGGTCGCCCGCGCGGGGTATGAGGCGATGATCGCGGGCGAACGCGGCGTCGTGCCCGGCCTGACCAACCGGCTCCTGGCGATGCTGTCCGGCGTGGTTCCCCAGAGCGTTCTGGCGCAGATCCACCGCCTCGGGGCCGAGCCGGACAGGTGAGGGGCCGCCGCCCTGCCGGGCTGGTTAGGCTATATCAACCACACCAGCATCGGGCGCCGCTTCGTCATCACGGCCTTTGTCTTCTTCCTCCTGTCGGGGGTGCTGGGCCTGCTGATGCGGCTGCAACTGGCGCAGCGGCTGAACGAGGTGCTCGCGCCCGAGACCTGCAACCAGTGATGACCGTCCACGGCACGACGATGATGTTCCTCTTCGCCATTCCCGAGATGGAGTCCAACTCGCGCCGCTGAGGGGGAGTGCGCGCAACAAGGCCTTCCTGCGGCTGAACGCCTTCGGCTACTGCGCCCACCTTATCGGGGGACCACCTTCCTTGCCTCGCCGCTCCTCGGCATGGCGCCAGACGCGGGCCGATTCAACTGCATGCCTCTGTCACGGCCGGAGTTCGCCCGGGGCTACGGCATCGACACCCTGACCACGATGATCACCTTCGTCGAGGTCTCGGCGCTGACCGCGGCGGTCGAGCTGATCGTGACCATCTTCGACGTCCGGGCGTCGATGGCAGGGCCCAATTTCGGCACAGTCTGCCTTTGGCGGGAACAGAGCCGCGGACCCGTGGTTCAGAGAGCAAGCCGGACCGGGTCGAGTACGACTTCCGTGCTTCCGCGGTCCGGCTGAAGCAAAGGAGGAAACGCACATGAAACTCATCGTTTCGGGCGCGATCGCTCTTCTCGCGAGTTCTGCAATTCCGGTCGTCGCGCAGGATGCCGGCAGCCAGACCGGGACCATGCCCAGCCAGACCGGCACGATGGCCAATCGGACCGGCACCACGGCCAACGAGACCGGCACCACGGCCGACCAGGCCGGTACCATGACGGCCGAAGACTGGTCGCCGAACGCGCTCTACGCGAGCGGCATGAGTGCCCAGGCCTTCATGAACCAGACTGAAGTCTACGGCTCCACCGGGGATGACATCGGAGATGTCGAGGATCTGGTGATCGGCCCCGACGGGCGCATCCTTTCGGTCATCGTCGAGGTCGGCGGCGTCTGGGACATCGGCGACACCCACGTCAGCGTGCCGTGGGATCAGGTCGAGGTGCGCGACTCCGGGGGGATCACGGTTCCCGTCACCGAGGAAACGGTCGATGACTTCGGCTGATTCGGCGACGACGGAACCGACTGGATTGATGCCGGCAGCGCTCAGGATCAGGTTCTCGAGAATGTGGACGATGCCGAGGTTCAGGGCCGCGCCTGGCGTATCACCGAACTGATCGGTGACACCGCCCGGCTGAGCAACGACCAGCGTTACCGCAACTACGGCTATGTGACGGATGCCATCCTGCAGGATGGCGAGATCAAGGGCGTGGTCGTGCAGCGCGACGCAGCTTATGGCGGGCGCGCCTATCAGGCCTATCCGATGAACGGCTACGGCTGGGGCGGCGGGTGGGACCCGGGATCGGCAAATTACTACATCCCGTTCGACGAGGCGCAGGCGATGGAGCTTGACACCTTCGATTACGGGCAGCTCGGCGACAGCTGACACCGTACGGTCCGGCCATGCGATCGCGGCAGCTGATGCCGCTCATCCGGCAGCGCGAGCGCATACAGCCAATTCGTTTCGATCCGGCCATGCAGAGACGTGGCCGGATCACTTTTTCCTTATGGAGGTGGTCTGCTCGACTTAGCGGAAAATCTTTTCCGTGGCCGAGAGAGGGCAGTGAAGCAGGTTGAGATAGTGCCCTCAGGCGGTCGCGACGATCTCTCCTCGCGCCGGCAGGTCCACGGAAATCGGCTCGCCTGTGACGTGCAAGCTTGGCCGCAAGTTCGCATCGCCGCGCCGGTCAGCCCGGTCCTCGCGCCTTGCGCCCGCCGGGGCCTCAGCGCGGCTGACCCAGCACCAGCAGCATGACCTTCCGGCCGGCGCCGTCCGCCCGCAGGACCGCTCCAATCCGCGTCACCGACGGATCAAGCAGCGTCTCGCGCGTCTCGCCGGCGTTCCAGTCCCGCACGAAGGCCGCCGGATCGCCCTGTGCGGGCTGCGCACCGCAGCCGCCGCAGCTTGCCGCGAGCGTGGCGAGCATCCGCCACTGACCGGCCTCGGCCATGGGGAGAGCCCCTTCGAGGTCGCCCGCGTGGTCGAGCCGAAAATCCTCGATCGTCTCCGGTACGAGGTTGCGCGCCGCCTCCGTGAGCGCGTCGCTCGCCTCGACCGGCGCGTGACCCGCTTCGCGGCGGAGGCGGTTCACGGCCGTGCGGGCGGCGTCAGAGACATCTTCCTGTGCCAGCTCGCCGGCCTCGCCGCGAGCGGTGCCGGGCCCGGCGAAGGTCTGCACGGCGAGCTGAGGTTCCGCGCCGCCACCCGCCATGCCGAAGCCGAACCCGGCGAGGCCCTCACGCAGGATGTTGTCGCGATGCTCCGGGCTGTCCATCCAGCCCTGATGGAGCCGCTTGATGCTGCCCGCATCCGGCCTCGGGCAGCCGCTGCAGCGGGCGATGTTCTCGGCCACGAGCTTGCCTTCGTCTCCGCCTTCAGCGAGATACCGGTCGCGAGCCGTGCCTCCCTCGGGCGATACATGGGCGTAGTAGTCGCGCCGCAGCATGTCATCGGCATGGCGCTGAGCCGCCGCGTCGAGGTCGTCGCGGCGTTGCAGCGGCGGCAGGTCATGGTCCTTCCGCGAGGCGTTCGTCATGTCGAGGGCGCGGCTGCGCAGCGCATCGAGATCCGCCACCTGAGCGAGCGCCGGCGCGGCGCAGGCGAGAAGGGCGGCCGCGGCGAGGATGGGTCTTGCGGGGATCATGGCACCTCCTGCCCGACAACGGAACCGGCGGGGGCATGTTCCTTTCACCGGCGGGAGACTGCTCCTTCCATCGCAAGCGTCGCGAGGTCGCAGGTCATCGGGGCAGAGCATCCCGGCCCGATCGAGAAGGCGGGGGGCTGGAACACTTCGGGTCTGCGAAAGATGTCTCTCGAGGCAAGCGGAGGGTACACGATGAGCGAACCGATGATCTTTGACGGCTGGGCGGGCATCCTCCGCGTGATCGTCGTGGGGCTTGTGTCCTACGTCGCGCTGATCGCCATGCTCCGCGTCTCGGGCAAGCGAACGCTGAGCAAGATGAACGCGTTCGACTTCATCGTCACCGTCGCGCTCGGCTCGACACTCGCGACGGTGCTGCTGAACCGCAGCGTGCCGCTTCTGGAAGGCGTGGCGGCGCTCGCGCTGCTGATCTGCCTGCAATATGCGATCACCTTCGCCTCCGTGCGCTGGCCAGGCTTTCAGGATCTCGTCAAGAGCGAGCCGACGCTCGTCCTTCACGGCGGGAGCTTTCTCGAGGACGCGATGCGCCGCCAGAGGGTGACACGGGAAGAGATCCTCGCAGCCCTCCGCGCCAGCGGTCGCGAGGATCCCGATGCCGTGGGGTCCGTCGTGCTCGAGACCGACGGCAGCCTGTCGGTAATTCCCTGCGGATAGATGCAGCCCGCCAATCCGCGAGCCGGCGTCAGACGAAGGCTTCGCCGGGGTTCGTTCCTTCCGGCTGCACGGCCGCCTGCGCGTGAGTGCCGTTCAGCGACGGAAGAGCTTCACCGCGGGCAGCAGGATCAGGATGATCGCGGCGATCGTGATGGGCGCGGCGATCGGCCGGGTCAGGAAAATGGACGGATCGCCGGAGGAGAGCAGCAGCGACTGGCGGAGCGTCGGCTCCGCGATCGGACCGAGGACGATTGCCAGCACGGCCGGCGCAAGCGGATAGTCGAAGCGGCGCAGGATGAAGGCGCCGATGCCGAAGATCACGATCATCCAGATGTCGAACATGTCCGAGGTTGCGGCATAGCCTCCGACGATGGAGAGCACGAAGATCATCGGCGCGAGGATGGTGAAGGGCATCCTCAGCATCCAGATGAAGACCGGGATGAAGGCGAGGTTGATCAGCAGCGCCGCGACGTTCGAGATGTAGAACGACCCGATCAGGCCCCAGACGAAGCCCGTCTCCTTCACGAAGAGCAAGGGGCCCGGCGTGAGCCCCCAGATCACCATGCCGCCCAGCAGGATCGCGGTTGTGGGCGATCCGGGAATGCCGAGGGTGAGCATGGGAAGCATCGCTCCGGTCGAGGCGGAATTGTTCGCGGATTCGGGAGCCGCCACGCCATCGACATTGCCGCGCCCGAACTCGTGGGGCACGCGCGAGATCATCTTGGTCACGCCATAGGACATCAGCGAGGCAGGCGTGGCGCCTGCCGCCGGAAGGATGCCGACGAAGAAGCCCAGGAACGAGCCGATCGTCATGCCCTTCCAGCCCTGGCGCATCGCCTGCGCCGTGTCCGCCGCCATGACCTTCGCCGTCATCTTCGGCGCCGTCGTCTCGACCTGCCCGCGGGACTGGTCGATGGTCCAGAGCATCTCGCCGATGCCATAGACGCCGATCGCCAGCACCAGGAAGCCGATCCCCTGCAGGAAGCCGGTCATCTCGAACAGGACGAGGCGGGGCGCGCCGGAGATCTGGTCGAAGCCGATGGCCCCCAGCACGAGACCGAAGCAGATCGAGAACACGGTCTTGGGGATATCGTCCCCGCCAAGGCCCACGAAGGTCGCGAAGGCCAGCAGCATCAGGGCGAAGATCTCGGGCGGGCCGAAGGCAAGTGCCACGCTTGCGAGGAGGGGCGCGAAGAGGGTGAAGAGCACGTTCGCGACAGTGCCCCCGACGAAGGAGGCTATCGCCGCCGTCACGAGGGCAAGGCTCGCCCGGCCCTTGAGGGCGAGCGGCCTGCCGTCGAAGGTGGTGGCGACCGCCGTCGACGCGCCGGGAATGCCGAGGGTGATCGACGAGATGGCGCCGCCATACATCGCGCCGTAGTAGATCGCGGCAAGGAAGATGATCGCCGCGCCCGGCGGTACGAGGAAGGTGATCGGCAGCAGGATCGCCACGCCGTTCACCGAGCCCAGCCCGGGCATCGCACCGATGAACAGCCCGACCGACACCCCGATGACGATGAGCATGATGTTCAGCGGCTGGAGCGCGAGCAACATGCCGTCGCCAAGCAGGGAAAGGATGTCCATGTCGCGCGGTGCCCTAGTACAGGAGTTCGTAGAGGAGATCGAAGACAGGATCGGTGAAGGGCAGACCCGACGGCATGGTGATCTGCATGGCGCCCTCGAAGAAGAAGAAGAAGGCCAGCGGCGTCACGAGCGCAATCGCCAGACTGAGCCAGAGGGAATGTCGCCCAAGAAAGCGCAGGTAGTAGAACAGGAAGACGGCGATGGCGCCGTACATCGAGATGACCTCGATCAGGCCCACGAAGACGACGAGCCCCCCGCCCACGAGGCCGAGCATCCGCCAGCTCCGGGCGTCGAGGAACGGCTCGTCCGATTGCGACGGCGGACTGGTCCGTCGCCACCAGTTGAAGGCGATGAAGCCGCAGCAGACCAGCATGATCCCCGAGAGCCAGAAGGGCCAGGCGCCTCCGCCGGGGCCGCGCCCGGACACGTATCCGGTGGGCAACTCCGCGCTCTTCCACATCAGATAGATGGAGAAGGCCGCGAGAAGGCCCGCCAGAAGGATCTCGCCCATGCGCATTCCCGCTCTCCCCCGATGGGATCCGGTAGATTCCGGACCTCAGTTTTCCAGACTGCCGAGGAGCTTGCGGTGGTTCTCGACCTGCTTTTCCCAGTAGGCCCGCTGCTCGTCGGCATTCATCCAGAGCGGCGAGAGGCTCTCGGACTCCAGATAGGCCTGCCACTCGTCGCTTTCGTAGATCCGCGTGAAGACCTCCCTGTGGTAGGCGGCGGCCTCCTCGGACATGCCGGGCGCACCGACCACGGCGCGCTGGTTGTAGTAGGAGAAGTCGTGGCCCATCTCGCGCAGCGTCGGCACGTCCGGATAGGCCGGCAGCCGCTCGTCCGAGAAGGCGAGGAGCGGGACCACGCTTCCCGCCTCGTAGAAGCCCTTGGCTTCCGCCGGATTGTTCACCGTGGCCATCACCTGCTTGCCGGCGAGGTCACGGGCGACCGCGCCGCCGCCGTCATAGGGGATATACTTGATCTTCAGGTCGTAGGCATCCGCCATGTAGGCGATGACGATGGAGTCCTCCTGTCCCATCCCGGTGCCGCCCATGACGTACTCGCCATTTGCAGCGCGCACCTCCTCGACGAACTGGTCGAAGCTGGTGATGCCCGAGTCCTTGTGGACCCAGAGGACGAAGGGATCGGCCCCCATCATCGCGACCGGCGTGAAGGTCTGGACGTCGATCCCGAGGTTCTCCTGCCGGAGCGGAGTGGTGAAAAAAGAATTCAGCGTCACGAGCAGCGTGTGGTCGGGATCCGAGGCGCCCTTGACGTGAAGCAGTGCCTCGGCCCCGGAACCACCCCCGCGGTTTGTCGGCACGAGGGGCCGGCTCATCATGTCGTAGCGTTCCGCGACGGACTGGATGAAGCGCGCGATCTGGTCGGCGCCCCCTCCGGGGCCTGCCATGATCGTGAAGTCTATCGGACGCCTCGGCTTCCAGTCCTGCGCCAGTGAAGGCATGGGCAGGAGCGCAATCAGCGCCGAGAAGGTCATCTGCACAAATACGCGCTTCGTGATCGGCATCGTAGGTCCTTTCCTCTCGGGAATGCGGAATGGCTTAAGGATCTTCAACCGCTGCGACGAACTTGAGACACTATATTGCGCAAGTCAGACTTCAAGAAGCATTTTGTTTCGTGGCGAAAAAACCGGTCAATGCGCCATGACGACGGGGATCGGAGCCGTGTCCACGACGCTCTGCGTGTTGCCTCCGAAGAACATCTCGCGTTCGTGGCTGTGCCCGTAGGCACCCATCAGCAGCAGGCCGGCGCCCACCTCCGCGGTCTTCTCCAGCAGCGCCGCGCCGGGGTTGCGGGACTCGAAGCGATGCGCCTCGGCCGCGATGCCCCTGAGCCTGTAGTATTCGAGCAGCCCCTCGGTCGTGGCCCCGCGCGGCTCGCCGCTGCCGCCCGCCAGGATCGCGACCCGCTCTGCCGCGGCCGCGATGTCGAGGGTCAGTGCGACTACGCGCGCCGCCTCCAACGAGCCGTTCCATGCCACGGCGACCCGCGCGCTGAAGTCGGCACGCGCGCCGCCCGGAGGACACATCAGCACGGGCCTGCCCGTGGTGAACAGGGCCGACTTGAGCGCGTTGGTGCCAAGGCTCCGATCCCGGTCGGGCCGTGTCACAACGATAATGTCCGCGAGGCGTCCGATGTGCTTGATGACATCGGCCATCGGGCCGAACTCCTCGACGAACTCGACCGTCGCGCGCTCTCCGTCCGGATGCTCGGTTTCGGTGAGGTCGAGATCCCGGGCCCTCTGACGCAAGGTTTCGCGCAGGGCCACTTCCTCCTGCACCGCCAGTTCGACGGCCTGTGACAGGATCGTCTTGCGTGCGAAGGCAGGTAGCAGCGTGCTGTAGGGCAGCATGTCCTCCGGCCGGGCGCGGCAGTGCGCCACGACGACATGCGCTCTGTGGCGCCGTGCGAGCTGCGCGGCATGGGCCAGCGCGGGCTCTCCCGCCCCATCGATGCCCACGGGCACGAGGATTCTTGCAAGCATACCCTGTCCTCCCCTGTCCGCGGCGTTCGGCCGATCCCGCGCCTCAAGCAGCGGAAGGCGCTGAAAAAGCAGTCCACCGGACTGCACCGCGTGATGCACGGTAGCATCGCGGCCCGGCTTTCGCCAACAAGGAGCCGAAACCTCCTCAAGAGATTGGGTCAGACGGCCGCCTGCGTCCGAGGCCGGGTGAAAGACATTGGGTCCACTCGGCTTGGGGAGAAACGCGCTTCCAGCGGCCACGGGGCGAGGTCAGCGTTCCCGTCCCGCGTGGGGAGGTGGGCTGATGCGGGGAGGATTCCCTCTCCAGATACGGAGGACCGGGGCACTCAGCCCAGCCTCGGCGGCTGGCGAACGATGTGTCATCGGCTGCCGATCCAGCGCGATCCGCATGTGGGCCGGGCCATCGCGAGCACGTTCTGCCGACCCGACGGCAGCCTCCTGTGGCCGCCGGAACGGCTGGCGTCGACCATGTAGTCAGCGCGGCCGGAACGGCGAGGCCGTCACCCAACCTTCAGGGGCCCACGAAGGGGCGGATCGCATTGGCCGGCTCGGCTGTGGTCGGGACGTTCAGGCTCGTGCCCGATGGCTCGACAATTTGCACGGGCTTCGGGTTTGACGCCGGCCGCTCCGGCCTCGTTGTCGACGAAACGCTCCGGCGCCGCCGGGTCGAGAATGACGGCCATTACCTTCGTGATGGCCCACACCGGTACCGAACGCCGGCGGGATCGCCCCGCCGTGTCATCTCCGCCGGATGCAGGCGGATCATTCCGCCTGCATCTGCTGCTTTCGGGCGGCTATGACGCCGCGATAGGCCCGGAGCGTCGTCGGGACGAAATCCTTGGCTTCGCCGCCGGCCACCTGGCGGGCGCATGCAGGGTCGGTCTCGTGCAGGCGTGCCGTGGCCGGGACGACCGTGTCGCGAACCTCCTGCGGAACGGCGCGCCTGATGACGAGGGGCCCCTCCGGGATCATGCGCGACTGCCACAGCATCACGAGGTCCGACATGCGAACCAGCCCGGCGTCGGCCGCCTTGCGGAAGGCGCCGGAACTGAACCCCTCCTCCCAGGTGCCGATGCCGTCGCCGGAACTCACCCCCGCGGCAAAGCGGCCCTCGGCGACGCCGACGATGGTCTTCTCGTGGCCGCCCGAGAACGGGGTCTCGGCAAAGTACTCCGACAGGTTGCCCAGTTCCTGCGCAAGCTCGGCCGAGGGAATGAGATAGCCGGAGGTGGAATCCGGTTCGCCGAAGGCGAAGACCTTTCCGCGTGCATCCGCGATGGTCTTCATCCCCGACTCCCGGCGTGCAAAGGCATAGGAGAAGTAGCCGGTCAGGCCGGCCTTGTTCTGCTTGGTCAGCGTCACGTCCACGGCATCCGGGTTCTCCAGGTGGATGCGCGCGAACGACGAGGCGCCAAGCCAGGCCATGTCGACGGAGCCTGCCAGAAGCCCTTCGATGATCCCGTCATAGCTGGAGCTGGTGATCAGCCGGACCGGAACGCCAAGCGATTTCTCCAGAAGCGACCGGTAACATTCGTTGGCCGCGATTGCCGTCTCCGGATCCTCGCCGCCTGCAAGGCCGAGGCGGAACTCCGCAGGTTCGGCACCATGACCGGCGCCCGTGGCGACGGCGGTGCCCAGGACGGCGGCAAGGATGCCCTGCATCAGGCGCGGCGCTCCGGCGCGGACGAGGGACTCAAGCAGCGTCACGACGCCCGCCTTTCGGTTCAAGGCCACGCTCGTCCTCCGAGGCGTCCAGTTCGAAGGCGTACCCGCCCTGCAGGGCGTCGGAAGACGCTGCTGCGGCCATCGGGCCTGTCGCCTCTGCCTCGTCGCGATCGATCCGGAAGTAGCCCATCATCTGCTGGAGCGTTCCGGCCTGGCCGGACAGGAGGTCGGCGCTCGACGCCAGTTCCGTCGCCGCGGATGAGGTCTGCTGTGTCACGCTGTCGAGCTGCTGGATCGCCGTCGCCACCTGCTGCGCGCCAAGAGCGAGTTCGCGCGAGGCGACCGAGATGCCGGTCACCAGGGTCGATGTCCTGTCGATGTCCGGAACGAGCTCGTCCAGCATCTGGCCCGCCGTTGTGGCGGTCCGGACGGTCCGAACCGACAGGCCGGAGATGTCTTCGGCTGCGGTCCGGCTGCGCTCGGCAAGCTTGCGGACCTCGGCGGCCACCACCGCAAAGCCGCCGCCGTGTTCGCCGGCCCGCGCGGCCTCCACAGCGGCGTTCAGGGCAAGAAGATCGGTCTGGCGCGCTATCTCCTGCACGACCATGATCCGGTCCGCAATCGACTGCATGGCCTCGACCGCCTCGCCGACCGCCGCACCGGAGCTGCGCGCCCGCACGGCCGCCTCGCGCGCGATGACCTCGGTGGCGCTGGCATTCTCGGCCGTCTGTCGAATGTTGGCGGTCATCTGCTCGACCGAAGCCGATGCTTCCTCGGTGGCGGAGGCCTGCTCCTGCGCGCCTTGCGACAATTGCTCCGCGGTGGCGGCCATGGCCGAGCTTCCGGTCCCGACCTGACGCACGGTGTTGGCGACGACGCCCGTGACCTCACGCAGTTTCAGCACCATCCGGTTGCTCGACTCGATGAGCGTGCCGATCTCGTCGCCGGAAGTCAGGTGCGAGGTCTGGCGCAGGTCGCCCTCGGCAGTCCTTGCCGACAGGGCCACTGCCTGCTTCAGCCCGAGCATGATGGAGCGGATGATCCAGAAGGCCGAAGCCCCGCCAAGCGCGGCCGCCATCCCGAGGGCCACGACAAGGATGCGGATGGCCTTGTGGTTGGCTGTCTCTGCGGAGGAAACGGCATCGGCCACATCTGCAGCCCGCTCTTCGCGGAACTGGTTCAGGAGTTTCGAACGTTCCGAGCGGCTGGCGTCGGAGGCTGGATCGTGCAGGATGTTTGCCGCTCCGCCGAGGTCATAGAGCTTCGATCGCGCCATCGCCTGATCGTTGCGCTGCGATCCTTCGGCGTTGAGCTCGCCGATCCGGTTGAGCGCCTTCAGCTCGTCCGGGTCGGAGACCAGCCCCTGCAGTTCCGCCAGAAGTGCATCCCGTTCCTTCCGCGCCGCGACGAACGCCTGTTCGTATTTCTCCAGAGCGCCTTCCTCGGTCGCGATCATGTGGTCCCGGAGCGAAGCGGATTCGCGCTGCTGCTCGGAGATCATGCGCTCCGTCAGCAGGGCGACCGAGAAATCGACCTTCGCGATGTGCTGGAGCCGCGCCTCCATCGCACCGAACTCCTTGATGGCAATGCCGATGGAGAGCGCGAACAGCAGGAAGATCCCGGCGAAGATGGCGGTCAACTTGAACTTGATGGACATGCGCGCCCATTCCTCCTTGGGACGAACGGCATCAGCGATGCGCGGACGACGTTAAGGGGGCGCGATCGGCGTCCCCACTCTGCTTCCGTTAACCATTACCGGAACGAGCCCCGGAAAGCGGTGCCGCGAGAGTTTGGCGATGGACCTCATAGGAACAGGAGCCCATCCATCGGCATGCGTCGCGGCTGGCGGGCGGACGGCCTCGCAACCTGTCCATGTCCTTCGACGTGCATGGTCGATCCCGGGGATGCTGCGGGAGGCGGGCGCCTCGGGCGGCTGCCCGCCTGAGCGTCGCCGCGATGGAACCCGCTGAAGATCATCGCGCGCTTCCGGAAGGTTCTCCTCGCGGAGCGGCGCGATCTCGAGCCCGCGGGGCGATCATCCGGGCGCTGCGGATCGCGTCATGCTCCACGATACGTCCTGCTCCCGGGAGCGGCTCGCCGACCTTGCCGCCATGCGCGGGGGCGACCGTCCGCGGGTTCCCGCACCCTTGCCGGATCCGGTTGATGAGCCGGATCGGGGAACCGAAACGGCGGTTCCGGCGCTTCACCTGTAGTTGAAGCCAAGCCGGAGCCCCAGATGGAAAAGCCGAGGTTCGATCCGCCGCCCCTTTCGATTGCCCTGGTGCCGGTGCTCCTGACGCTGGGCCTGCTGGCGCTGCAGCTGTTCTATTTCGGCGACTTCACCCCGCATATACCGCTGGTCATCGGGCTGGCCATCACCGGCCTTGTCGGCGTCCTGCGCGGTCAGACATGGCTCGATATCCGCGAGGGCGTCTTCCACGTCATCCATGTCTCGATGCCGTCCCTGTCCGTTCTGATCGTGGTGGGCATGATCATCGGCGTCTGGATCGCCTCGGGGACGGTTCCGACCCTGATCTACTACGGGCTCACGCTCCTGAACCCGTCGATCTTCCTGGCAGCGGCCATGATCCTCTGTTCGGTGGTCTCGCTGTCCCTTGGCACCAGCTGGGGCACGGTCGGAACGGTGGGTCTGGCCCTGATGGGGATCGGCGCGGGCTTCGGCATTCCGGCCTACTGGACGGCAGGGGCAGTGGTCTCGGGCGCCTTCTTCGGCGACAAGATCTCGCCCCTGTCCGACACCACCAACCTTGCGCCTGCCGTGACCGGCGTGAACATCTTCGACCATATCCGCAACATGTTGCCCACGACGGTGCCCGCAATGCTGATCGCGCTGGTGGCCTATCTGGCGGCCGGCTACGCGCTGATGGGCTCCGGCGAGGCTTCCTTCGGCGCCATCGAGCGCATTACCGTGGAACTCGACCAGCGGTTCGAGATCGGCCTCGTGCCGCTCCTGCCCGCTCTGGTCGTCGTGGCGCTGGCACTGAAGCGCAAGCCGCCGCTGCCCTCGCTCTTCGCGGGGGTGCTGGTGGGGGCGCTGATCGCGATCTTCCAGCAGGGCGCTGGCGTGCATGATGTCTTCACCTACGCCCAGTCGGGTTATGCCATCGAGACCGGGGTTGCCGAGATCGACAGCCTGCTGAACGCAGGCGGCATCCAGTCGATGATGTGGACGATCTCTCTCATGCTGATCGCGCTCGGCTTCGGCGGCGCGCTTGAACGAACGGGCTGCCTGGAGGCGATCATCACGGCGATCATCGCCCGGGTGAAGTCCTTCGCGGCGGTCCAGAGCTCGGCCATCGCCACCGCCTTTGCGACCAATCTGGTGGCGGGCGATCCCTATATCTCCATCGCGCTTCCGGGGCGGATGTATTCGCCGCTCTATCGTGGCATGGGCTACTCGACGCTGAACCTCAGCCGCGCGGTCGAAGAGGGCGGAACGCTGATGAGTCCGCTGATCCCGTGGAATGCCGGAGGCGCCTTCGTGATTTCGGCGCTGGGACTGGGCATCATGTCGGGCGAGTTGCAGAACCTGCTCTACATCCCGCTCGCTTTCGCCTGCTGGACGGCGCCGGTGATCGGGGTCTTCTACGCCGTGACCGGTCTCTTCTCGCCGCGCGCCACCGATGACGAACGCGCCGGCTGGGAGAAATCGTCCGAGGACGTCATGGATCTGGAAGATCATGCTCTTGCCGACAGCAGGGCCTGACGACATGGACACTCGGCGGCGCCGCAATCTGTTCGGGCACTACCGCCGAAGCCCGAGGCGGCGCGTTCACATGGCTCCCTGAGCGAGCATCTGGACCGATGTGGGGCAACAATCTGACCCAAGCTGCCCGTCGAGAGTGTCGCGACCGATATCTGCAGCCACGCCACGGGACTGGCGTGGTTGCTGCAACTGTCTCTACTTCCGGCGGGATGGAGCCGGAGGGTATGTGCGGCCCCGATCGGTCGAGCAGTGAAGTGACAACTGCCCGAGACGTGGGTGCCCGGCGGCCCGAAGGCCGCCGGAGTGCAAGGCTCAATAGGCCACGCGCTTGTAGTAGCGGCGCGTGACAAGCGGGTGGTCGCGCATCACCTCGAGATGAGCGCTCAGACGCTCCATCAGCGTGGCCATCACCGCGGGCGAGATCAGCGCGCGCACCTCCGGCGAGAGCGTCTGCGGGCAGTAGTCGGCCGTCGAGATCACCGTCAGCCGGTCGGTATATTGACGCGCGAACTGCGCCACACGCTCGGCCAGCGGATCGTAGGCGTCCTCGCCGCGGAACAGCACGAGGCTCACCCCCGGCTCGATCAGCTCGAGCGGGCCGTGGAAGAAGTCCGACGCATGGACCGGCCGGGTGCGGATCCACTGCATCTCCTCGAGGATGCAGGTCGCGTAATAGAGCGCCTCGGGCCACATGTTCCCGGCGCCGGTGAACATGTGATAGTCGGCGCCTGCGATGATGCGCGCATGATCCTCGGCCTTGGGCTCGAAGGCCTTCTTGGCCGCGACGAGCGCCGCGGGAACCGTCTGAAGCTCGGCCACCAGCGCGTCGTAGTTGTCGATCTCGCCGCGGGCCTTCATCACCGAGAGCGCCACGAGCAGCGACTGGAGGTAGAAGCTCTCGGACGAGGTGTCGTCCTCGGCGAAGTTGACGAGCGCGGGGTTGCCGCCGAGGCCGAGTGGCGTATCGGCATGGCCCACCAGCGTGATGATTTTGGCGCCCACTTCCTTCAGCTTGCCGAGCATGGCCACGCTCTCCTTCGTGGTCCCCGAGAGCGAGGGCATCACCACGATGGACTTGTCGGTGAGATTGGCCGAGCCGGTCAGGATCAACTCCGCCGGATAGTCCTTGAAGGTCGGGAAGCCCGAGCGACGGTGCAGCAGCTGGACGGCGGGCTCCATCAGATAGGCCACGCCGCCGGTGCCGAGGAAATAGAGGTTGGTCGCGCCCGCCGCGATGGCCGCGCCGATCTCGGCGTCGATCCGCGGCGCGAGCGCAACGGCGCCCGACTGGATGCGGAGGAAGCGGTCCTCGTTGAAATTTAGCATGTCTGATCCTCTTGGTTTCGCCCCTCGGGGCAGGTGTGTGGGGCCCCGCCGCCGGCGTGGCAGGGGAAAGGGAAGGGGAGGCCGGGCTCAGGCCGAGAGCTCTGCCACCCGGGCGGCGAGCCTTTGTGCGGCGGCGTCGAGCGCGGCAGACCTCGCGGCCCGCATCTCGGCATCCGCCGCAAGGCGCGCCTCCATGTCGGCGAGGAGTGCCGAGACCACCTCGGGCGCGGTGCCGCCCGCGACATTGCGTGCGCGCACCGCCTCGACCGGATCCATCCAGCGCCTGAGCCGCTCTTCGGGCAGATCGAAGCTGCGGCCGATCTCGGCTTCGGCCGCCTCGTTCAGCACCGCGACCGTCAGCTCCTCGGCGCCGCCGCCCGCGGCCAGCACCATCTGCACCGCGCGCCCCACGACATGATGGGCGTCGCGGAACGAGATGCCGAAATCGCGCACGAGCCCGTCGGCCAGATCCGTCGCGGTCGAGAAATTGGCCTTGCAGCGCGCCAGCAGCTTCTCGGCATCCGGCGTCGCGGTCTCGAAGATCAGCCGCAGGAGGGGCAGGGCGGCGGCGAACCGGGCGAAGGCGGGCCAGGCGTCGGCCACCCCCTCGCGCACGCTGTCGAGGCCGATCGAGTAGTTCGAGCCCTTTACCGCCGCGAGCGTGCCCGCCAGAGCCCCGATGCTGCGCCCGGCCTCGGCCCGGAAATACTCGAGCGGCAGCATGTTCTTCTTCTGCGGCATGATCGAGGAGGTGCCCGCCACCCGGTCAGGGAAGGAGAGCGCGCCGAATTCCCAGGTGGTGAAGACATAGAGATCCTGCGCCACGCGCGAAAACAGCACCTGCGCGCTGGTGACGGCCCAGAGAAGCTCGGTCACGAAATCGCGCGAGGCCACGGCGTCGAGCCCCGGCGTAGCCGGCGCGGCAAAGCCCAGAAGGTCGGCCGTCTGGTCGCGGTCGATGGCGAAGGAGGTGCCGGCCAGCGCCGCCGAGCCGAGCGGGCAGGCGTCGAGCCGGTCGAGGACCGCCGCAAGCCGCTCGTGCTCGCGCTCCATCCCGCGGGCGACGTTGGCGAGGTAATAGCCGAAGGTGATGGGCTGCGCGGGCTGGAGGTGGGTGTAGCCCGGCATGACGGTCAGCACATGCCGCCCGGCCGCCGCGAGACAGGCGCGGCGGGCCTCTTCCATCGCGGCCAGAAGCGCGAGGCAGGTCTCGCGCGCGGCCATCCGGTCGAGCGTCGAGCCGATGTCGTTGCGGCTGCGCCCGACATGGAGCCAGCCCGCCACCGCCTTGCCCGCCACCTGCCCGAGCCGGTTCTCGAAGGCGAAGTAGCTGTCCTCGAACTGCGGATCGAGGTCGATGGCGGCGGGGCCCTCGGCGCGGATCTGCGCGATGCCGCGCAGGATGTCGCGCGCGCAATCGGCCGGGATCAGCCCGCGGGCGGCCAGCATCGCGGCATGGGCCTCGTTCAGCGCGCACATCCGCTCCAGCGCCGGGGCGTCGAAGCCCTTCATCGACGGCTCGTAGATGGTGCGGGCCACCTCGGCCGCGGTGCGTTCCGTCAGGCGGGAGCTCACGGAGTTCTTCATCTGGGATCTTTCCGGTCGGTGAGGGCCAGGGGCAGGGCATCGAGCAATGCCCCGGCGGAGGGGAAATCGGTGGGCGAGAGGAGCCGCTGCCAGAGCGCGCGGGCCTCGGACGAGGGGGCCACGGGCGCGAGGCAGGCCGCGAACTTCTCCGCGAGCTGGGTGTCGGAAAGCGGTGCCGCGGCGCTGCCCGGGGCGGCCTCGCGGCGGCCGGTGAGGCGGGTGCCGTCGGCGGCGATCAGCGTCACGACGGCGCCCGTCGCGATGCCGCTCGGGCCGCGGGGCAGGCTCTCGTCGGCCGTGACGCGGACGCGGGCCATCAGGGCGCGGATCTCCGGGTCGCGCGGGCCGAGCGCGTCGAAGGCCGCTGCCTCGAAGGCTTCGGGGCCGAGCCTACCCGTCCGCGCCGCCACGGCGAGGCAGTAGGCCAAGGAAAAGCGCGCGGCATCCGGGCTCGTGGGCAGGCCGGGGATCAGGATCGCGGGCACGAACGGATCGACCGCGCAGAGGATCTGGGCCGTGGGCGCGGCCATCCGCGCGCGCAGCGCCAGCAGCTCGGCCACCGCGGCATGGGTGGCGGTGCAGCTCGGGAAGAGCTTGGTCACGAAGCCCGGCGGCGGGAAGGCTCCGGGCAGGCGGAGCGGAGCGAGCGCCCCGCCCGTCATGCGCTGGAGAAGCCCGCGCTCGCCGAAGAGCACGCCGGGCGCGGCCTTCCAACCCGCGGCGGCAAGCTCTGCCGCCCGCAGGCCGTTTGCGGCCGCAAGCCCCACCTGCAGCGGCTTGCCCTCGCCGCCGAAGGCTCCGCGCGGGCCGCCCGCGCCCGAGGCGGCAAGGCCCAGAGCCTCGGCCGCCTGCGCGGGAGAGAGCGCCAGAAGCCGCGCCGCCGCCGCCGCCGCCCCGAAGCTGCCGAGCACGGAGGTCGCGTGCCAGCCCGCCCGGTAGAGCGCGGGATTGGCCATGCTGCCCAGGGCCAGCATCATCCGGCAGCCGGTGAGGTAGGCATTGTTAAGGGCCTCGACAGAAGTTTCGGGGCACGAGGCCAGCGCCAGCACCGCGCCGAGGACCGGGGCAGAAAGATGGGCCATCGCCACCTCGGTCTCGTCATCGTCGAAATCGAGGAGGTGGGCGGCAAACGCTGCCATCAGCGCCACATCGGCCGGAGCCCCCTGAAGATTGCTGCCGGGCAGGCGTGCACGGCCGGGCGCGGCCGAGAGGCTCAGGGTCGCCGCCAGATCCGCCGCGCGCGGATCGGCAAGCCCTGCGAGCATCACGCCCAACGTATCGGCCAGCGGCCGCACCGCGGCTGCGCGCTCTGCCGGAGCGACGGGCGCGGCGCAGAGCTCCGCGAGCGCCGGAAGGGCCGCGAGGGAGGCGGGCGCATCCATCCTCAGGTCCTCACCGAGATTGCGGCGTCGATCTCATGTGCCCGGTCCTCGGCCTGCGCCCCGCTCGAGGCGGAATAGGGCTTCAGGAAATGGCGCTCGATGCGCCCACCCACCAGCGAGATCAGCGTGCAGAGGGTGAAATAGACCACGAGGATCGAACCGTAGACGAGATAGGCCGGGCTGCCGCCCTGCATGATGGTGGTCTGCTCGATCAGCACCTGGCCCGTGCGCAGAAGCTCCTGCGCCCCCACCACGGCCCCGAGCGAGGTGGCCTGAACGAGCGCCGTCAGAAGGCCCACATAGGGCGGCACGATCACCGGCATCGCCTGCGGCAGCGTCACGAGGAGGAGCGTCTTCACCGGGCCGAAGCCGAAGGCCGCCGCCGTCTCGCGCTGGCCCTTGCCCACGGAGGCCAGCCCTGCGCGCAGGATCTGCGCCCCGTTGGCCCCGCCCCAGACCGAGATCGCGAGGCAGCAGGACCAGAACGGATTGAGCCCGAGCCCCGTCATGGGCAGCATGAAATAGACGAGCAGCACCGTCACCATCAGCGGCAGGTCGCGCAGCAGCTCGACCAGCGCATAGCTCGCGCGGTTCACGAGCCGCGGCTTTGCCGTGATGCCCATGGTGAGGAGGATCGCGCAGAAGGTGCCGCCCATCGCCACGACCGCCGACATCTTCAGCGTCTCGATCAGTCCGCTGAAGAGGAAGACGCGATATTCGTAAAGCAGGTCCATGGGATCACCGTGACCCGTAGGGCCGGTTGAGGCGCCGTTCCAGCCGGTGCCCCAGCGCCGAGACGCCGAGGATGACGACGAGGTAGATGACGCAGATCGAGAGGAACATCTCGGTCGAGCGGAAGTCCTGCGCGATCCGGTCGACCGCGACGAAGGTCAGCTCCACGAGGCCGATGGCCTGCAGATAGGCCGAGTTCTTGATCGTGCCGACGACCGTGTTGAGCGTGGAGGGCAGCGCCGCCCGCAGCGCGATGGGCGCCACCACGAGCAGCGCGTGCGGCAGCCGGCGCAGGCCCAGCGAGGCCGAGGCGTCGTGCATCTCGCGCCCGACCGAGGCCAGACCGGCGCGGAAGCTCTCGATATGGAAGGCGCTGGCCCAGAGTGTCAGCGCAAGCACCCCGGACCAGAAGATCGAGAGCGTGAGCCCGAGGCTCGGCAGGCCGTAGAAGACGAAGAAGATCTGCACCAGATAGGGCGTGCCGCGGATGAACTCGACATAGCCGCGCATGGCGTAGGACAGCGGGCGGATGCCCGAGACGCGCAGCGCGCAGCCGGCCAGCCCCAGAAGGAGCGAGAAGAGGATCGCGAGCAGGCTGACCATGAGGGTCATGCCGAGGCCGCGCATGAGGTCGGGCAAGGCCGCGAGGATATAGCCCCAGTCGATGACGGTCATGGTCGGTCCGGTCCGGCGGGAGGGAAGGGCCGGGAGGCGCGGACGCCTCCCGGAGCGGGCTCAGATCTGCGGCGGCTCTTCGAGGAAGCCGCGCTTCATCACATCGACTACGGCCGGTTCCTCGACGAACTGCGGGATCACCGTCTCGTAGAAATCGCCCTTGCGCAGCTCGTCGAGCACCGCGTTGACGAAGGTCCGAAGCTCGGTCTCGCCCTTGCGCATCCCCACGCCGTTCACGCCTAGGTCGAGCCCTTCCTCGATCACGCGGAGCTTGGGATAGTTGCCGCCGAGCGTGTAGATCAGCCCGCCGTCGCCAACGAACCCGTCGGCGCGGCCCTGCATCAGCGCCTGCACCCCGTCGGCGGTGGTGTTGAGCTGCACGATCGAGATGTCGGGGATGTTGGCCTCGAGCCACTTGATCTGCGAGGCGCCCTTGACCACCAGCACCGAGCGGCCCTCGAGGTCCGAAAGCTTCTGCACCGGGCTGTCGGCCGGGACGAGCACGTTCGAGGTGCCCCAGAAATAGATGTTGGAATAGTCGATCACCTCCTGCCGCGCCGCCGTCCGGCCCAGCGTGGCGATGATCAGGTCGAGCTTGCCGGCATTCAGCGACGAGATGCGCGCCTCGCTGGTGACGCAGGAAAGCTCCGCGCCCTCCTCCGAGCCGAAGGCATAGTCGCCGATCTTCCTGGCCATCTCGACCTCGATGCCGCGCGGCTTGCCGTCGGGGCCGGAAGCGCCGAAGGGCGGGCTGTCGCATTTCACGCCGATGCGGATCTTGCCCGCCTTCTGGATCGCCTCGGGCAGGGGCGGCATGTCCTGCGCCACGGCGGCGGAGGCGGCCGAGAGCACGAGCGCCCCCGACAAAAGGAGGGAGGCGAGGCGGGTGCCGATCTTGGGCATGGGTCGACCTTTCTGCTGGAAGGGGAGGGGACTGGCCCCGGTTGGGCCCGATCCTTCTGCGGGATCAGTGCAGGATCTGACTGAGGAACAGCCGCGAGCGTTCCTCCTGGGGGTTCGAGAAGAAGTCTTCGGGATGCGCGCTCTCGACGATGCGGCCGCGGTCCATGAAGATCACGCGGTCGGCCACCTGACGGGCGAAGCCCATCTCGTGGGTCACGCAGATCATGGTCATGCCCTCCTCGGCGAGCGAGACCATCGTGTCGAGCACCTCGCGCACCAGTTCGGGATCGAGCGCCGAGGTGGGCTCGTCAAACAGCATGATCTCGGGCTCCATGCAGAGCGAGCGCGCGATGGCCACCCGCTGCTGCTGGCCGCCCGAGAGCTGGCCCGGATATTTGCGCGCCTGATCGGGGATGCGCACCCGCTCGAGATAGCGCATGGCCCGCGCTTCGGCCTCGGCCCGCGGCGTGCCCCGCACCCAGCGCTGCGCGAGGGTGCAGTTCTCGAGGATCGTCAGATGCGGGTAGAGGTTGAAGTTCTGGAACACCATGCCCACGCGGCGGCGGACCTGCTCGATGTTGCGGCGCTGGTCGTTCACCTCGACGCCACCCACGCGGATCGTGCCCGCCTGATGTTCCTCGAGCCGGTTGATGCAGCGGATCATGGTGGACTTGCCCGAGCCCGAGGGCCCGCAGACAACGATCTTCTCGCCGGGCGCGACGGAGAAGGTCACATCCTGCAGCACATGCATCTGGCCGTACCACTTGTTGACACGGTCGAAGGCAATGCCCTGCTCCGCTGCGCCTGTCCCGTCCATCCGTCCCCCGTCGTTGCTGGCCTGGCTTGTCTCAACTTGTCCGACAAGTGAAACGTTTCAGGTGGGCATCTGTCAATCTGGATTCTGAAGGCTCGCGCATTTTTCTGCAACAATCTGAAAAGTAGTGACTTCTCGCGGCGGATTGGGCAATCATCTTGTCAGACATCATGAAGCGGCCTGACTCGCGCCCCTCTGGCGCCGGGCGGAAGGAGGAGGAGATGAGCCGGCAGGAAGCGGGCCGTCCGAAGGTGGCAGTGATCGCGGGGGGCGGGACGCTGACCGCCCTCGCCTCCGATCCGTTCGAGATCTGCGACTACGGGCAGGCGGGCAGCATGACTGCGGCCGAACTGATCGACCGTTGCGCGGCGATGGCCGACCGGGTGGCGCTGGTGCCGCTCGCGTTCGAACCGCGGCCGAGCTTCGACATGGGCCCCGAGCAGTGGGGCGCGATCTGCGGCCTCTGCGCGAAGGCGCTGGCCGAGGATCCGGGGCTTGCGGGCTTCGTGCTCACCCACGGGACCGGCTCGCTCGAGGAGGCGGCCTTCTTCCTGTCGCTCGTCTGGGACCTGCCGGTGCCGCTCGTTGTGACGGGCGCGCAGCGGCCGGCCTCCGCCCTCTCCAGCGACGGCTACATGAACCTTTTTCAGGCGGCGCTGGTGGCCGCCCACCCGCAGGCGCGGGCCGAGGGCGTGCTCGTCGTGGCGCATGGCGAGATCCATCTGCCGTTCGAGGTGACGAAGACGGCGACCTTCGGCCTCGACACGTTCCGCTCGCCCGATCTGGGGCCTGTGGGCCTCGTCATCGGCGGGCAGGTGCGCTTCCTGCGCCCCGCCGCTCCCCGCGCACCGCGGGCAGACTGGCGAGGCCTCGGCGCGCTGCCGCGGGTCGATATCCTCTATTGCCACAACGGTGGCGACGCCTGCGCCATCGAGGCCTTC
The DNA here is from genome assembly GCF_052244495.1 of Rhodobacter sp. NSM. Classification (NCBI taxonomy): domain Bacteria; kingdom Pseudomonadati; phylum Pseudomonadota; class Alphaproteobacteria; order Rhodobacterales; genus Rhodobacter; species Rhodobacter sp. NSM. The sequence continues at coordinate 508,086 of NZ_JBQPXH010000001.1, forward strand.
ATCGCCGCGGGAGCGCAGGGTCTCGTGGTGGCGGGCTTCGCGCCCGGCTACGCCACGGGCACGCAGGCCCGGCGGCTCGAGACCTGGGTGCGCGAGGAGGGCGGGGTGGTCGTCATGGCCTCGCGCGGCCACGGGCCTGTGTTGGCCAACAGCCGCAACGACGGCCACGGCTTCCTGCCCGCAGGCCGCGCCGCGCCGGTGAAGGCGCGCCTTCTGCTGCAACTCGCGCTGGCCGCCGGGCGCGCGCCGGCGCAGATTGCACGGGATTTCGAGTTCTAGACCGGCAAGGAGTTCAGCCGCATGGATAAACCGCGGGAAAGCAATGTCGAGCGATTGCGCGCCGGCATCCTCGAGATGATCGAGGAGCTTGGCCTCGGCTTCGGAGACCGGCTGCCGACCGAGAAGGAGATGGTCGAGCGCTTCCAGATCTCGCGCCCCACGCTGCGCGAGGCGCTGAAGCTGCTGGAGCAGGAGGCAGTGATCGACAGCCATCAGGGCAAGGGCCGCTTCCTCGCCGCGGGCGCGCTCCTCAGCATCGCGCGGCCGATCACCAAGTTCGAGAGCGTGTCGCAGATGGTGAGCAGCCACGGCTACAGGGCCGAGACGCGGCTTCTGGGCTTCTCGGCCGTCCCCGCCGATTCCGTGACCGCCGAGCGGCTGGCTGTGGCCGAGGGCACGCCTCTCGTCCGCGTCGAGCGTCTGCGCAGCTCGGGCGGCCAGCCGCTCGTCTATTCCGTGGACTGGCTGCCTCGCGCGCTCATGGGCGAGGGGCTCGAAGGCACGCCCGACTGGAGCGGCTCGCTCGTGGCGCTCCTCGACCGGGTGGGGCGGCGGCCCGTGGCCTCGACCGCGAACGTGCGCGCCGTCCTTCTGCCCGACGAGGTGAGCGGGCTGCATGGGCTCGAGGAGTTCGGCCCGGCGCTGCTCATCGAGGAGGTCTGCTACGCGGCCTGCGGCACGCGCGTGATCTATGCGATGGACTATCACCGGGGCTCGGCCTTCTCCTTCAGCTTCGTGCGGAAATGACCTCCGGCGACGAGGCGGGGTCGAGGCGCAGGCTGCGCTCGTCCTCCCCGAAGAGGTGCAGGCTCTGGACATCGGCCGTCAGAGCAATCGAGGCGCCCGCCGCAAGGTCGAGCACGCCGGGCAGCTTCGCGATCAGCGGCTCGGACAGACCCTCGGCCTCGATATAGGTGAGCTGCACCTCGCCCAGCTGCTCGATATAGGAGATCCGCCCATTGAGGAGCGGCGCGCCCTCGGCCAGCCGCAGGTCCTCGGGGCGGATGCCCACCTGCACCGTCCGGCCCGCAAGGCCCGCATTGAGCGGGAAAGGCGCCCGCACCCCGCCGCCGGTGGCGAGGTCGAGCCGCGCGCCCTCGGGCCCGATCCGCACCGTGCCCGGGATCACGTTCATCGCGGGCGAGCCGATGAAGCGCGCGACGAAGAGGTTGGCAGGCCGCCGGTAGAGATCGAGCGGCGAGCCCACCTGCTCGATCCGCCCCGCCCGCAGCACCACGATCCGGTCGGCCAGCGTCATGGCCTCTACCTGATCGTGGGTCACATAGATCATCGTGGCCCCCGGCATCGACTGCTTGAGCTTGGCGATCTCGATCCGCGTCGCCACCCGCAGCGCCGCATCGAGGTTCGAGAGCGGCTCGTCGAAGAGGAACACCTTGGGGTCGCGCACGATGGCCCGCCCGATGGCCACCCGCTGCCGCTGCCCGCCCGAGAGGGCGCGGGGATAGCGGTCGAGATAGGGGGCGAGCTGCAGCACCTCGGCCGCGCGGGCGACGCGGCGGGCGATCTCGTCCTTCTTCAGCCCCGCGATCCGCATCCCGAAGGCCATGTTCTCGAACACCGTCATGTGCGGATAGAGCGCATAGGACTGGAACACCATGGCGATGCCGCGGCGCGAGGGGGCCACCTCGTTCATCCGCTCGCCGTCGATGGTGAATTCGCCCGAGCTGATGTCCTCGAGCCCCGCGATGGTGCGAAGGAGCGTGGATTTCCCGCAGCCCGAGGGGCCCACGAAGACCACGAACGAGCCCGAGGGGATGTCGAGGTCGATCCCGTGCAGGACTTCCATCGAGCCATAGGTCTTGCGCACCTGGCGCAGCGTCAGTTCGGCCATCGGCCTGCCCTTCCCTTGTCTGTCCGGCCCGAGGCCGCGGTGGCACCGTTCATGGCCGTCACCGGCCGGGCGTGAGCGACGAGAGCCAGCGCATCAGCGGGCCCGGGCTCCGGTTCTCGATCTCGAGGTCGTTGCGGATGCGGATGGCGCGGCGCACGAGGCGGGCGCCCAGCGTGCGCAAGGGCTCGGGCGGCAGCGTCTGGCGCCGATCGAGGCCCACGAGGCCGCTCCGGCTCCAGCGGTCGTCGCGCCCGAGCACGAGGCTTGCGAGGATGCGGCCCGCGACCGGCGTCTGGGCGATGCCGGTGCCGTTGAAGCCCACGCCGAAGAGGATGTCGGGCTCGCCCGTGAGCGACCCGAAGACCGGCAGATGCGCGGCCGAGCAGTCGATGGGGCCCGACCAGTCCGCCGCGATCTTCGCGCCCCGCAGCTCGGGGTAGACGCGGTGGAGCTCGCGCAGATTGTCGGCGCCGCCGTCCGGCCGGCGGTTGAAGGCCGCGCCGAAGCGGTTGGCATAGGCCACATTCCCGCTGCCGCGCCCGAAGACCACGCGCCCGCCCGTGGTGCGCTGGTAATAGAGCACATGGGCCTGCGCGTCGCAGATCGACTCGCCGCCTGTCCAGCCCATCCGGTCGAGCGTCTCGGCCACCGGCTCCGTCGCGACGATCTGGCTGTCCACCACATAGAGGTAGCGGGCAAGCTCCGGCAGCGTCGCGGCCCAGGCGTTCGATGCGATCACCACCTTGCCCGCCCGAAGCGTGCCGCCCGGCGTCCGCAGCCGGGAGGGCTTGCCCGAGACGATCTCCGACACCGGGCTCCGTTCGTGGATCACGACGCCCCGCGACAGGGCCAGCGCGCGCAGCCCGAGGGCGAGCTTCGCGGGCTGGACCGTGCCGGCACGCGGCTCGACCACGCCCATATAGGAAGCGCCCGAGCCGGTGCGGCTGCGGATCTCCTCCGCGCCCACGGGCCGCAGCCGGTCGGCCTCACCCGCCTTGCGGCAGAGCTCGGCCGCATCCTGCCACGCCCCTTCCTGCGCCCGCGCGCTGGCCGTCCAGAGCCAGCCATCGAGCCGCAGGTCCATGTCGATCGTGCCCGAGGCCTGCAGCTCCGCCAGCTCCTCAATGGCCTCGGCGGTGGCGTGGCAGAGCGCCAGCGCCTCCTCGGCGCCGACGAGGCGGGTCAGCAGGTCCAGCTCGGCGAACCAGCTGTGGACCTGCCCGCCGTTCCGCCCCGAGGCGCCCGAGCCGCAGAAATCGGCCTCGAGGATCGTCACGCGCAGCTCGGGCGCCTGCTCCTTCAGGCGCAGCGCCGTCCAGAGGCCGGTATAGCCGCCGCCGACGATGGCCACGTCGCAGGCGGCCTCGCCCGCGAAGGGCGGCGTCGCAGGCCCCGCGCCCAGATCGCGGAGCCAGAAAGAGCGGTCGCCCTCGGGCGCCGCGGTGGGAAGCGCGAGCCGGTGCGTCGCCATATCAGACCTCTCCCGCCGCGATCACATCGGCATATTTCTCCAGCAGCCACGAGGGGATCGGCAGCAGCGGCTGCGGAAAGCCGCCCTCGTGCAGGCAGGTGTTGGTGGCCGCATCCGCCGCTCCCCGCAGGGACTCGGCATCGGGGCGGCGCTCGATGGCCCAGAGCGCGATGAAGCGCGCGATGAAACTGTCGCCCGCGCCGCAGGTGTCCACCACCTCGACCCGCCGCGCCCGCACCGGGGTGACGGTGCCGCCCGCATCGAGGAAGGCGCCGCGGCTGCCGCAGGTCACGACGGTGGCCTGCGCGCCCCGCGCGCGGAAGCGGGCGAGCAGCGGCTCGACCGGCTCGGCCGGATCCTCGGGGCCCGAGGCGAAGACGAGCGGCACGCCCTGAAGGTCGAGGAGGTCGTGATGCGTCGAGACATCCACCGAAAAGCGCGCGCCGTCGCGGACGAGGGCGCGGACCAGCTCGGGCGCGCTGTGGGTGCCCAGATGCACCCAGTCCGCGGCCAGAAGCGCCGCATGGCGCTCGCCCTCGGGCACATAGCCGAGCCCCACGCCCAGATCCTCGAGCAGGAAGCGCCGGTCGCCGTCGCGTTCGAGAAGGAGCGTAACGGCGGTGCTGCCCGGCCGCACCTCGCAATCGTCGGGATCGAGCCCCGCGCGGCAGACGGCGGTGCGGATCACCTCGCCCTCGGGGTCGGGGCCGACAAGGCCGAAGTAGCGCGCCTCGAGGCCCGCGCGCCTCCATTGCACCGCCACGTTGAGGGCATTGCCCCCCACCGCCATGCGGTCCTTCGACAGATAGACATCAAGACAATTGTCGCCCACGGCGATCAGGGTCGGGCTGCGGCTCACGGGCGGGCCTCCACGGGATCGAGATGCGGCGCGAGCGCCGTGAGATGGCGGGTCCAGGCCGCGACGGGATCGAGCGCATAGGAGCCGTCGCCGAAGGGCTCGAAGGAGAGCGCGCCGCGATAGCCGGCCGCCGCGAGATCGGCGAGGATGCGGGCGAGCGGCAGCGTGCCGTCGCCCCAGACGAGATGGCCCGCCGGGCGCCCGTCCACGAGATGCACATGGGCGAGCCTGTCGCCGAAGAGGCCCGCGTAATCGGCCACGCTGTCGCCCGCGCAGGCCATGGCGACCGTATCGAGCACCACATCCATATTGTCCGCGCCCACCATCTCCAGCAGCCGCGCCGTGTCGGCGGCACTGTGGGCGATGTTGCTCTCCACCCGCTGCAGCGGTTCGAGCAGGCAGCGCAGGCCAAGGCCCGCGGCATGGCCCGCGATCAGGCGCAGCGCCTCGGCCGAGCGGTCCCAGGCGCGCTCGGCGGGCTCGCTCTCGTAGCCGCGGCCGGGGGTCAGGAACAGGTGCCGCGCGCCGAGCTCGGCCGCGATATCGGCCGCGCGGCGGAAGCGGTCGATGCTGGCCGCGCGGAAGGCATCGTCGCCCGAGGCGATGTTGATCGGATAGACCACCTGCTCAGGCGTGAGGCAGCGCACCGACAGGCCCTCGCCCGCCAGCACGCGCTTCACCTCCGCCACGTCTCGGTCGCTCGAGTGGAAGAGGTCGAGATGCGGCGCCACGCCCCAGAGCTCGATCTCGGTGAAGCCGAAGCCGCGCATCCGGCGCGCCACCTCGGACAGCGGAAAGTGCTGGAAGGCGAAGTTCGCGCCGATCGACTGGCAGGCAGAGAGGCGGGCGCTCATTTCGCCATCCCTTCCGTCAGGCCGCGGATGAAATACCGCTGGGTCAGGAAGAAGATGATGACGATGGGCAGCGCCGAGAGCGTCATGGCGGCGAAGACCTGCGCGAAGTCGGTGCCCTGCTTGGACATCAGCGACGTGAGGCCCACGGGCAGCGTCTGCACGCCGGGACTGTTGGTGAAGATCATGGCGAAGAGATATTCATTCCAGGCAAAGAGGATATGGAGCACGACGCACGAGACGATGATCGGCCGGCAGAGCGGCAGGATGATCCTGCGGTAGATCTGGCCGGGGCTTGCCCCGTCCATCATGGCGGCCTCGTCGAGGTCGCGCGGCAGGTCGAGCATGTAGGCGCGGATCAGGAAGGTGGTGAAGGGCACGCGGAAGGCGGTGTAGAGGATGATGAGCGCCCAGTGCGTGTCGTAGAGCCCGAGCGACTGGAGCATCCGCACCAGCGGCACGAGAGCCACGGTCGGGCTCAGCATCATGCCGCCCAGGACGAAGGCGGTGATGAGGGGCTTTGCCGGCATCGCCGTCCGCGTGAGCCCATAGGCCGCGCGCGCCGAGATCAGCACGGTCGCCACCGTCGAGACCAGCGTGACGAGGAGGCTCGAGACCATGTAGCCCTGCACCCCGCGCCAGGCCGAGAAGTAGTTCTCGAGCGACCAGTTCTGCGGCAGGGCGAAGGGCTGGTCGAAGATCTGGCTGTTCGACTTGAAGCCGCCGAGCCCCATCCAGAGCAGCGGATAAAGGACGACGACGCCCACGGCGAGGAGGAAGGCCCAGAGGAAGGCCTGCCCCATCACGGGCCAGAAGCCGCGGGCGGAGTGGGTCGCGCCGCTCATGCGAGGACCCTCCGCCGCCGGGTATACCAGAGCTGCAGGATGCCCGTGAGCATCGTCACCGCGAAGACGACCGAGCCGATGGCCGCGGCATAGCCCATGTCGTTCTGGTTGAAGCCCTGCTCGTAGAGCCAAGTGCCCAGCACCTGACTCGAATTGTTCGGCCCGCCGCCGGTCATGACCATGACCTCGTTGAAGACCTGGAAGGCGCCGGTCACGGTCACGATGATCATCATGCCGGTCATCTCGCGCGTGAGGGGAAAGGTGATGCTCCAGAGCTGGCGGAGCGGGCCCGCCCCGTCCATCCGCGCCGCGTCGTAAAGCTCCTGCGGGATCTTCTGGATCGCGATGGTGAAGAGGAGCGTCGAATAGCCGAAGCCCTGCCACTGGCTCATGGCGATGATGGCATAGATCGCCGTCCGCGGGTCGCCGAGCCAGACATGCGACCAGTGCTCGAGGTTCAGGGCCTTCAGCAGCCCGTCGAGGATGCCGATGTCGGGCTGATAGATGAAGTAGAAGAGGAGGCCGGTGACGGTGGTCGAGATGGCCGAGGGCACGAAATAGAGCGCCCGCCAGAAGTTGCGCCAGCGTTCCGAGGAGAGGCCCTCGACGATGGCGGCGAGGCAGAAGGCCGCGAAGACCTGGAAGACGATGGAGAGCACCGCATAGGCGCCGTTGTTCCAGAGCGCGCGGCCCACCACCGGGTCCTCGGCGAGCCTGCGGTAATTGTCGAGCCCGACCTGCGTCACCTCGCCGGTGAAGATATCCTGGTTCGTGGTGCTGACGAAGAAGTTGTTGACGATCGGGTAATAGACGAACCAGCCCACGAGGACGAGCGCCACGGCGATCCAGCGCAGCGCCAGCAGCCGGGAGAGGAGGGGGCGCAGCCGCGGCCCCCTCCCTGCCCCGAGGGCGGGGCCGCTGAGGGCGACCCCGCTCTTTCCGATGTCCGCGGACAAGCTCATCACTTGGCCGCGGCGGCGGCCGCACGGACTTCGGCTACGACCTCCTCGGCCGTGAGGTTCCCGCCCGCGAAGGCCTGCAGGTTCGACAGCCACGCCGCGGCGACGCGCGGATGGTTCACGGTGTCGAGCCACTGCATCAGGTAGGAGGCCTCGGCGATATCCTCGAGACCGCCCACGACGGCCGGGCTCATCTGCGCCGGATCCGCGCCGCCCACGACCGCGCTCGGCTGGCCGTAGGGGGGGGCCGACAGCACCTTCGCATTGGCCTGGCTCGTCACGAACTTCATGAAATCGAGCGCCAGCGGCACGTTCTCGGAGGCCGAGGAGATCATGTAGCCCTCGGGCGCGCCTTCGAGTGCCTTCGGATCTCCCTTGGCATCCTTCGGCGCCGGCAGCGGGAAGAAGCCGAACTCCTCGGGCTTGAGCTGGGTCTTGTCCGAGGCCGAATTGTCGAACTCGATGATCTCCTGATAATACATTGCCGACTTGCCGTCGCTCAGCTCCTGGATCGCGTTCTGGTAGGAGATGCCGTTCATGCCCGCGCCGATGGTGCAGCGGTCGGCGATGGCCTTGAACTGATCGAGCGAGGCGACATAGCCCGGGTCGGCATATTCGGCGGTCGCCGGGTCGAAATCGCGCTCCAGCACGTCCTTCGGCACGTTGTAGGCCAGAAGCTGGCCGAGATAATGGACGGCGACCCAGGGCTCCTTGTTGCCGATCGAGATCGGCGTGATGCCCGCCTCCTTGATCGTGTCGCAGGCCGCCAGCAGGTCCTCGAGCGTCTCGGGCTCCGAGAGGCCCAGCTTCTCGAAGATGGGCTTGCTGTAGCCCATGAATTTCGCATCGAGATAAAGCGGGATGCCGTAGTGCTTGCCGTCGTAGACGAAGGCATCGACCGCGGCCGGGGCGAAGGTCTTGCCCCAGTCCGTGTCCGGCCCGATCACCGGCGTCAGATCCACCGCCCGCTTGCCGCGGATGAAGTTCCCGCCCCAGGTGCCGGTCCAGGAGAAGAAGACATCCGGGATCGAGTTCGAGGCGACCAGCGTCTTGGTCTTGCCCTTCACGCTGTCATCGTCTTCCTGGATGAGCTCGATCTCGACGCCGGGATGCTGCGCCTCGTATTCCTGCGCCAGCTCGGTGAAATAGGGCGCGAGGCGCTGCATCCCGAACTTGGTCATCACCCTGATCGTGCCCTCGTATTCGACCGGGGCCGCGGGATCGGCGACCGCCGTCTGGGCCGCGGCGGCGCCCGCTCCCAGCGCCGACATTGCGGCGACGATGGCTGTCATGGACTGCAAGGACCGTTTCATCTCTATCTCTCCTGTTGTCGGGCTTCTTGTTGGTCTTGGGGCAGGCGCGTCACTCGCCGCGGCGCGGGGCGGGCGGCCCCAGATGGGCCTCGACCCGCTCGAGCAGCGCCGCGAGGATCACCGGGGTCGCCAGCGCCCGCAGGCGGGGGGCAAGGCCCGGCAGCTCGGCCGCGGCCGCATCCACGATGCGCAGACGGTCGGTGTAGCGGCCCACGAACCGCTCGACGCGGATGGCCAGCGGGCGCAGCGCATCCTCGCCCTTCACGAGGAGGAGGCTCACCCCCGGCTCGATCAGTTCGAGGGTGCCGTGGAAGAAGTCGGCGGCATGGACCGGGCGCGCGGGCAGGCGCAGGCCGCGCTCCAGCGCCGACAGCGCGAAGCGGTGCGCCACGGACCAGGCCCCGCCCGCGCCGGTGACGATCTGATAGGGCTCGGCCCGCAGGCGCGCGGCCAGCAGGGTGGCCTCGGGCTCGAAGGCCGCCTTGGCGGGACCGAGGAGCCGGGGCAGGGCCGCCAGCCCCTCGCGGATCGCGCTGGGCGCCTCGATCTCTCCTCGTGCCGCCAGCAGATGGACCGCCCAGGCCAGCGCCTGCAGGCAGAGCGCCTCGGGCGCCATGGGCGCGAGTGTCCAGACCGCGGCCCCCCGCGCGGCAAGCGTCTCCGCCATTTCCGGGTCGGGCGCCGAGAGCAGCACCAGCGTGCCGGGCGCCCGCTCCGGCGGCAGGCCGATCCGCGCCTCCTCGGAGGCGAGCGCGAAAGAGGCCAGCCGCGAGCTCCGCCCCACCAGATCGAGCGCGGGTTGCGCCAGAAGCTGCGCCGCGCCCCCGCCCACCAGCACGAGCCTTTCCACCGACAGGGCCGGGATCCAGCGCAACGCCGTATCGGCCGCCGCCAGCGCCGCTTCGAGATCCCGCCGATGGGCCGCCGCGTCGAACGGCCGGCCGAGGGCCGTGGCGGGAGACAGCGAAGAGCCGGCAGGACGATTCATGAGACCGATCTCACATCGGGGCAAAAAAGGATCGGTCCTGCCGCCGCGGCGGCTGAGAGACCGATCTCACACTTCATACTGCACGCGAAATGCGATCTGGCAAGAGATTCTTTGACGGCTGGACAGAGGTCAGGCGCGACCGAAATCGGCCCGCGCCACCGAGCCGCGCGCGATGAGGCGGGTGGGAAAGCGCACATGGCGGGCCGGCTGGTCGCTGCCCTGAATGCGCTCGAGCAGCATCTTCGTGGCCAGGGGTCCGATCTGGCCCACGGGCTGCGCCACGACGGTGATCTGCGGGTCGGTGAAGGTGGCAAGGTCGAAGTCGTCGAAGCCGATCAGCGACACGTCGCGCGGCACGGCAAGCCCCATCGAGCGCAGCGCCAGCAGCGCCCCCGTCGTCATCAGGCTGTCCACGGTGAAGAGCGCGGTCGGCCGCTCGGGCCGGCTGAACAGGCGGATCGTGGCGTCGATGGCATGCTCGACCGTCGATTGCGACACGGCGATGAGCCGGTCGTCGGCCGGAAGCCCCGCCTCGGCCAGCGCGCGCAGATAGCCCTCGCGCCGCTGCCGGGCGGTCGCGATGCGCGAGGCGTCGTGGATCAGCGCGATCCGCCGGTGCCCGTTCGCGATCAGCAGGCCGATGGCCTCGTGCGCGCCGCCCTCGTTGTCGACCGTGACGCTGTCGCACTCCATGCCCGGCAGCTCACGGTCGATCAGCACGAGCGGCACGCCCTCGCGCACCAGCCGCGCCAGATGGCGGCTGTCGCCCTCGGAAGCGGGGGCCACGATCATGCCGCGCACATTGAGCGCGCGCAGATTGTCGAGCAGGCCCTGCTCCTGCGCGAGGCTCTCGTCGCTGCTGGCGATGAGGAGACTGTGGCGGCTCCGGCGCAGCGCCGCGTCGATGTCATGGGCGACGCGGGCGAAGAACGGGTTCTGGATGTCGCCCGGCACGAAGCCCACGATGGGCATCTGCCCCTGCCGCAGCGCCTGCGCGATCCGGTTGCCGCGGTAGCCGAGCCGCTCGGCCGCCTCCTGCACCCGCCGCGCCGCCTCGTCGCCGACATAGCCGTAGCCGTTGAGCGCGCGCGCCGCCGTCGCCCGGGACACCTGCGCGGCCGCGGCGACGTCCTTGACCGTCACCGCGCGCTTCATGGCCCGGGGCGGCCCGTCTTCTGCCACTGGACTCTCCGTTGCGCGCGGTGGAACGGCCTCCGGCTTACCAGAGGAAGGCACGGTCCTTCAAGGCGCGCCCACGTCCTCGAGGTTTGCGTCACGTTTCCGCCGCTGTTTCCGAAAGCGGAGAATACGAGTCTTCAGCGCGGGCCTGATCCGATGATGCGGGGCATAGGCGCCGGCCTGATCGGACATGCGCTCTCGAGTGCAACGGGTTCCGCGAGGATGCTCTTGGCCGTCATCCGGTCGATAGGCATCTTCTTCCGCTGTGGCGGCAAGATCCGCGTCGCTCCGCGCAGTCGGACGGCGGGAAATTGCCTTCGTGTCCGCAGGGGCACAGGTCCGCGACAAGAGGCACAGGAGCGGCTTGGGCCGCGCCATTCCGTCCATCGATCCACTCGTGTCACGAGGCTGACCGGGACGTTGGTGGACGAGACACGGGCGGCCATCGAAGGCCGGGTACCTCGCGAAGTTCGACGCAAGCGTCCAACTCCGATACAGCCATTGGCGCAGCGCAGACTGCTTCAGTCGGCACGCAACCGCACTCCCCATAATGGAGAGCACTTCTTTAGTGTCAGTAGCTTGCTTTGATTTTGGCTCCGGCGGTAGGGATCGAACCTACGACCAATTGATTAACAGTCAACTGCTCTACCGCTGAGCTACGCCGGAACACGGGGGCCGTATAGCAACGGCTTTCGGAGGCGTCCAGAGGCTTTTGCCGCTTTCCTCAACTTTCTTCGCTACCCCCCGCCAACGCGAAGCGGGCTGCTTCCGACGGACCTGGATCCGCGTGCACGCGCCCCCGATCCCAAAGGTCGAGCAGATGCGCGAGGAGGTTGCGGCTCGCGGCCGGAAGCAGGTCCGCGGGCGTGTCCGCATAGATGCGGGGCGTCAGGTCCTGGACGTGCGCCGGCCCCTCTGCGAGCAAGGCGAGAAGCGCTGCCTCACGTTCGCGCCGGTGCGCCATCAGCCAGGCGATGCGCCGCTCCGCGTCGCGCACCGGTGCGCCGTGGCCGGGGTAGAGAGCACTCCACTCGCGCGCCTGAAGACGTTCAAGCGAGCCCATGTAGGCGCCCATGTCGCCATCGGGAGGCGACACGAGCGAAGTGGCCCAGCCCATCACATGATCCCCGGAGAAGCACCGGTTGCGCCAGGCGAAGCACAGATGGTTCGCGAAATGGCCGGGCGTGTGAAGCGCCTCGATCTCCCAGCCGGGACCGGAGACGCGCTCTCCATGAGCGAGTGTGCGGTCGGGACGAAAATCCGCATCGACTCCCTCTCCGCCCGTCAAGCCCTCCGCCGCGAGGGCGGCCATCAGGCGGCTCCGGCCGGCATCGGCCGCGCCGAAGGCCAGGATCTCGGCACCGGTTGCGGCGGCCAGGGGGCGGGCGAGAGGGGAGTGGTCGCGATGCGCATGCGTCACGAGGATCGCGGTGATCCGCTCGCCCGGACTGAGGGCCGCCAGAAGCGCCTCGTGATGGTCCGGGAGGTCCGGGCCGGGATCGATCAGCGCCACATCTCCATCGCCGAGGATGTAACTGTTCGTGCCCCAGAAGGTCATCGGCGAGGGATTGGGCGCCAGAACCCGCCTGAGGCCCGGTTCCAGCGTCACGCAACGGCCCGGCTCCGGTCTCTCCATGGCTCTTTCCTCGCATCCGGGGCGCGGATAGGCTCGACCCCATGTTCGCGCCGCTCAAGTCCGTCGTCCCACGCAGCCTGTATGGCCGCGCCGCCCTCATCCTGATCGTGCCCATCGTCACGATCCAGCTCGTCATCTCCATATCCTTCATCCAGCGCCATTACGAGGGCGTCACGCGTCAGATGGCCCGCGGGCTGGTGATCGAGCTGCGCCACCTGATCGAGGAGGTGGACGCGGCGCCGACACTTGCGGCCGCGGAGGAACGCGCGGCGGCCCTGGGCGCGGCGCTCGAGTTCCGGGTTGCGCTGCCTGCCGCCTGGAATGCCGAGGCGGACCGACGGGACTTTCTGGACCTGTCTGGACGCCAACTCATCCTGACGCTGCGCAACGGGCTGCCGGGGCTTGCGACCGTCGATCTCGTGACGAACGACAACGAGGTGCAGCTCCTCTTCGTGACGGATCACGGGCCGATGTCGGTGGCGGTGGAGAGGCGGCGCGTCTCGGCCTCGAATCCTCACCAGCTCCTGGTGCTGATGATCGTCACCTCGCTGCTCATGACGATCATCGCCTATCTCTTCCTGTCCAATCAGCTTCGCCCGATCACGCGGCTCGCGGATGCGGCGGAGGCCTTCGGCAAGGGCCAGCACATCCCCTACCGGCCGCGCGGGGCGCTCGAGGTCCGTTCGGCCGGGCAGGCCTTCCTCGAGATGCGGGCGCGGATCGAACGGCAGATCGAGCAACGGACGCTGATGCTCTCGGGCGTGAGCCACGACCTGCGCACCCCGCTCACCCGGCTTCGGCTGGGCCTGTCGATGCTGTCCGATCCGGACGAAGCCGAGGAGCTTCTGCGTGACGTGGCCGACATGGAGCGGCTGGTGGACGAGTTTCTGTCCTTCGTCCGCGGGGATGCGCTCGATGAGGCGGAGGAGGTGGATCCGCTGGCGCTGGTTGCACGCGCCGTCGAGAACGGCCAGCGGATGGGGCAGGACGTGACGCTGGTGAAGGCCGAGGGCACCGGCACCATGCTCCTGCGGCCGGCGGCGGTGGGCAGGGCGCTCGAGAACCTGCTGGGCAATGCCGTCCGCTACGGACGAAGGGCCGAGGTCTCGGTCGTGCTCGGGGAACGGGCGCTCCGGATCGCGGTCGAGGATGACGGCCCCGGCATCCCGCGGGAGCGGCGGGAAGAGGCGCTTCGCCCTTTCACCCGGCTCGACAAGGCGCGCAACCAGAACCGTGGCGGAGGCGTCGGGCTTGGCCTGACCATCGCGATGGACATTGCCCGCAGTCACGGTGGCACCCTGCGTCTGGGCGAGAGCGAAACGCTGGGGGGATTGCGCGCGGAACTCATGTTCGCTCGCTGAACTGCCGGGGCTGCGGCGCCACGCCGGCCCGGTTTCAGTTACTTCCGCTTCGCGAGCACGAGCGACCACTGCGCCCGTCCGTCCTTGCCCGGAGCAATGCCCACGCCCGCCTCGTGCACGCCGCGCATCAGGATGTTCTTGCGGTGTCCCGCCGAATTCATCCAGAGCTCGACCACCCTCTGGGCCGTGGAAGGACCGCGCGCGATGTTCTCGGCCGCCGCGCGGAACCGGTAGCCTTGCCTGCGCAGGCGGTCGGTCAGGCCGGAACCGTTTGAGGTCTCGTGCGAGAGGACCGACCGGCGGGCGTTGTCGCAGGCCTGCACCTGTGCCGCGCCCTGCAACTTCCGCGACAGATCCAGCGGCGGAAGGCCTGCCTTGCGGCGTTCGGCGCTGACGAGGCGGATCACCTCGACACGAAGCGCGTCGGCCCCCTGCGGGGCCTTGCAGGGTTGGGCGGCCTGCAGGGGCGCCGCTGCGAGGATGAGAAGGCTGAGCAGGAGTGGGCGCATGGGACTCATCTTATTTGAGCTGAGGTTCCCATGCACGCAAAAGTTGAAAAATTCGAGGCGGTATCATGGCGTCGCCCGGCCCGGGTTGCGGATTCCTGCCGGCGCCACGATCCGGCCTCCGGCCGCGGCGGCATCCTCCGGGTCGTGCGACACCAGGACCACCGGCAGGCCGACCTGCCGTGCACGCCCGAGCACGAAGCCCCGAATCTGTGCGCGCAGTTCTGCGTCGAGGCGCGAGAACGGCTCGTCGAGAAGCAGCGCCGCGGGCTCGGCCAGCAGCGTCCGCATAAGGGCCACCCGGGCGCGTTGACCGCCCGAGAGCGTCGCAGGGTCCCGGTCCGCGAAGCCTGCCAGATCGGCCAGCGCCAGCGCCTCCTCGATTCGTGCCCGGCGCTCGCCGCCGCGGATCGACGGCGGCAGGCCGAAGCCGAGGTTGCCCGCCACCGACAGGTGCGGAAACAGCACGTCGTCCTGAAACAGCAGCCCGATGCGCCGGCTGCGCGTGGGCAGAGGCGTCACGTCCCGGCCGTCCAGCAGGATGCGCCCGCTCTGCCGGAAGGCGGGGGCGAGCGTGCCGATGATCGCGGCCAGCGCCGTGGACTTGCCCGAACCGGAAGGGCCCATGATGGTCACCACCTCGCCCGGGGCCACGGCGAGGTCGAGATCGACCAGCACGGCATCGCCGCGCGTCACGCGGAGGCGGTCGAGCCTGAGCCCCCTCATGCGGCTCTCATGCCGCGCCGGCGGCGGAAGAGGAGGGCGGGCAGGAGCAGCGCCGCCGCGAATCCGGCGGCGGGCAGGATCATCTGCAGGAGTGCGTAGGCACCGACGATGCGCCGGTTTCCGCCCGACGACAGCGCCACTGCCTCGGTTGTGAGGGTGGTGACCCTGCCTCCGCCGATCAGCAGCGTCGGCAGGTATTGCCCGATCGAGACGGCCATGCCGACCGCGAGGGCCGTCAGCACAGGCCGCAGCAGCATGGGCAGGCGCAACCGCCAGAAGATGCGGTCCGGCGAGGCACCGAGCGCTGCGCCCACCTGTCCGATCCGCGCGTCCCAGGCACGCCAGGGCGCCGAGAGCGACAGGAAGACATAGGGCAGCACGAAGACCAGATGCGCCGCCGCGACCGCGAGTGGCGTGCCGTCGAGGCCGAGGCCGAGCGCCGCCACCTGAAGACCCGGCAGGAAGGCCACCTGCGGAACGATGAGCGGCAGGTAGAGCGTCGTCATCGCGCGCGGCGAAGGGACGAGCGCGTGACGCTGCTCCGCCTCGAGGCAGGCGAGCGTCAGTGCGAGCGCCGCTGTCGCGACCGCCGCCGCCAGCCCGAGCGTGAGCGTGGCGGTGCGGGCAAGGTCGGGCGCCGCCTCGCGCCACACGCGGAGGCTGAAGGTCCGCGGAAGCGCGTCGGGAAAGGTCCAGAGGCCCGCCACGGACCAGACCGCGAGCCCCGCCAGTCCGAGGAAGACCGCCGCGAGCACGAGGGCCGTGCCGCCGAGCGTCAGCGGCCGCAGGAACGCATCCAGCGTCACGCCCCGCCATCCGCCGCCAGCCGCGCGCAGCAGCAGGCGGCGCCCCACGATTTCGGCGCTCCGCCAGATCCCGAGCGCCGCCAGCACCAGCGCGAGCTGCAGGAGCGCCGCCGCCGCGGCGCGGCCCCGCTCGGCCAGCGCCGGATCCGCCATCCAGAGCGCGATCTGCACGGCAAGCGTGGGCGGACGGTTGGGGCCGAGGATCATGGCCATCTCGACCGCCGACATCGAATAGGCCAGCACCGCATAGCAGGGCAGCCGAATCTGGGCATAGAGCGCGGGAAGGACGGACAGGGCCCAGCCTGCCGCGCGGCCGTAGCCGAGCGTCTCGGCAAGCATCGTCCGCCGGGCGGCATCGGTCTGGGGCAGGGCGGCCAGCGACATCAGGAGAAGGAAGGGCACCTCCTTCGCGACGAGCCCCGCGATCAGAGCCAGGCCCGCAGGGTCGTTCAGCGTCAGCAGATCGGGCGGCACCCCGAGACCGGTCGCCCAGGGCGAGAGGGCGCGCAGGATCCACCCCGAGGGCGCGATGAGGAAGGCCAGCCCCAGGGCGACCGCCGCATGCGGGACGGCGAGGAGCGGCGAGAGCAGCTGGAGCACCGCCCCGAACAGTCGCCCGCCGGGCAGAAGGGCAAGGATCAGGAGCGTCAGGCCGAGGGCGAGCGCCGTGGAGGCCATCCCTGTGACGAGCGAGAGGCGCAGCGAGGCGCCGAGGCCCGGCCAGTCGGCCAGCGCTCGGAAGGCCGCGAGATCGGGACCGTCGCCCAGCCCGAAGGCGGGGGCGATGGTGCCCGCAAGCCCCGCCGCCACCGGCAAGAGCATCAGCGCGAGCGTCAGCCGCGGCGCCTGCCGCAGGAGCGCGCCCGCGCCTTTCCTCACCGGGCGGTTCCGTATCGGCGCGTCCAGTCCTCGGCAATCCGCTCCATCCAGCTGGCATCCGGTTCGAGAAGGGCCGGGCCGAGTTCGTCCGGGGCGAGCGTGGCCAGGCCGAGGTCGAGGGCGTCGAAACGCGCCCGGTCCTCGGGCGACAGCCGCGCGAGATCCAGCACGGTCTGGAAGCCGAGCATGGCCGGATCCTGCGCCCGCGCCTGCACCTCGGGGTCGAGCAGGAGGTTCGCGATCACCTTCGCGCCCGCCTCGTGGCTTGCGTTGAAGGGAATGGCCACGAAGCTCGCATTGCCGATGGTGCCGCCCTCGAGCGTGAAGGTGCGGACCGTGTCCGGCAGCTCTCCGGCCGCGATGGCTGCCGAGGCGCGGCCCGGGTTGAAGGCGAAGGAGATGGCGATCTCGCCGTCGGCAAAGAGCTGGCCGAGAGCGGGCTCGTTGGCCGGATAGGCGCGACCCTCGCGCCACAGATGCGGCTCCGCCCGGTCGAGCCAGTCCCAGAGCGGCGCCGTGGCCTCCTCGTAGGTGGCTGGATCGACGGGCTTCTGGAGGAGGCGCGGATCCTCGATCACGCCGTAGAGCACCTGCTTGAGGAAGGTCGTGCCGAGGTAGTCCGGCGGCTGGGGAAAGGTGAATCTGCCGGGATTGACCTCGATCCAGGCGAGCAGGTCGGAGAGACGGCGCGGCGGCGCGGGCAGCCGCTCGCTGTCATGCTCGAAGACGAGCTGGGCCATGGCCCAGGGGCTCTCGAGCCCGTCCGTGGCCTCGGTGAAGTCGGTGACGACCGCCGGCTTGCCCGCGACATCGACGAGGGGCCAGTTCGGGAGGCTCTCGGCGAAGGGTTCGGACAGGAGCCCCTGTGCCTTCATCGCCGCGAAGTTCTCGCCGTTGATCCAGATGAGATCGACCGCGCCGCCCTCGCTGCGCCCGGCCTGCTTCTCGGCCAGCACCCGCGCCACCGCGTCAGTCGTGTCCGCAAGCTTCACCTGTTCGAGCGTCACCCCGTAGCGTGCGCGCGCCTGATCTCCCACCCACGAGATGAAGGCGTTGATCTTCGGATCGCCACCCCAGGCGTGCCAGTAGACCGTCTGGCCCTCTGCCTCGGCGAGCACCCGATCCCATGCCTCGTCTGCCCGCGCCGGGGATGCTAGTGCCGCGAGGCAGACCAGCGCCGCCCCCATCGTCCGTCTCAGCATCCGGTCTCCTTCCTGGCGCCACCTCGCCAGACCTGACTTAAACCGCGCCACCCCCCGGCGGCAATCGCCGCCGTTGCACCGGCGCAGCGCTTGCGCCAGAGAGAGATAGTGCAGGAGGCGCCATGCTCGACGGCCTGATGAGACGCCTGATCGACCCGCCGCTGAACCGGGCGGGGCGCGTGCTGGCCCGCCGCGGCTGGAGCGCGGATGCGGTCACGCTGGCTGGCCTCGCGCTGGGTCTGACGGCGGCCTTTCTGGTGGCGATCGGGGTGCCGACCGCATGGGCCGTCCTGCCCTTCCTTGCCGGGAGGGTGGCCGACGGGCTCGACGGCGCGATCGCGCGGGCACGGCACAAGACGGACTTCGGCGGCTATCTCGACATCACCTGCGACTTCCTCTTCTACGCGGCCTTCCCCCTGGCCTTCGTGCTGCGCGAGCCTTCCGACGGGGTGGCGGGCGCCTTCCTCCTCGCCTCCTTCTATGTCAACGGATCGAGCTTCCTCGGGTTTGCGGTGCTGGCCGCCCGGCGCGGACTGGAGACGCGGGCGCGCGGCGAGAAATCGCTCTATTTCACCGCAGGGCTTCTCGAAGGCAGCGAGACGATCCTCTTCTTCCTGTTCCTGTGCCTTTTTCCGCAGTTCTTCTCTCCCGCTGCCTGGATTTTCGGCACGCTCTGCTTCGTCACCGCCGCGAGCCGCGTGCTCCTCGCCCGCCGCCTGTTCCGGGATTGAGCGCGCATCGAGCCGCAGGCTGTCCGTGACGGGCGCTCCGGCAGCCGGAAGATCCCCGGAATCCGGGCGCGGACGGCCCTTGGCGCGGACCGATGGGCGGATCCGAGGCGCCGATGCCGCGAGCCACCGCAGCCGCCCATTTTTTCCGCCACCCTTGCGGGGGCGGGAGCGCGCCACTAAGACTCGGGTAACAGCTGGACGATAATCGTTGCAAATATCACGGGACAGCAGGCGCACATGAAAGACCCTATCGATCTCTACATGAACACGCTCGTGCCGATGGTGGTCGAACAGACCAGCCGGGGGGAACGGGCCTACGACATCTACAGCCGCATGCTGAAGGAGCGGATCATCTTCCTCTCCGGGCCGGTGCACGACGGGATGTCGTCGCTGATCTGCGCGCAGCTGCTGTTCCTCGAGGCGGAGAACCCCTCGAAGGAAATCGCGATGTACATCAACTCGCCGGGTGGAGTGGTGACCTCGGGTCTGTCGATCTACGACACGATGCAGTACATCCGGCCCAAGGTCTCGACGCTGGTGATCGGGCAGGCGGCCTCGATGGGTTCGCTGCTGCTGACCGCGGGCGAGAAGGGGATGCGTTTCTCGCTGCCCAACAGCCGGGTGATGGTGCACCAGCCCTCGGGCGGCTACCAGGGCCAGGCCACCGACATCATGATCCACGCGCGCGAGACGGAAAAGCTCAAGCGTCGGCTGAACGAGATCTACGTCCGGCACACGGGCCAGGACCTCGAAACGGTCGAGGCTGCGCTCGAGCGCGACAACTTCATGTCGGCCGAGGATGCCAAGGCCTGGGGTCTCATCGACGAGATCCTCGAAAGCCGCAGCAGGGCGGACGACACGGCGAAGTGACGAACGGCCCCCCGGCGCCGCGGACGGCGGGGGGCGATTTGGCGTTGTGAAGGTCGGGGGCTTGTCCTAGACTTTCGCTTCAGGCCGGCAGGGTGGGCCCCAAGGCGACGGCAGAGGACGACGATGGCGAACAATTCTGGCAGCGACAGCAAGAACACCCTCTACTGCTCTTTCTGCGGCAAGAGCCAGCATGAGGTGCGCAAGCTGATCGCAGGGCCGACCGTGTTCATCTGCGATGAGTGCGTCGAGCTCTGCATGGACATCATCCGCGAGGAGACGAAATCCACCGGCCTCAAGTCGGCGGATGGAGTCCCCACCCCGCGCGAGATCTGCAAGGTGCTCGACGATTACGTGATCGGGCAGATGCACGCCAAGCGGGTGCTCTCGGTCGCGGTGCACAACCACTACAAGCGGCTCAACCACAGCTCGAAGAACGACATCGAGCTGTCGAAGTCGAACATCCTGCTGATCGGCCCGACCGGTTGCGGCAAGACGCTGCTCGCGCAGACGCTGGCCCGCATCCTCGACGTGCCCTTCACCATGGCGGATGCGACGACGCTGACGGAAGCCGGCTATGTCGGCGAGGATGTCGAGAACATCATCCTGAAGCTTCTGCAGGCCTCGGAATACAACGTCGAGCGGGCGCAGCGCGGCATCGTCTACATCGACGAGGTCGACAAGATCACCCGCAAGTCCGACAACCCCTCGATCACCCGCGACGTCTCGGGCGAGGGGGTGCAGCAGGCGCTGCTGAAGATCATGGAAGGCACGGTGGCGAGCGTTCCCCCGCAAGGCGGGCGCAAGCATCCGCAGCAGGAATTCCTGCAGGTAGACACGACCAACATCCTCTTCATCTGCGGTGGCGCCTTCGCGGGTCTTGAAAAGATCATCGCGCAGCGCGGCAAGGGGTCGGGTATCGGCTTTGGCGCCGAGGTCAAGGATCCGGACTCGCGTGGCGTGGGCGAACTGTTCACCGAACTCGAGCCCGAGGATCTGCTGAAGTTCGGCCTGATCCCGGAATTCGTCGGCCGTCTGCCGGTGATCGCGACGCTGACCGACCTCGACGAGTCGGCGCTGGTCACCATCCTGACCGAGCCGAAGAACGCGCTGGTCAAACAGTATCAGCGGCTGTTCGAGATCGAGGGCACGAAGCTCACCTTCACGGCCGATGCACTGGTCGCGATCGCCAAGCGCGCGATCAAGCGCAAGACCGGTGCGCGCGGCCTCCGCTCGATCATGGAGGATATCCTCCTCGACACGATGTTCGAGCTTCCGGGCCTCGAGGGCGTGGAAGAGGTGGTCGTGAACGAGGAAGCGGTGAACTCCGGGGCGAAGCCGCTCCTGATCTACACCGAGGTCACGAAAAAGAAAGACGCGACCGCGAGCTGACGGCGCCTCCGCGCCTGCGGATTCGAAGGCGGGTTCAGGCCCGCCTTCTTCTTTTCTGCCGATCCCGCTGGACCTCGGCGGCGGCATTTGCCATATCGGTGCAACAGCTTTCGGAGGCTCGTGGATGTCCATTCTCAAGCGCGCGATCACCTGGTGGACCGGCCAGACGCTCGGCACCCAGCTTTTCACCTGGCGGTATGGCGTGAAGGTCGGCGAGGACGAGCAGGGCAACCTCTTCTACACCTCCAAGGACGGGAAGCGCCGCTGGGTGATCTACAACGGAGAGATCGAGGCCAGCCGCATCAGCCCGGACTGGCACGGCTGGCTGCACAACACCTGGGAGGATCCGCCGACATCAAGGCCTCTGCTGCACAAGCCGTGGGAGAAGGCGCATGTCGAGAATCTGACCGGGACCGACCGCGCCTATGCGCCGCCCGGTTCGATCCGTCGCACCGAGCCGGTGGCCCGGCGTGACTACGAGGCATGGCAGCCCGAATAATGGCCGAGAACCGTTCAGAAATCCTTGCCGGAGCTGCGGTCCTCGCGGCGGCGATCGGCTTCCTCGTCTATGCCGGCGAGAGCGCAGGGATCACCCGCGACGGCGGCTCCTATCCGCTGACGGCGAGTTTCCGGTCGGCCGAGGGCATCTCGGTCGGAACCGATGTGCGTCTCGCGGGCGTCAAGGTCGGCACGGTGACGGCGCTTTCGCTGAACCCGCAGACCTTCTTCGCCGATGCCACGATCTCGGTCCGGCAAGGGATCGGTCTGCCGACGGATTCTGCCATCCTGATCTCGTCCGAAGGACTTCTGGGGGGCAACTTCGTCGAACTCGTCCCCGGCGGCGCGCTCGAGAACCTCCAACCTGGCGAGGAGATCGAGGACACCCAGGGGTCGGTCAGCCTGATCTCGCTTCTGATGAAGTTCGTGGGCTCGGGCGCCGAGGACACGATAAAGGGCGACGAGGGATGAAGATCCTCGCGGCGCTGCTCCTGATGGCCGCGCCGGCGATGGCGCAGGATCTGCGCACGGCCGAAGGCGGCGGCGCGCTCCTGCGCTGGCTCGACAAGATGTCGGGCGAGACCGCGGATGTGGAACTGCAGCGCGGCCAGTCCGCGGTCAGCGGCCACCTGACCATCGAACTCGACGAATGCCGTTTCCCCGCGGGCGACCCGGCCTCGGACGCCTATGCCCATCTCACGATCCGGGATTCGCGCGCGGCCGAGCCGGTCTTCGACGGCTGGATGATCGCCTCGAGCCCGGCACTCTCGGCGCTCGACCACCCGCGCTACGACGTCTGGCTGCTGCGCTGCACCACGGACGCCGGGTCGGGCCAGTAGCCCGGCGGCTCGAATTCCGCCGTCCCCGTCAGAGCTTCGGCCAGCCTGTCCTGATAGTCGGCGCGCGAGATCTCGACCGCACCCATCGAGGCGAGGTGGGGGGTGAGGAACTGGGTGTCGAAGAGCGTGAAGCCTCCGGCGCGCAACCGGTCGATCAGGAAGGCCAGCGCGACCTTCGAGGCATCGGTCCGGCGCGAGAACATGCTCTCGCCGAAGAAGGCCCGGCCGAGCGTCACGCCGTAGACGCCGCCCACCAGTGTGTCGCCCTCGCGCACTTCGAGCGAATGGGCGTGGCCCAGGGCATGGAGGGCGATGTAGAGACGGAAGATCGTGGAATTGATCCAGGTCTCGTCCCGGTCGGCACAGCCCTCGACGGTGCCCGCAAAATCCTCGTCCACCGAGATTCGCCAGTCCATCCGCCGGATGCGTCGCCCGAGGCTGCGCGAGATCCGGAAGCCGTCGAGGGGGATAATGCCGCGCCATTTCGGATCGATCCAGTGAATGGCGGGATCGTCGCGCGACTCGGCCATCGGGAAGATTCCCAAGGCATAGGCGCGCAGCAGCAGGCGGGGGGAAAGTTCGGGCGGCTTCATGCGCCGCCCGAGCGGAAGGTCAGCCGAACTGGGCGGCGAGCCATTTTTCCAGCCAGTGGATATTGTAGTCGCCATTCTGGATGTCGGGCTCGGCCAGAAGCGCGTGGAAGAGCGGCACGGTCGTGTCGATCCCGTCCACGATCAGCTCGCCCAGCGCGCGGTGCAGGCGCGCGAGCGCCTCGGGCCGGTCGCGGCCATGCACGATCAGCTTGCCGATGAGGCTGTCGTAGTAGGGCGGGATCGAATAGCCGCCGTAGAGCGCCGAGTCCATCCGCACGCCCAGACCGCCGGGCGCATGGAAGACCCGCACCTTGCCGGGGCAGGGGGAGAAGTTCGGCAGCTTCTCGGCGTTGATCCGGACCTCGATGGCGTGGCCGTTGATCTCCAGCGCCTCCTGGCTGAAGGACATCGGCAGGCCCGCCGCCACGCGGATCTGCTCGCGCACGAGGTCCACGCCGAAGATCGCTTCGGTGACAGGGTGTTCCACCTGCAGGCGGGTGTTCATCTCGATGAAGTAGAACTCGCCCTCCTCGTAGAGGAACTCGATCGTGCCGGCGCCGATATAGTTGATCCGGGCCACGGCCTCGGCGCAGATCTTGCCGATCTTCGCGCGCATTTCGGGCGTGATGACCGGGCCGGGGGCTTCCTCGAACACCTTCTGGTGCCGGCGCTGCAGCGAGCAGTCGCGCTCGCCCAGGTGGACCGCGCGGCCCTTGCCGTCGCCGAAGACCTGGATCTCGATATGCCGCGGCTTCTGGAGATACTTCTCCATGTAGACTTCGTCATTGCCGAAGGCGGACTTCGCCTCGGCGCGCGCGGTGCGGAAGGCGATCTCGAGTTCTTCCTCGTTGCGGGCGACCTTCATGCCGCGCCCGCCGCCGCCCGCCGTGGCCTTGATGATGACCGGGAAGCCGATCTCCTTCGCGGTGGCGATGGCGGCCTCGTAGTCCGGCACGCCGCCGTCCGATCCCGGCACGCAGGGCACGCCGAGCGCCTTCATCGTGTCCTTCGCGGTGATCTTGTCGCCCATGATGCGGATGTGATCCGCAGTCGGGCCGATGAACTCGATCCCGTGGTCCTGCAGTGCTTGGGCGAAGGCCGCGTTCTCGGAGAGGAAGCCGTAGCCGGGGTGCACGGCCTCGGCGCCGGTGATCTCGCAGGCCGAGATGATCGAGGCCTTGCTGAGGTAGCTCTCGGCCGAGGAGGCGGGGCCGATGCAGACGCTCTCGTCGGCCATGCGCACGTGCATGGCATCCGCGTCCGCCGTCGAATGGACGGCGACCGACCTGATCCCCATCTCCTGGCAGGCCCGGATCACGCGCAGGGCGATCTCGCCGCGGTTGGCGATCAGGATCTTCTCGAACATCGGGGCCTCACTCGATGATCATGAGGGGCGCGCCGTATTCGACCGCCGTGCCGTCCGAGACGAGAACCCGCTTCACCGTGCCCGAGCGGGGGGCCGGGATGTGGTTCATCGTCTTCATCGCCTCGATGATCAGGAGGGTCTGGCCTTCCGAGACCGCCGAACCCACGGTGACGAAGGGCGAGGCGCCCGGCTCGGGCGCGATGTAGGCGGTGCCGACCATGGGCGAGGTGACCGCGCCCGGATGCTGCGCCGGATCCTCGACCGCGGCAGGGGACGCCGCGGCGGCAGGGGCCGCGCCTGCGGACACCACCGGCGCCGGTGCCATCATCGGCGCCGCGACCTGCGTCGTGACGATGTTCGCCTGCTTGACCACGCGGACCTCGAGGCTGTCGTCCTCGCCGTATTCCCGCTTGACCGAAAGTTCCGTCAGTTCGTTGCTGTTCAGAAGCTCGGCCAGGGCCTGGATGAAGGCGACATCGGCCTCTGTGTTGTTCTTGCTCATGACGTCCTCGGGTTGGCTTTTCTGCCGGAAGGAGACGGGCCGCTCGGCCCGGCCCGGCGCGCGGTTTGCTGGCTTATACGCAAAGGGCGCGGGGGAGAAAAGCGCCAGTTCGTCGCGAGAAGGCAAGGCCCTGCCGCTTTTTCGGGCAAAGAGCCGATGTTCCTGCGCGAGAGCGTGCCTCCACCGGCCGGGTGATTATTTATCGTTTGGTAAAAAATCGGGGTCGTGCCAGCCTGTTTCCACAATCAACAGCCCAGGGAGGGCCCGACGTTGTCCAACAGCCAGCTTACGCCCGGCGTGGTGCCGGGGCGTCTGCCAGCGGATGCCTACTGCCGGAACTTCGCCGATGTAGAGCCGCCGCTGGATCGCCACGAGGCGAAGGTCGCCGCGGACCGCTGCTACTTCTGCCACGACGCGCCCTGCGTCACGGCATGCCCGACGGCGATCGACATCCCGCTTTTCATCCGCCAGATCGCAACCGGCACGCCCGAGGCCGCGGCGCGGACGATCTTCACCCAGAACATCCTCGGCGGAATGTGTGCCCGCGTCTGCCCGACCGAGCAGCTCTGCGAGGAGGTCTGCGTCCGCGAGGTGGCCGAGGGCAAGCCGGTCGAGATCGCGCGGCTGCAGCGCCACGCGACCGACACGCTGATGGCGAAGAACCTCCACCCCTTTGCCCGGGCGGCTGCGACGGGCAAGCGCGTGGCGGTGGTGGGGGCAGGCCCTGCGGGTCTCGCCGCCGCGCACCGCCTGGCGATGCTCGGGCACGAGGTCACGATCTTCGACGCGCGTCCGAAGCCCGGCGGGCTGAACGAATACGGCATCGCCAGCTACAAGACACCCGGCAACTTCGCCCAGGCCGAGGTGGACTGGCTGATGATGATCGGCGGGATCACGCTGAAGACGGGCATGGCGCTCGGGAGGGATGTGACGCTCGGGGGACTGCGAGAGGAGCATGACGCAGTGTTCCTCGGGATGGGGCTGTCGGGGGTGAACGCGCTCCGGACCGAGGGCGAGGATCGCGGCCATGTTTATCCGGCGGTCGATTTCATCGCGGCGCTGCGTCAGGCCGAGGATCTCGCCGCGCTGCCCATCGGCCGTAATGTCGTGGTGGTTGGCGGCGGCATGACGGCCATCGACGCGGGCGTGCAGGCGAAGCTGCTCGGGGCCGAGAACGTGACCATCGTCTATCGCCGCGGGCAGGAGAGGATGAGCGCTTCGCGCCACGAGCAGGAGCATGCCACGTCGCATGGCGTGCGCCTGATCTGCAACGCCGCGCCGGTGAAGGTGCATGGCAACGGCGCGGTGCGCGAGGTCGAGTTCGCCTATACCGAGGACGGTCCCGAGGGGCTGAAGCTCCTGCCCGAGACTTTCCGGCTCAAGGCCGACCAGCTCTTCAAGGCCATCGGCCAGACGCTCGGCGACGTGCCCGAGGGCCTCGTCCTCAGCGGCGGCAAGATCGCGGTGGATGCCTCGGGACGGACGAGCCTTGCCGGCGTCTGGGCGGGCGGCGACTGCGCCACGGGCGGCGAGGACCTGACGGTGACAGCGGTTGCCCAGGGGCGGGATGCCGCCATCGACATCCATGCCGAGCTGTGCCGCCCATGACCCTGCCTTGCAAGGCCATCGGCTTCGGGCTAGGCAATCGCCCGGTCAGCACCGGAGAGGCGCATGGAAGGCATCGTCGAGACGATCGTGGATTTCATCCGCGACAACAGTGCCTGGGCGCTCTGGATCGCCATGGGATTTGCCGCGGCAGAGACGACGGCCTTCCTGTCGATCCTCATTCCCTCGACCGCGATCCTGTTCGGAGTGGGGGCGCTGGTCGCGACCGGCGGGCTGGACTTCACTCCGATCTGGATCGGCGCCTCGATCGGCGCGATGCTGGGCTCCTTCTTCTCCTTCTGGCTCGGCTGGCGGTTCGGTCCACGGGCGCTCGAGATGCCGCCGATGCGCGACCACCAGGCGCTCGTCCGTCGCGGGACGGACGCCTTCTCGCGCTGGGGATCGCTTGCGGTCATCATCGGCCATTTCTTCGGTCCGCTGCGCGCGGTGGTCTTCGTTCTGGCCGGGGTCTCGCGGCTCTCGTTCTGGAAGTTCGCGCCGGTCAACATCCTGGGCTGCATCGCCTGGGCCTGGGCCACGCCGAAATCGGGCGAGATCGGCGGCAACATCCTCGGCTATCTCTGGAATCTCGTCACGGGCGGCTGACCGTCGCTGCCCGTTCCATGGCACCCCGTCAGGCCGCATCGCGGCCCGTTCCCCATTTGTGAGGAGCACTCCATGGCCAATCTTCAGTCCGACTTCCTCGGCATCAGGTCCCCCAATCCGTTCTGGCTGGCCTCCGCGCCGCCCACCGACAAGGAATACAACGTCCGCCGCGCCTTCGAGGCGGGCTGGGGCGGCGTCGTCTGGAAGACGCTGGGCTCCGAAGGCCCGCCGGTCGTGAACGTGAACGGCCCGCGCTACGGCGCGGTCTATGGCGCGGACCGGCGGCTTCTGGGGCTGAACAACATCGAGCTCATCACCGACCGGCCGCTCGAGGTGAACCTGCGCGAGATCAAGGCGGTCAAGCGCGACTATCCCGACCGCGCGCTGGTCGTCTCGCTGATGGTGCCCTGCGACGAGCAGTCGTGGAAGGACATCCTCGCCCATGTCGAGGATACCGGGGCCGACGGGGTCGAGCTGAACTTCGGCTGTCCGCACGGCATGGCCGAGCGCGGCATGGGCTCGGCCGTGGGGCAGGTGCCGGAATACATCGAGATGGTCACGCGCTGGGTGAAGCAGAATTCGCGCATGCCCTGCATCGTGAAGCTCACCCCCAACGTCACCGACATCCGCAAGCCCGCCGAGGCCGCGAAGCGCGGCGGCGCCGATGCCGTCAGCCTGATCAACACGATCAACTCGATCACCAGCGTCGATATCGACGCCTTCTGTCCCGAGCCGATGATCGACGGCAAGGGCACCCACGGCGGCTATTGCGGCCCCGCGGTGAAGCCCATCGCGCTGAACATGGTGGCCGAGATCGCGCGCAACCCCGAAACGCATGGTCTGCCGATTTCGGGCATCGGCGGCGTCACCACCTGGCGCGACGCGGTCGAATTCATGCTGCTCGGCGCAGGCAACGTGCAGGTCTGCACCGCCGTGATGACCTATGGCTTCCGCATCGTGCAGGAGATGATCTCGGGGCTCTCGGATTACATGGACGCAAAGGGCTTTGCCTCGACGGCGGACATCGTCGGCCGTGCGGTGCCGAACGTGACCGACTGGCAGTATCTGAACCTGAACTACGTCACCAAGGCCCAGATCGATCAGGAGCTCTGCATCAAGTGCGGCCGCTGCTATGCCGCCTGCGAGGACACCAGCCACCAGGCCATCGCCATGTCGCCCGACCGCATCTTCTCGGTGAAGGACGAGGAATGCGTGGCCTGCAATCTCTGCGTGGACGTTTGCCCCGTCGAGGATTGCATCACGATGCGCGAGCTGCCGAAAGGGGCGACAGATCCCCGGACGGGCCGCACCATCGGCGACTACGCCAACTGGCTCAGCCATCCGAACAACCCCTCGGTGCGCGAAGCCGCCGAATGAGCGATCCTGCGGCGCCTCTGCGCAGGCGCCGCAACCGGAAGCGAGGCAGGGACGGCCTGCGCACGCGCGGCCACTGGTCGTTTATCCTGCTCAGGAAGGCATGACCGGACCGCCCGCGCGTGCGCGGCGATTGGCGCCAG
Organism: Rhodobacter sp. NSM; assembly: GCF_052244495.1. Classification (NCBI taxonomy): domain Bacteria; kingdom Pseudomonadati; phylum Pseudomonadota; class Alphaproteobacteria; order Rhodobacterales; genus Rhodobacter; species Rhodobacter sp. NSM. The sequence continues at coordinate 536,314 of NZ_JBQPXH010000001.1, forward strand.
AGGCCTGAACCCGACGGTCCACTGCCCGGTGCCGCCCACCCGGACGGTCCGCGCGCGGGCACCGGGCAGGCGGCATTCCGCTTGAAGCCCGTGCTGCAGCCGCAGAGAAAAGCCGGGATCGCGTTCTTCCGGCGCACCGGCAACCGCCCGCATGGCGCCCGGTTTTTCGCCGATACCGGTATCACTTGCCGGTCAGGCTCGCCATCACGCTGCACCTGCGAAGCAGGTAGCGCCTTGCGCTTCTACCTTGGCGTGCGGCCAAATTTTTGATTTCGGCCTGGGGTTGCTGTATCTTGGTGATGCGCCGGGCCTATTTGATTCCCTCGGCGCGCATCTTTTCTACGCAGATATTTCGATCCCAGACATTCCGAAGAGATGGAGACATCGCATGACTGCTCGGCAGGACTTCCGTCGTTCCTTCGCTCACGAGCCTACGCGTCCCCACGGCCTCGAATGCCACCACGGCCACTCGCCGCGAGAGCCTTCGCCCGCTTCCCTGAATGCCCTTTCCGGTCACGGCGATCCCGGCAAGTTCGGGCGGATGTTCCCGATGCTGCCGCCGCTTTTCGTGGTCGACGAGGCGCTTCTCGATCTCGCCCGCGCCATGAAGGACGTCGAGCCCGCCTCGGCTGCGGGCGACAATCCCGACGTGCCGGCGGGCTTCACCTATCTCGGCCAGTTCATCGACCATGACATCACCCTCGACCTGACCCCGCAGGAGGTCCAGAAGGAGGATCCGCTCGCCACCGTCAACTTCCGCACGCCCGCGCTCGATCTCGACGCGCTCTACGGGCCGGGACCGGCGCTCGCGCCCTATCTCTACCAGCGCGATCCGGCCACCGGCGCGATGACGCCGAAGCTGCTGGTCGGCAAGGCCACGACATCGCCGGACGCCGCGGGCGGCACGATCCCGGACCTGCCGAACGACCTGCCGCGCAGCAGCGCCGGCCGCGCCATCATCGGCGACGAGCGCAACGACGAGAACCTGCTGGTGGCGCAGACCCATCTCGCCATGATCAAGTTCCACAACAAGGTGGTGGACTGGGTGGCCGAGCGCAGCCCCGGCCTCAGCTCGGGCGAGCTCTTCGACGAGGCGCGTCGCGTCACCACATGGCACTACCAGTGGATCGTGCTCTTCGACTTCGTGGAGCGCCTCACCGAGCCCGGGCTCATCCGGCGTATCAAGGACGAGGGGCGGCGCTTCTACCGCTTCCGCTCGCGGCCCTACATGCCGGTGGAATTCTCGGCGGCGGGCTACAGGCTCGGGCATTCGATGGTGCGCGAGACCTACGACCACAACCGGGTGTTCAACTCCGGCCCGGTCGCGTTGGCGCCGGGGTCGCTGGGCCTGCTCTTCGCCTTCACCGCCAAGTCGGGCTCCATCATCGGCGATCTCGCGGCGCAGGCGCCGGCAGGCTCGTTCCCGCCCGTCGGGGCGCAGGCCACGCTGCCCTCGAACTGGGTGATCGACTGGCGCCGCTTCTATGACTTCGGCGGCAATCCGGATGGCGTGACCGTCAACCATTCGCGGCGGATCGACCCGCTGCTGGTGCCGGCGCTACACCAGTTGCCGGGCGCGGGCTCGGAGAAGGCGGGCATCCTCGCCTTCCTGAACCTGCGGCGCGGGGTGTTGCTGGGCCTGCCTTCGGGGCAGTCGGTGGCGGCGGCGATGGGCGTGGCGCCGCTCGATCCGCAGGACATCGCGGATTCGGGTCCGGACGGCGCGGCCGCGGCGGCGCACGGGCTGCATGAGGAAACGCCGCTCTGGTACTACATCCTGAAAGAGGCGCAGCTCCTGCGCGACGGGCGCGCGCTCGGCCCAGTGGGGTCGATCATCGTCGCCGAGACCTTCCTTGGCCTCGTGCATGGCGACCAGCGCTCGTTCCTCTGGCTGCGCAGCAACTGGAAACCCGAGCTGCCGCGGGCCGAGCCGGACACCTTCACCATGGTCGACCTGCTGAACTTCGTGAGCGACATCAACCCCACCGGAGACGGCGGCCCCACCGCCTGAGGTCTGCGGCGCCGGACCGCGCTCCCGGCTGGTGCAGGTCAGACCGCCAGAAGGCGGCGGAACACCGTCTCGAGGTAGAGCCCGGCCTCCGGAAAGGGGTCGGGCTCGGCTTTGCCGAGGACCGCCCGCACCTGCATGTCGAAATCGGCGTAATGCTGTGTCAGCGCCCAGATCGAGAAGATCAGATGCACGGGATGAAGCCGGGCGATCCGGCCCTCGGTCATCCAGCGGTCGAGGACGGCGGCCTTCTCCTCGACCAGATCCTTCAGGTCGGTCTCGATCACCGGGCGCAGGCGCGGCGCGCCCTGAAGGATCTCGTTGGCGAACAGCCGGCTCTCGCGCGGGAAGTCGCGCGACAACTCGAGCTTGCGGCGGACATAGGCGAGGATCTCCTGCACCGGGTCGCCTTCGGGGTTCATGGCCTTCAGCGGGTCGAGCCACGTCTCGAGCAACTGCGAGAGGAGGGCGAGATGGATCGCCTCTTTGGACGGGAAGTAGTAGAGCAGGTTCGGCTTCGACAGGCCCGCGACCTCGGCGATCTGGTCGAGCGTCGCGCCGCGGAAGCCCTGAGCCGCAAAGACCTCGAGCGCCGCCTCGAGGATGGCTTCCGAGTTCCGCTGCTGGATGCGGGTTTGCCGTGGCCGGCTCATCCTTGCGGTCCGTGTGGGTCGGGATCCATGCGTCGCTCCTTCATGCGACGGAACGGTAGCCGCTTCCTGACCGTATGGTCAAAGATTCGCGGCGTCCGGATGCGCCGCGTGGGCGACGGAGGGGCCTTGGGGCCGCCGTCATGACTCTGCGAGGTCGCGGGACAGTCGAAGGTTCGCATCCTGACGTCGATATGGGCAGGGACGCCCTCGAACCGGGCATCCTGGCAGCTTGAGCCTTTTGGTCGCATGAGCGGTTCCGAACATGCGCCACCTCGCTCGCGCCGCGCGCCCTCGCGGCCGGGATACCTGGATGCGGCCCGCCGAGAGCATCTCCGGAAGGCAGCTCCGGCCCAACCGGTCTGCCCAGCATCCTGAGCCTGCCTGAATTTGTCTCTGTGAGACGGTGCCGGTCGCTGCGGGACGGCGCGCCCGGTCTGCAATCGGCCGCCCCTCCGTGGGGCAGGTCGGGCAGCGCTCGGAGATATTTATTGACCGCTTGGTCAGGTTATGTTGCGCTCCCGTCTGACCGGATGGTCGAACGATGCGCAACAGAAGAGTCGGGGCGCGCGGCGCTTTTGCGCCCTGCAACCCCGGACAGGGAGAAGAGCATGGCCGAGACGGCGGCGGCAGGTGAGAACCTGCGCATCAACGGCGAACGCCTGTGGGACAGCCTCATGGACATGGCCAGGATCGGCCCCGGCGTGGCCGGGGGCAACAACCGCCAGACCCTGACCGATGCCGATGCCGAAGGACGCGCGCTTTTCGCCCGCTGGTGCGAGGAGGCGGGCTGCAGCATGGGCGTCGATGCGATGGGCACCATGTTCGCCACCCGTGCAGGCGAGGATCCCGAAGCGCTGCCGGTCTATGTGGGAAGCCATCTCGACACACAGCCTACCGGCGGCAAGTATGACGGCGTGCTGGGGGTGCTCGGCGCGCTGGAGGTGGTGCGCAGCCTGAACGATCTCGGCATCCGCACCAAGCATCCGATCGTCGTGACCAACTGGGCCAACGAAGAGGGCGCACGCTTCGCCCCCGCCATGCTCGCCTCGGGGGTTTTCGCCGGGATCCACTCGCTCGACTACGCCTATGGCCGGAAGGATCTGGAGGGCAAGAGTTACGGCGACGAACTCTCCCGCATCGGCTGGAAGGGCGAGGAGGAGGTCGGCGCACGGAAGATGCACGCCTATTACGAGCTTCACATCGAACAGGGGCCGATCCTCGAGGCCGAAGGAAAGACCATAGGGGTGGTCACGCATTGCCAGGGTCTGTGGTGGCTCGAATTCACCCTGACAGGGAAGGAGGCGCATACCGGCTCCACTCCCATGGGAATGCGCACCAATGCGGGCCTCGCCATGGCACGGATCTTCGAGATGGTGCAGGAGGTGGCGATGGCGGCCCAGCCGGGTGCCGTTGGCGGCGTGGGGCAGGTGACCTTCGCGCCCAACTCGCGCAACGTGCTGCCGGGCAGGGTCGTGTTCACGGTGGACATCCGCTCGCCCGACCAGTCCAAGCTCGACGGGATGCGCGCGGCCATCGAGAGCCGCGCGGCCGCGATCTGCGAGGAACTGGGCGTCGGCTGCGCGGTCGAACCGGTGGGCCATTTCGATCCCGTGACCTTCGCGCCTGAACTGGTGGCGAACGTGCGCGCTGCGGCCGAGAAGCTGGGGCTGAGCCACATGGACCTCATCTCGGGCGCGGGCCACGACGCCTGCTGGGCCGCGAAGGTCGCGCCCGCCACGATGGTCATGTGCCCCTGCGTGGGCGGGCTCTCGCACAACGAGGCCGAGGAGATCTCGCCGGAATGGGCGACCGCCGGGGCCGAGGTGCTGTTCCACGCGGTGCTCGAAAGCGCGGGCGTGGTGGCCTGACGAGAGCCCGGGGGGCTGTCTGCCCCCCGGCCCCCCCCGAGGATATTCGGGCGAGAATGAAGGGGCGGGCGGCGAGGACAGCGCTGCCGCTCCGACAGCACGGCGGTCGAAGGAGAGGATCATGAGCACAGTCATCAGGAACGGAACGATCGTCACGGCCGATCTTACCTACAGGGCCGATGTGCGGATCGAGGGCGGTGTGATTACCGAAATCGGGCCGGATCTCGCAGGCGACGAGGTGCTGGACGCGACCGGCTGCTACGTGATGCCGGGAGGGATCGACCCGCATACCCATCTCGAGATGCCCTTCATGGGCACTTATTCCTCGGACGATTTCGAGAGTGGAACCCGGGCCGCGCTCGCGGGCGGCACGACGATGGTGGTCGATTTCGCGCTGCCTGCCCCCGGGCAGGGGCTGATGGATGCGCTCGCCATGTGGCACAACAAGTCGGGGCGCGCCAACTGCGACTATTCCTACCACATGGCGATCACCTGGTGGGGCGAGCAGGTCTTCGACGAGATGCAGGCGGTGGTTGATCAGGGGATCACCTCGTTCAAGCATTTCATGGCCTACAAGGGCGCCCTGATGGTGAACGACGACGAGCTCTATGCAAGCTTCCGTCGCTGCGCCGATCTGGGGGCGCTCGCCATGGTCCATGCCGAGAACGGCGACGTGGTGGCCGAGCTTTCCGCGCGGCTGCTGGCCGAGGGCAATCGCGGGCCCGAGGCCCATGCCTACTCGCGCCCCCCGCAGGTCGAGGGCGAGGCCACGAACCGCGCCATCATGATCGCGGACATGGCGGGCGTGCCGCTCTATGTCGTGCACACCTCCTGCGAGGAGGCGCACGAGGCGATCCGGCGGGCGCGGATGCAGGGCAAGCGGGTCTGGGGCGAGCCGCTGATCCAGCACCTGACGCTGGACGAGAGCGAGTATTTCAACCCCGACTGGGACCATGCCGCCCGCCGGGTGATGAGCCCGCCCTTCCGCAACAAGCAGCATCAGGACTCGCTTTGGGCCGGGCTGCAGTCGGGGTCGCTCTCGGTCGTGGCGACCGATCACTGCGCTTTCACGACGGATCAGAAGCGCTTCGGATTGAACGACTTTACCAAGATCCCCAATGGGACGGGAGGGCTCGAGGACCGGATGCCGATGCTCTGGACGCATGGCGTGAACACCGGACGTCTGACGCCGAACGAGTTCGTGGCCGTAACCTCGACCAATATCGCGAAGATCCTGAACTGCTACCCGAAGAAGGGCGCGGTGCTGGTGGGGGCGGATGCCGATCTCGTGGTCTGGGACCCGGAGAAGACCAAGGTGATCTCGGCAGGCTCGCAGCAGTCGGCGATCGACTACAACGTCTTCGAGGGCAAGGAGGTGAAGGGCCTGCCGCGCTTCACGCTGACCCGCGGCAAGGTCGCCGTGGCCGACGGCGAGATCCGCACCGAGGAAGGCCACGGGCAGTTCGTCGCGCGAGAGCCGCGCCCGGCGGTCAACCGCGCGCTCTCGGCCTGGAAGGAGCTGACGGCGCCGCGCGCGGTCGAGCGCTCCGGCATCCCGGCCACGGGGGTCTGATGGGAGACGCCCTTGCGAGTGGCCGGCCGGTGATCGAGGCGCGGGGCGTGGGCCTGACCTTCGCCACCGCGGACGGGCCGGTTCATGCGTTGAAGGACGTGGACCTGAAGGTGATGAAGGGAGACTTCGTCTCCTTCATCGGCCCCTCGGGCTGCGGCAAGACTACCTTCCTGCGCGCGGTGGCGGCGCTCGAGCATCCCACCGAGGGCGAGTTGCGCGTGAACGGCATGACGCCCGAGGAGGCGCGCCGCCGCCGCGCCTATGGATATGTCTTTCAGGCGGCCGGGCTTTATCCCTGGCGCACCATCGCGGGCAACATCCGCCTGCCGCTGGAGATCATGGGATTTGCCCGCGACGAGCAGGAGCGGCGCGTGAAGGACGTGCTGCAGCTGGTCGAGCTGGAGGGCTTCGGGAAGAAATACCCCTGGCAGCTCTCGGGGGGCATGCAGCAGCGCGCCTCGATCGCGCGGGCGCTGGCCTTCGATGCCGATATCCTGCTGATGGACGAGCCCTTCGGCGCGCTGGACGAGATCGTGCGCGACCGGCTGAACGAGGCGCTGCTGAAGCTCTGGGCGCGCACCGGCAAGACCATCGGCTTCGTGACCCATTCGATCCCTGAGGCGGTTTATCTTTCGACGCGGATCGTGGTGATGAGCCCGCGCCCGGGACGGATCACCGACGTGATCGAAAGCCCGCTGCCGCGCGAGCGGCCGCTCGACATCCGCGACAGCCGCGAGTTCATCGAGATCGCCCATCGCGTCCGCGAGGGGCTTCGGGCGGGGCATTCCTATGACGACTGAGCGGCGGTGGGCGGGAAGAGACTTCGTGCAAATCGTGAATTCCGCCGCTGAGGGCATTGTCCGGATTGGGTTTTCGGTTCGTGCCATCCCTCCGGGCCGTCAGTGTCCTGCACAATCCGTCGGCCACGAGCGCGCGGTCGGTGCCATTCGCCCGGTGAGACATCCCGCATCCGGAGCCGGCGCATGAGGTCACTCGTTCCCGTCCTGACGGTCGTCGCCGTGATCGTGGCGCTCTGGTACGCCGCCTCGGTCGCGATGAACGCGCAATGGGTGCGCGACCAGGCGGCGCGCGCCGGCGAGGAGATCGGTCTTTCGGAGATCCTGCCCCGGACGATGAGCCAGGAACGCCCCGTCCTGCCCGCGCCGCATCAGGTGGCGAAGGGCCTCTGGGACGGCGTGGCCGGCCAGAAGATCACCTCGAAGCGCAGCCTCGTCTATCACGGCTGGATCACGCTGTCGGCCACGCTTCTGGGCTTCGGCATCGGCACCGGGCTCGGCATCCTGCTCGCGGTCGGCATCATCCACAACCGTGCCATGGATCAGAGCGTCATGCCCTGGGCCATCGCGAGCCAGACCATCCCGATCCTTGCGATCGCGCCGATGATCATCGTGGTGATGAACTCCATCGGCGTCTCGGGGCTTCTGCCGAAGGCGGTTATCTCGGCCTATCTCAGCTTCTTCCCGGTGGTCGTCGGCATGGTGAAGGGGCTGCGCAGTCCCGACGCGATGCAGCTCGACCTGCTCTCCACCTACAACGCGAGCCGGTCGCAGGCCTTCTGGAAGCTGCGGCTGCCGGCCTCGCTGCCCTATCTCTTCGCTTCGCTGAAGGTCGGGATCGCGGCGAGCCTCGTCGGCGCCATCGTGGGCGAGCTTCCCACCGGCGCGGTTGCGGGCCTCGGCGCACGGCTGCTGTCGGGGAGCTATTACGGGCAGACGATCCAGATCTGGTCGGCGCTCTTTGCGGCTGCCGTGGTGGCTGCGGCGCTGGTGGGGATCGTGGGCGCGATTCAGGCACAGGTGCTGCGGCGGATGGGGATGGCGCGATGACGCTGGTCTTCCTCGCCCTTGTCGTCTGGGTGGTGACGCTGGTCCTGAACGTGCGGATCTCTCACACCGATTTCTCGACGCGCCGCTTCGGGCGGCTCTTGGTGCCGGCGATCTTCGGGCTCACCATCCTCGTGGTCTGGGAGCTTCTGGTGCGCGGGCTCGAGGTGCCCTCGGTGATCCTTCCGCCGCCCTCGGCCATCGGCGCACGGATCGCCCGCAGCCTGCCGGTGCTCTGGGGAGATTTCGTGCAGACCTTCGTGAAGGGCGCGCTCTCGGGCTGGATCATCGGCTGCGGCGCGGCGGTCGTGACCGCCATCGCCATCGACCGCTCGCCCTTCCTGCAGAGGGGCCTCCTGCCCGTGGGCAACTTCGTGGCGGCGCTGCCCATCGTGGGGATCGCACCGATCCTCGTCATGTGGTTCGGCTTCGACTGGCAGTCCAAGGCCGCTGTCGTGGTGGTCATGGTCTTCTTCCCCGTGCTCGTGAACACGGTCGAGGGGCTCGCGGCCACCGACCGGATGCAGCGCGACCTGATGAAGACCTACAGCGCGAGCTACGTGCAGTCGCTTCTGAAGCTGCGGCTGCCGGCGGCGATGCCCTTCATCTTCAACGGACTGAAGATCGCGACGACGCTCGCGCTTATCGGTGCCATCGTCGCCGAATTCTTCGGCAGCCCGATCCGCGGCATGGGCTTCCGGATCTCGACCGAGGTGGGCCGGCTCGGGCTCGACATGGTCTGGGCCGAGATTGCTGTTGCGGCCCTTGCAGGCTCGGCCTTCTATGGGGCGGTCGCGCTGGTCGAGCGCGGGGTGACCTTCTGGCACCCGTCCCAACGACGTCAACGATAGCCCCGAAGGGGCACAACATGGAGGTAACGATGAAAGGACTGCTGACCGGAGCCGCGCTTCTCGCGCTCGCCGCCGGCACGGCTTCGGCCGAGGAGGTGACACTTCAGCTCAAGTGGGTGACGCAGGCCCAGTTCGCGGGCTACTACGTCGCCCTCGATCAGGGCTTCTACGAGGAAGAGGGGCTCGAGGTCACGATCAAGCCGGGCGGCCCGGACATCGCGCCGGTGCAGGTGCTGCTGGGCGGCGGGGCGGATGTCATGGTCGACTGGATGCCCTCGGCGCTCGCCGCGCGCGAGCAGGGGGCCGACATCGTGAACATCGCCCAGCCGTTCAAGAGCTCGGGGATGATGCTGACCTGCCTGAAGGAATCCGGCGTCGCCGCGCCCGAGGACTTCAAGGGCAAGACGCTGGGCGTCTGGTTCGGCGGCAACGAATATCCCTTCCTCAACTGGATGTCGAAGCTCGGCCTGCCGACCGATGGCTCGCCCGAGGGCGTGACGGTGCTGAAGCAGGGCTTCAACGTCGATCCGCTGCTGCAGAAGCAGGCGGCCTGCATCTCGACCATGACCTACAACGAATACTGGCAGGTCATCGACGCAGGGCTAGCGCCCGAGGATCTCGTGACCTTCAAGTACGAGGATCAGGGCGTGGCGACGCTGGAGGACGGGCTCTACGTCATGGCCGACAAGCTGAAGGATCCGGCCTTCGTCGAGACCATGGCCAAGTTCGTGCGCGCCTCGATGAAGGGCTGGAAATGGGCCGAGGAAAACCCGGACGACGCGGCGATGATCGTGCTCGACAACGATGACACGGGCGCGCAGACCGAGAGCCACCAGAAGCGGATGATGGGCGAGGTCGCCAAGCTCACGGCAGGCTCGAACGGCGCGCTGGACGAGGGCGACTACCAGCGCACCGTGGCCACGCTGATGGGCGGCGGCTCTGACCCGGTCATCTCGCAGGAGCCGGTCGGCGCCTGGACGCACGAGATCACGGACAAGGCGCTGAACTGAGCGCAGCAGGGGCGCGCCGGTGGCGCGTCCCTCGCCATCGCCCGCCGCGTGCCTTCCGGTGCCGTTCCGCAAGGGCCATGGCCTTTCCGCCGCCGTATCGGCGCGGTCTCGAAAACGGCAGCGGCATATGCGCGGCCCGCTCGTCAGAGCACCCGGCGGAGGCGCCGCGGCGGCTGGCCCATGGCCGCCTGCCGGACCGGCATGCCGCTGCTACGGCAGCAGCTTGCCCGGGTTGAGGATCCCCTTCGGATCGAGCGCCTGCTTCATGGCCCGCATCGCGCCGAGAGCGGCACCGTGCTGCGCCTCCATCTTGCCGATCTTGCCCATGCCGATGCCGTGCTCGCCCGAGACGACGCCACCAAGCCTGAGGGCAAGGTCGGACAGCAGGTCGGTGAACTCCTTCACCCGCTTCATCTCGGCCGCATCCTCGGGGTCCACGAGGATGCCGCAGTGGAAGTTGCCGTCGCCGACATGGCCCACGATGGCCTGCACGAGGCCGCGCGCATGTCCCTCCTCCTGCGCCACGGCGACGGCTTCGGCCAGGGCCGAGATCGGCACGCAGACGTCGGTCGAGACGGTCCGCGCCCCGGGCCGCAGCATCCGCGTCGCGTGATGCGCGTTGTGGCGCATGGACCAGAGGGCGCGCCGCTCTTCCGGCTGGCGGGACCAGCGGAAGGCCTGTCCACCATGCTCGGCGGCGATCTCCCCGAAGAGCGTCGCGGTCTCCGCGACCCCGCTTTCGGTGCCGTGGAATTCGACGAAGAGATGAGGTTCCTCCGGCAGGCCCGCTCCGGCATGGAGGTTGAAGCCGCGCACCATCATCCCGTCCACGAGCTCGATCCGCGCCACCGGCAGGCCCATCTGGATCGTGGCGACGACGGTCGCGACGGCCTCGGCCACCGAGGGGAAGCGGCAGATCGCGGCCGATTGCGCATCGGGCTGGCCGAAGAGACGCAGCGTGAGCTCGGTGATGATGCCGAGAGTGCCTTCCGACCCCACGAAAAGATGGGTGAGGTCGTAGCCGGTGGCCGATTTCCGGGCGCGGCTGCCGGTGCGGATCACCGTGCCGCAGGCCTGCACCACCTCGAGCGCCAGAACAGCCTCGCGCATCGTGCCGTAGCGGACGGCCGTGGTGCCCGAGGCGCGGGTCGCGGCCATCCCGCCCAGCGTGGCATTGGCGCCGGGATCGACGGGGAAGAAGAGGCCCGTGTCGCGCAGATGGGCATTCAGCGCCTCGCGCGTGACGCCGGGCTGCACCACCGCGTCGAGGTCTTCGGCGTGGACGGACAGGACCCGGTCCATCCCGGTCAGGTCCAGCGCGACCCCGCCCCGGATCGCCAGGTGGTGCCCTTCCAGCGACGAGCGCGCGCCCTGCGCCACCACGGGCGTGCCGGAGGCATGGCAGATCGCGAGGATGCGCGAGACCTCGGAGGTGGAGAGGGGACGCGCCACCGCATCGGGCAGCGCCGCCGGATACCACGCCTCGTTTTCGGCATGCTGCGCGCGTGTGGCCTGCGAGGTCAGGAGCCGCTCGCCCAGAAACTCGTGCAGCGCGTGGAGCGGCGCCTCTGCGCCGTCCGGGCTCAGGGTCTGGGTCGCGGAGTGGGTCATGTCGGTTCTCCTGAGGCGCTCCGCAGCCGTCGCGCGGCGCCACCAGAGCGCAGCGGAAGAGCCGGGTCAACCTCCTGCTCCGGCCCGGTGCCCGGGCTTCGCCGTCTGGACGTGCCGCGGGTGGCCGTCGTGCTGCGCATCAGCAGGTGGCCGATACCGCGATCCGCCACCTTCCACGGCGAAAAGCTCTTTAACTTAGGGAAAAGCGCCGAGACGACGCGGCAAGGACTTCCCTTGAGACGTCACACGATGAGAGGGGGCGCTGCGTTCCGTGGCCTCTATGTCACGGGCGTCAGGAGCGGCTCACCCCTCAAGTAAGCCGCGATATTGGCGCGCTGCAACTCGCCCATCGCGCGGCGGGTCTCGACGGTGCCGGAGCCCTGGTGCGGCTGAAGGATGACGTTCGGAAGCGTGAGGAAGCGCGGGTCGATGTCCGGCTCGTTGCGGAACACGTCGAGCGCCGCGCCGATGCGGCCGGCCTCGAGAGCATCGAGAAGAGCCGCCTCGTCCACGGTCGAGCCCCGCGAGATATTCACCAGCACCGCGTCCTGCGGCATGCAGGCGATGACCTCGGCCGAGATGTAGTCCTGCGTCGCGGCCCCGCCGACCAGAGCCACCACGAGCCAGTCGACCTCGGCGGCGAGGCCCTCGGGCGTCGCATGGAATGTCCATCCCGCCGGCACGTCCTTCGCGCTGCGTGCGTGGTAGTGGATCTCCATGCCGAAGGCCACGAGCCTGTCCGCGATGCTGCGACCGATCCGGCCGAGGCCCATGATCCCGGCGCGGCCGCCCGAAAACTTTCGGTTCAGGGGGAAGTCGCCGCCCGGCCAGCGGCCCTCGCGCACGAAGCGGTCGCCCGCGGGGATGCAGCGGCAGTGGGCGAGCATCATGGCAAGCGCCGTGTCGGCGACGTCGTCGTTCAGGACGTCGGGTGTGTTGGTCACCCGGATGCCGCGATCACGAGCGGCCTCGATGTTGATCGCGTCGTAGCCCACGCCGAAGTTCGAGATCAGGCCCAGGTTCGGAAGCAGGTCCATCTCGGCGGCGCCGAAGGACGCGCCGCTCTTGTAGGCCACGGCAACGGCCTCGTTCCGAAGGGCGGGATCGAGCGACGCAAGATCGGCGAGACGCGCGATCGTGGCCAGAGCGTAGTCCCTCGACATCGCCTCGCTGTCCCAGTCCGGGTAGGAGCCCACCGCGATTACCCGTTTCCGTTCCATCCTGTCTCCTTTCGCCCGTGCCGTGCCGCCTGCAGGCGGTGCCGGGCAAGGCTGTCACATCGGGAAAGCGGGGACCAGCCCGGGACGCATCGTGCTTCCGGCTGGTGCCGGGCGAGGGCGAGGGCCCCGTCCGGCACGGGCCGTCGCGGCGCGCGGGTCGCAGCGGGCTTGTTCTCGCATCGAGAATGCTCTTTTGTGAGGCCGGAGCAGGGAGGGAGGCTTCGATGAGCGAGGGCGGCGGCCGGCTGGCCGGGAAGCGCGCGCTGGTGACGGCGGCAGGTCAGGGGATCGGTCGGGCCTCGGCACTGGCCATGGCCCGCGAAGGGGCAGAGGTGCTCGCCACCGACATCAACGAGGCTGCGCTCGGCGAACTCGCGGAGGCGGGACTCGAGGTGCGCCGCCTCGACGTCCGCGACCCGTCCTCCATCGCAGCGGCGGTCGAGGCGGCCGGACCTGTCGACGTGCTCTTCAACTGCGCGGGTTTCGTGGCCGCGGGGACGATCCTCGACTGCGACGAGGACAGCTGGGAGTTTTCGGTCGGGCTGAACCTCACCGGCATGTACCGGATGTGCCGCGCCTTCCTGCCGGGCATGATCGAGGGAGGCGGCGGGTCGATCATCAACATGGCGTCCGTCGTCTCGGCCGCGATCGCCGCTCCGAACCGGTTCGTCTACGGCACCACGAAGGCGGGTGTCGTGGGCCTGACGAAATCCATCGCGGCCGATTTCATCGGGCAGGGCATCCGCTGCAACGCGATCTGCCCCGGTACCGTCGAGAGCCCCTCGCTCGAGGAGAGGCTCCGTGCCACCGGCGACTACGAGGCCGCCCGTCGGGCCTTCGTGGCCCGCCAGCCCATCGGCCGCATCGGCCGCCCCGAGGAGATCGCGGCGCTCGTCGTCTATCTCGCCTCGGACGAATCCGCCTATACCACCGGGGTCGCCCATGTCATCGACGGGGGCTGGTCCAACATCTGAGGAGACGCCATGAAACTGCTGCGCCATGGGCCCGCCGGGGCCGAACGACCCGGCCTCGTCTGGACCGACGGCTCGATCCGCGACCTGTCGGGCGTGGTGCCGGACATCGCGGGCGAGGTGCTGTCGGACGAGGGGCTGGCGAAGCTCCGCGACATCGACGGGGCGAGCCTGCCCGTCGTGCCGGAAGGCACGCGCCTCGGCCCCTGCGTCGCGGGCACGACCAAGTTCGTCTGCATCGGCCTGAACTATTCGGATCACGCCGCCGAGACCGGTGCGCAGGTCCCGCCCGAGCCGATCATCTTCATGAAGGCCAATTCGGCGATCTGCGGGCCGAACGACCCGATCATCATTCCCCGCGGCTCGGTGAAGACCGACTGGGAAGTGGAACTGGCCGTCATCATCGGCAAGAAGGCGAAATATGTCTCCGAGGCCGAGGCGCTGGACCATGTCGCGGGATATGCGGTGGCCAATGACGTCTCCGAGCGCTCGTTCCAGGCCGAGCGGTCGGGCCAGTGGACCAAGGGCAAGAGCTGCGACAACTTCGGGCAGCTCGGGCCCTGGCTCGTGACGCGCGACGAGGTGGCCGACCCGCAGAGCCTGCCGCTGTGGCTGTCGGTCAACGGAGAGAAGATGCAGAACGGCACGACCGGGACGATGGTCTACGGCGTGGCCCATCTGGTCAGCTACCTGTCGCAGTTCATGACGCTCCATCCGGGCGACGTGATCTCGACCGGCACGCCTCCGGGCGTGGGCCTCGGCATGAAGCCGCCGCGGTTCCTCAAGCCGGGCGACGTGGTCGAGCTTGGCGTCGAAGGGCTGGGCCAGCAACGGCAGGAGGTCGTCGCCGACGCGTGAGACCGGGCGGGGCCGGTCGTTGCGGCGCATGTCGCCGGGACGTATCGGCCCTTCTCTCCTGTCCCGCGACCAGCGTTCACGGCGCACTCCCGCGGATGCATCTTCTTGACACCCGGCCCGTGCGATCCTGAAAAGCGCTGTTCTTCCTCCTGATCCTGAAGGATGATCCTGTAAAGTCGGGAGGAGCGGATCATGCCGATGACGGCGCTGACGGGAAGCCGGGTGAGAGAGCGGCGGCAACAGCTCGGGCTCAGGCAGGCCGATCTGGCGCGGGCCGCGGGCATCTCGGCCTCCTATCTCAACCTGATCGAGCACAACCGGCGGCGCATCGGCGGCGAGGTGCTGTCACGGCTGGCGCTTGCCCTGAAGATCGAGGCGCAGACGCTGTCGACTGGGGCGGAGGGCGTGCTGATCGAGGATCTGCGAGCCGCGGCCGCCTCGGCCGGGGACGAGCAGCCCGAACTCGACCGGGTGGAGGATCTGGTCGGCCGCTATCCCGGCTGGGCGCGGATGCTGGCCGCGCAGCACCGGCGGGTGGGCCTGCTCGAGCGGACCGTGACCGCGCTGAACGATCGGCTGACCCACGACACGCACCTGAGCCAGGCGCTGCACGAGGTGCTCTCGGCGGTCAGTGCCGTGCGCTCGACCGCCGCGATCCTCGCGGAGACCGAGGACATAGATCCCGACTGGCGTGCGCGCTTCCATGCCAACATCCATGCCGACAGCGAGCGGCTCGCGGTGGGGGCCGAGGCGCTGGTGGCCTATCTCGATGCGGCATCCGAGGACGAGGAACAGGGCCTCGCCGCGCCGCAGGAGGAGGTGGAAGGCTGGCTCGCCGGGCGCGGCTGGCATCTGGCGGAGCTGGAAGAGCCGGGCGGTCGCGCGGTGCTCGAGGCCGAGGTCGAGCATCTCGCCTCGGAGGCCGGTCGCGCGATGGCGCGCGACTGGATCCAGCGGGCCGAGGCGGACGCGGCCGCCATGCCGCTCGAGCCCTTCCGCGCGGCCCTGCGGACCGAGGGGGATCCGGTGCTGGTGGCCCGGCAGTTCGGGGTCGGCGTATTGGCGACCTTCCGGCGCATGGCGACCCTTCCGGGTGCGATTGCGGGCCTCGTGATCTGTGACGGCTCCGGTACGCTGGTGTTCCGCAAGCCACCCGAGGGCTTCCTCTTGCCGCGCTTCGGGGCGGCCTGTCCGCTCTGGCCGCTGTTCGAGGCGCTTGCGCGGCCGCTCAGCCCGATCGAGGCGGTGGTGGAGCCCGCGGCCCGGACCCGCCGGCGCTTCCGCACGCGGGCCTTCTGCGAGCCGCGCCACCCATCCGGGTTCTCAGGCCCCGAGTTGCGCGAGGCGGGCATGCTGATCGAGCCCGCGCTGCCCGATCCGGCGAGGGAGCCGCGCGCCGTCGGCACGTCCTGCCGGATCTGCCCGCGCGCGGGATGCCCCGCCCGCCGAGAACCCTCGATCCTGCTGGAGGGGGAGTAGTCTCGCTTGCTTGATCGGCCGGGCGGCGCGGGCGTCCGCAAGACACCTCCGAAAGGCCCGGGTTCCGTGGTTCGGCCGAGACGGTCTCCGCCTTCGGGAGGAAGCGCGGCCGCCCCTGCGGCGAGACCTGCCGCTTCGGCGGAAGGCTCCGGCCGCGCTGCATGACCGTCAGGGTCGCCTGGCAGGCTTCCGGCACCGCCATGCGCCGGCTTCCAGCTTTGACAGCAAAGCTTTTTCCGCAGATAGTTGCGAAGGGGCAGGGGAGGACGGCCCCGGTGCAGGTTCCGGGGGGATGGTTCATGACGGCGCATGTGCTGCTGATCGAGGACGAGCCGAACATTGCCGAGGCGATCCGGTTCATCCTGATGCGCGACGGACTGAAGGTCTCGACCCACTCCGGAGGCGCCGATGCGATCGAGGTGGTGCGGAGTTCCCAGCCCGATCTTCTGATCCTCGATCTCATGCTGCCGGGGATGAGCGGATTCGACATCCTTTCGGCCCTGCGTGCGGATCCCGACACCGAGGACCTGCCCGTCCTGATGCTGACCGCCAAGGGGCAGGGACGCGACCGCGCGGCGGCGGAACGGGCGGGGGTCGATGCCTTCATGTCGAAACCCTTTTCCAACACGGAAATGCTGGCGTCGGTCCGGGCGCTCGTGCCGCGATGAGCCGCCGGCGCTCGCCGCTGTTTCTCGCGCGGCGGTCCTACCGCAGGCGCAGGCTGCGTGACGCGGCGCGCGTGCTGCCGATCTTCGGATCGTTCCTGTTCCTGCTGCCGATCCTGTGGGAGCCGGCGGCCACCGACCGGCGCGACACGGCGCCGGACGGCGTCTATCTCTTCGTGGTCTGGGCGCTGCTGATCCTCGTGGCCGGCGCCATGGCGCCGGGGCTCAGGGCCGAAGCGCGCGAGGACGGGGCGGACGAAAGCGGATCCGCGGAGGGCGGAGCGGGCTGATGCCGTTCGATCTCCTGGTTCTTTCCTGTCTCAGCTACGTCATCTTCCTGTTCCTCGTGGCTTTCCTCGTCGAGCGCAGGGCGGTGGGCGAGGCGCTGCCCTGGCTGCGGTCGCCGCTGGTCTACACGCTCTCGCTCTCGATCTACTGCACGGCCTGGACCTTCTACGGCGCGGTGGGCTACGCGGCACGCTCGGGGCTCGAGTTCCTGACCATCTACCTCGGGCCGACGCTGGTCTTCGTCGGCTGGTGGTGGGTGCTGCGCAAGCTGGTGCGGATCGGGCGGCAGCAGCGGGTAACCTCGATCGCCGACCTGATCTCGTCGCGCTACGGCAAGTCGAACCTTCTGGGCGTGCTTGTCACGCTCCTCTGCGTCGTCGCAGCGACCCCCTATATCGCGCTGCAACTGCAGTCGGTGACGCTCAGCTTCAGCGTCTTCGCAAGCGGCGCGCACGAGGGCTGGCAGATGCCCGACCGCGACAGCACGGCAATCTGGGTCGCCGCCGGCCTCGCGCTCTTCACCATCCTCTTCGGAACCCGCAAGCTCGACGCCAACGAGCAGCACACCGGGATCGTCACTGCCATCGCCGTCGAGGGGGTCGTGAAGCTGGTGGCGCTCGTGGCGGTCGGCGCCTATGTCGTCTGGGGGATCGCGGACGGGCCGGCCGACATCATCGCGCGGATCGACCGGTCCGCAATCGCGGACTGGGAACTTGCGCCTTCGCGGTGGGCGGGCCTCACCTTCCTCTCGGCGGCGGCGGTCGTCTGCCTGCCGCGCATGTTCCAGGTGCTGGTGGTAGAGACCGGGGACGAGCGCCACCTCGCCACCGCAAGCTGGGCCTTCCCGCTCTACATGTTCCTGATGAGCCTCTTCGTCGTGCCGATCGCGGTGGTGGGGCTGGAGATCATGCCCGAGGGCGCCAATCCGGATCTCTTCGTCCTGACCGTCCCCCTCGATCAGGGGCGCGGAGGACTGGCGATGCTGGCCTTCCTCGGCGGCTTCTCCTCGGCCACCGCCATGGTCATCGTGGCCGCCGTGGCCCTGGCAACGATGGTGTCCAACCACATCGTCATGCCGCTCTGGCTGTCGCTGCGGCCGACGCCCGCGGTCAGCGGCGATGTGCGGCGGCTGGTCCTGCTCGCACGGCGGATCTCGATCGCGGGGGTGCTCGCTCTCGGCTATGGCTACTACCGCCTCTCGGGAGGATCGAGCGCTCTCGCCGCCATCGGTCTCATCTCCTTCGTCGGCGTGGCGCAGATCCTGCCCGCGATGCTCGGCGGCATCTTCTGGCGCGGAGCCACGCGCACGGGCGCCCTCTATGGCCTCCTGCTCGGTTTCGCGGTCTGGGCCTACACGCTCTTCCTGCCCTCCTTCGGCGAGGGTGCCGTCCTCTCCGCCCACACCATCACGGAAGGCCCCTTCGGCGTAGGCTGGCTCCGCCCGCAGGCGCTGTTCGGCGTCGGGCGGATGGATCCGCTCATTCATTCGATGTTCTGGTCGCTCGCCCTCAACACGACGGTCTTCGTCGCGGCCTCGCTCGTGACCTTTCCGGGGCCGCTGGAACGGCTGCAGGGTGCAGCCTTCGTGAATGTCTTCGAGACCGGCGACCGCGGCCCGCAGGGATGGGCGCAGGGCAAGGCGGAATCCGAGGAACTTCTGGTCATGGCGCAGCGCATCCTGGGCGAGGAGGCGGCGCTGGCGCTGTTTCAGTCCGAGGCGCGCGCGCAGGGCAAGCAGGGCTACCTGCCCGACCCGATCCCGGTCTTCGTCGAGCGGCTGGAGCGGAGGCTCGCAGGGTCGGTGGGCGCGGCCACGGCCCATGCCATGCTGGCGCAGCTGGCCGGTCGCGCGGCGGTGTCCGTCGAGGATCTGATGGCGGTGGCCAACGAAACCGCGCAGATCATGGAGTATTCCGCGCGGCTCGAAGCGCAGCAGGAGGAACTGACCCGCACGGCCCGGCAGCTGCGCGAGGCGAACGACAAGCTCACCCGGCTCTCGGTGCAGAAGGACGCCTTCCTGAGCCAGATCAGCCACGAATTGCGCACGCCCATGACCTCGATCCGCGCCTTCTCGGAGATCCTGATGGAGGGCGACCTGCCGCCCGAGATGGCGGCACGCCACGCCCGGATCATCCACGAGGAGGCCATCCGGCTCACCCGGCTGCTCGACGACCTGCTGGATCTCTCGGTGCTCGAGAACGGGTCGGTGCAGCTGAACCTGGGCCTCTCCAACCTCCAGCAGATGATCGACCGGGCGCTGCAGGCCGCGGCGCATACCCGGCCCGAGCGCGGCTTCACCATTCACCGCGATCCCACGGCCGAGAACATCTTTCTCTTCACCGACGGTGACCGGCTCGCGCAGGTCTTCATCAACCTGATCTCGAACGCCCGCAAATACTGCGATGCCGAGTATCCCGAGCTGCGGATCTCGGTGCGCCAGAAGGGCGGGCGCGTGACGGTGGATTTCGCCGACAACGGCTCCGGGATCTCGAAGGAAAGCCAGGAGCTGATCTTCGAGAAGTTTGCGCGGCTGTCCGACCAGACGCGGGCCGGCGGCGCGGGTCTGGGCCTCGCCATCTGCCGCGAGGTGATGGCCAACCTCGGCGGCACCATCACCTATCTGCCGGGGCAGGGCGGCGCCGCCTTCCGCGTGACGCTGCCGCTGCGCCTCCAGCGGGCGGCGTGAACCCTCCGGCCGGTTCGGGCAAGCGCCGCGGCACGGGCTTGCGGCCGAGACGACGGTCCGGCCGGGCGTTGCAGCGGAAGATCGACCCGCGCAGCCGTCAACCCTTTCTCAACTCTGTCGTGCCAAAAGGTCCGGAGGCGATTGCAGGACGATGCGGTGACGGAAAGCGTGCTCAGGCGCAAGATCGAGGCGAAGGCCCGGCCGGTGGTGCCGCAGGTCACGGGGGCGGAGCGTGGGCTCAGGCTGTCGCTGGCGCGGGCGGCGCGGGACTCGTTCGCGCTGGCGCTCGACGTGGCGCAGCTCGCCTCGGCCCGGCGGTCTCTGGCCGAACTTCTCGAACTGCCGGAGGAACTCTCGCTCCACGCGGTCCTCGAGGGACCGGGCGAGGGGCTGGGGCTTCTGGTCCTGTCGCCCCCGGTGCTCTCCGCGCTGATCGAGGTGCAGACGATCGGCCGCGTGACCGCGCTGCCGGTCGCGACCCGCAAGCCCACCCGCACCGATGCCGCAATGGTCTCCGGCTTCATGGACCGGTTCCTTTCGGAACTGGACCTGCTGATCGACGAGGACGAGGATCGGATCTGGGCGGCCGGCTTCCGCTACGCGTCCTTCCTCGACGATCCACGGCCTCTGGGTCTCCTGCTCGAGGATTGCGACTACCGCGTCTTCACCGCCGAGGTGGACCTCGCGCTCGGGTCCAAGACCGGAACGCTTCTCCTCGCCTTTCCGGCCGAAGGCCGGGGTGAGCCGCTGGCACCCCCGACCGAACCGGAGGGAGAGGCGGCACCCCCGACCGATTTCGGCAACGCCCTGGCGGAGCAGGTCATGGGGGCGGATTGCCGCCTCGACGCGGTGCTGAGCCGCGTGACCCTGCCCCTCGGCATGCTGATGCAGTGGCAGGTTGGCGATCTGGTGGAGCTGCCGAAGGCTACGCTCGACGGCATTTCCTTCGAGGGTCTCGATGGCCATCGCATCGCCGAGGGCAGGCTCGGTCAGCATCGCGGCATGCGCGCCGTGCGGCTCTCGCCCGCCGCTGCCGCCATGGAGCCAGCAAGTGGCGGCGTCGTCCCCTTCGCGATGACCGGCAGCGATGACTGATCCGCGCAGGTCTCCCCCTGAGCCTCGCAAGCCGGGGCCGATCCTGCTGCAAGGGGAGGAGCAGGCACCCTGATCACGCGCTTCTGCGCAGCGAGGTCCGGATGCTCAGCGACGGGCAGGCGACCGGAATGCCCGGCTTGCAGGGACCGCTCGAGGGACGGACGGCATGCGACCGACGGGCGCCGGGATGCGCGCGGTCAGGCCTTCGTTTCGGCGAGGCGGTCGATCTCGCGCCGGAAGCCTTCCAGCTGGTATCCGTGGCTTGCGGCCCGGGCGATCAGCTCGTCGGTCGGCAGTCGCCCGGCGCTGGCCAGCGCCCAGACGACCGAGGACCGGTTGCCCGAGGCGCAGTAGGCCAGAACCGGACCGGACGCCGCGTCGATGGCATCGCGCTGGCGGTGCACGTTCTCGAGCGTGATCGCCCCGCCGATCACGGGGTTCGCGACGAAGGTGAAGCCCTCGGCTTCGGCCGCGTCGCGCATCGCGTCCGTGTGCAGCGGCGGAGGGATCTCGCCATCCGGGCGGTTGTCGATGATCGTCGTGAAACCCGCTGCCCGGAGCGCCGGGAGCTCTTCCGGCGATATCTGCGGCGAGACGGCGTAGCTGTCGGTGAGGTGACGAAAGCTCATGGAGATCCCTTGCTGCGGCGCGGCTCTGCCGGCAACCATAGCGTCGGGCGGGATGGGAGGAAAGGTCGCAGGCGCCGGCCCGGCGCTCACTTCGACCGTGCGATGACACGCGCAGGGACCGTCCGTCCGGCGGCTTCCGTCCGGGCGCCGACCGGCCCTGCCGTGTTGCTGCCGCCTTGAATCATTGACTCAAGTCAAGGAGTCACGGCTGGCCTTCGCCTAACCTCGCCGCACCCAGAGGAGGTGTGCCATGATCGACATCGCCAGACGCAAGGCCCAGCTGGAGACCCGGCTTGCCGATCTGGGGGCGCGGCTCGAAGGCATCGAAGCCGAGCTGGATTCGCACAACTCCCGCGACTGGGAAGAACTCGCGACCGAGCGCGAGACCGAGGAAGTGCTCGAAAGCATGGGCACCTCGGGACAGCAGGAAATGCGCGCCATCATGGCTGCGCTCGCCCGCATCGAGGCGGACGAATACGGCTACTGCGTGAAATGCGGTTCGGAAATCGGCGATGCGAGGCTCGACGTCTTGCCCTACACGCCGTTCTGCCGCAATTGCGCCGGGTGACCGGCGGAGGAGGACAGATGACGATCGCGACCAAGCCCAGGCCGGTGCAGGACAAGCCGAACACGATGGCAGCGGATGACGAAGGCCCGATGGAGAGCCTCGCCCATCTGCTCGTCGAGATGCAGGGTCTCGCCCTCGTCCTGCCGCCGGTGGATCGGACCGAGGCCGAGATCGAGGCCGAATTCGACAACATGCCGGTCTGATCCTGAAGCTGTTGCCGGGGGGGCGGCGCAGAGGCCGCTTTCGTCACTCCGACAGGCAGCCCTGCGTCGCGGGCCCCCGCAGGCGTCAGCCGACGGGCTGCCGCTTCCCGTCCCACGTCCGTCGGGCCGCGCCTTTCTCGGGAGCGGCCGGGCGGGACGTCATCCCAGCAGGATGCCCGCCACCACGCACATGAGGCCGATCGCCGAGATCCCCAGGGCCGCGAGGTTCAGTGCCACGACGCGCTGCAGTCGCGCGCGCATCTCGGCATCCGGCAACTGCGCGCGGCGCGCCGACATCGCAAGCCAGATGCACCACGCCAACCCGCCGACGCCCGCGAGCGAGATCGCGGCTCCGATCCAGATCATCCATTCCATGGCACTCTCCCGCTGCTCCCTGCACGCCGCGGGGCCTAGCGGAGCCTGTGGGCGCTGGCAAGGGCGACCGGGCCACGAAGGATCGCGTCCCGCTTGATCCGGCCCCCCCGCCCGAGATAGGAGGGGCGCCAACGAGACCGAGAGGCAGAGACATGAGCGACACGCTGGACCCCTACAACGTCACCGCCGACGAACTGCGCCAGTTCATCGAGCGCTACGAGCAGCTCGAGGCCGAGAAGAAGGACGTCACCGAGCAGCAGAAGGAGCTGATGGCGGAGGCCAAGGGCCGCGGCTACGATACCAAGGTGATGAAGAAGGTGGTGGCCCTGCGCAAGCGCAAGCCCGACGACATCGCCGAAGAGGAGACGATCCTCGAACTCTACAAGAACGCCCTCGGCATGGCCTGACGAACGGGGGCTGGCAGGGACCTTCCCGCAAGGCTTGCCCTGTGGCCCCCGGTTCCGGACCTCGCTGCCCGGAGGGCGTTCCGGACGGCGAGCGCCTCGTCAGGCGGCGAGGAACGACACGCCCTGCAGCGTCTGGATCCGCGCCACGTCCTCGTCATAGGCGCGCGTCAGCATCTCGACCACGTCCGGCGACCATCCGGGCATCTCGAACTCCATCTCGATCCGGTCGGGCAGGGCATAGGCTTCGAGATGCGACGAGATCAGCCGTCGCCGCTGGATCGGGCCGTCCGTCGGTGCCTCCGCCAGGGCGGTCCGCAGCCGCGTCAGCCCTTCCGCAGACATGATCGCCGCAAGGAGATCGTCGGTGCCTTCGAGCGCGGCGGGATCAGTCCCGGTGAGGGAGCCCAGCACCTCGGGCCAGATCAGTGGCGTGTCCTCGTCGCACCAGACGGTAAGGGGCACATCGGGCGCGGCGAGGCGGATCGCGCGGATCGTGTCGGACCAGCGGAGGGTTCCGAGATGGGTGCCCTCGAGGAAGTCCGCATGGCTGCGCCCGCGCTGCTTCTGGAAGAGCGCGGGCAGGAAGGTCGCCGGATTGCGGATGGCAAGATGCGCCTCGGTCGTGTGGCCTGCGAAGATGTCGGCCAGCGCCCGCATCCTCTCGCCCGCAGCGGGGTAGAAGACGCCGCGCAGGACCCATTGCGGATAGGAGAGGAAGCTGTCCCAGGTCAGGATCGCGCGCTCGGCCCGTGCGCCGGCGAAGACCTGGTCCAGCACCGCCTGCTGCGCGCCGTCCACCAGCGGCGCGCCCTTCAGCGTGACCGCCGTGTCGCGCAGAAGCGTCCGGTAACGTGCCGGGTCGGGAACGACGATGCCCTCCGCCTCGAGCAGGTCGCGGTTGCGCTGAAGGCAGCGGAGAAGCCGTTCCTCGTCCGTGCAATGGGCAC
Source organism: Rhodobacter sp. NSM (assembly GCF_052244495.1). Lineage (NCBI taxonomy): Bacteria > Pseudomonadati > Pseudomonadota > Alphaproteobacteria > Rhodobacterales > Rhodobacter > Rhodobacter sp. NSM. The sequence continues at coordinate 560,123 of NZ_JBQPXH010000001.1, forward strand.
CGAGGTGATAGACAATATGCATGCAGGGCTCGCTTTCAATCGGGCGGAATATACGGGCTTTTCTGGACAGGAAAACCGGAAACCGGTATGGGGCAGGGATGCTTGAGCCTCACCGGACCGATCTGCCCGCCGCGCGGGAAGGGCTGCGGCTGCCACGGCCGGACGGCTGGTCCCTTGGCGCACTGGTCATTGCCGTTCTCGTCCTGATGCCGATCGTCTCGGTCGTCTGGATCGCGTTCCATCCGGTCGAGAACATCTGGCCGCATCTGCTGTCCTCGGTGCTGCCGCGCTACCTCGCCAACACGCTCGTGCTGATGTCGGGGGTCGCCGTTCTCACGGCCATGGTGGGAACGGGTGCGGCCTGGCTCATCGCCATGCACCGCTTTCCGGGGTCGCGGCTGCTCGACCACGCGCTGCTGTTCCCGCTGGCGATCCCGGCCTACATCGGCGCCTATGCGCTTGCGGATTTCTTCGACTATTCGGGCGCGCTGCAGACGGGGCTGCGCGGGCTGATGGGCTGGCAATCCGCCCGGGACTACTGGTTTCCCGAGGTGCGCTCGCGTTGGGCGGCGGTGCTTGTGCTGTCCTCCGCGCTCTATCCCTATGTCTACCTTCTCGCACGCGCAGCCTTCCGCGAGCAGTCCGGGGCTTCCTACGAAGTGGCGCGCGCGCTGGGGAAGGGACCCTGGGGGCTGTTCTTCCGGGTGGGCCTGCCGCTCGCGCGGCCGGCCATCGCCGCGGGCGTGGCGCTGGCCATGATGGAGACGGTCGCAGATTTCGGCACCGTGGAGCACTTCGGCGTGCAGACGCTGACGACCGGCATCTTCTCGGTGTGGCTGACGGCCGGCAATGCCGGAGGCGCCGCGCAGATCGCGGGCGTCGTTCTCGTGCTCATCTTCCTGCTGATCGCGCTGGAGCGGACCGGCAGGCGCCACGCGCGATTCCATCGCATGTCCCGCGGCTCGCGCCCGATCCAGCCTGTTCGCCTGACCGGCCTTGCGGGATGGCTCGCCACCGCCTTCTGCCTCTTGCCGGTCTGCACCGGTTTCCTGCTTCCCGTGGCGGTGATGCTGAACCATGCCCTGCGGAAGCCGGACGCCTGGACGTCTCCGGGCCTGACGCGCGCGCTTGGCAATACGCTGGCCGTCGGAGGAACCGCGGCCGTTCTGACCGTGAGCGGGGCGGTGTTCCTCGTCTATGGTGTTCGCCTCGCGAGGCGCGGGCTGCCGCGGCTTGTCCTGCCGCTGACGCTTCTGGGATATGCTGCACCCGGTGCGGTGCTGGCGCTGGGTCTGCTGATCCCGCTTGCCGCGCTCGACCACCGCATGGCGGATCTGGTCGAGGCGCTGACGGGCACGGATCCGGGGCTTCTCCTTACCGGCACCGCCGCGGCTCTGGTGCTGGCCTACGTGGTCCGCTTCTTCGGAGTGGCGCAGGGGGCGGTGGACGCGGCCTTCGGCCGGATCTCGCCCAGCCTGCCGATGGCCGCTCGCTCGCTCGGGCGCGGCTCGGGCGCGGTCCTGGCCTCGATCTACCTGCCGCTGATGCGCGGATCGGTGGCAACGGCGCTTCTGGTGGTCTTCGTGGATTGCGTGAAGGAGCTTCCTGCGACGCTGCTCCTGCGGCCCTTCAACTACGACACGCTCGCCACGCGCGCGCATGAGCAGGCGAGCCTGGAGCGGCTGGGAGAGGCTGCCCCTGCTGCTCTGCTCGTGATGCTGGTCGGCCTTGCGGCGGTGGCGCTGCTGGCCCGCGCGAACCGGACGCGCTGAGGGCTTGCGCCGCCTGTTCTGTCGCGCTATCGGGGGCGGGCGCTGTCTCGACCACGAAATCCGCGGGAGAGTCGGCGCAGGATCGCAGCGGGTTGCGGCGATCCGGGCGGAAGGTGTCCGCCTTGGCCGGTGTAGCACAGCGGTAGTGCAGCGGTTTTGTAAACCGAAGGTCGGGGGTTCGATCCCCTCCGCCGGCACCATCTCTCCATTGATCTCTTCCGATCGGATGCCGCGTTCTTCCCGCTCGTCCGGGCAGCGGCTGCGGCGCTGACAGGCGGCGCCGCTTTGATGCTCATCCGTGTGCACAGAACGATGGACAGACTGGACGATCCGGTTCCTTGCCAGGGGGACGCGGCCCGTGCCGGTTCGACTTGCAGTCGGAGGTGCACTTCCCCCTGCCAGAGCACCCCTGAACCGTGCGCGGGACCCGTCTGTCCTGCGTCGCGCGTCGGGAGAGATCGGGCACCCCTGTGCCGCGCCTTACTCGACCGTGACGGATTTCGCGAGGTTGCGCGGCTGGTCCACGTCCGTGCCCTTGGCGATGGCGGTGTGATAGGCCAGGAGCTGCGCAGGCACCGCATAGAGGATCGGCGCGAGGAAATCCGCCACCTGAGGCATGGTGAGCGTCTGCCAGCAGCCGGCTCCGGCCTCCGCGATGCCTTCGGCGTCAGAGATCAGCAACACCTTGCCGTGCCGCGCCATGACTTCCTGCATGTTCGACACGGTCTTGTCGAACAGGCCGTCGCGAGGTGCCATCACGATCACCGGCACCCGATTGTCGATCAGAGCGATGGGCCCGTGCTTGAGTTCGCCCGATGCATAACCTTCCGCGTGTATGTAGCTGATTTCCTTCAGCTTCAACGCCCCTTCCAGTGCCAGTGGGAACATGGGGCCGCGGCCGAGGAAGAGGATGTCCTGCGCCTCGGCCAGCTCTCCGGCGAGGCTGCGGATGTCGTCGGCGAGGCCGAGCGCATGGTTCATCAGCCCGGGCAGCGTCGCCAGTGCGTCGAGCCTGCGGCCGAGTTCCGCGTCGTCGATCCGGCCGCGGTCGCGCGCCGCCTTCAACGCCAGTAGCGCGAGCACGGTGAGCTGGCAGGTGAAGGCCTTGGTGGAGGCGACCCCGACCTCGACCCCGGCGAGGATCGGCAATGCCAGGTTCGCCTCGCGCGCGATCGACGAGGTGGGCACGTTGACCACGGCGACCGTCCGGGCCACCTCGTCGCCGGCATGGCGCAGGGCCGCCAGCGTGTCGGCCGTCTCGCCTGACTGGCTGACGAAAAAGGCCCAGGACGTGGGCGAAAGCACCGGCTCGCGGTAGCGGAACTCCGAGGCGATATCGACGTCCGCGGGCAGGCCCGCGATCTGCTCGAACCAGTATTTCGCCACGTGGCAGGCATAGGAGGCCGTGCCGCAGGCCACCAGCGTCACCCGGTCCACGCCGGCGAATTCGACGCCCGGAAGGTTGATGTGCCCGTTCTGGACGTAGTGGCGCAGCGCATCGGCCAGAACCACCGGCTGCTCGGCAATTTCCTTGGCCATGAAATGCTTGTAGCCAGCCTTCTCGATCCGCGTGGCGTCGATCTGGATCCGCGTCGTGGTGCGGTTCACCCGACGGCCGTGGCCGTCGAAGATCTCGGCGCCGTCGCGGGTCACGACGGCCCAGTCGCCTTCCTCGAGATAGGTGATCGCATCGGTCATGGGCGCGAGGGCGATTGCGTCCGAGCCCACGAACATCTCGCCGTCGCCATGCCCGATGGCCAGAGGCGAGCCACGGCGCGCGGCAATCAGCAGATCCTCCTCTCCGTCGAAGAGGAAGCACAGCGCGAAGGCCCCCGTCAGCCGCGAGAGCGTCTCGGCGGCGGCTTCCCGCGGGGAGAGGCCGCGGCCCATGTGCATCTGGGTGAGGAGCGCCACCGTCTCGGTGTCGGTCTGGGTCTCGGGGCTGAAGCCCGCCGCCGCGAGTTCCGCGCGCAGTTCGCGGAAATTCTCGATGATGCCGTTGTGAACCACCGCCACCGGTCCCGCGCGATGGGGATGGGCGTTCGTCACCGTCGCCGCGCCATGCGTGGCCCACCGCGTGTGACCGATGCCGATCTTGCCCGCCAGCGGCTCATGCACCAGCAGGTCGGAAAGGTTGGCGAGCTTGCCCACCGCCCGGCGCCGGTCGAGCCGGCCCCCGTTCACCGTGGCGATCCCGGCCGAGTCGTAGCCGCGGTATTCGAGGCGCTTCAGCGCCTCGACGAGAAGCGGCGCCACTTCATGGTTGCCGAGGACTCCGACGATCCCGCACATCAGCTGGCTTCCTTCTTCTTCGCGGCCTTCTCGGCGCGGAACATCTCCATCAGTCGCGTGGCGAGGCCGGGTTTCGTGACCTGCCGCGCGCGGCCCACGGCCAGCGCCTCGGCGGGCACATCCTCGGTGATGACGGAGCCCGAGGCGGTCATCGCCCTTGCGCCGACCCGCACCGGGGCGACCAGCATCGTGTCCGAGCCGATGAAGGCATGGGCGCCGATCTCGGTCCGGTGCTTGTTGACGCCGTCGTAGTTGCAGGTCACCGTACCCGCGCCGATGTTGGTGTGCTCGCCCACGCGGGCATCGCCGAGATAGGTCAGGTGGCCGACCTTCACGCCCTCGTCGAGCACCGCGTTCTTGATCTCGACGAAGTTGCCGACATGGACATCCTCGGCCAGTTCCGCACCGGGGCGGAGGCGCGCGAAGGGCCCGACGGTCGCCCCGCGCGAGACGTGGCAGCCCTCGAGATGGCAGAAGGCGCGGATCTCGGCGCCGGACTCCACGGTGACGCCGGGACCGAAGACCACGTTCGGCCCCACGATCGCATCGCGGCCGAGGAAGGTGTCAAGCGCGAAGAAGACCGTGTCGGGCGCGGTCAGCGTCACCCCGTCGGCAAGTGCCGCGGCGCGGGCCTGCTTCTGGAATTCTGCCTCGGCATCAGCCAGTTGCGCGCGGGTGTTCACTCCGAGCGTCTCGGCCTCGTCGCAGAGCGCCACGCCTGCTGACAGGCCCTTGGCGCGGGCGAGGCCCACGACGTCGGTGAGATAGTATTCGCCCGAGGCATTGGCATTGCCGACCTCGGACACCAGCGAGAAGAGCATCTGAGCCTCGGCGCAGATCACGCCTGAATTGCAAAGGGTTATCGCCCGCTCCTCATCCGTCGCGTCCTTCCATTCGACGATGCGCTCCAGATCCTCTCCCTGCGTCACGAGCCGTCCGTAGCGGCCGGGCTCGGCGGCCTCGAAGCCCAGCACGACCACAGCATGGCGCGCCCGCATCTCGAGCATCCGCTCCAGCGTCTCGGGCCGGATGAAGGGCGTGTCGCCATAGAGCACGACAACCTCGCCGGGCGCATCGGCCAGAAGCGGCGCCGCCTGGGCCACGGCATGGGCGGTGCCGAGCTGCTCGGCCTGGACCACGACCTCGACCGTCTCGTCGAAGGCGCGCGCGGCACGGGCAACCTGTTCGGCGCCATGTCCCGCCACCACCACGACGCGCTCGGGTTCCAGCGACTGGCCGGCACGCAGGGCGTGATGCAGCATGGGCGCCGCGCCGAGAGGGTGCAGGACCTTCGGCAGGTCCGAGTTCATCCGCGTGCCCTGTCCGGCAGCCAGAACGATCAACGAAACGGTCGGACGGCTCATGGGCACCCTTTCCTTTGCACTGCGCCCGTTTTAACGGGGTTGGGCGAGGCCGCAAGACCGTGGCCTTCACACTCTCTTACCGGCTGTTTCAGGAGGCGACATGCGCAATGGATCCGATGGCACGCGGCGCACGGTGGTCTTCGACCTCGACGGAACGCTTGCCGACACGAGCGCCGACTTGATCGCCTCGGCCAATGCCTGCTTCCGGGCCCTGGGTCGCGGCGAACCGCTCGACCCGCTGAAGGATGCGCTGACGGCGTTCCACGGCGGGCGGGCGATGCTGCGGCTCGGGTTCGAGCGGCTGGACGGGCAAAGCGCCGAGGCCGACATCGACCTGCAGTATCCGATCCTGCTCGAGAACTACCGCTGTGCCATCAACGTCCACACGACGCTGTATCCCGGCGCGCGGGAAGCGGTCGAGCGGCTGCGGGCGGAGGGGTTCGCCACGGCGGTCTGCACCAACAAGCCCGAGGCGCTGGCCGAGACGCTGCTCGGACTGATGGAGGTCCGCCATCTCTTCGACGCGATGATCGGGGCGGATACGCTGCCGGTCCGCAAACCCGATCCCGCGCCCTATGTGGCCTCGGTCGAGCGGGCGGGCGGCAGCCTCGGGCACTCCATGCTCGTGGGCGATACCCACACGGATCGCGAGACGGCGCGCGCGGCCGGGGTGCCGGTCGCGCTCGTGACCTTCGGGCCGAGCGGGCGCGACGTGGCGGCCTTCGGCCCCGAGGCGCTGCTCGATCATTTCGATGATCTGCCGGACCTCGCCGCCCGCCTGCTCGGCTGAGACCCGCGATCCGCGCGACGAGAGCGCGCTGCGCCGCCGCGCGAGGCAGTCGCCCGATCCTTCAGGCGGCCGTCATGGTCCGCACATGCCGGTGCGGCAGGCGCGGATGCGGGCCGCGGCAGGGGGCTCAGGTGGCGCCGCTACTCCCGCGCGCGCCAGAGCGGCACGGTCGAGATCGACATCTTGGCCGAGCCTTCGGTCAGTTCGCGCGCATGGACGAGGTAGATCAGCGTATCGTTCGCCTCGTCGTAGATGCGGGTGATCCGGAGCGACTTCAGCACCAGCGACCGGCTCGCCTTGAAGATTTCCTCGCCATCCTCCGACCGATCGATGTCGCCCAGCGTGACCGGCCCGGTCTGCCGGCAGGCGATCGAGGCGTTCGACGGATCCTCGAACCAGTTGCCCTGACGCAGCCGGTCGATCACCGACCGGTCGAAATAGGCGATGTGGCAGGTGACGCCCTGCACCTCGGGGTCCGAGACCGCCTCGATCAGGATGTCGTTGCCGACCCAGTCCACCCCGACCTCGCCCACGACTTCGGCGCTCGCGGGCGAGACCGCCAGCAGCGCCAGCGCCAACCAGAAACGTTTCATGCGCACCTCCTGTCCTTCGGCCCGAGCATGGCGCAGTTCCGCCCGCTGCGCGAGGCCGCTGCACGCCGCACTTGACCGACTCAGCCTGGATGGGCAAGAAATGAACACACGTTCAATAAAGGGCTCGCCGCATGTTTCACGCTCCGATGACCTTCGACCTTGGCGAGGAGATCGCCGCCCTCCGCGAGACCGTCCATGCCTGGGCGCAGGAGCGGGTGAAGCCGATGGCGGCCCGGATCGACCGCGAGAACGTCTTCCCGGCCGAGCTCTGGCGCGAGATGGGCGAGCTCGGGCTTCTGGGCATCACCGTGCCCGAGGAGTTCGGCGGTTCGGACATGGGCTATCTTGCGCACACCATTGCGGTGGAGGAGGTGGCGCGCGCCTCTGCCTCGGTCTCGCTCAGCTACGGGGCGCATTCCAATCTCTGCGTGAACCAGATCCGCCTGAACGGCAGCGCCGAGCAGAAGGCGCGCTACCTGCCGAAGCTGGTCTCGGGCGAGCATGTGGGCGCGCTCGCCATGTCCGAGGCGGGGGCGGGGTCTGACGTGGTCGGCATGAAGCTGAAGGCCGAGAAGCGGAACGGCTACTATGTCCTCAATGGCACGAAATACTGGATCACCAACGGGCCGGATGCCGATGTGCTGGTGGTCTATGCCAAGACCGACCCCGAGGCGGGGGCGAAGGGCATCACCGCCTTCCTGATCGAGAAGTCCATGAAGGGATTCTCCACCAGCCCGCATTTCGACAAGGTCGGCATGCGCGGCTCGAACACCGCGGAACTGATCTTCGACGATTGCGAGGTGCCGTTCGAGAACGTCCTCGGGCAGGAGGGCCGCGGTGTCCGCGTGCTCATGTCAGGCCTCGACTACGAGCGTGTGGTGCTCTCGGGGATCGGGACGGGGATCATGGCCGCCTGCCTCGACGAGGTGGTGCCCTATTGCCAGTCGCGCCAGCAGTTCGGCAAGCCGATCGGGAACTTCCAGCTGATGCAGGGCAAGATCGCCGACATGTATGTCGCGCTCAACACCTCGCGCGCCTATGTCTACGAAGTGGCGAAGGCCTGCGATGCGGGCCGCGTCACGCGGGCGGATGCGGCGGGCTGCGTGCTCTATGCCTCGGAACAGGGGATGGTTCAGGCCCACCAGGCGGTGCAGGCGCTCGGGGGCGCGGGCTTCCTGAACGACTCGGTGGTCAGCCGTCTCTTCCGGGATGCGAAGCTGATGGAGATCGGCGCGGGCACGTCCGAGATTCGCCGGATGCTTATCGGCCGCGAACTGATGGCGGTCTGAGCGGTGGCGCGTGATGCGGTTCATCCCGCGGGCAGGATGGCTGCCGCCCGCGGGACGGACCGGCCCGGCAGACCCGGGCCGGTCGGAGGGTCAGAATTTCCAGATGTAGGAAACGCCCACCACGACCGGGTCGATCTCGGCCGTGCCGATGTCGGCACCGTTCAGCTTGGCGTCGCTGTCGATGTCCATCCAGCGCACGTCGGCCCGGATCGCGTTGCGGTCGTTCAGCCAGTAGTCGAAGCCGGCATGGACCGAGAGGCCCCAGCTATCGTCGAGTTCCAGATCGCCGAGGTCCGTCTCTTCCTCGAAGAAGGTCACGTAGGTGACGCCCGCGCCGACGAAGGGCGCGAAGGCGCCGCCGGTCGGGAAGTGGTACTGCAGGGTCAGGGTCGGCGGCAGGTGCTTGACCGTCGCGACGTCCCCGAGGCCGCTCAGCGACACGTCATGCTTGAAGGGCGTGGCCGCCAGAACCTCGATCCCGAGGTTGTCGCGGATGAAGTACTCGAAGGTGATCGTCGGCTGCACGTCGTTGCCCACCTCCGCGTCGAGTCCCGCGAGAGTGCCGTTGTCGGACTTCGGCATCACACTGCCGAGGCCGAGGCCGAAGGTCATGTCTCCGGCCGACTGGGCGGCCACCGGGGCGGCGGCAAGGAGAGCGAGGCTTGCGGCGAAGGCCGCGGGAATCATCGTGTGCATCTGCATACCCTGGGATTATCAACGCCGGTGAAGGTCTCTCGTGAACGCCCAGATTGCCTTGATCTGCGTCAATGCCATCCCGGGTTCCGTGCGCCGCAGCATCCCGGCCACACCGTCGCTCATCGCCAGCCGCAGGACATGACATGAAGCTCGCCTCCCGCATCCTGCCGTCCTCGGACAGCTTCCGCAGCAACCGGGCGCATCACCTGGCCCTCTTGGCCGAAATGTCGGCGGTGGCGGCGCGGGCTGCCGCAGGCGGCGGCTCCTCGGCGCAGGCCCGCCATGCTGCGCGCGGAAAGCTGCCCCCACGCGAGCGGGTGGCGGGGCTGCTGGATCCCGGTTCGCCCTTTCTCGAGATCGGGGCCTTTGCGGCGCATGGCATGTACGAGGACGCGGCGCCGGCCGCGGGCGTGATCGCCGGCATCGGCCGCGTCCACGGCGCCGAGGTCATGGTCCTGTGCAATGACGCGACCGTGAAGGGCGGCACCTACTATCCGATGACGGTCAAGAAGCACCTGCGCGCGCAGGAGATCGCCGCGGAATGCCGGCTTCCTTGCGTCTATCTCGTCGATTCCGGCGGCGCGAACCTGCCCAATCAGGACGAGGTCTTCCCCGACCGCGACCATTTCGGCCGGATCTTCTACAATCAGGCACAGATGAGCGCGGCGGGCATCCCCCAGATCGCGGTCGTCATGGGCTCCTGCACGGCGGGCGGCGCTTATGTGCCCGCCATGTCCGACGTCACGATCATCGTGAGAGACCAGGGTACGATCTTCCTTGCGGGCCCGCCTCTGGTGAAGGCCGCAACGGGCGAGGTGGTCTCGGCCGAGGATCTGGGCGGGGGTGACGTGCACACGCGCCTGTCGGGCGTGGCGGACTATCTGGCCGAGGACGACGCCCACGCGCTCGCCCTCGCGCGCCGCGCGCTGGGGCAGTTGAACCGGACGCGGCCCCGGACCGTGGCCTGGGCCGCACCCGAGGATCCCGCCCATGACCCCGAGGAGATCCTGGGCATCGTGCCCCCGGACCTCCGCACTCCCTGGGACATCCGCGAACTGATCGCCCGCCTCGTCGACGGCTCGCGCTTCGACGAGTTCAAGCCGCGCTTCGGCGAGACGCTGGTCACGGGCTTCGCCCATCTGATGGGCTGCCCGGTGGGGATCGTCGCCAATAACGGCGTCCTTTTCTCCGAGGCCGCGATCAAGGGCGCACATTTCGTCGAGCTCTGCTCGCAACGCTCGATCCCGCTGGTCTTCCTGCAGAACATCACCGGCTTCATGGTCGGCCGGCGCTACGAGAACGAGGGCATCGCCCGCCACGGCGCCAAGATGGTGACGGCGGTCGCGACCACGGCGGTCCCGAAGATCACCATGCTCGTCGGCGGCTCCTTCGGGGCGGGCAACTACGGCATGGCGGGCCGCGCCTATTCCCCGCGCTTCCTGTGGACCTGGCCCAACTCGCGCATCTCCGTCATGGGCGGCGAGCAGGCGGCGGGCGTTCTCGCCACCGTCCGGCGCGACGCGATCGAGCGGCAGGGCGGTCAGTGGTCGGCCGAGGAGGAGGCCGCCTTCAAGCGCCCGACCATCGAGATGTTCGAGCGCCAGAGCCACCCGCTCTACGCCTCCGCCCGGCTCTGGGACGACGGCATCATCGACCCGCGGAAAAGCCGCGAGACGCTCTTCCTCTCGCTCTCCGCCGCCCTCAACGCGCCCATCGAGCCCACGCGCTTCGGCCTCTTCCGGATGTGATGATGAACCAAGAAGTAGAAGTGTATGTGCGCTGCCTGTGGGAGGTCAAAGTGCGGCTGGACTTTGTGAAGGAAGATTATGTACGACCGGCCAGTTTGAAGGCTGTGCCTGTAATGAAATTCGAAAACGCCTGCCTTCAAGTTCGAAAGATCTTGGAGTTTCTTGCGTTTGCCTCGCTTGCCTCGAACCGACAGCTCTACGAGATGGAATGGAGCGGATTCTTCAAGGAAAATGACTTTAGCAGATTGTTGAGGCGGCTTGAAAAGATAAACCCGCAGTTCCTCCCGACCTCAGTGTCTATAGCGGGTCGGAACTCGAGTGGTGAGTGGCTGATGACAGACAATGAGTTTCAGCTCAAGCCGCAAGTACTCACCAGCACCTATGGCCGTTTGGGAAACGTGCTGCACTCCAAGAACCCATACTCCGATAGCGTAAATTGGGAGGAGTACCAGACCTTCTTGCGGCAAAGTGTGAAGGCAATAATATCTGCAATCCAAAACCACGTTGCGATCTTGGCTACGGGCGAGCATCTTCTCGTTCGAATGAACGGTAACGGTCGGCCAATAAGTGCAAATATTCTTCGGGAGCGATAACTTGTTCCGCAAGATCCTGATCGCCAATCGCGGCGAGATCGCCGTCCGTATCATCGCCACCGCCCGAAGCCTCGGCGTGGCGACGGTGGCCGTTCATTCCGAGGCCGACGAGGTCGCGCTCCATGTGGCGATGGCCGACGAGGCCGTGGCGATCGGCGGCCCGCAGCCCGCCGACAGCTACCTGCGCGGCGAGCGCATCATCGAGGCGGCGCTGGCCACCGGGGCCGAGGCGATCCACCCGGGCTACGGCTTCCTCTCCGAGAACCCGGATTTCGTCGAGGCGGTGGAGGCCGCGGGTCTCGTCTTCATCGGCCCCTCGGCTTCCGCCATCCGCGCGATGGGCCTCAAGGATGCCGCCAAGGCGCTGATGGAGCGCGCGGGCGTGCCGGTCGTGCCGGGCTACCACGGCGAGGACCAGGAGCCCGAGCATCTCGCCCTGATGGCCGCAGACATCGGCTATCCCGTCCTCATCAAGGCCGTCGCGGGCGGAGGCGGAAAGGGGATGCGCCGCGTCGAACGCCCCGAGGACTTCTCGGCCGCGCTTGCCTCGGCCCGGGCCGAGGCCCGGACCGCCTTCGGCAACGACGCCGTCCTGATCGAGAAATGGATCGACTGCCCGCGCCACATCGAGGTTCAGGTCTTCGGCGACGGCACCGGTGCGGTCCATCTCTACGAACGCGACTGCTCGCTCCAGCGCCGCCACCAGAAGGTGATCGAGGAGGCTCCGGCCCCCGGCATGACGCCTGCGATGCGCGAGGCGATGGGGGATGCCGCGGTGCGGGCCGCCCGCGCCATCGGCTACCGCGGTGCGGGCACGGTCGAGTTCATCGTGGACGGGTCCGAGGGCCTGCGCCCCGACCGCTTCTGGTTCATGGAGATGAACACGCGGCTTCAGGTCGAGCATCCCGTGACCGAGGCCGTGACCGGCATCGACCTCGTGGAATGGCAGCTTCGCGTCGCCTCGGGCGAGCCGCTGCCGCTGGCGCAGGAGGCGATCCCGCTGCGGGGCCACGCCTTCGAGGCCCGGCTCTATGCCGAGGACGTGCCGGCGGGCTTCCTGCCCGCGACCGGACGGCTCGATCACCTGCGCTTCGCCGACGGCGTTCGTGCCGACACGGGCGTGCGCAGCGGCGACCGGATCAGTCCCTGGTACGATCCGATGATCGCGAAGATCGTCGCGCACGGCCCCTCGCGGGCCTCCGCGCTGAACCGCCTCGCCCGGGCCCTCGAGGAGACCGAGGTGGCAGGGACGGTCACAAACCTCGCCTTTCTTGGCCGTCTCGCGCGCCATCCCGGCTTCGCGGCGGGCGAGGTGGACACCGGCCTCATCGGGCGCGATCTCGAAAGCCTGACCCAGCCCGTGCCTGTAGCGCCCGAAGTCGCGGCAGCCGCTCTGCTCGTGGCCGAGCTTGGCTCCGCGCCGCAGCCGCTCCAGGGGTTCAGCCTCTGGACCCCGCTCCGCCGCCACGCGCGCCTGCGGCACGGCGACGAGGAGATCCGCGCGACCTACGCCACCGAAGGGCCGGGCCGGGCCATCGTGGAGATCGGGGACCTCCGCCTTCCGGCGCTCCTGCGTCCGGAGGGATGGGAGGTCGCCGGCCGTCATCCGGGCCGCGTCCTCCGGATCGGCGGCCAGGTCCATGTCTTCGCGCGCACCGGCACGGTCAGCTTCGCGATCCCCGATCCGCTCGACCGCGGGGTCGAGGAAGCCGGGCAGGGCGGGCTCACCCTCTCGCCGATGCCGGGTCTCGTCCGCGAGGTCGCGGTGCGGGCGGGCGAGCAGGTCGCGAAGGGCGACCGGCTCGCCGTGATCGAGGCGATGAAGATGGAGCATGTGCTGACTGCCGCACGCGACGGGACGGTGGCCGAGGTTCTGGTCGAGGCCGGCGCGCAGGTCGAGGCCGGTGCGCCGCTCGTGCGGCTGGAGGACGGCGATGGCTGAGGCGCGCGTGAGGGAGACGGGCGGAGGCACGCCCAAGGCCGATTTCGTCGATATCTTCGAGGTCGGCCCGCGCGACGGGCTCCAGAACGAGCCGCGATCGATCCCCACGGCCGGGAAGATCGCACTGGTCGACGCGCTTTCGGACTGCGGCTTCCGCCGGATCGAGGTGGCGAGCTTCGTGAGCCCGAAATGGGTGCCGCAGATGGCCGACGGGGCCGAGGTTCTGGCGGGCATCGCCCGCCGGCCCGGCGTCACCTATGCGGCCCTCGCCCCGAACCTGCGCGGCTACGAGGCGGCGGTTGCGGCCGGCGTCGGAGAGGTGGCGGTCTTCGTCTCGGCCTCCGAGGGCTTCTCGAAGGCCAACCTGAACTGCACGGTTGCGGAAAGCCTCGGCCGGCTTGCGCCCATTGCCGAGGCGGCTCGCCGCGACGGGATGCGGCTTCGCGGCTACGTCTCGATGGTGGTGGAGTGCCCCTTCGACGGTCCGACTCCGCCTGCGGCCGTGGCGCGGGTGGTGGCGGCGCTGAGAGACCTCGGCTGTGCCGAGGTGTCGCTGGGTGACACGGTGGGGCGGGCCACGCCCGAGGGGTTCGACGCGATGCTGGCCGAGGTTCTCGGGGTGCTGCCGGCCGACCGGCTTGCGGCCCATTGCCACGACACGGCAGGCCGGGCGCTGGCGGTGATCGATGCGGCGCTGGCGCGTGGCCTGCGCGTTGTCGATGCCGCCGTGGGCGGGCTCGGCGGCTGCCCCTATGCGCCGGGCGCGGCCGGCAATGTCGCAACGGAAGCGGTGGCGGCGCATCTCGCGGCCCGTGGCTTCCAGACGGGTCTGGATCCGGCGCGGCTCGCGGTGGCGGCACGCATGGCGAAGGCGCTGCGGGACGGGTGAAGGGGGGGCGGTCGCCCGGGCGAGCATGGCGGGGCCGGGATGCGCGGCCTGCCGGAAAGGAGCGAAGGATGTTCGAGACCATCTCCATCGACACGGACCGGCGCGGTGTGGCGACGCTGACGCTGAACCGGCCGGAGAAGCACAATGCGCTTTCGGGCGTGATGATCGCCGAGCTGACCACCGCCGCGGAGAGGCTGGCCGCGGATCCGTCCGTCCGCGTGGTGGTGCTCGCCGCCGCCGGAGCCAGCTTCTGCGCGGGCGCGGACCTCGGCTGGATGAAGGCGCAGATCGAGGCGGACGGCGCGACCCGCGCCGCCGAGGCGCGCAGGCTCGCCCGGATGCTGCGCGCGCTGAACGAGATGCCGAAGCCTCTCATCGGGCGGGTGCAGGGGCAGGCCTTCGGCGGCGGGATGGGAATGATCTCGGTCTGCGACACGGCGATTGCGGCCGAGGGCGCGCGCTTCGGCTTCACCGAGACGCGCCTCGGCCTCATTCCCGCGACCATCGGGCCCTATGTCGCGGCGCGCGTGGGCGAGGCCATGGCGCGCCGCGTCTTCTTCTCGGCCCGCCTCTTCGGTGCCGCAGAGGCGGCCCGGCTCGGCTTCCTGTCGTCGGTGGTCGCGCCGGAGGATCTCGATGCCGCGGTCGAGGCAGAGGTGAGCCCTTATCTTGCCTGCGCACCCGGCGCCGTGGCGGAGTCCAAGGCGCTCCTGCGCCGCTTCGGGCCGGTCATCGACGAGGCGGCGGTCGAGGACAGCATACGTGCGCTCGTGACACGGTGGGAAAGCGGCGAGGCGCGCGAAGGGGTGGAGGCGTTTTTCGGACGCCGCCCCGCAGCATGGGTCCGCGAGGGCTGAGTCGGAGGTCACCTGCGACAGGGCGTCCCCGCTCCGTATTGCTGCATAAGCAAAATTTCGGTTCACCATTGCATACCAATGGCATAAGGCACATTTTGGTCGCGGTATTTTGTCGCGACCTTCGGTTGACCCCGGACGGGGCGCAGAGTAAACGAAGCGTCAGCACGTGACTGCCTGCACCGCCTGAAACGGGGTCAGCCGCCAGCCGAGGGAGCCGCCATGGACGATCTTCTCCGAGAGTTTCTTCCCATCGTCATCCTGACGGTGCTGGCAGGAGGGCTCGGGCTTCTGCTCATGCTGTCCGCCGTGATCGTCGCGGTCCGCCATCCCGACCCGGAGAAGGTCTCGGCCTACGAATGCGGCTTCAACGCCTTCGACGACGCCCGCATGAAGTTCGAGGTGCGGTTCTACCTCGTCTCGATCCTCTTCATCATCTTCGACCTCGAGGTGGCATTCCTCTTCCCATGGGCCGTTGCCTTCGGCGATATTTCCATGACGGCCTTCTGGTCGATGATGGTGTTCCTCGCCGTGCTGACGGTGGGCTTCGCCTATGAATGGAAGAAGGGGGCGCTGGAATGGCAATGACCGGCCTCAATACCGCGGGACACGACCGCGACGTCGACACGCAGAACCTGAACCGAGAGCTTCAGGACAAGGGTTTCCTGCTGACGACGACCGAGGATCTGATCAACTGGGCGCGCACCGGCTCGCTCCACTGGATGACATTCGGCCTCGCCTGCTGCGCGGTCGAGATGATGCACACCTCGATGCCGCGCTATGACGTGGAACGCTTCGGCGTGGCGCCACGCGCCAGCCCGCGGCAGTCCGACGTGATGATCGTGGCCGGAACCCTGACCAACAAGATGGCGCCGGCGCTGCGCAAGGTCTACGACCAGATGCCCGAACCGCGCTACGTGATCTCGATGGGCTCCTGCGCCAACGGGGGCGGCTACTACCACTACAGCTACTCGGTGGTGCGGGGCTGCGACCGGATCGTCCCGGTGGACATCTACGTGCCGGGCTGCCCGCCCACGGCCGAGGCGCTGCTCTACGGCATCCTCCAGTTGCAGCGGAAGATCCGCCGCACCGGCACCATCACCCGCTGAGGAGATCCAGATGGCCGAAGCCCTTCAGGAACTGGCCGCGCATGTCGAGATGCGCCAGCCCGACGCGATCCTCGGCCACCGGATCGAGTTCGGCGAGCTGACGCTCGACGTGGTGCCGAACCGCATCGTCGGACTTGTGGAGTTCCTCCGCACGGATCCGAGCTGCCGGTTCTCGTCGCTCGTCGACATCACGGCGGTGGACCACCCCGAGCGTCCGGCGCGCTTCGACATGGTCTATCATTTCCTGTCGATGTACCAGAACCAGCGCATCCGCCTGAAGATGCAGGTGCGCGAGGACGAGACGGTGGCCTCGATCCATTCCGTGCATCCTTCGGCGAACTGGTTCGAGCGCGAGGTGTTCGACATGTTCGGCATCCTCTTCACGGGCCATCCGGACCTGCGGCGCATTCTCACCGACTACGGCTTCCGCGGTCATCCGATGCGCAAGGACTTTCCGACCACGGGCTATACCGAGGTCCGCTACGACGAGGTCCAGAAGCGCGTGATCTACGAACCGGTAAAGCTCGTGCAGGAATACCGCCAGTTCGACTTCCTCTCGCCTTGGGAGGGCGCGGACTACATCCTGCCTGGCGACGACAAGGCGCGGGCGTAAGGGGGTCATGATGGACGGCAAGTTCGACGACGTGCTGACCGGCGAGCAGAAGCTTCGCAACTTCAACATCAACTTCGGCCCGCAACACCCTGCCGCGCACGGGGTTCTTCGCCTCGTGCTAGAGCTTGACGGCGAGGTGGTCGAGCGCTGCGACCCGCATATCGGCCTGCTGCACCGCGGGACCGAGAAGCTGATGGAGACGCGGACCTACCTGCAGAACCTGCCGTATTTCGACCGGCTCGACTACGTGGCGCCGATGAACCAGGAACATGCGTGGTGCCTCGCCATCGAGAAGCTGACGGGCGTCGAGATCCCGCGGCGGGCGAGCCTCATCCGGGTGCTGTTCTCCGAGATCGGGCGCGTGCTGAACCACCTGCTGAACGTGACCACACAGGCCATGGACGTCGGCGCGCTGACGCCGCCGCTCTGGGGTTTCGAAGAGCGCGAGAAGCTGATGGTCTTCTACGAGCGTGCCTCGGGCGCGCGGCTCCACGCGGCCTACTTCCGGCCGGGCGGGGTGCACCAGGACCTGACGCCGCGCCTCATCGAGGACATCGAGGACTGGGCTGCGCATTTCCCGAAGGTGCTCGACGATCTCGACGAGCTTTTGACCGAGAACCGGATCTTCAAGCAGCGCAACGTCGATATCGGCATCATCTCCGAGAGGGACATCCTCGACTGGGGCTTCTCGGGCGTGATGGTGCGCGGCTCGGGCCTCGCCTGGGACCTGCGGCGCTCGCAGCCCTACGAGTGCTACGACGAGTTCGACTTCCAGATCCCGGTGGGCAAGAACGGCGACTGCTACGACCGCTATCTCTGCCGCATGGAGGAGATGCGCCAGTCCACGCGGATCATCCAGCAGTGCCTGGCCAAGCTCCGGGTCGAGAAGGGCGACGTGCTCGCGCGGGGCAAGCTCACGCCGCCGCCGCGGGCTGAGATGAAGACCTCGATGGAGGCGCTCATCCATCACTTCAAGCTCTATACCGAGGGCTTCCACGTGCCCGAGGGCGATGTCTATGCCGCCGTCGAGGCGCCCAAGGGCGAGTTCGGCGTCTATCTCGTGGCAGACGGGACCAACCGGCCCTATCGGGCCAAGATCCGCGCGCCGGGCTTCCTGCATCTGCAAGCCATCGACTACATCGCCAAGGGGCACCTGCTGGCCGATGTGTCCGCCATCATCGGCACGCTCGACGTAGTGTTCGGGGAGATCGACCGCTAATGCTTCGCCGCCTGCATCACGCCCAGCCCGACAGCTTCGCCTTCACCCCGGCGAACCTCGAATGGGCGAAGGGTCAGATGACGAAATATCCCGAGGGCCGTCAGGCTTCGGCGATCATCCCGCTTCTCTGGCGCGCCCAGGAGCAGGAGGGCTGGCTCACGAAGCCTGCCATCGAATATGTGGCCGACCTCCTCGGGATGGCCTACATCCGCGCGCTGGAAGTGGCGACCTTCTACTTCATGTTCCAGCTGCAACCCGTTGGATCCGTGGCGCATATCCAGATCTGCGGCACGACCTCGTGCCTGATCTGCGGCGCCGAGGACCTGATCCGGGTCTGCCAGGAGAAGATCGCGCCGCGGCCGCACATGCTCTCGCCCGACGGCCGCTTCTCGTGGGAAGAGGTCGAGTGCCTCGGCGCCTGTGCGAACGCACCCATGGCGCAGATCGGCAAGGATTACTACGAGGACCTGAACGCCGAAACGCTGGCAGCCCTGATCGACCGCTTCTCGGCGGGCGAGGTGCCGCGGCCCGGCTCGCAGAGCGGCCGCTTCTCCTCCGAGCCCGCGGGCGGGGCGACGAGCCTGACCGAACTTGGCGCGCAGGTTTCCGAGCACAACGCCTCGGTGGCGCTGGCGCTCGAGATCGGCGACACGGTGAAGCGCATCGACGGGACCGAGGTGCCGATGCTGACCCCGTGGCTCGGCCGGCGTCCGCCGGTCTCCGAGGCCGAGGGCGAGGCGCGGCAGCCGAAACCGGGTGCGGGACGTCCGGTGGACAAGACCGGCGTGACCGTCGAGGAGGCCCCGGCCGAGAAGGCCGGCCGTCCCGGGACGCCGGGCGTGGCATCTGGCGGCACGGCCACGGCCGAGCCAGGGGCGCAGACCTCCGATCCGAAGAAGCCCGAGGGCTGATGGCGGGCGGGCCCGACGACACGGGACGGGCGCGGCAGGTCGCGCTTCTCATCGCGGCGACGGGTCTCATGTGGATCGGGGCGCAGATCCTGGGAGGATGGCTCGGCCTGACGGCCCGGACGCTCCTCCTCTTCGACCTGGCGGCGCTCGCCGGGTTCAGTTGGGCGCTGGTAACAACCTGGCGGATCTGGCGACGGCGCCAGGGGAAATGAGGACGATGCGATGCTGAAGGACCAGGACCGGATCTTCACCAACCTCTACGGGATGCGGGACCGCAGCCTGAAGGGCGCGATGGCCCGGGGCCAGTGGGACGGGACCGCGGACCTGCTCGCGCTCGGGCGCGACAGGATCATCGACATCGTGAAGGCCTCGGGCCTGCGCGGCCGGGGCGGGGCGGGTTTCCCCACGGGTCTCAAATGGTCCTTCATGCCCAAGCAGTCGGACGGGCGCCCGGCCTATCTCGTCATCAACGCCGACGAATCCGAGCCCGCGACCTGCAAGGACCGCGAGATCATGCGCCACGATCCGCACACGCTGGTCGAGGGGGCGCTGCTCGCGGGCTTCGCCATGGGCGCGGTCGCGGCCTACATCTACATCCGCGGCGAATACATCCGCGAGAAGGAAGCCCTGCAGGCCGCCATCGACGAGGCCTATGACGCGGGCCTGATCGGCAGGAACGCCGCCAAGTCGGGCTACGACTTCGACGTCTACCTCCACCACGGGGCCGGCGCCTACATCTGCGGCGAAGAGACCGCGCTGCTCGAGAGCCTCGAGGGCAAGAAGGGGATGCCGCGGATGAAGCCGCCGTTCCCGGCGGGCTCGGGCCTCTACGGCTGCCCGACCACGGTTAACAACGTCGAATCCATCGCCGTCATTCCCGCGATCCTGCGCCGCGGCGGCGAGTGGTTCGCCTCGTTCGGGCGCCCGAACAACTCCGGCGTCAAGCTGTTCGCGATGTCGGGCCACGTCAACACGCCCTGCGTGGTCGAGGAGAGCATGTCGATCTCGATGAAGGAACTCATCGAGAAGCATGGCGGCGGGGTCCGCGGCGGCTGGAAGAACCTGAAGGCGATCATCCCCGGCGGCGCCTCCTGTCCGGTCATTCCGGCCGAGCAGTGCGAGGATGCCGTCATGGACTATGACGGCATGCGCGAGCTGAAATCCTCGTTCGGCACCGCCTGCATGATCGTGATGGACCAGCAGACCGACGTCATCAAGGCCGTGTGGCGGCTGGCCAAGTTCTTCAAGCACGAGAGCTGCGGCCAGTGCACGCCCTGCCGCGAGGGCACGGGCTGGATGATGCGCGTCATGGACCGGCTGGTGCGCGGCGAGGCCGAGGTCGAAGAGATCGACATGCTGCTGTCGGTGACGAAGCAGGTCGAGGGCCACACGATCTGCGCGCTCGGTGATGCGGCGGCCTGGCCGATTCAGGGCCTGATCCGGCACTACCGCGAAGAGATCGAGGACCGGATCAAGGCCAGGAAGACGGGGCGCATGGGCGCCATGGCGGCGGAGTGAGCCCTTGCGCGCCGGTGGGGTCCTCATCGTGATGGGCGCGCTGTCGGCCTGTGCCGCCGAGGGGCCGGTCGGAGGCCGCGCGATCCCTGGCGCGTCGGAACTGACGGTCGAGGGGCAGGGCTTCCTCGCCGAATTACGCCCGGGTCCTGCGGGCGAGCGGCTGACGGCGGCGGGGGCGCGGCCGGTCGCGGGCTTCACGGTCGATGTGCGTCGTGCTGCGCCGCCGCTCCACTACAGCGACGGCGCGGCGGCGAAGCGGGCGGCCGAGGCGGCCTGCGAGGGCCAGGGCGGGCGGTTCGACCCGACCGCGGTGGGCCGCGTGAGCGCGCCGGGCCTCTGGCGCTTCACCGGGGCCTGCGCATGACGGGCGGGCGCCCGGTCGGATGGGGGCATTGCGCCCCGCGTCCGAAGGAACGGAACAACGCGCGGGGCATCGGCCCCGCGCTCATCGCGGCGGAGTAGGCGGATGAGCAACCTCAAGAAGATCATCATCGACGGCATCGAGGTCGAGGTCGATGGCGCCATGACGCTGCTGCAGGCGGCCGAAGAGGTGGGGATCGAGATCCCGCGCTTCTGCTATCACGAGCGCCTGTCGATCGCCGGCAACTGCCGCATGTGCCTTGTCGAGGTCGTGGGGGGGCCGCCGAAGCCCACCGCCTCCTGCGCGATGCAGGTGCGCGACCTGCGCCCGGGACCGAACGGCGAGCCGCCGGTGGTCAAGACCAACTCGCCGATGGTCAAGAAGGCCCGCGAGGGGGTGATGGAGTTCCTGCTCATCAACCACCCGCTCGACTGCCCGATCTGCGACCAGGGCGGCGAATGCGACCTGCAGGACCAGGCCATGGCCTATGGCGTCGATTTCAGCCGCTACCGCGAGCCGAAGCGGGCGTCCGAGAACCTGAACCTCGGCCCGCTTGTGGCCACGCAGATGACGCGCTGCATCTCGTGCACCCGCTGCGTCCGCTTCACGACCGAGGTCGCCGGCATCAGCCAGATGGGCCAGACCGGCCGCGGTGAAGACAGCGAGATCACCAGCTACCTCAACCAGACGCTCGATTCGAACCTGCAGGGCAACATCATCGACCTCTGCCCGGTCGGTGCGCTGACCTCGAAGCCCTATGCCTTCACCGCCCGTCCGTGGGAGCTGACCAAGACCGAGAGCATCGACGTGATGGATGCGCTCGGCTCCAACATCCGCGTCGACACGAAGGGCCGCGAGGTCATGCGCATCCTGCCGCGCAACCATGACGGCGTGAACGAGGAGTGGATCAGCGACAAGACCCGCTTCGTCTGGGACGGCCTGCGCCGCCAGCGCCTCGACACGCCCTATGTGCGCGAGAACGGCAAGCTCAGGAAGGCCACCTGGGGCGAGGCGCTGAAGACCGTCGCCGCCGCGCTGAAGGGCCGGAAGGTCGCGGGGCTCGTGGGCGACCTGGCTTCGGTCGAGGCCGCCTTCTCGCTCAAGACGCTGGTCGAGGGGCTCGGAGGGCGGATCGAATGCCGCACCGACGGGGCGCGGCTGCCTGCGGGCAACCGCTCGGCCTATGTCGGCAACGCCGCGATCGAGGACATCGACGGGGCGAAGTCGATCCTGCTCGTGGGCTGCAACCCGCGCGACGAGGCCCCGGTGCTGAACGCGCGGATCCGCAAGGCCTGGCTGCAGGGCGCGCAGGTGGCGGTGGTCGGTCCGGCGGTTGACCTGACCTACGACTACCACCATGCGGGCACGGACCGGGCTGCGCTGATGTCGCTGGTGGCCGAGGCGGAGCGGAACGGCCCCGACGGCAAGCCGGGCGTGGTCATCGTGGGGCAGGGTGCGCTTGGCGAGGCCGATGGCGAGGCCGTGCTGGCGCAGGCGATGAAGCTGACCGCCACGATGGGCGTGAAGCTCCTCGTGCTGCACACGGCCGCTGCCCGTGTGGGCGCGATGGACGTGGGCGCCGTGACCGAGGGCGGGCTTTCCGCAGCCATCGAGGGGGCCGAGGTGATCTACAACCTCGGCGCGGACGAGATCGAGATCGCTGCGGGCCCCATCGTGATCTATCAGGGCAGCCACGGCGACCGCGGCGCGCACCGAGCCGACGTGATCCTGCCGGCCGCGGCCTATACCGAAGAGAACGGCCTCTTCGTCAACACCGAGGGCCGGCCGCAGCTCGCCTTCCGCGCGGGCTTCCCGCCGGGCGAGGCGAAGGAGAACTGGGCCATCCTGCGCGCGCTCTCGGCGGAACTGGGACAGACGCTGCCCTGGGACACGATGGCGGGCCTGCGCCGCAAGCTCGTCGAGGCCGTGCCGCATCTCGGCCGCGTGGACCAGCTGGCCGAGACCGAATGGCAGCCGCTGCCGCTGCGCGATCCGGCGACCGCCGACTTCCGCCTTGCGGTACGGGACTTCTACCTGACCAACCCGATCGCGCGGGCCTCGCAGCTCATGGCGGAGCTTTCGGCCATGGCCTCGCGGCGCGGCCAGCCCCCGCTCGCGGCGGAGTGAGCGCGGTGCGGCCAGCGATCCTCCTTCCCGTCGGGCTCGCGATGGCGGGCCTCGCCTCCTGCGGCCCGCAGGCGGCCCCCGAGGCCATGCCCCCGGAAGAGGAATTCGCGCCGGTCTACAAGGGCATCGAGACGCGGCTTCTGGACGATGATCTCGTGGAATTCCTCGTCGAGATGGAGGGCGCGCGGGACATCCCGGACGTCGAGGATTACGCCCGATGCGCCGCTGCCCAATATGCGGTCATCCGCGGCTACGGCTTCGCCCGCCATCTGCGAACAAATGTCGCGGAGAGGGGTGGCGTTTGGCGAGGGGATGCGATTTACACCATTTCGGCCGCGCTGCCCCGCGGCGTGCAGACGATCGACGCCGAGGTGACGGTGCGCGATTGTCGGGAACAGGGAATACCGACGATATGACGATCGGCATGAGGGATGCGAGGCGCCATGGGTGAGTTCATGAACACGGGGATGGGCATCATCCTGACGATTGCGGCGCAGGGCCTTCTGGTCATCGCCTTCGTGATGATCTCGCTGCTGTTCCTCGTCTATGGCGACCGGAAGATCTGGGCGGCGGTGCAGCTCCGGCGCGGGCCGAACGTCGTGGGCGCCTTCGGCCTGCTGCAGACGGTGGCGGATGCGGCCAAGTACATCTTCAAGGAGGTGGTGGTGCCGGCGGGCGTGGACCGGCCGGTCTTCTTCCTCGCGCCGCTCATTTCCTTCGTGCTGGCCGTGCTCGCCTGGGCCGTGATCCCCTTCAGCCCGGGCTGGGTGCTGTCGGACATCAACGTGGCGATCCTCTTCGTCTTCGCCGCCTCCTCGCTCGAGGTCTACGGCGTGATCATGGGCGGCTGGGCGTCGAACTCGAAATACCCCTTCCTCGGCTCGCTGCGCTCGGCCGCGCAGATGATCTCGTACGAGGTGTCGCTGGGCCTCATCATCATCGGGATCATCATCTCGACCGGATCGATGAACCTCACCCATATCGTCGAGGCGCAGGACGGGGCATTCGGGCTCTTCAACTGGTACTGGCTGCCGCACCTGCCGATGGTCGCACTGTTCTTCATCTCGGCACTGGCCGAGACGAACCGCCCGCCCTTCGACCTGCCCGAGGCGGAGTCCGAGCTCGTCGCGGGCTTCCAGGTGGAATACAGCTCGACCCCGTTCCTGCTGTTCATGGCGGGCGAATACATCGCCATCTTCCTCATGTGCGCGCTGATGAGCCTGCTGTTCTTCGGCGGCTGGCTCTCGCCCATCCCCGGACTGCCCGACGGCGTGTTCTGGATGGTGGCGAAGATGGCGTTCTTCTTCTTCCTCTTCGCCATGGTGAAGGCGATCGTGCCTCGCTACCGCTACGACCAGCTCATGCGGATCGGCTGGAAGGTCTTCCTGCCCTTCAGCCTCGCCTGGGTGGTGGTCGTGGCTTTCCTTGCGAAATTCGAAGTGTTCGGCGGCTTCTGGGCCCGCTGGGCGATGGGAGGCTGACATGGCCAGGACAAGCGCAATCGACTACGGCCGGGCGGCCAAGTACTTTCTGCTCCTTGATTTCATCAAGGGCTTCAGCCTCGGCATGAAGTATTTCTTTGCGCCGAAGCACACGGTCAACTACCCCCACGAGAAGGGTCCGCTTTCGCCTCGCTTCCGTGGCGAGCACGCGCTGCGCCGCTATCCGAACGGCGAGGAACGCTGCATCGCCTGCAAGCTCTGCGAGGCGATCTGCCCGGCGCAGGCAATCACCATCGACGCCGAACCGCGCGAGGACGGCAGCCGCCGCACCACGCGCTACGATATCGACATGACGAAGTGCATCTACTGCGGCTTCTGCCAGGAGGCCTGCCCGGTGGATGCGATCGTCGAGGGGCCGAACTTCGAATTCTCGACCGAGACGCGCGAGGAACTCTTCTACAACAAGGAGAAGCTCCTCGAGAACGGCGCGCGGTGGGAGGCCGAGATTGCCCGGAACCTGGAAATGGATGCGCCCTACCGATGAACGACGATCTGGCCAGGATGTTCAAGGCGATGATCGAGCAGAGCCACGAGATGGCCCGCTCGTTCAATCCTGCGCTCGAGCATTTCCAGGTGAAGGAGTTCGAGAAGCTGATCCCCACCATGCCCAAGGACGTGATGGAGATGTGGTTCGGCAAGACCTTCAACCGTGAAGGTCTCGACGCCAAGACCCGGCTCTTCGTGACCCTGGCCGCCCTTACCGTGCTGGGCGCCCATGCCGAGCCGCAGATCCGGCTGACGATCCGCCACGCGCTGGCGGCGGGGGCCACGAAGCGCGAGATCGCCGAGGTGATCTGGCAGATGAGCCTATTCGGCGGGGTTCCCGCCATGCAGAAGGCGCTGGACGTGGCCCAGAGCGTCTTTGCCGAGTTCGAGGAGACGGACGAATGAGTGTCGCCGACGTGGCCTTCTACTGTTTCGCTGTGCCCGCGGTCTTCGCCGCGCTCATGGTGGTGACCCAGCGCAACATGGTCCATGCGGTGCTGTGGCTGATCCTCGTCTTCCTCAGCTCGGCCGGGATGTTCGTGCTGCTGGGCGCCGAGTTCGTCGCGATGCTGCTCGTGATCGTCTATGTCGGCGCGGTGGCGGTGCTCTTCCTTTTCGTCGTCATGATGCTGGACGTCGACTTCGAGGCGCTGAAGTCCGAGATGGTCCGCTATATGCCGGTGGCGGCCCTGATCGGGATCGTGATCCTGCTGCAACTTTCGATGGGGATCGGCGCATGGGTCACGGCGGAAGGCGCGCCGGCGATGCGGCAGTCGGTGACGCCGGACCCTGACCAGATCGAGAACAGCCGGGCCCTCGGGCTGCTGATCTACGACAAGTATCTCTACCTGTTCCAGGCGGCCGGGCTGATCCTGCTGGTCGCGATGGTGGGGGCGATCCTGCTCACGCTGCGCGAGCGCAAGGACGTCAAGCGCCAGAATGTGCTGGCGCAGATGTGGCGCGATCCCGCGAAGGCGATGGAGCTGAAGGACGTGAAGCCGGGGCAGGGCCTCTGAGGGCTACGACGGAGGCTCCGCAGGAGCCCGCGATCAAGGACCGTGGTGCGGGCCCCTTGCCGGGTCCGCGGGCGGAAGACCCGGCGGCCGGGTGCCTGCGCAGCGCGTGGGCCGGCCACCGGCAAGGGAAAAGACGGGCGGTGAGCCGGAGGGACGAGAATGGTGGGACTTGAGCATTATCTGACGGTATCGGCCGCGCTGCTGGTGATCGGGATCTTCGGCATCTTCCTCAACCGGAAGAACGTGATCGTGATCCTGATGTCCATCGAGCTCATGCTGCTCGCGGTGAACATCAACCTCGTGGCCTTCTCGAGCTTCCTCGGCGACCTGACAGGGCAGGTGTTCACGCTCTTCGTGCTGACCGTGGCCGCGGCCGAGGCCGCCATCGGGCTCGCGATCCTCGTCACCTTCTTCCGGAACCGCGGCACCATCGACGTCGAAGACGTCAACGTGATGAAGGGCTGAGGCACATGGCAACGATCATCCTTCTGGCGCCGCTCATCGGCGCGCTGATCTGCGGCTTTGGCTGGCGCCTCATCGGCGAGCGGGCGGGGCAGGTCATCGCGACCGCGCTCGTCTTCCTCGCGGCCCTGCTCTCGTGGATAATCTTCCTCGGCTTCGACGGCGAGATGTATCAGGTCGTGCTGATGCGCTGGATCGAGAGCGGCTCGCTCTCGACCGAATGGGCGATCCGCATCGACCGGCTGACCGCTATCATGCTGGTCGTGGTGAATACGGTCTCGGCGCTCGTGCACCTGTATTCCTTCGGCTACATGGCGCATGACGACAACTGGAACCACCACGAGCACTACAAGGCGCGCTTCTTCGCCTATCTCTCGTTCTTCACCTTCGCCATGCTCACGCTGGTGACGTCGGACAACCTCGTCCAGATGTTCTTCGGCTGGGAAGGCGTGGGCGTCGCCTCCTACCTGCTGATCGGCTTCTACTACCGGAAACCCTCCGCCAATGCCGCGGCGATCAAGGCCTTCGTGGTGAACCGGGTGGGCGACTTCGGCTTTGCCCTCGGCATCATGGCGCTGTTCTTCCTGGTGGATTCGATCCGCTTCGATGATGTCTTTGCGGCCGGGCCGCAGCTTGCGCAGACGAACGTCACCTTCCTGTGGACCGAGTGGAATGCCGCGAACCTGATCGGGGTGCTGCTCTTCATCGGCGCGATGGGCAAATCGGCACAGCTGGGCCTCCACACGTGGCTGCCCGACGCGATGGAGGGTCCGACGCCGGTCTCGGCGCTGATCCACGCGGCCACCATGGTGACGGCGGGCGTCTTCCTCGTCTGTCGCATGTCGCCGCTCTACGAATTTGCCCCCGATGCCAAGACCATGATCGTGGTCGTCGGCGCCACCACCGCCTTCTTCGCGGCGACGGTGGGCCTCGTGCAGAACGACATCAAGCGCGTGATCGCCTATTCGACCTGCTCGCAGCTCGGCTACATGTTCGTGGCGGCGGGCGTGGGCGTCTATTCGGCGGCCATGTTCCACCTCTTCACCCATGCCTTCTTCAAGGCGATGCTCTTCCTCGGCGCGGGTTCGGTCATCCATGCCATGCACCACGAGCAGGACATGCGGAATTACGGTGGGCTGCGGAAGAAGATCCCGCTGACCTTCTGGGCCATGATGATCGGCACCTTCGCCATCACCGGCGTCGGCATACCGCTGACCCACATCGGCTTCGCAGGCTTCCTGTCGAAGGACGCGATCATCGAGAGCGCCTTCGTCGGCTCGTCCTACGCCTTCTGGCTTCTGGTCGTCGCCGCCTGCTTTACCAGCTTCTATTCCTGGCGGCTGATCTTCCTGACCTTCTTCGGCAGCCCGCGCGGCGACCATCACGCCTATGACCACGCGCATGAGAGCCCGTCGAGCATGACGATCCCGCTCGGGGTGCTGGCGCTCGGGGCGACCTTCGCCGGGATGATCTGGTACAACTCGTTCTTCGGCGACCACGAGAAGGTGGCGAGCTGGTTCGGCATGCCCCACCACGCCGAAGCCTCGGAAGAGGGTGAGTCCCATGCCGAGGCTGCGGCCGAACATGGCGCGGCCGAGGCGGAGGGGACGGAAGCCCAGGCAACCGTGACGGCCGACGAGGCGCTGCCCGAGGCCGGCAATCTCGCCGGTGCCGGCGAGGCACCGACGGCGGCCGAGGAGGAGGCCCATGCCGAAGCCGCGGCGCTCGGGCCGATCGGGGCGATCTACATGGGGCCTGAGAACCACGTCATGGACGAGGCGCACCATGCGCCGGTCTGGGTCAAGGTCTCGCCCTTCGTGGCGATGCTGCTCGGCCTCGGCATGGCCTGGCTCTTCTACATCGCGAAACCTGCCCTGCCGGCGGCGCTCGCGAAGAACCAGCGCCCGCTCTACCTGTTCCTGCTGAACAAGTGGTACTTCGACGAGCTCTACGACGTGATCTTCGTGCGCCCGGCCCGGTTCCTCGGCCGCTTCCTCTGGAAGCGTGGCGACGGGTCGGTGATCGACGGCGCGATCAACGGGCTCGCTCTCGGGATCATCCCGGCGCTGACCCGCATGGCCGGGCGTATCCAGTCCGGCTACATCTTCCACTACGCCTTCGCCATGTTCCTCGGCATCGCGATCCTCATTACCTGGATGACGCTCACGGGGGGCGCGCACTGATGGAAAACCTGCTGTCGATCATCACCTTCATCCCGCTGGTGGCGGCGCTGATCATGGCGCTGTTCCTGCGGGGCGAGGACGCGGCCGCGCAGCGGAACGCGAAGTGGCTGGCGCTGCTGGCCACCTCGGCGACCTTCCTCGTGTCGCTCTTCCTGCTGGCGGGGTTCGATCCGCAGGACACCGGCTTCCAGTTCGTCGAGACCTACGACTGGATCGCGGGGCTGAAGTACAAGATGGGCGTGGACGGGATCTCGATCCTCTTCGTGCTGCTGACGACCTTCCTCATGCCGCTCACCATCGCCTCGGCTTGGGAGGTCGAGACGCGGGTGAAGGAATACATGATCGCCTTCCTGATCCTCGAGACGCTGATGCTGGGCGTGTTCTGTGCGCTCGACCTCGTGCTCTTTTACCTTTTCTTCGAGGCGGGGCTCATTCCGATGTTCCTGATCATCGGGATCTGGGGCGGCAAGGAGCGGATCTACGCGGCCTTCAAGTTCTTCCTCTACACCTTCCTCGGCTCGGTCCTGATGCTGATCGCGATGATCGCGATGTATTTCGACGCGGGCACGACCGACATCCCGACGTTGCTCACGCACGAATTCTCGTCGGGCACGATCTCGCTTGCGGGATTCCAGATCGTGGGCGGCCTCCAGACGCTGCTGTTCCTGGCCTTCTTCGCAAGCTTCGCCGTGAAGATGCCGATGTGGCCGGTCCACACCTGGCTTCCCGACGCGCACGTGCAGGCGCCGACTGCGGGCTCGGTGGTGCTGGCGGCAATCCTGCTGAAGATGGGCGGCTACGGCTTCCTGCGCTTCTCGCTGCCCATGTTCCCGGCGGGGTCCGAGATCCTCTCGCCGCTCGTCTTCTGGATGTCCGCCATCGCCATCGTCTACACCTCGCTGGTGGCGCTGGCGCAGTCGGACATGAAGAAGCTGATCGCCTATTCCTCGGTCGCGCACATGGGCTACGTCACCATGGGGATCTTCGCCGCGAACCAGCAGGGCGTGGACGGCGCGATCTTCCAGATGCTCAGCCACGGCTTCATCTCGGGCGCGCTGTTCCTCTGCGTGGGCGTGATCTACGACCGGATGCACACGCGCGAGATCGACGCCTATGGCGGCCTCGTGAACCGGATGCCGGCCTATGCGCTGATCTTCATGTTCTTCACGATGGCTAACGTGGGCCTGCCAGGCACCTCGGGCTTCATCGGCGAGTTCCTGACCCTGGTCGGCATCTTCCAGGTCAACACCTGGGTGGCGATGGTGGCCACGACCGGCGTGATCCTCTCGGCGGCCTACGGCCTCTGGCTCTACCGCCGGGTGGTGTTCGGAGAGCTCGTGAAGGAGGCGCTGCGCACCATCAGCGACATGGACCGGCGCGAGAAGGCGATCTTCGCTCCGCTCGTGGCCATGACGCTGCTGCTCGGCGTCTATCCGAGCCTTGTCACAGACATCATCGGGCCTTCGGTGGCCCGCCTGACGAGCGACTACCAGGCCGCGGCCGCCGCCTTCGAGGCAGGCACGCGGCTGGCCATGGAATGAGGGACGAACGATGACCTCCGCTGATTTCTCGACCGTCCTTCCCGAGGTGGTGCTTGCCGGAGCGGCCATGGTGGCGCTCATGGCCGGCGTCTACGGCGGCAAGGACCGCACGACGCCGCTGATGACCTGGCTGATGGCGGGGCTGATGCTGCTTCTCGCCGTCTGGATCGGCTTCGGCGGCTCGGGGGCCCGCGCGGCCTTCGGCGGCCTCTTCATCGAGGACCCGTTCTCGCGCTTCGCCAAGGTGACGATCCTCGCTTCGGCCGCCGCCGTCCTGCTGCTCGGGCAGGATTACATGCAGCGCCGCGACCTCGGCCGGTTCGAGTTCCCGATCCTCGTGGCCCTGTCGGTCACCGGCATGATGATGATGGTCTCGTCCGGGGACCTGATCTCGCTCTACATGGGGCTCGAACTCCAGAGCCTCGCGCTCTATGTCGTGGCCTCGCTGCGGCGCGACTCCGTCAAGTCGACCGAGGCGGGGCTGAAGTACTTCGTCCTCGGCGCGCTGTCGTCGGGCCTCCTCCTCTACGGCGCCTCTCTCGTCTATGGCTATGCAGGCACGACGCTCTTCTCGGGCATCCTCGCCACGGTGAACGAGGGCGTGCCGCTGGGGCTGCTGTTCGGCCTCGTCTTCATGCTGTCGGGTCTCGCCTTCAAGGTCTCGGCCGCGCCCTTCCACATGTGGACGCCGGACGTCTACGAGGGTTCTCCGACGCCGGTCACGGCCTTCTTCTCGACCGCGCCCAAGGTGGCGGCCATCGCGCTCATCGCCCGCACGGTACACGATGCCTTCGGCGGCATCCCGGGCGACTGGCGGCAGGTGCTGGCCGCGCTCGCCGTGGCCTCGATGTTCCTCGGCTCCGTCGCGGCCATCGGCCAGCGCGACATCAAGCGCCTGATGGCCTATTCCTCGATCGGCCACATGGGATATGCCCTGGTTGGCCTCGCCGCGGGAACGGCGGCGGGCGTGCAGGCGATGCTGCTCTACATGGCGATCTACGTCACGATGAACGTGGGCACCTTCGCCTTCATCCTGTCGATGGAGAAGGACGGCCGGCCGGTGACCAGCATCGACAGCCTGAACATGTTCGCCCGACGCGAGCCGTTGAAGGCGCTCGCCGTGCTGATCCTGATGTTCAGCCTGGCCGGCGTGCCGCCGTTCGTCGGCTTCTTCGCCAAGTTCTACGTGCTGAAGGCGGCGGTCAGCGCCGGGATGGCCTGGCTTGCGGTGCTGACGGTGCTCGCAGCCGTGATCGGCGCCTACTACTACATGCGCATCGTCTACTACATGTATTTCGGCAAGGACTCGGACCCGGTCGAGAGCCGGATGGACGGGGTGCAATGGACCATGCTCATGGGGGCCGCCGCCATCAACGTGCTCGGCGTGATCAACTTGTTCGGTCTGGAACCGCTTGCCGCGGTGGCGGCCGAGACGCTTGTCCGCTGATCCCTGGCCGGAGGGCGTGGCGCGCCACGCCCTCGAGACGGTCGATTCCACCAATGCCGTGGCGGCTCGCCTCGCATCCAGCCTGAGCGGCCCGGCCTGGATCCTCGCCGGCGAGCAGACGGCGGGACGGGGCCGGCGTGGCCGTCCCTGGACCTCGCCGCGCGGCAATTTATACGCGACCCATCTCCTGCATCCGACCGAGCCGCCCGAGGTGGTGGCGCTGCGGTCCTTCGTGGCCGCCCTTGCGCTGCGCGACGCCTGCGTGTCGCTCACGGGTCTGCCCGAGGCCTTCGCGCTGAAATGGCCCAACGACGTGTTGCTGAACGGCGGCAAGCTCGCCGGCATCCTGCTGGAGAGCCTCGGACAGGGCGGGCGCGTGCAGCATCTGGCGATCGGCATCGGCGTGAACCTGATCGGCGCGCCGGATGCCTCCGCAGTCGAGCCCGGCGCCGTGCCGCCGGTGAGCCTTCTCGCCGAGACGGGTCTCCGCGTCACGCCCGAGGCCTTCCTCGATGCGCTCGCCCCGGCCTATGCCCGTCGCGAGGAGAGCTTCACCCGCCTCGGCTTCGGCCCCATCCGGACGGCCTGGCTGGCCCATGCCGCCCGGCTTGGCGAGATGATCCGGGCGCGCTCGGGTCGCGAGGTTCGCGAAGGGATCTTCGAGACTGTGGACGCCCAGGGCGCTTTGGTGTTGAAGACGCGGGACGGCCGCGTGGCGATCCCGGCGGCCGAGGTGTTTTTCTGAGGGAGAAGCGATGCTTCTGGCGATCGACTGCGGCAACACGAACACGGTCTTCTCGATCTGGGACGGCACGCAGTTCCTCGCCACCTGGCGCATCGCCACCGATCACAAGCGGACCGCGGACGAGTACCACGTCTGGCTCTCGACGCTGATGAGCCTTACCGGAATTCACGCCCGGATCTCGGAGGCGGTCATCTCCTCGACGGTGCCGCGGGTGGTGTTCAATCTCCGCGTGCTCTGCAACCGCTACTACGACTGCCGCCCGCTGGTGGTCGGCAAGCCGGAATGCCGCCTGCCCGTGGCGCCGCGCGTGGACCAGGGCACGACGGTGGGACCGGACCGGCTGGTCAACACGGTGGCAGGCTTCCACTTCCACGGCGGCAATCTGATCGTGGTGGACTTCGGCACCGCCACCACCTTCGACGTGGTGGACGCGGACGGCGCCTACATCGGCGGTGTCATCGCGCCGGGCGTCAACCTCAGCCTCGAGGCGCTGCACATGGCGGCGGCGGCGCTGCCGCATGTCGACGTCACGAGACCCCCGCAGGCCATCGGGACGAATACAGTGGCCTGCATCCAGTCCGGCGTGTATTGGGGCTACATCGGCCTCGTCGAGGGCATCGTTCGCCAGATCCGGCTCGAGCGGCACGCCCCGATGAAGGTCATCGCAACAGGGGGCCTGGCACCCTTATTCGACCAGGGATTCGATCTCTTCGACAAGGTGGAGGACGATCTGACCATGCAGGGTCTTGTCCTGATCCACCAGTACAACAAGGACACGGAATGAGTACTAACCGGCTGATCTACCTTCCGCTCGGAGGAGCGGGCGAGATCGGGATGAACTGCTACGTCTATGGCTACGGGCCCGAGGGCAAGGAGCGCCTGATCGTCGTGGATCTGGGAGTGACCTTCCCCGACATGGACACGACGCCCGGCGTCGATCTCATCATGGCCGACATCTCCTGGCTCGAGGAGCGGCAGGACCGGATCGAGGCGATCTTCATCACCCATGCGCACGAGGATCACATTGGCGCGCTCGGCCATCTCTGGCCGCGCCTGAAGGCGCCGGTCTATGCCCGCCGCTTCACCGGCACCATCGGCCGGCTGAAGTTCGAGGAGCATGGCCTGCCGGCCGACCGGATCACCATCGTGGGCGCCCGTCCCGAGGTGGTCGAGGCCGGCCCCTTCGAGGTCCAGTTCGTCCCGGTCTCGCATTCGATCCCGGAAAGCTCGGCCC
Organism: Rhodobacter sp. NSM; assembly: GCF_052244495.1. NCBI lineage: Bacteria > Pseudomonadati > Pseudomonadota > Alphaproteobacteria > Rhodobacterales > Rhodobacter > Rhodobacter sp. NSM. Next base: position 593,419 of record NZ_JBQPXH010000001.1, read on the forward strand.
TCGTGATCGACACGCCCGCCGGGCGGATCGTCCATTCGGGCGATTTCAAGCTCGACCGGTCGCCGGTGGTGGGCGAGGCATGGGCCGACGAGACCTTCCGCGCCATCTCGGCCGAGCGGCCGGTCAAGGCGCTGATGTGCGACTCGACCAACGTCTTCTCTCTTCATCCCGGCCGGTCCGAGGCGACGCTGGCCGAGCCGCTCCGCACGCTGATCGCCGGTGCGCGGGGCATGGTGGTGGCCACGACCTTCGCCTCGAACGTGGCGCGGCTGAAGACGCTGGCCGAGGCGGCGGCCGCGGCCGACCGGTCCATCTGCCTGCTCGGCCGCGCGATGCGGCGCATGGTTCAGGCGGCGCAGGAAAGCGGCGTCCTGTCCGGCTTCCCCGCCGTCGTCAGCCCCGAGGAAGCGGCCGAAATCCCGCGGCAGAACCTCATGCTGATCGTGACAGGCAGCCAGGGCGAGCGCCGGGCGGCCTCGGCGCAGCTCGCGCGCGGCAAGTACCTCGGGCTCGAGATGAAGGAGGGCGATCTCTTCCTGTTCTCCTCGAAGACGATCCCGGGCAACGAGCGCGGCGTGCTGCGGGTCGTGAACGCCTTTTCCGAGATGGGCGTCGACGTGATGGACGATGCCGGCGGGCTCTACCATGTGTCGGGCCACGCGAACCGTCCCGATCTCGAGCAGGTGCACACGCTGCTCTGGCCCGAGATGCTGGTGCCGATGCACGGCGAGCACCGCCACCTGCGCGAACATGCGCGGATCGCCTCGGCCAAGGGGATCACCTCGGACGTGATCACCAACGGGATGATGGTCGACCTGACGCGCGGGTTGCAGGTCGCCGAATACATCGACACGGGACGCACCTATCTCGACGGCTCGGTGCTGATCGGCGCACGCGACGGCGTGGTTCGCGACCGGATCCGGATGGCGCTGAACGGCCATGTCCTGACGACCGTGATCCTCGACGAACAGGACGAGCCGCTGGGCGACGCCTGGGTCGAACTCATGGGCCTGCCGGAGCAGGGCCGGACCGGCAAGGCACTGTCGGAGACGATGGAGGAGGAACTCTCGGACTTCCTCGGTCGTGCGGGTGCCAAGGTGCTGCGCAACGACGACAAGCTGGATGAGGCCATCCGCAGGCTGGTCCGTCAGGTCTCGATGGAAGAGATCGGCAAGAAGCCGGAGGTGACCGTCGTCGTGAGCCGTCTGATGGAAGGCTGACATCGGTCGCCACATTCAAGGCAAGAGAGGCCGGCGATCCGCCGGCCTCTGCACTTCTGGGCAGGGGTCAGTCGACGAGCGTGCCGGCGGCACCTCCGACCAGCGCACCCGGCGGGCCGGCGACGACGGCCCCGCCCACCGCGCCGGTGGCGGCGCGCTCGGTGTCATTGTCGCCGCAGGCGGCGAGCATCAGGAGGCCCGCGAGGGGCAGGACGGACGTCAGGCGGATCATGGCAGCACCTTTCTTGGCGTGAGGATGAACCTCAACGCGCAAAGTGCCTTTTTCGTTTCCTCGGCCCGTGCGGAGCAACTCGGCGAACCCGTGTCGCTTCCGGGTGGAGAAGACGGCAGGGCCGCCCCAGAGCCGCGAGGCGGCCGAGGCGCCAAGCCCCGGTCGCAGCATGACCTGAGGCAGCCGTCGCAATGGCTTCAGGATCCGGCCGGAGGAACCTTCGGAAGAGGCTGCGGCGATGCGGACCGCAGGTTACGCCGCCGGGCTCAGGATCCGCCCTGCTCGGCCAGCGCCTCTTCGGTCGCGTCCTCGTCCTCTGCGGACTGAAGGGCCGGGATGCGGAAGCTTCGCAGCAGGAAGTCCGGGACATGATCGCCCATGCCCACGACCCGATCCTCTCGGCGGTCGCGGTCGCGGTCCCTGCGGTTGCGGTCGTCGCGGCGCTCTTCCCGCCGCGGGCTGCGCTCCTCGCGCGGCTCCGGCGCGGCGGGCTCGACGGCCTCGACACGCGGCGGCTCCTCGCGGCGGTCGCGGTCTCGTCCCCGGCGCTTGCGGTCGCCGCGCTCGCCGCGCGGGCTCTCGCGGTCCGGGCGGTCGGGCCTGTCCTCGAGGCTGAAGCCTTCGGGCATCTCGCCCCGCGGGATCGGCTGCTTCACAAGGCTTTCGATCGCGATCACATGCTTTTCGTCCGAGGGCACGGCGATCGTGTAGGCCTTGCCCTTGCGACCCGCGCGGCCGGTCCGGCCGATGCGGTGGACATAATCCTCGGGGTGGGTGGGCACGTCGAAGTTGAACACGTGGCTCACCGCCGGAATGTCGAGCCCGCGCGCCGCCACGTCCGAGGCCACGAGCAGGTGCAGCGTGCCGTCGCGGAAACCGTCGAGCGTCTTCGTGCGCTGCGACTGGTCGAGGTCGCCATGGATCGGTGAGGCATTGAAACCATGCTGCTTCAGCGATTTGGCCACCACGTCCACGTCCATCTTCCGGTTGCAGAAGATGATCGCGTTGGTGCAGGCCTCGCCCTCGGCGCGGATCAGCGCACGCAGGACGGCGCGCTTGTCGGCGAAGCTGCGCTCCTTCCGGGTGGGGGTGATCTGGATGAGCTTCTGCTCGATCGTCTCGGAGGTCGTGGCCTGCCGCGCCACCTCGATTTTCACCGCGCCGGTGAGGAAGGTGTTGGTGATGCGCTCGATCTCGGGCGCCATGGTGGCCGAGTAGAACAGCGTCTGGCGCGTGAAGGGCGTCAGCGAGAAGATCCGCTCGATATCCGGGATGAAGCCCATGTCGAGCATCCGGTCGGCTTCATCCACCACCATGATCTGCACGCCGGTCAGAAGGAGCTTGCCGCGCTCGAAATGGTCGAGGAGCCGGCCGGGGGTGGCGATCAGCACGTCCACGCCGCGATCGATCAGCTTGTCCTGCTCGGTGAAGGAGACGCCGCCGATCAGCAGCGCCTTCGAGAGCTTGGAGTGCTTGGCGTAGATGTCGAAGTTCTCGGCCACCTGGGCCGCCAGTTCGCGCGTCGGGCAGAGCACGAGGCTGCGCGGCATGCGCGCGCGGGCACGGCCCTTGCCGAGGATCGTGATCATCGGCAGCGTGAAGCTTGCGGTCTTGCCGGTGCCGGTCTGCGCGATGCCCAGCACGTCCTTGCCTTCGAGCGCATGCGGTATGGCCTGCGCCTGGATCGGAGTGGGCGTTTCGTAGCCGGCTTCCTGCACGGCCTTCAGCACGCGGGGATCCAGCGCGAGGTCGGAAAACTTGGTCATTAGCATCCTGTCAATGCGGTATCGGACCGCATGGTACTCAAGGGGACGCTGATGGTCCGGGCGTCCCGGCGTCTTTCGGCCCTCATGGCCTCCGCGCGCCTTAGCCCAAATCCACCACGCGGTCAAGGTTCGGGCTTCGTTTCCTTCTCCTCCGGGGGCGGAAGAGGGTCTTTTGACTTGCCGCGGCGCGACCGGCGGGCGCTCAACTCCTGCCGCATGCTTTCGAGCCGGCGGAAGAGCGTGCCGGGATCGTGGTTCAGCCTGTCGAGGAGCGCGAGCGCGATCGGTCCTGCGACCGGCACCTCCTCGGCCTCGAGCCAGAGGGGCGCGAGAAGGTTCACGTCGAGCCCGCCAGTCGCCATGGAAAAGCCCGGCAGGCCCATCGGCAGGGCGACACGCGCCCGGCGGCCGAGGGGGAAGGGCCGGTCGGGCGGCAGGCCCGAATAGGTCCGCTCGGTCTCGTAGAGCTTCATGAGCCCGAAGAGCACACCCATCTGCACGCCGAGCCGGCGCTCGCCCTCGTTGGCGCCGTGGTCGCCGAAGGTGATGAGCGAGGACACGAGCCAGCGCGTCGGAAGCTCGGCCAGCAGGGCCGGGCCCTGCTCGATCCAGATCCGGCGGAACAGCCGGGCCGTGCCCTCGGGCTGGCGGCTTTTCCTCAGATGGGCGATGCAAAGCGCGTTCAGGAAGGCCAGTTCGCTGAGACCCGTTGTCTCGCGCGCGACATCGGCCCGCTTCACCGCATGGGTCGAGGCACCCGGACCGGGCGCCGGAACCTCGGGCGCCGGACGGCTGGCGAGGAGGGCAAGATCCGCCTCGAACGGCAGGCTCTCTCCCGCGGCGAAGTCGAGCGGCGCGCGCCGGCGGCGCCATCGGCCGATCACCTCGCCGGCACCGCCGCTCCAGATCGGGCCCCCCGTCAGACCATCATCTCCTTTGTCGCCGTAAGACGCACCTCCGGATAGTCGCGGCTCACCCGGTCGATGTCCCATTGCAGCCGCGTGAGATAGACGAGGTCGCCGTCGTGGTCATGGGCGATGTGGCCCTTGTTCACGTTGACGAATTTCTCGACCTCGGCCTTCGGGCCCGACACCCAGCGCGCCGAGGTGAACTGCGAGCCCTCGAAGCGGACGGGCAGCGAATATTCCAGCTCGATCCGGCTTGCGAGCACATCGAATTGCAGCGCGCCCACCACGCCCACGATGAAGCCCGAGCCGATCATCGGCTTGAAGACCTTGGCGGCGCCTTCCTCGGCGAACTGCATCAGCGCCTTTTCCAGATGCTTGGCCTTCATCGGATCGCCCGCCCGCACGCCCTGCAGAAGCTCGGGCGCGAAGGAGGGGATGCCGGTGAAGCGCAGCGCCTCGCCTTCGGTCAGCGCGTCGCCGATGCGAAGCTGGCCGTGGTTGGGGATGCCGATGATGTCGCCCGCCCAGGCCTCCTCGGCGAGTTCGCGGTCGGCGGCGAGGAACAGGACCGGGCTCGTCACCGCCATGGGCTTCTTCGAGCGGACGTGCAGAAGCTTCATCCCCCGCTCGAAATGGCCCGAGGCGAGGCGGACGAAGGCCACGCGGTCGCGGTGCTTGGGGTCCATGTTGGCCTGCACCTTGAAGACGAAGCCCGTCACCGGCGTCTCCTCGGGCGCGATGCCGCGCTCGGCCGCCTTCTGGATCTGCGGCTCGGGGCCGAACTCGCCCATGCCGGTCATCAGCTCCTTCACGCCGAAGGAGTTGATCGCAGAGCCGAACCAGATCGGCGTCAGATGCCCCTCTAGGAAGCTCTGCCGGTCGAAGGCGGGCAGAAGCTCGCGCGCCATCTCGAGGTCCTCGCGCAGCTTGGCGAGCTGCTCCGCCGGGACATGCTGGGCGAGCTTCGGATCGTCGAGCCCCTCGATCTTGATCGACTCCGCCACGCGGTTGCGGTCGGCGCGGTCCATCAGCTCCAACCGGTCGTGCAGGATGTCGTAGCAGCCGAGGAACTCGCGCCCCATGCCGATGGGCCAGGAGGCGGGGGCCACGTCGATGGCGAGGTTGGACTGGATCTCGTCGATGATCTCGAATGTGTCGCGGCTTTCCCGGTCCATCTTGTTGCAGAAGGTCAGGATCGGCAGGTCGCGCAGGCGGCAGACCTCGAAGAGCTTGCGCGTCTGGCTTTCCACGCCCTTCGCGCCGTCGATCACCATGATGGCCGCATCGACCGCCGTGAGCGTGCGGTAGGTGTCCTCGGAGAAGTCCGAGTGGCCGGGCGTGTCCACCAGATTGAAGCGCCACCGGCTGAAGTCGAAGCTCATGGCCGAGGCCGAGACCGAGATCCCGCGCTCCTTTTCCAGCGCCATGAAGTCCGAGCGCGTGCGCCGCGCCTCGCCCTTGGCGCGGACCTGCCCCGCCATCTGGATCGCGCCGCCGAAGAGCAGGAACTTCTCGGTCAGAGTCGTCTTGCCGGCGTCCGGATGCGAGATGATCGCGAAGGTCCGGCGTCGGGCGATTTCGGGGGGCAGGGCGGGGCGGTTCGACTGGTCCAGCATGGGCCGCGATATAGCCTGTGCCCCGCGTCTTGGAAAGCGCGTCCTCGGACCCGTGCTGTCGCAGTCGTTGCATGCCCTCCTGCACGGGAAGGGGACGGCCCGGCCCGGAGGCGAGGCCACTGAGGGTCGGTCAGAGGCCGCCGTCGCGGCGCAAGGGCGGCGTTCCGATGCGGTCGATGAGCTGACGCGAGGCTTCGGTGCCCACATGCTGATGCTGCGAGAGGTTGGGAAAGCGGGCCTTCACCTCCTCGGCGAGATCGGTCGGCAGGCGCGAGACCGTCGCCTCGTTCACCATCAGGCTCTCGGCGGGCACGCCCTCGGCATAGACGATCTCGTGCCGGTCGAAGACGAGCGAGAAATAGTCGATGAAACCGCCCTCGCGCAGGTAGACGCTGTCGCCGTTGACGAGGTGACGCGCCTGCACGAGGACCTCGGCCGTCGGCAGTTCCTCGCGCCTGCGGCGATAGTAGAGAAAGATGCGGTGGTGCTGGCTGACGACGAGATCGCCCATGTTGCCGAGCACGTCGCGCGTGATCACGACCGGCGCGAAGGCCCCGACCGCGCGCAGAGTCGCATTTCCGATCCAGCGGATCGGCTGTGCGCCATGATCCCGGGTGAGAACGCGGTCGCCGCAGCGCAGGCTCTCGATCGGGCGCTGGCTGCCGTCGGCCATCGAGATCATCGTGCCATGGGCGAAGGAGACGCAGAGCAGATCGGCCAGCGCCTCGGGCTCGGGCGCGTCCTCGATCTTGACCAGCATGTATTCGATCCGGGCGCCGAGCGGGGCGAGGGGCAGCACGTGCAGCCCCGCACTTCCCACGCGAACCAGCAGCAGTTCCACCGAGTCACCGTCGGGTGTCATCAGCCGGTAGCGGCAGGCGAGCAGCACCTCTTCGCCCGCATGCCCGACGTCCGAGGCCTCCGCCACTTCCAGCCCGCCCGCGGCCGAGGGCACGACCTCGAGCCGCAGCGGCCGGGCCATGGCGTCGAGCTCGTAGCTGTCGCCGAGACACACCTGGTCGGGACCCCCGAGGCCGTCATGCAGGTTGGCCCCCGAGCTCACGAAGATGTCCTCGGCCCGGAAGAGCTGGACGGCGCGGCCGGGCAACGAGGCGCTGAGGGGTGCTTCGGCCATGAGGTGCGGGCTGATCCTCGTCATTGGGCATGTGTGCGGAAAAGATGTGTCCGCGAAGGCTCCAAACAAGCACGAACGCGGTTAGCAAATCGTTCCAGAGGGGTCAATCTGTCCGGATGGCAAGGGTTTGCCGGTCGTCGGCCCGTTTTGCCCCGGCCGCGCCGCCGGCCGGGACGGGTTTCCGGCAACGCGCATGGCTGCTAATGCGGTCTGCAGCATGCAGAGGAGAGATGCAATGGATCTGGGTATCCGTGGCCGCCGGGCGCTGGTCTGCGCCTCGTCGAAGGGCCTGGGTCTCGGCTGCGCGTCGGCGCTGGCCGAGGCCGGGGTCGATCTGGTGATGAATGCGCGGGGTGCGGAGGCGCTGGACGCCGCGGCCGAGGATCTGCGCAGGCGCCACGGCACGCGCATCACCACCGTCGTCGCCGACATCGTCTCGGAGGAGGGACGCGCCCGCGTGCTGGAAGCCGCCGGTGAGGTCGACATCCTCGTGACCAACGCGGGCGGGCCGCCGCCCGGCCTGTGGTCGGACTGGTCGCGAGACGACTTCATCCGGGCACTCGACGCCAACATGCTGACGCCCATCGCGCTCATGACCGCCTTGCTGCCGGGGATGATCGAGCGCGGCTGGGGCCGGGTGGTCAACATCACCTCGCAGTCGGTGCGGGCGCCGATCCCTGCGCTCGGCCTCTCCAACTCGGCGCGCGCGGGACTGACGGGCTACGTCGCGGGCACGTCCCGGCAGGTGGCGCAGCACGGCGTCTGCATCAACAACCTGCTGCCGGGCATCCACGATACCGACCGGGCCGAGGCGCTCGACCGGGGCGTGATGGAGGCACAGGGCATCGGCCGCGACGCGGCGCGCGCGCAGCGCGAGGCGACGATCCCGACCCGCCGCTACGGCCGTCCGGAGGACTTCGGCGCGGCCTGCGCCTTCCTCTGCTCGGAGCAGGCGCGCTTCATCGTCGGGCAGAACCTGCTGGTGGACGGCGGCGGGACCAACCTCACGGTCTGAGCCCGCAATCGCCAAAGCCCCGGGGAACGGGCCCGCCCGGATGGAAGTCCGTGGTCGCGGCGGGTGCTGTCCGCCTCGGATCCCCCGCTCGGCAGGACGTGCGGAAAAGCGGGCCTTTTCCGAAGGGCGAGCGGCGGCGAGTGCCCATGCGGTGCCGTGGGCGATTGCCGGGCAGGATCTCCGGCTTGAATCCGGCGACGAAAGCGGCCAGAAGTGCCTGATAGAAACAGTCGGATAGAGCGTGCCCCAGTCTCCCGCCAGTCCCACGCGCCTCACGGTCGAGCATCTGACGCGCGCCTTCGGAACCGTTCCCGTCGTCGACGACGTCTCGCTCGATGTGGCGGCGGGGCAGGTCGCCTGCCTCCTCGGCCCCTCCGGCTGCGGCAAGTCGACGACTCTGCGCATGATCGCGGGCGTCGAGCGTCCGGACAAGGGCCGCATTGCCTTCGACGGCCAGACGGTTTCGGATGCGGCGTCATTCCTGCCGCCCGAGGCGCGGTCGGTCGGGCTGATGTTCCAGGATTTCGCGCTCTTCCCGCATCTGACGGTGGCGCAGAACGTGGCCTTCGGCCTCAGGGACAGCCGCGAGGCACGGATGCGTCGGGTCGCGGAACTCCTCGAGCGGGTCAATCTCGTGGGCTACGGCGACAAGCATCCCCACCAGCTTTCGGGGGGCGAGCAACAGCGGGTGGCCCTGGCCCGTGCGCTCGCGCCGCGGCCGCGCGTGATGCTGATGGACGAGCCCTTCTCGGGTCTCGACAACCGCCTCCGCGACGGGATCCGTGACACGACCCTCGAGATCCTGAAGGAGGAAGGCGCGGCGGTCCTTCTCGTGACCCACGAGCCCGACGAGGCATTGCGCATGGCGGACGAGATCCTGTTGATGCGGGCGGGGCGGATCGTGCAGCGCGGCTCTCCCTACAACGTCTACAACTCGCCGGTGGACCGGGCGGCGGCGGCCTTCTTTTCGGACGTCAACGTGATCCGGGGGACGTCGCGGGGGGCACTGACGCGGACACCCTTTGGCGAGTTCCTGACGCCGGGGCATGCGGACGGGGCCGAGGTCGAGATCGTGATCCGCCCGCAGCACCTGAAGATCGACTTCGACCGCAACGGGCGCGGCCCCAATCCCACGCCCGCGGAGGGCACGGCCGCGCGGGGGAGGGTCGTGCGGGCGCGGTTCCTCGGCCGCGAGAGCCTCGTGGATTTCGTCATGGACAGCGACGGCTCCCGCCTGACCACGTCCGTGCCGAACGTGTTCCTGCCGAGGCCCGGCACCCCGCTCTGGCTGATGATCCGCCGCGACCGCTGCTTCGTGTTTCCGGCGCGGCGCTGACGGACTTCCCTCCGCCATCCGCACGGGCGCGCGGAGCGGCGGCCATACGCCTTGCCTGCTTTTCGGCGGGGTCGTGGATGCTGGCCTTGGGAAATTTTTCAATTTTGCTCAGCCACCTGGTAGGAAAACCTCAGCTGCCACGCGAGATGCAAGGGCGTGGCGCAATCGCGCTCCCAGGCCCGACGGCAAGCTTGTTCCAGCGCAAGCAGCAGAACAAAAAACGCGGAGGCGCTGCGAAAGGGTCTTTGATCCGGGGTCGCGAACCAATAAATGGGGTCAGTGACGAAGCGAGGCCGCATGTCGGCTCCAGGAGACGCGAGATGCTCAACAATATCGGTTTGCCCGGCCTGCTGCTCATTGCGGTGGTGGTGCTCGTGCTGTTCGGGCGCGGCAAGGTGAGCTCGCTCATGGGCGAGGTTGGCAAGGGGATCAATGCCTTCAAGAAGGGCATCAAGGAAGAGACCGCCGAAATCGAGAACCGCCCCGAGACGACGCGCGACGTGACGCCCGCCGCCGATCGCGACAAGGTCTGATCGGCACCCGATGTTCGACATCGGCTGGAGCGAGCTGCTCGTCATCGGCGTGGTGGCGCTGATCGTGGTGGGGCCCAAGGACCTGCCCGAGATGTTCCGCACCCTTGGACGGGTGACGGCCAAGGCCCGCAACATGGCACGCGAGTTTCAGCGCGCGATGGAGGCGGCTGCGGACGAGACCGGCGTGAAAGATGTGGTGAAGGACGTCAAGAACGTGACCTCGCCGCGCAGCATGGGCCTCGACGCGATGAAGGAAGCGGCCGACCGGTTCGAGAAGTGGGATCCGATGAAGCCGTCGCAGCCCGGATCCGCCTCGGGCGCCAGTCCGACGGCTCAGGCGCAGCAGGGCCCTGGCGCCGCTGCCGTGACGGCTCCTCCCGCCGCGGCGCCGGCCGCGCCGCCTTCGCAGGCACCCGCGGCTTCCGCGCCGGCCGATCGCAAGAGTGACGAATGAGCCGCGACACCAAAGACGATATCGACGGTTCCAGTGCCCCGCTGATCGAGCACCTGGCCGAACTCAGAAACCGCATCCTGATCTCGCTCGCCGCCTTCGTGGTGGCGATGCTCGCCTCGTTCATGGTGTGGAACCCGATCTTCAACTTCCTCACCCATCCGATCTGCGATGCGCTGATCGCGCGTGGCCAGGATTGCGGGCTGGTGCTGATCAAGCTGCAGGAAGGCTTCTTCGTCGCGATCCGCATCTCGGTCATGGGCGGCATCGCGCTGTCCTTCCCGATCATCGCCTGGCAGATGTGGCGCTTCGTGGCGCCCGGTCTCTACCGCAACGAGAAGGCGGCCTTCCTGCCGTTCCTCGTGGCCTCGCCGATCATGTTCCTGCTCGGCGGCCTTTTCGCCTTCTACGTCGTGCTGCCCATCGCGTTCGACTTCTTCCTCGGCTTCCAGCAGTTCATGACCGAGCAGCCGGGCACTGTGCGCGAGGACGGCAGCCTGCCCCTCGCGGGGGTCGTGTTCCAGGGCTCGATGGAGCAGTATCTCGCTCTCACCTCGAACTTCATCCTGGCCTTCGGCCTCTGTTTCCAGCTTCCGGTCCTTCTGACGCTGATGGGCAAGGCGGGTCTCGTGACCTCGCACGGGCTCGGCTCGATGCGCAAATACGCGATCGTGCTGATCCTGCTGGTCGCCGCGCTGGTGACCCCGCCCGACATGATGTCCCAGATGATCCTCTTTGGCGCGGTCTATCCGCTCTATGAGATCTCGATCTTCCTCATCAAGCGGATCGAGCGGAAGCGCGAGGCCGAACTGCGGGCACAGGGCCTGTGGTTCGAGGACGAGGAAGAGGACGGCGCGGCATGAGCGACCCGCTTGCGCGGATTGCCGCGGCGCTCGAACGGATGAGCCCGCCGCCGATGCCGGTGCCGGATTTCGGCGCGGCGGACGCCTTCGCCTGGCACACGGCGCCGGACCGGCTCGAGCCGGTGGAGCGGGTGTCGCGGGTGGATCTCTCGCTTCTCGTGGGGGTCAACCGCGCACGGGACATCCTTCGGGCCAACACCGAACATTTCGCCCGCGGCCTGCCGGCCAACAACGCGCTGCTCTGGGGCGCGCGGGGGATGGGCAAGTCGAGCCTCGTCAAGGCCATTCACGCCAAGGTCGTGGAAGACGGCCTGCCGCTCAAGATCGTCGAGCTGAGCCGCGAGGATCTGCCCTCCGTGCAGCGGCTGCTGAAGCACCTGCGCGGCGCCTCCTTCCGTTTCATCCTGTTCTGCGACGATCTCTCGTTCAGCCACGATGACCAGCACTACAAGTCGCTGAAGGCGGTTCTGGATGGCGGGATCGAGGGGCGGCCCGAGAATGTCATTCTCTACGCCACGTCGAACCGCCGGCACCTCATGCCGCGCGACATGATCGAGAACGAGCGCTCGACCGCGATCAGCCCCTCCGAGGCGGTGGAGGAGAAGGTCTCTCTCTCGGACCGGTTCGGGCTCTGGCTGGGGTTCCATCCCTGTTCGCAGGATGAATACCTGGAAATGATCCGCGGATACTGTGACGCTCACGGGCTTTCGATCGCCGAGGAGACGCTCCGCGCCGAGGCCATCGAATGGCAGGCCACCCGCGGCGCACGATCTGGCCGCGTCGCCTGGCAGTTCTTTACCGACCTTGCGGCACGCCACGGCATCGCGCTCTGATCCAGTGGTCTGAAAGTCTTCACCTTCTGGGCTGATGGTTCAGGCATGGCGCCTGCCGTGCCTGCTGGCGCTTGTCCCGTGGGGTCGGTGCGGAAATCGCCCTCAAGCGCAGGAGTCCGGCCTCGGGGCGAGGCATGTCCATGCGCTTGGATCGAAAATCAAGAAGCAGCCGGGAACTTCGTGTTCCGTGGCTGCTTCGCGTCGTAACCTGTTGATTGGGGCAGGTATATCTACTGCAGGTAGGGCATCGGATCGACGCTCTCGAAGCCTTTGCGAACCTCGAAATGCACGAAGGGCGGATCGGCTGCGCGCACCACCGCGATCGGCTGGCCGCGCTTGACCGAGGTGCCCTTGGCGACCTTGATCCCGTCGATATTGGCATAGACCGTCAGAAGATTGTCCGGATGGCGGATCACGAGGATCGGCACCTGGTCGGTATCCTGAGTGATCGCCGCCACCGTGCCGTCCGCGGCCGCCGCGACCTGCGTGCCCACGGCCGCGGAGATGTCGATCCCGTCGTTCTTCTTCTTCACGTAGCCGCGGATGATCTTGCCTTGCACCGGGAAGCCCAGCCGCGAGGCCGAAGCAGAGGTCCTTTGCGCGCCGAGATCGGGCGAGGCAGGCTGGTTTGCCGGCTTCGAGGCGGGCGTGGTCGATTCGGCGGGCAGGGGCTTGGCGGCCGATGGCGGCGTGGGCGTGGGCGAGCCGGCACCCGGCACCGTCACGGCCGTCACGTTCGGGGTCGGCGAGGGAGGCGCGGCCGCGGCCGTGGGAATGATCAGATACTGGCCCTCGCGGATGCCCAGGTCGGGGCCGAGGCCGTTCCAGTCGGCCAGCGCCTTCGCCGAGACATTGTAGCTGCGTGCGATGGAATAGGCGGTCTCTCCGCGCACGACGCGGTGGCGCGCCGGTTCGTCCGCGGCGCGCGGCGCGGCGGCGGGCGCCGGAGCGGCCGTCGTGACCGGTGCAGGCGCCGTGCTGCCCGCGCGGTCGAGGGCGGTCGTGGCGATAGCCGTCACGTCCACCCCGCCGGGCGGAACGGCGGCAGGTGCCGCCATCACCGGCGACGGGGCCATGGCGGGTGCGGCCGCCACGCGCTGCGGAAGGGCCACGACCTCGCCCGGACGCAGTTCGTTCTGAGGCGACAACGCGTTGTAGCTCGCCACCTGCGCCGCATCGAGGCCGAGCCTGCCGGACAGAGAGGCGATCGTGTCGCCCTGCCGCGCCACGGCCACCTGGTAATTCGGATAGGAGATGATCCCGCGCTCATCGGGCCGGGGCCGGGGCGCCGTCGCCGCGCGGGCCGCGTCCGAGGTGTTCAGCGCGCCGGGACGGCCGCGCAGGTCCCAGTCGAGTTGCGACGTGTTGCAAGCGGCCAGGATCGCCAGCGTGGCCGTCATGCACAGGGCACGCGCGAGCGGGGGACGGTGGAACATGCTCTGCCTCTCGTCTTGCGGTCCGGGTTGATCCCGAAGCTTGTCAGTCGCCCGGATTGCGCTCCGGAGCCTCTTGTCGGACGCGGGCGAGGCGGGCTCTCCCGTAGCGCCTGTGTGGCGACGGGCGTGCCCGCCCTGTCGCCTGTCAGTCGGACCCGATCCCCTCGACCAGCGGCACGAAGCGAACCGGCCGGAGCTCCTCGTAGTCGTAGCCCTGTTCGAGCCGGGTGACCTTGATCAGGTTCTGCACCGCATCGGTCTGGCCGACCGGCACGACCATGATACCGCCGATCTTCAATTGTGCCAACAGGGGGCCGGGGGGATCCTCTGCCGCGGCCGTGACGAGGATCCGGTCGAAGGGCGCCTGTTCCGGCAGGCCGAAGCTGCCATCGGCTGCGAGGGCCGTGATGTTGGTCAGCCCCAGACGATGGAAGACCTCGGTCGCCTCTCGCACGAGGCGGCGGTGGCGGTCGACGGTGTAGATGCGACGGGCGAGGTGGCTCAGCACGGCGGCCTGGTAGCCCGAGCCGGTGCCAACCTCGAGCACCTTGTCGCGCGGGTTGACGGCGAGGGCCTGGCTCATGAGGCCCACGACCGATGGCTGGCTGATGGTCTGGCCGCAGGCGATGGGAAGCGGCATGTCCTCGTAGGCGCGGTCCGAGAAGATGCCGCGGACGAAGGCGCCGCGGTCGATGCGCTCCATCGCGGCCAGCACACGGGCATCGGTCACACCGCGCGATCGGACGGCGAAAAGGAACCGCATCTTGCGTTCGGCCGGATCCTCCTCCGCGGGCCCGGTCATCCGATCTGGGCCTCGAGTTCGGCCAGCCTGTCATGCGCGGTGAGATCGGCGCGCATGGGCGTGATGGAGACGAAGCCGTCGAGATTCACCGCGGCATCGGTGCCGGGCAGGGTCGGGCTCTGCTGCGCGCCGCCGCGGATCCACAGGAAGCGCCGACCCGAGGGCGACATGTGCGGCTCGACCCCGAAGGAGGTGTTGCGCCGGAAGCCCTGCGCCGCGACCCGGTGGCCGCGAAGCCCGGCCGCCGGCTTCGGGGGGAAGTTCACGTTGTAGAACAGGCGGTAGTCGCCGTCGTCCCACAGTCCGCGCTCGAGCAGGAGCCGCAGGATCCGCGCACCATGGGCGCGGGCGCATTCGAACGGATCCGCGAGCCCCTCGGTGTCGGGACCGAGGAACTGCGAAAGGGCGATGGCGGGCAGGCCCTGCAGGGCCGCCTCCAGGGCGCCGCCCACCGTGCCGGAGTAGAGGACGTTCTCGGCCGAGTTGTTGCCGCGGTTCACGCCCGACAGCACGAGGTCCGGCCGCGCACCCTGCAGGACGTCGTAGATCGCGGCGAGCACGCAATCTGCCGGGCTGCCTTCGGCGGCGAAGCGGCGCGGGCCGAGCTTTGCGATCATCATCGGATGGGTGTAGCTGATCGCGTGGGAGACGCCCGACTGCTCGAAGGCCGGGGCCACCGTCCAGACCTCGCCCTCCGGCCCTGCAAGCTCCAGCGCGATCTGCTCGAGCACCTCGAGGCCGGGGGCGTTGATGCCGTCGTCGTTCGTGATCAGGATCCGCATGAAGCTCTCTCTTTTCCGATCATCTGCTTAGACGAGCGGGCGCCGAGGGTAAAGCGGCGCGCCGCCGGGCCCGGCGCGCGGCCTCCGCGCTGTGTCCTCACCGCCCGGGTCCCGCATCGGAACAGATCGCGACCGGGCGGGTTGTAGCGCGGATGACGGGCCGCGCACGGGTCCGTCTGCCTGCTCAACCCTTGATCAAGGACTACCCCATTCATGCTGCGCTGCCGCAGGATTCACCCGATTTCTCGGGCGGCGGTCCTCCGCCTGCGGGAGACGTGCCCCCTTGCGTCCGACGCTTCCTTAGGAGCAATGCCTGACCTCGGAGGTCGATCCCTCGTCCGCCAGGCTGCGCCCGCAGCATTATTGCTACCGAAGGGGGTTGTCATTACTTCTTTGGGTTGCAAGTTCTTGAATGACTTCGGCGCAGGTCGTTGAACCATTCTTCATCTTGAAAAATGCCTAGAATCGTTGAGGATCACAGTGACTGGGAGTTCGACAAGAATCGCCCCTGGCCGAAAGGCGGACCCCGGTGACCACTTTGATAAGGATAGCCCTCTCTTCGCGGGTGCAGCGAGAATCCGCACAGACGCGATCAAGAAACCGCCCGGAAAATGGGCATGCCTTGACACTTTGGCGAAAGCGAGGAAAATTTCTGTTCTCATTTGGACAATAATCAACCCGGAAGACTTGGCGCGACATGACTCAGCATTTTCTGGATTAAAGTCGGCTCGTGCCTGAGTGGCGACGCTCAAAAGCAACAGGTGTTTCATGGAATTCAATCCGCAATCCTCTTTGACGCCGGAT
Organism: Rhodobacter sp. NSM; assembly: GCF_052244495.1. Classification (NCBI taxonomy): domain Bacteria; kingdom Pseudomonadati; phylum Pseudomonadota; class Alphaproteobacteria; order Rhodobacterales; genus Rhodobacter; species Rhodobacter sp. NSM. The sequence goes on from NZ_JBQPXH010000001.1 coordinate 609,151, forward strand.
CATGTCAGTCCGGATCACCTCTATCTTTCCTCTCTGCCCCGCTCGCTCGAACAGGTGTCGGGTCCCGTGGGTGGTCTGCTCAAACGCATGATCGACATCGTGATTGCGGTGACGGCGCTGATCGCTCTTGCTCCGCTGATGATCGGCGTGGCGCTGATCATCTGGTTCGGCAGCAACGGCCCGATCTTCTACGGCCACCAGCGCGTGGGCTTCGGCGGCCGCACCTTCCGGTGCTGGAAGTTCCGCTCGATGGTCGTGGACGGGGACGTGGTTCTCGAGCGTCATCTGAGGGCGAATCCCGACGCGCAGCGCGAATGGGACCGCGACCGCAAGCTGCGCAAGGATCCGCGCGTCACGCCGATCGGCGCGGTCATCCGGATGTTGTCGATCGACGAGCTGCCGCAGCTTTTCAACATCCTTTCGGGTGAGATGAGCGTCGTCGGCCCGCGTCCGGTTGTCGTGGCCGAGCTTCGCCGCTACCGTGGCTCGGCGGGCCACTACCTCCGGACCCGTCCCGGTCTCACCGGAATGTGGCAGGTGAGCGGGCGCAGCGACCTGAGCTACAAGCAGCGTGTCCTGCTCGACCGGTACTACGTCATGCGCTGGAACGTGCTTGCCGACGTGGCGATCATCCTGCGTACCGTGCCGGCAGTGCTCCGGTCCCGCGGCTCCTGCTGAGCCAGGCATCCGAATCCGGTCCAGAGGCCGCGGCGGAGGGTCCGCCGCGCATTCATTTTGAGAAAGGTCGCCGAATGGCCGCACTTCGCCGCCACATCTTCACCCTTCTTGCCGTGGCGCTTCTGCCCGGTGCCGCTGCCGCCGAGAGCTACACGATCAGTGCAAGCGACCTGCTGCGGTTGCGCGTCCTCGACTGGCAGCCGGTCGACGGCACCATGCGGGAGTGGGAGGCGATGACGGGCGAGTATCGCGTCAACGCCGACGGGACGATCTCCGTCCCCTTCCTCGGTCCGGTCGAGGCGGCTGGCCACACTCCGGCCCAGCTCGGCACGCTGATCGCGGACGGGCTGATGGAGCGGTTGGCTCTGCCGGACCTGCCCGATGCCACGATCGAGATTGCCGAATACCGCCCGATCATCGTCGCGGGACATGTGCGGACGCCGGGCGAGGTCGACTACCGCCCCGGTCTCACCGCTCGGCAGGCCATTGCCATGGCGGGTGGTCCGAGCGATGAGATCCGCAGCACGCCCGCCATCGTGCGGGATCTGATCTCGGAAGAGGGTGCGCTGCGCATTCTGCTCGACAGCCGCGAGGGCATGATGGCCCGCAGGGCACGTCTTCTCGCCGAGCGCGACGGGCAGACGGAACTCGATGCCGTCCCGGACCTCGCCACGGCCCGGGGCAAGGCGCTGCTGGCCGAGGAGAAATCCTTCATGGAACTGCGCCGCGACCAGCTGGACCGCAACCTCGCGGCCATCGATGCGCAGAGCGAGCTTCTCAATGCCGAGATCGAGGCGCTCCAGTCCAAGACGGGACAGCTGGAACTGCAACGGGAACTGGCCGAGAAGGAGACGGCGAACGCCAAGAACCTGTCGGAGCGCGGCCTCGTGGCCAGCGGCCGGCTGTTCGAGACGCAGCGGACTCTCGCCACGGTCGAGAGCCAGTTGCTCGACACGTCGACGGCGATCCTGCGTGCACGGCAGGGCATCACCACCGCCGAGCGCGACCGCATCGAGCTGCTCGACGGCCGGTCGTCCGAGATTGCGGCGCAGCTTCAGGAGGTCGAGGCGCAGATTCTCGAGATGGACCGCAAGATCGACACCCAGCGGAACCTGTCGATCTCGCTCTTGAGCCAGGCGGGGGGCAAGGATCTGGCGACGGATCCGGCGACCATCGCCGAGATGAGCGACGTCGTGATCATGCGGAGCGCGGGCGACGAGATCCGCCAGATCCCCGATGCGATGGACGTTCGGCTCGAGCCCGGCGACATGGTTCAACTGACCCTGCGGCCGCCTTCGACCAACTGAGCCGCGCCGGCGAATAGCGGGCGCTTGTCATGATCGGGCGGAAGCTGGCGAGGACCGGCTTCCGCCCGTTTCGTTGCAGTCGGGATAAGCGCAAGGCAACGCCCCCTGGCTCGGGAGCGGGGGCGGCGCCGGCCTCTCGGCTTTCCACCCACGCCCCAGCGACGTCGGTGCAGGCGGGGACGGTCCGGCTTCGGCTCGACAGGTTCCGGAATGTTGCGGGTCAGGCAAGGCAGATCACTCGCGCTCCGGCCGCCTCGATCAGGACGGGGGACGGCTTCGGCCCGAGGTGCTCCGGTCGGATTGCCCGTCAGGCAGGGCCGGCAGGCGCGGCCTGTTGAGACGCGGCCGGGCGATTGCCGACCCGCCGGGGCGGAAGTCGCTGGCCTTGCTCGCGCTGCCACCGGATGCCGTAGACGAGAGCCGCCACCAGCATCAGCGTCATCAGGTCGAACTGGGTGTAGCCCACGACCTCGGACATGCTGAGCACCGTGCTTCGCATCATCAGCGCCGTGAGAAAGATCGACTCCGCCCTTGGCTCGCGGAAGGCCCAATAGATGGCGAGACCGAGCGCCCCGAAGATGGCCGCGGCCTGCATCAGCACGCCGATGATGCCGATCTCCACCGCGTTCGAGATGAAGGTGTTGTGGAAGTGGAAGCCGCGCTTTCCGTCGATGCCGAACTCGCTCCACATCGCCTCGGCGCCGGGGTTGCCGGGCACCCAATAAGCCTGGAAGCCGATCCCGGTCAGGGGATGCTGCGCGATCTCGCGGAAGGCCAGCGCCCAGAGATCCGTCCGGCCGGTAAGGGTCGCATCCTTGCCGGTCGTCTCGAGGATGAAGGCCATGATCTCGTCTTGAAGCGCCATGATAACAATGGCTGTCAACACGCCGAGAGCCAAGGCAAATCCCGCCAGCAGAAGCCGCTGCACGAGGGTCAGCCTGCGGCCAAGGATGAAGGGCAGCGCGAAGGCGAGCGCCGCGCCGGTCGCAAGCAGCTGACCTGCTGACTGCGCCTGGATGAGCAGAAACCCCCCGAGGAGGAAGCCCCCCGTGGCCAGGAGGCGCCACATCCGCGACTGGTTGCGGTCGAGCATGATCGCAAAGGCGCAGAGCATCAGCGTCGACATCGGCAGCGAGAAGGCGTTCTTCGATCCGAAGATGCCGAGCCAGCCGCCACCATCCGCCCGGATGCGGCCGAAGAGCAGGCTGAGCACGGCTGCGATGAGATGCGCGCTGAAGAGGATGCGGAGGAAGACGGCGGGCGAGAGTCGGCTGGCGATGGCCACCGCGATCGCGAAGGTCACGCAGAGCTGGATCCCGTAGCGCAGGGTCACGGAGGCGTATTGCGACCAGAGGACCGTGAAGAGGCACCAGCCGGCGATGGCAAAGATCATCCAGTAGCGGCGCAGCTCCTGCAGGGTGGTCTGCGGACGCCGCGCCACCAGAAGGCAGCCCGAGGCAAGGAATCCCGCCGCCGCCATCGACCCGATCCACTGCACCAGAAGAAGGCAGATGATGGTCAGGAAGGCCAGCACCGTCGTCGGGCAGATGTGGATGTAGAGGCCGTCTCTACGGCTCGGGCTCAGGCGGGCGGCGGTCATCTGAAATGAATTCTCCTCAATCCGGCAGATGACATAGCACGGATTCGGGGAACTGGCACTCCTCTCCGGGCGCCGTCCACGAGACCCAGTCCACTTCCAGTGCCACCGGCTTCCGCGGCGCCTCGTAGGCGCCCATCCACTCGGTCAGGACGTCCGTGCTCCAGTGGCTGAAGAAGATCTTCTGTGCCGTGACGGGAAGGGTCTCGGTCGCCTCGTGAACCAGCGCGCCGTCGACGTACCAGCGGATCCGGTCCGGCTCCCAGGTGAAGGAGTAGACGTGCCAGTCCTCGTCCGCCGGAGGGTCGAGCGCCACCTTGCCGCCGTTCCGGGGCTCTCCCGAGACATAGGTGTTCACGTCCACCGACGAAGTGTTGCGGGTGAGGATCTCGAAATCGATCTCGTCGTGCGGCTCGCCATGCACCGGGCCGATGTAGGTGAAGAACGCCGCGTTCAGGCCGGACACGCGATGATCGGTGCGCATCCGTGCCTCGAAGGTGCCATGGAGATAGCGGTCCTGCGTCTGCACTTCCGAGCAACGGTGCTTGCCCTCGCCGGAGGGGTCCGCGAAATACATGAGCTTGAGGATGCCCTCTTCGGCGCGGATGGCCTTGGAGGACCAGGTGCAGTTCTGGTGCTCTCCGTTGGTCCAGCCATCGGCAATGAACCAGCGGCTGCCATCGATCCGGTCGAAGGTCTCGCGGAACGACGAGGGGGCGTCCTGTGCCGCAGCGGGCAGCGCGAAGAGGGCAGGAAGAAGTGCCGGCAGCACAAGGCCGGCAAGCGTTGGACGGGGACTCATCTGAACTCCGTGTCTGTTTCGGATCGAGGTTAGGCGTGCAGCGGTGCCGTGGCGACGATTCCACGATCACAATGGCAACAGCTTGCCGCGCTGCCGCAAAACTTGGCAGATTGTCGAGGCGGCCGGTAGCGGGAACGGTGCCGGGTTACACCGCGGGCCCCAGAGGGCTACACAGGAACGATTCGGCACGGGCGGAGGGAAGATGCGGATTTCGGTGCTGATGGCCAATTACCGCGGCGCGGCCTTCCTGCCGGAGGCGGTGGACTCGGTCCTGCGCCAGAGCCATGCGGATCTTGAACTGATCGTGGTGGACGATGCCTCGGGTGACGAGAGCGCGGACATCCTGCGCGAGATCGCGGCCGAGGACCCGCGCGTCCGGCTGATCGAGATGGAGCGCAATGGCGGCCCGTCCGCGGCGCGCAACCGCGCGCTCGATGCGGCGACCGGCGAGTGGCTGGCCGTCATGGACTCCGACGACGTGCTTCATCCGGACCGGCTGGCGCGGCTGCTCGCGGCGGCTGAGGCGCTCGAGGTCGATGCCGTGGCCGACGACATGCTCTTCTTCGGCGATACGCCGGATGCGAGCGGGCGCACCCTGCTCGAGAGCCTGCATCTGGTCGAGCCGATGCCGGTGGATGCGACGACCTTCGTCGCCGCCAATGGCGGGTCGGACGATCTTCCGCCGATGGGCTATCTGAAGCCTCTGGTCCACCGTTCGGCCTGGGGAGACCTCCGCTACGACGAGACCTTGCGCGTCGGAGAGGATTACGACCTCTACCTGCGGCTCCTCCTTCGTGGTGCGGAACTCGTTCTGCTGCCCGAGGCGCTCTACCTTTACCGCCGCCATTCAGGCTCGATCTCGCACCGCCTGTCGGTCGCGGCGCTGGAACCGCTTCTGGCGGCGCACGATCGGACGGCCGCGGAGGCCGGCGATCCGGCCCTGCAGGCGATGATGCGACGGCGGCGGGCGCGTCTCGAGAGGTTGCTCGCCTTCGAACATCTCGTGGCGGCATTGAAGGGTCGGCGTCCCTTGGCCGCTTTGGCGGGATTGCTGCGTCGGCCGGTGCTTCTGGCGGAACTGGCGCGCAGCCTGCGCGAGCGGCTGCAGCGGCGCGCCTCCGAGGCGGTCGAGCCTCACGCGCTGTCGATCGTGCTCTCGGCCGATCCGCGGCCCGTGGGGGACGGGCAGCGCCTTGTGGCTGTGCCTCCGCTGCTCGCGCCCGAACTGCCGCATCCCTGGCCCCCGGCGCAACAGGCAGCCCTTCTGTCGGAGCTCGCGGCCCGCCACGAACTGGACATCTGCGCCGAGGGCGAGGAAGGGCTGTTCTGGCTCTGGCTCGTGCCGCGCTGGAGCCGGGCGCAGGTGGTGCTGCCCGATGGCTTCGAGGCCGAACTGCCGCCCGGGGCGGAGCTGGCGGCCTGGGCGCTGGAGGAGGAGGCCTTGGAGGAGGAGGAGGAGGACCTCTTCGGTCCGGAGTTCGAAAGCGGTCTCGGCGACGACCTTGCGGAGGACGACGGCGAGGACGAGGAGGAGGAGGGCGACTTCGTCGATCCGGATGGCGAAGAGGCGGAGGGCGGCGATTTCGTCGATGATGGCGAGGACGAGATCGACGAGGCGGACGAGGTTGAGGCTGAGGACGCTGAAGAAGCCGCGGAGGCGCACGATCCTCGCCGGCGCATGCCTCTGCGGGAGTGAAGAGCCGCGCCGTCAGGGCGCCGCAGGCACTGCCACGGGCCACTGGATGCCAGGCTCAGTGCGCGACATGCGGGCGTCCTGTGATGCGTTTTCCGTCCGACCCGCCGGCTCAGACCGGCAGCAGGAGACGTTCGGGCTGCGGAGGCCGGGGCGGGCGAAGCGCGGCCAGCTTGTCGCGCGCGACACCGCGGGCGATTGGCAGGAAGCGGGCCGGCGGGCTCAGCGAGAAGGCGAGGGCCGCGCCGAGGCCGGCCTGCGCCTTGCGGTCGAGGAACTGCCGCAGCAGCAGCTTGGCCTGAACCTGCCGCAGGTGGCGCCGCATCGCGGATCTGGTGGCGCTCGACGCGGGAAGGTCGAGATGTTCGCGGCATGCGGCCTCGAGCGCGGCGAGGTCGGCCGTCCGGTGCCGACCGGAGAGCGAGGATCCACGCTCCACCGCCACATAGCCCACCGCCCGCGTCAGCCCGAAGCGCGCACCGAGCAGCATCATGCGCATGTAGAGGTCGAAGTCCTCGCCAAGCCACATTCGCTCGTCATAGCGCAGGTCGTGGCGGTCGAGGAAGGCGCGGGAGACGACCGGCTTGAGGAAGCCCAGTTCGCCACGGCGGACGCCTTGGGCGAGATTGCCGAGGGCGAAGCGCTCCGCATCCAGCATCTCTATGCCCGTCGGGGCGTCGGGCAGATCCGCGGGGGCCAGATGCGCCGCATGGTCCGGTGTCACGAAGACGATGTTGTCGGCCGCGAGATCGAGCGCGGGATCCAGCCGCGCGAAGCGCCCCGGCAGCAGGAAGTCGTCGGCGTCGAGGATCGCGATCCGTGGCGCGCGCGAGAGGGCGATGGCCCGGTTTCGTGCGGCCGACGGTCCGCCGTTTTGCGCCTGTCGCTCCACGAGGAGGCGTCCGCTTCCGTCATCCGATCCGCGGGCGGCCTCGGCGGTCGTGTCGGTCGAGGCATCGTCCACCACGACCACTTCGGCCACCTCCGGTTCCGCAAGGGCAGACCGCACGGCCTGAGCGATGGTCGAGGCGGCATTGTGGGCGGCGATGATCACGCAGATGTCGGTCATGCGGCTTTTCCTTCGCGGCGGTGAAGCAGGCCGGAGCGGATCAGTCCCGTCAGCCAGACTCTGTGGAGGTCGGAGGCCCTGACCGCCAGCGCCTCGCGAAGGAAGCGCCGGGGCCGATGGCCGGAGAGCGCCCAGAGGATGCTGCTGCGCCGCGGCCAGTCAAGGGCAGGATCCCACGGCGCCACGAGCATCCGCCGGAACACCGCGGGCGGCAGGGTCGGAAGCGGGTGCGCCTCCGAGGCGTAGCGGCGCGGCGCAAGACTGTCGAAGAGTGCATCGGCCCCGTGGCTGGCGAGCGCCAGTGTCTCGGTCAGGCCCTGCTCGCGGGCGATGCCGGGCAGGGCCCGGGCCTCGTCCGGCGCGAGGCGGTCGAGGCTCGCGCGCAGATCGCAGAGGTGGCCGACGCAGGGCTCCCGCGCAACGAAGGCCTTCACCACACCGATGGCGGCGATGAGGCACCGGTCGGGCGCGGACATCATCGGCACCGCCTCGCCCTCGAAAAGGAACGGCACGGCCCGCGCGAGGAAATCCTGCGTCCGTCGCGGCCGGGGCGAGCCCGGCTGCTGGAGGCGGTGGTGCAGGTCCACGACCGGCCCCCCGGCCGGGCGGCGGAAGTGCTGTTCGCCAAGATGCCGCGTCCACCAGCCTGCCAGTTCGGCCTCCTGCGGGTGGAAGCCGGCCGCACGGAGGACCGCTCCGGCGCTGTCGAGGTCGGACCGGGACACGAGCAGGTCCACGTCGCCGGTGGGTTTCCAGCAGGGTCCGCCAAAGAGCGCCACCTGCTGCAGCGGCCCCTTGAACTGGACATGGGCGACACCCGCAGCCCGCATCAGCCGGGCGACCTCGAGGCTCGTGCGCAGGCTGTGCCCGTTCCGGGCGACCGTGTGAAGGCGCATCGTCTCGATCTGCGGCGCGATGGCTGCCCAGTCCTGCGGCAGGTCCTGCGGCCTCGGCGCGAGGAAGAGGCCCACCTTGTTCAGCCGTGACATCTCGAACAGCACCTCCGGACGCACGTCCGGCGGCAGGTCCGCGCCATCTCCGAAAGCCCGCGCGAGCAACGCCCTCAGCGCCTCGGTCTCCGCAATACAGTCGTGGCGGCGCACGATGGCGAACTGCTGCGGCGCGAAAGTCATTCGGCTTCTCCTGCGCGAGGCATGCGGCACCTGTCGAATCGACGTAGCTCCGACCGGGGCCGGCCTACCTCGAAATGCGCAGGATTTCGCCGGATGGTTGCGGGCGAACAGCCGGGAGTTGCCGGAAATGCCGAAAGCTTGAGCAGCGGTTTTTCCTCGAAAGGTTTGTGTCGTTCTGCGTGTTCAACTGTGAATTGCATATCGGACATCTGTTGAGAAATATTTTCGTATCAGTCGGTTATGCTAAACGTCCGGTTGTGGCTCACGTTGACTTGCCGGCCCTCTGCACACAGGCTCGATCCTGACCGTCAGGCCATTCCTACCTTATGTTGAGGACATTCGACGTGGCAAACAACAACCAACACCTTGCCTGCGAGGCTCCGGTGCTGCGCATCACGGCACGCTGGAAGCCATGACGCAAGGTGCATCCGACGGCTGGGCGCTCGACGCATCCCTCCCGGCCGGCACGCCGTGCGGAGATCTCGCCTTCTCCTGATTCTGCTTGGGAAGGGTTCGAGGCGGCAGATGGCTGCCTCGGCTTTTGAAGTGATTTGATACCAGGGATTAACGACCGTGAGCATCAAGGCGGCGCCGGGCTGCATCCCCTGCGCATTCGGCGACGGGATCGCCATCTTCGACACCAACAGCAATTCCTACTTCAGCATGAATGCGGTGGGCGAATTCGTGTGGTCGCAACTCGACCAGCCGATAGCGCTCGACGATCTGGTGGGACGCGTGGCCGATCGTTACCGCATCGGTCCGGAGCGATGCGAGGGCGACATCCGTCGCCTCGTCGACGATCTGGCGGCGAACCGGCTCGTCACCCTGTGCTGAGGGAGATCCCATGCAGCGGCTTCGGCGCATCCTGAGCCTGACCCCTGCCGAGGCGCGCGCCCTCTGGCGGGCCTTTACGACCGTTCTGCGCATCCGCCTGGCCATCGCCCGACGGCGGACGGACGAAGTGAGGGCCGCGACCGCGATGCTCGGCGCGGCGGGCGCGGCGCCGGCCTGGGAACTCCGGGTCACGGCGTGGAGCGTGCGGGCCGCGGCCCGGCTGGTGCCGGGCGCCACCTGCCTCACCCAGGCGCTTGCCGGACAGAGGATCCTCGCCCGGAAGGGCTATGCCTCGACGGTGCGCCTGTCCCTGCCGGGGGGGCGCGGCAGCGACTTCCGACCCCATGCCTGGCTCATCTCGGGCAATGTCATCACGCTCGGCGGCAGCGCGAGCGACTATAGGCATCATCGCGCGTTGCTCGATTACGAAAGCTCCGGCCGGGCCGATCCGGTGGCCGAGGCCGAGGCATGAGCGCCCTTGCCGCCGTCGTCACGCTCGGCGGAGACCCGGCCGAGGCCGAGGGGCGGGTGCTCGCCATGCTCGCCGGCATGCGGAGGCGCGGCCCGGAGGTGCAGGTGCTGGCGCTGCCGGGCGGCGTCGTGCTCGGGCAGGGAGAGCGGATCCTGCGCGGAGACCCCGGCCCGTGGCGGCTGCGGCCCGGCGGGCCGGTCCTTGCCGGCACGGTCCGCCTCGACAACGGCGACGATCTTCGCGCGCGGCTGGGCCTTCCGGAGGCCACGGATGCCGGGATCGTGCTCGCGGCCTACGAGCGCTGGGGTCTCGACCTGCCGCGGCATCTCGACGGTGACTTCGCGCTGGTCCTGTGGGATCCGGCGGCCGGACGGCTGGTCGGGCTGCGTGACCGCTTCGGCGTGTGTCCCTTCCTCTACCGGGCAACGCCGCAGGCGGTGGCCGTGGCCTCAGACATCGAGGCACTTGTCGCGGCCTTTCCCGCCTCGTCGCCGGCGCTCGACGAGGTCTGGATTGCCGAATTCCTTGCAGGCCAGCCGACCTGTGCCCGCCGCACCGTCCTCCGCGGGATCAGCCGGCTCGAGCCCGCCCACATGCTGGTGGTCGAGAAGGGGCGGACCGAGGTCCGTCGCTACTGGCATCTCGAGGTGGAGCCTCGGCCCCGGGCCGATCCGCCGGAGGCTCTGCTGGAACTGCTCGAACGGTCGGTGGCGGCACGGATGAGCGGCGGCGCCGTCGGCTCGATGCTGAGCGGCGGGCTCGATTCCGGCACCATCGCCATGCTGGCCGGGCGCCGCCTTGCCGGGCCGCTGCCGGTGATCTCGATGACCTTCGACGAATGCCCCGAGATCGACGAGCGCGCCTGGATCGCGCGGATTGGGCAGGCCGGGAACTTCCGTCAGACATGGGTCGATGGCCGCGAGGCCGCGGGCGGTGGTATCGCGGAGCTTCTGGAGGAGCAGGGCGCCCCCTTCTTCGCGCCGAACCTGCCCACCTCGCGCTGGCTCTACCGCCGGGCGGCGGACGCCGGGCTGGAGATCCTGCTTGACGGGCACGGAGGCGACGAGGTGATTTCCTTCGGCGTCTCGCGTCTGGCGGAACTCGCCGGGGATGCCGAGTGGCGCACTCTCTGGCGATCGACTGCGCCGGTTGCGGGTCTCTTCGGCGGGTCTCGCGGCGCGTTCTTCCTGACCTCCGTGGCCCAGGGCGCGCGCTCGCGCTGGCTGCGCGGGTTGGCGCGGCGGCTGAACGCAGGAAGCAGACGCGACCCGAAGGCCTGGCGGCGGGCGCTGAATCCGGCCCTCGTCGCCCGAACGGGGCTTGTGCAGCGCCTGCGGGAGGCCGCAGGCGCGCCGAGGCGCGGCGCGACAGACGACATCCGGCAGCATGTCCACGCCCTGACCGCGCCGCACTTTGGCACGTCGCTCGAGGTGCTGGACCGGGCGGCCGCGATCTGTTGTGTCGAGCCGCGCTATCCCTTCCTCGAGTGGCGCCTGGTCGAACATTGCGTGGCGCAGCCTGCGTCGGCCAAGTTCCACGACGGTCTGACGCGCGCGCTTCTGCGCGATGCGACGCGCGGTGTGCTGCCGGAGGAGGTGCGTCTGCGCGTCCGCAAGACCGATTTCACGCCCGACGTGCGCGCGCGCGTGCTGTCGGACTGGAGCCATGAGCTGGACCGCCTGTCCGGTGGCGATCCGGGCCAGGTGGCGGACTTTGCCGATCTGGCGGCGATCCGCGAAGGCATCCGGCGCCTGAGATCCGGCGATGAAGACCCCTCGGCGCTGCTCCAGATCCTGCGCACCGTGGTGCTTGACGAATGGCTGCGGGAGAGAGCCCCGCCGGCTCTCGGCCGCCTCGACCGAAGGACCCCCGCATGAACATCGAACCGCGTGCCCTTTTGTCCCTCCGTCCGGCGCTGCGCACGGCCTACGGGCTCGCGCTGCAATCGGACTTCGATCTGCCCGAGCTCGAGCCTTTCCCGGACGAGGGGCCGGCGGATCTCAGGGTGAGGCGGGAGGTGCTGCCGGAATTGCCGGGAAGGGGCGCCTTTCGCAGCCGCTTCGAGGCCGACCGGGCGGACCTCTGGTGGCAGACGGTCGGCGCGTTCCGCGTCGAGCCGGGTCTCGTCACGGCTAGTCCTCATCCGGGTATCTCGGAGGATCTGGTAGCCTATCCCTTGCTTGGCTCGGTCCTCGCGCTGGCGCTCGAGCAGCTGGGCCTGTTCACGTTGCATGCCAGCGCCGTCTCGGTCGGCGGGCGGGGCGTCGCCATGATGGGCGACAAGGGCGCGGGCAAGTCGACCACCGCCACGGCCATGATCCGTGCCGGCCACCGGCTGATCGCCGACGACATCGTTGCGGTGGACGAGGGGCTTCTGCTCCGTCCCGGCTTTCCGCAGGTGAAGCTCTCCCCCCCGGCCGCGGCGTCTCTCGATGCGGCGGGCGCGGTGCGCCGTCCGGTCGTGCCCGAAGTGCCCGAGAAATGCCGCGTCCTCCTGCCGGGGCGGTTCGCCCGCGAGACGGCGCCGCTCGGCCGGATCTACCTGCTCGAGCGCGGTCCGGCCGATGCCGATCCCGCCATCATCCCGGTTCGGCCGGTCGAGGCGCTGCCGCTCGCCCTGCGCTTTGCCTATGTGTCCCGCTTTGGCGCTGAGGCGCTGAACGGAGCCGCGGGGGCGCGCCATCTGCGGCAGGCTGCGTGCCTGGCCGCGAGTGGCGTGCTGCACCGGCTGATCGTGCCCCATGCAATCGGGCGGCTGCCCGAAGTGGTGGCGCTGATAGAAGAGGATGCGGGGGGCGGGGAGTGAGCGACGACGACACGCCCGTCGGCCCGCTCGAGGGCCTGCGCAGCGCCACGGCGCTCGTCCGGGCCATGGCGCGCTTCGGTCGCAAGCGGCTTGCCGTGGCGCTGACCTTCCTCGTGCTGGGCAACGTGACCGAGGGGATCTCGATCCTGCTCCTGCTTCCGATCCTCACCCTCGCCGGAAAGGGTGCGCCGGACTACGCCATCGACCTCGGCGGGCGGCATCTGCTGGGCCATCCCCTGCCGGACGTGAGCCTCGGGCTCGAGGTGCTGCTTTGCGCCATCGTGGCGCTGGTGGCGCTTCAGGCGGCCTTCAACCGGGTCAAGGCAGTCTATCTTTCCGACCTGCTTCAGGATTTCGCCAACGCCACCCGTGCGGGCCTGTTCTCGGCCGTGGCCTCGGCAAGGTGGGAGACGGTCGTGCGCATGCGCCGCGCCGACCTCGAACACGCGCTGACGGGCGAGATCGACCGGATCACCTTCTCCGGCTTTGTCTCGCTGAACCTGATGCAGATCCTCGTCGGTCTCGTGATCTATTTCGGGCTCTGCCTCGCGGTGTCGGTGCCGATGACGATCTTCGCCTTCGGCTTCGGCTTTGCGGCGCTCCTGCTTCTGAAACCCTACCGGAAGCTTGCCGAGATCTTCGGACAGAAGATCCAGTCGGCGCGCACCGTGCAGGCCCGTCTGGTGTCCGAATTCATCTCGGGTCTGAAGACCGCCCGATCGATGAACCAGGAGCCGCATCATGTCGCCCAGTTCGAGCGGACGCTCGATGCGACCAAGGCGGATGCGCATGACTATGCCCGCCGGAACGCGCTGGGGAACGGGCTCTTCCAGGTGGCGCTGGCGGTCGGAGCGGCCGCCTTCGTGCTCCTCTCGCTGCGTGTGGCGGGGCTCGCCATGTCGCAGATGCTGGTGCTTCTCGTGATCCTGATGCGGGTCACGCCGCGCTTTCAGGGGCTTCAGGCGCAGGTGCAGGCGCTTCTGGTGGACCTTCCGGCCTGGCGGCGCGTGGTCGATCTGCAGAACCGGCTCGAAGCCAACCGCGAGGGCGGTGCCGGTTTCGTCTCGGCCCCGGTGCCCGCGCCGCGACGCGAGATCCTGCTGGATCATGTGACCTACCGGCACAAGGAGGGATCGGAGGAAGCCGCGCTCAGCGACTGCACGATCCGCTTGCCCGTGGGGCAGGCGACGGCGCTGATCGGCGCCTCGGGCGCTGGCAAGAGCACGGTCGCCGATATCGTGATGGGCTTGATCCGCCCGGAGTCGGGACGTTTCCTCGTCGATGGCCGCGCCCTGACCGAGGCCGAGCGCCGCGGCTGGCGCGAACATCTGGCCTATGTGCCGCAGGAGACCTTCCTGCTGCACGACACGATCCGGGCGAACCTCGCCGTCGTCGCGCCAGAGGCGACCGAGCAGGAGATGCGCGAGGCCCTGGCCGATGCGGCCGCCGACCGATTCGTCGCGGCCCTTCCGGAGGGGCTCGACACCCGCGTCGGCGACCGCGGAACCCTGCTCTCCGGGGGCGAGCGGCAGCGCATCGCGCTGGCCCGCGCCTTCCTGAAGCGCCCGGCGGTGCTCATCCTCGACGAGGCGACGAGCGCGCTCGACTGGGAGAGCCAGAGCAGGGTCGCCGAGACGCTGGCCCGTCGGGCCGGCGAGATGACGGTGCTCACCATTGCGCACCGGCCCTCGATGGTGGCCTTCGCCGACCGGGTCTACACTCTCGCGTCCGGCCGGGTGATCGAGGAGGGGACGATGGCGGATCTCATGCGCATGTCGGACGGTCATCTTGCGCGCATGTTCGCCCATGAAGCATCGGGGTCGCGCCGCCGCAGGCTGGCTCCCGGCGAATAAGCAAGGTTGTGGTCCTGTGGCGCGCGGCTCAGCGAGCGTCGCGCCCATGTCATGGCTCAGGACTAGAAGGGATGATTCGCCGTTTTGTCCAGGGCGCCGGGGCTGAGGTCAGGCCGAAGAATTGCCCCACGACCGCGCGCCGCAACGGCCGTCTCGAGCCGGAAGGGTCAGTAGCCCGACTGCTGCGAATCCCGAATCGGAAGCAGTGCATCGGCCGTGCTGTCGGAGGGCTTTCGCTCTTCACGGCTGTAGGATTCTTCGTGCACCATCAAAAGGATGAGGCCAAGATAGAGCAATTGGGAAGTCACCAGCGTCGCCGCGACAAACCCTGCAATCGCCCATCCCGAGAAGCCGACACGCCAAGTCGCGCCAGCAACCAGAACCGCTGCCCCGCACATTCCCGTCAAGAAGCCTGCCAAGCGCATTGGGCCCTCCTCAAGGCGCAACTCGCAGTTGCTATGCTCTCTTATAGATAGGCAGGAAGTTGCCGAATTTAAAGGGACAGGAGCGCACAGGGAGCCCTCTCAGCAAAGTGATGCCGAGAGGGCGTGTTTTCGTCTCCAACTGCCGCTCACGCGATGCTGCGAGCCTTGCCCTTCGTGCCGGGCGTTCCCGGCCTCCGTGCGGCTGGCCCGGACGCGCCAGAGCCCTGCACGGACGCCTTGTCGGGCGCCCGACGGCAGGCGGCGTCAGCTCGTGCCGCTGCGGCCCGAGAAGTAGTCGCCGTATTCTTCGTAGTAATGCTCGCCGCCGGTCTGGGGCACGTAGTCCCGCAGCGACTCCATGTCGACCTTGTTCAGCACGATGCCGAGCGTCTTCTCCATCAGCGTCGGCTCGTTCATCAGCGTCTCGCGCAGAAGCGCCTTGGGCGTCTTGCCCCATTCGGCCACCATCACGACCTGATCGACCAGCGGCACGACGACACGGGCATCGATCACCGGGCCGAGAGGGGCGAGGTCGAGGATGACGTGGCTGTAGCGCGCGCGCGCGGCGGCGAGGAGTTGCCGCATCCCCTTCGAGCCGAGCATCTCGCTGGAGTGGGTCATCATTCCGGGTGTGATGCAGGGCAGCAGATGCACCCCACTGTCGCCGATCACGCGAAGCGCCTTGGTCCAGTCGGCGCGCCCGAGGGCGGCCTCGACGAGGCCCACCCCCCGCGTCAGCCCAAGCCGGCGGCTGAGGCCGGGGTTGCGGGGGTCGGTGTCGATCAGCAGCACCGAATTGCCCGAAGCCGCCATGACCGCCGCGAGGTTCAGCGCCACCGAGGACTTGCCCTCGGCCGGGCGGATCGAGGTGATCCCCATGACGATCTGCGACTTGCCGGCGAGGCTGACCTCGGAGGAGAAGCGGATGTTCCGAAGCGTCTCGGCGTAATGCGAGCGCGGATGCTGCAGGGCATGGATGGGCTTGCGGACCACGGGCATGCCCGGAACCGGCTCGCTGAGCTTCAAGGGCGCACTGCGGGCCTGCCGGGACAGCTGCGGCGCGCCGTTGGCGGCATCGAAATGGGGCAGGTAGCCAAGGAAGCGCTGGCCGACGTCGAACTGGATGTCCTCGCCGGTCCGGACGAAGCGGTCGCGCCATTCGCGCAGCACGGCGATGCCCGCGCCGGCCATCCCGCCGAGCACCAGCATCAGCGCCAGGACGCGCATCGTGCTCGGCCCCGATGGATTCAACGGAATCTCTGCATGTGAAAGGATGCGGACATTGGAGATCGGGAAGCTCTTTTGCTGGTCGATCTCCTGGAAGCGGGTGAGGAAGGTCTGGTAGAGCGTCTGGAGCGTCTCTGCCCGCTGTTCCAGCGACTTGAGTTGCACCTGCTTGCGCCCGGCTTCGGAGTTCACATCGACCGCGAGGCCGAGGCTTTCCCGCAGCGCCTGCACCTGGGCGCTGGACACGTTGAACTGGCCGCGGGCCTCTTCGTGCAGCCGGCGAACCTCGCCGAAGAGCACGTTGGTCTGCGCCGAGACCTGTTCGCGCAGGCGCACCGCCTGCGGATGCTCGGGCCCGAAGTCGCGCTCGATCCGGTCGAGGCGCGCCGAGAGCGCAGAGAGCTGGTCCTGCATGTCGATCAGGCGCTCATTGCCCTGAAGCGAGAAGCCGGAGCTGCGCTCGGACAGGAAAGCCTCGGGTCCGCGGTTGAGGATGTCCTCGTAGGTGTTCATCAGGGCCTGCGCACGCGCAGTCTCCGTCGTGGAGATGGCGAGGTCGGCGTTCAGCTTCGAGACGTTCTCCTCGGTGATCAGCGCGCCCCGCGTCGAGACGAGCCCGTTCTCCGACCGGAAGATCTCGGCTTCGACCGCGGCCTCGCGCGCCTGCGCCTGAAGCGCCTCGAGCCGCTCGCGCAGCCACTCGGTCGTGCGCTCGGTGGCATCGTAATTGGCGTTCAGCAGGTCCGAGACATAGGCCTCGGCATAGGCATTGGCCACAGCGGCGGCAAGGGATGGATCGTGCGAGGCATAGGAGATCTGGAACACGCTGGACCGGCCGACGCGCATCACGTCGATCTTCTCCGCAAGCGCGGTGGCGATAAGCTGCCGCTTGCGCTCGGCGATCTGCTCGGGTGTCGGCGGCGGGCCGTCCGGTGAGGCCGGCGCAGAGGGCGAGATCAGGCGGATCGGGGCGCGCACGATCTCCTTCGCGCCATCCACGACCGTGGCCAGCAGCGGTTCGGGCTTGTTCAGGAAAGACTCGTTCTCGGTGAGCTTCAGCATGTCCACCACAGCAAGGGCGACCGGCTGCGACCGGATCACCTCCTGCGCGCTCTCGAGCGCGTTTTCGGACGCGGAGGTGTCAATGGCGGAGACTTCCTCGATCGAGCGGCTCACCTTGCCGGCCATCAGCACGGTCGAGCCCGACACGAAGGTCTTCGGGGTGGTGGCCAGATAGACAAGGCCGAGGCAGAGGCCCACGGCACAGGAGATCATCATGACGCGGCGCTGTCGCCGCGCCGCGCTCAGGAGCCGGGAGAGATCGATGGTGTCCGCAGGAGCCACCGTTGCGACAGGCGTATCGATGCGCGGGTCGCTGTCGGCGATGCGGAATCCGAACTGCTTCAAGTTCTGCTCCTCGAAACGAGATAAGTATCTGTGTTTGTATCAAGGTCTGGAGGCAGACGCGTCGTGTCGCCGTAGATCGCGATCGGGCGTGCGCCGAAAAGTGCCGACAGTGTGCCCACGTGCAGCGCGCCCCGCAACAAGGCATTGTTGCGTCTGAGCGGAATGTGAAGTGCTGTGGCAGCCATGCCCGCACAGGCCGCGGCTTTGGCGAGCGCAGCGGCCCCTTGGCGGGCACGGGTGGCGGCCGTCCGCCCTGCAATCAGGCTCGCATGGGTCTGGCCCATCCGGTAGCGCCGCCGCAGGAGCCAGCCGAGCCGCGCCCGGTCGGCGGGGACCATTTCGCGCACCAAAGCGTCGGGCGCGAAGGCGAGGCGTCCGCCGCGGCGGAGCATCGCCTCGAAGAAGGCAGTGTCCTCGCCGCCCGAGCGTCCGCGCACCGGATCGAACCGCAGGCCCTCGAGCGCGGGCGTCGAGAGGTCCATCAGCACGTTGCAGGTGTAGCCCGACTTGATTGACCCGTCGGGCAGGAAGGTGGGGCGCGTGTCGTGGACGGCGCCCTCGCGCATCCAGGCGGGTGCGTCGGCGCCATGCTCCGCCCGCACCGGGCCCAGCACCGCATCCGCCCCGGTTCTCGACAGGGCACCGATCATCTCGGCGATCCACGCGGGCTCGACCATCTCGTCGTCGTCGATGAAGGCAAGCCGGTCGATCTGGCGGACGAGAGCCGCCTCGAGGATCGCGTTCCGCGCCACCGAGATGTTGCGCGCAGGCGCATGCAGATAGCACACCGGCAACGGCAGCCCCTTGGCCGCGGACTCGACCGTGCCACGCGCCGAGGGCGTCTCGTCGTTGTCCGCGACGATCACCGTGCCGTTGAAGCCCTCGGGCCAGCGCAGGGCACCGACCGAGGCGAGCGTCGCCGCGATGCCGGGTCGCCGGAAGGTGCAGATCCCGATCGCGATCCGGGTCTCACTCATGCGGCGGCTTCCTCGGTTTGTCCCGGCTCACCCAGGATGTGGCGAAAGAGGTGCACCCAGAAGCCTGCGGACCAGGCAACATGCATGGCGCCGGCGGCGAAGCCCGAGAGGATGCCGCCCGGCGAGCCGATCTCGCGCGCGATCATCACGCCGCCGATCAGGCAACCCGCGGTCCAGAGCAGCAGGGGAATGGTGAAGGCCCAGTGCAGCGGGAAGAGCAGCGACAGGGCGAGGGCAGGAGTCAGCGCCACCAGAACGGCCTGCCGCAGGCCCGGGCGCGACCGGTGCTTGAGGATGTTGCGGGCGCGTCCCATGCCGAAGGCAAAATACTGCTTCACCAGAGCCCGGATGCTGCGGCGCGGGAAGTAGTTGACGCGCGTGCGGGGCGTGAGCCAGATGCGGAAGCCCTCGCGCCGCAGGCGGAGATCGAGTTCGGCATCCTCGTTGTGGCTGAAGCTCTCGTCGTAGCCGCCGACGCGGCGGAAGGCGTCGATCCGCATCAGTGCGTGGTGGCCGTGATCGACGAAGCGTCCCACCGGCGCCACCCGATGGGCAGAGCCGCCATTGCCCACGCGCGAGTTCTGCGCCGCCGCAATAAGGCTCTGCCAGAACCCCGAGCCCACGGCCTTCATCCCCACGACCACGGATTCCGCGCCGGTCGCCTGCGCCTCGGCCAGCAGAACGTCGCAGTAGTCGTCGGGATAGGCGCTGTGCGCGTCGATCCGGATCAGCATCTCCGCCTCGTCGCCGAACTGCTCGACCGCGAGGTTGACCGCGGCGCTCTGCAGGCGGCGCGGATTGTCGATCAGCACGATCTCGGGCTCTGGACGGGCGGCCACCAGTTCCCTCGTGCCATCGGTCGAGCCGCCGTCCGCGACGACGATCCGCGCGGGATGCCGCCGCACGAAGGGCATGAGCCCGTCGAGCACGCAGTCGATGTGCAGCGCCTCGTTGAGCGTGGGGATGACGATGAGCACACGCGACGTCATGTCGTGAACCAGCCTTTCCGACGCATCGCCGCCTGACGCCGCCGGCCGCGGGCTGCCGCGACCTGGGCCATCAGGCCGGTGATATCCTGACATTCCTCCGGCCCGGTCGTCCAGACCGCGGCCGGAATTTCCGAAACCCTTTTTCGCAGCGCTTCGACCCGTTCCGGGGTGAGCGTCGCGAGCAGGCGCGAGACCT
This sequence comes from Rhodobacter sp. NSM, assembly GCF_052244495.1. NCBI lineage: Bacteria > Pseudomonadati > Pseudomonadota > Alphaproteobacteria > Rhodobacterales > Rhodobacter > Rhodobacter sp. NSM. The sequence continues at coordinate 628,616 of NZ_JBQPXH010000001.1, forward strand.
CGTCCGACTGCGGCATGGGCACCGTCAGGCCGATGCCGCAGTCGCCAAGGAAGTTGGCCACTTCCGTGCCGGCCAGCCCGACCGGCACCGCGTGGTGGCGGCAGCCCTCGTAGAGCCTGTTCGGCAGCAGCCAGTCCGAATTCTTCCCGGCGTCGAAACGGTCGACGAGCCAGGAAAGGTGGACCTGTCCGTAAATGTCGGCGAGGTCCTCCGGGTTCCGGTAGGCGCCGCCGAACTCGAGGTCCGGATTGGCGGCCACCGTCTCGTGAAACCGCGGCATCTGGTCGAGGGCAGGCTTGCCGCGCAGCAGGACCCTGAAGCGTCCGGGTGACGCGCGTGTCACACGGTCGAGACAGTCGAGCGACCATGAGCAGCGAAGGATGCCGAACCATCCGATGGTAATCGGCCCCTCGACCGGCCGCCGCGGTGGGACGGCCGGAACGGCGGCGCCGGCGTAGAAGCACTTGTTCTCGACCAGCCGGATCGGAGCGCGGGTCTGCCGGTAGGGCTGGAAATACTCGTTGATGAAGCCCGGCGACGAGGTGAGCACAAGCCCCACGCGGCGCAGGAGCCGCCGCTCGAGCGCGCGCATCGCCTTGGGGCGCGGGCCATCGCCCAGCATCATGCGGTGGATGTCGAGCACCTCGTAGACCACCAGCGCCTCGGGCCAGAGCGCCTTTGCCCGCGCCGCAAGGGCCAGCATCTCGAGGTTGCGGGCCAGGATCACGTCGGGCGGAGCGATTCCGCCGAGGCTGCGGGACAACGAGGTGACGGCCTTGAGGACCGAGACGGCCCGCTGCGCCATGCGTGCATCGGCGGTGCGCCCGAGAAGCGTCGCCTCCTCGGGCAGCGGGCCTTCGCGACGCCGGAAACCGGCGAGCTCGATCGTCGCCCCGCCGGCGCGCAGCATGGCGACGCGCCGCCAGATGGCGCTGTCGTCCAGATCATGGGCGAGATAGAGGATGCGCAATCTGCAGACTTTCCGGAGTTCAGCTGGCGGCGGCGATGCTGCGCAGCGGCGAGACATTGGGGGCGCCGATGCCATGCTGCGCGGTGATCGCTTGCAGGAAGGCGGAGAATTCGTCGCGCAGGTCCGCGCGTTGCAGCGCCAGGGCGACCGTCGCCTGCAGGAAGCCGGCCTTCGAGCCGCAGTCGAAGCGCTCGCCGCTGAAGCGCAGGCCATGAACCGAACCGGGATGGGTGGCGAGTTCGTGGGCGATCGCGTCGGTGAGCTGGATCTCGCCCCCCGCTCCGACCGTGCGCCGGTCGAGGTGGCGCATCACGCGCGGCCCGAGGATGTAGCGGCCGATGACGGCGAAGTTCGACGGCGCCGTGCCGGCCTTCGGCTTCTCGACGATGCCCCGCGGGCGGATCAGGGCGCCCTGACGCTCCTCGACATCGAGGATCCCGTAGGAGGAGGCCTTCTCCGGCGCCACCTCCATCGTGGCGATGATGCTTCCGCCGACCTCGGCATGGGCCTCCATCATCTGGGCGAGGCAGGGCCGGTCGGCCACGACCATGTCATCGGGCAGGATCACGGCGAAGGGGCGGTCGCCCACGAGCCGCCGTGCGCACCAGACCGCGTGACCGAGGCCGAGCGCCTCGTGCTGGCGGACATAGGCCACATGGCCGCTGTCGATGTTGGTCGCTTCGAGCGTGGCGAGGAGGTCCGTCTTGCCGGCGGCGCGCAGGGCGCGCTCCAGCGGCTGGTTGACGTCGAAAAAGTCCTCCAGCGCACCTTTGCCGCGCGAGGTCACGAAGATGAAATCCTCGATCCCCGCCTCGCGAGCCTCTTCGACCGCATACTGGATCAGCGGCTTGTCGACGAGGGTGAGGATCTCCTTCGGAATGGATTTCGTCGCGGGCAGGAACCGCGTTCCCATTCCTGCGATGGGGAAGATGGCAGTTGCGACCTTCTTCGAAGACATGCGCGACCTCTTGGCAATCGATCTGCTGAATATGTGGGCCCTGAGTGACCCGCTCAATGTTTCACATAATGCTGCACCCGCAAAGGGCGCTGGGGGGCTTGTGCCTGGCAACAGGCAAAATCAGGCTATCGGCATCGGTTCTATGCGCCGGAGAATGCCTGTTGCCTCGCGATTGGCCAAGGCTGAATCGGCGGTTTACCGACCATCGGAGCATCAATTTCGCGAAGACCAGTCCTGTTTCGGCCTCGGCGCGCAGTTTTGCAACTCCCGGTCGCGTCCGATCGACCGAAACTTGCGCGTGATTCGGCGGCAGGGTGCTGCGGGCCGTGCAAGCGTGTCGTCGAGATGGTGGGCGGAAAGCCGCTGCTCAAATCATGAGCGGAATCGACCGGCGAAGAAGGTCGTGGCCACCGGGACGCCAGCCCAGCGCGGGAAGGCGGCGGCAATCGAGCAAACTCAGCCGGGTGGCGTCGGCCCGGAGAGGCAGCGGGCGCTCGACGCCCGTGACCCGAGCCACCTCGGCCAGGAGGTCGTGATGGTCGAGGACGATGTCGGACAGGTGGAAGGCGCCCGATGCCTCGCTGTCGAGAAGCAGCATTGCTGCGGCTGCGAGATCGGCACCATGGACTTCGGTCGCCACGCGCGGTTCCACCTGTCGGCCGGCAAGGAAGTCGGCGAACAGCCTGCGCCACTTGTGATCGGGTCCGGGACCGTAGACGCCGGTCGCGCGGAGGCTGGCCCCGCCGCCGCCGCCGAACAGCGCCTCCTCGGCCTCGGCCTTGACCTCTCCGTAGAGGCTTGCGGGGCAGGGCGGCATGCCCTCGGTCAGGAGGGTGCCGGGCGGGTAGCCGTCGAAGACCGCGCGCGAAGACAGGAAGAGGATGCGGCGGCCGCGCATCGCCTCGAAGAGCCGGAGCGTGCCCTCGAGGTTCGCGCGGCGGAAGCCCTCGGGATCCGTGCCTTCGCCGCCGCGGTAGCGGCCCGGCACGTGCTGGAAGGCGCAGTGGATCAGCGCGTCGACATCCTCCAGCGGCGGCGGTGGCAAGAGGAGGTCGTAGGGCCTGTGTTCGCCCGGTGCTTCGGCGGGCTGGCGCGAGAGAAGCACCAGATCGTGGCCGGCCTCCCGCGCGGCTTCGGCAATGAAGCGGCCGACGAGGCCGCCTGCGCCTGTCAGCGCGACGCGCATGGCGCCGGCAGGTCCGCGAGCAGGGGCACCGGTCCATCCCCGGCATAGGCGCGCCACAGTTCGATCAGCGGGCGCAGCCGGTCAGCCTTGTCATGGTCCTGCCACGGCTTCTCGTACTGGAAATGCAGGATGCGGATCTGGTCCCAGTTCCAGAGTTCCGGCAAGGCGAACCAGACATACTGGAGCATGTTGCAGAACACGGGCAGTCCCTGCCACTCGGGGAAGAACTCCTGCAGGAAGCTCTGATCGGTGCGCCGCCAGAAGGCGCCGGGCACGTCGAGCCGCGCGAGCATCCGGCGGAATGTCTCGTCGGACGGCCGGGCGGTGAACACGCCCGAGTTCATCCGGTGGAAGTCGGAAAGGCTCTCGTAGACGTTGGGGGCGGCGCAGAACTCGGGGTAGTCGAACAGCCGGTCAACGTTGCGCAGCACGAGTGCATCCGCATCGATGAAGACCACGGACTCGTACTCCACGAGTTGCCAGAGACGAAGCTTGGCGAAGTTGTCGAGCGGCGTGTGGAAGGGCGGCTTGCCGCCCTTCGTGAAGGCCGCCCGCGCGTGCAGCGCATCGCGGGCGTGCGCGGCGTTGAACTCCGCCGAGGTCGGCAGCAGATCCACCCGCACGAGGCGGGCCCCCAGCGACCTGAGAGGCGCCAGCGCCTCATCAGGCACGTCGGTGTGCATCACCACGCTGTCCGCGGTCGTTCCGCTGAGGGCGAGCGACCGCAAAAGCGCCCGCGCCCCCAGCGCATAGTCCGCATTGGTGACCAGCGTGACATAGGCCCGCGTCGAGCCGGCCGGACCTTCGGCTTCCAGTTCCAATCAGGACACCGAGCGCAGCCGCCGCCCCTCGGGGTCATGCTCGACCCGTTGCGCGATGTCCTTGGTCCAGGCCGAGACGCAGGGCACGCGGCTGCGGTCGATCCGGTGGGCGAACTTCTTGGCCACGTCCACCACCTCGGCCAGAAGGCCCTCGGCCAGCGTGATCGGCTGCAGCCCGAGCGCGAGGAACTGGTCGTTCTTCACCAGCAGCTCGTTCTCGTCGGCTTCCTTGCGCGGGTTGGGCAGGTAGGAGACCTTCGCGCCGGTCATCCGGGCCACCATCTCGGCCAGGTCGCGCACGCGGTGGGTCTCGGTCATCTGGTTGAAGATCTTCACCCGGTCTCCGGCCCTGGGCGCGTCCGACAGCGCCAGCTCGACACAGCGCACCGAATCCTGGATGTGGATGAAGGCGCGCGTCTGCCCGCCCGTGCCGTGGACGGTCAGCGGATATCCGATGGCCGCCTGGATCAGGAAGCGGTTCAGCACGGTTCCATAATCGCCGTCGTAGTCGAAGCGGTTGATGAGCTGCGGGTGACGGCGCGTCTGGCTCGTGTGCGTGCCCCAGACGATGCCCTGGTGCAGGTCGGTGATGCGGAGCCCGTCGTTCTGCGCGTAATACTGGAAGAGGATCTGATCGAGGCTCTTGGTCATGTGGTAGACCGAACCCGGACGCGTCGGGTAGAGGATCTCGAGATCCTTCGGGCCCGCGGGCGTCTCTACCGTCACGTCGAGATAGCCCTCGGGGATCGGCGCGCCGACGGTCGAGTAGCCGTAGACGCCCATCGTGCCCAGATGGACCAGATGCGCATCGATGCCCGTCTCGACCATGGCCGCCAGCAGGTTGTGCGTCGCATTGACGTTGTTGTTGACGGTGTAGACCTTGTGGCGGTCCGACTTCATCGAATAGGGCGCGGCGCGCTGCTCGGCGAAATGGATGATCGCCTCGGGCCGGTACTCTTCCAGCCACGCGCGGATCCGGTCGTACTCCCGCAGGTCGAGCAGGTGGAAGTGCAGCCGGTGCCCAGTCTCCTGATGCCAGATCCGGCAGCGCTCCTGGATCGAGTCCATCGGCGTCAGGGACTGCACGCCAAGCTCGGTGTCGATCCATCGCCGCGAGAGGTTGTCGACGATGTGGATCTCGTGTCCGAGGTCCGAGAGATGAAGTGCCGTCGGCCAGCCGACGAAGCCGTCCCCACCCAGAACCGCAATGCGCATGAAGCCTCCTTCGTGAACCGCGTGTGCCGCCTGCGGGCGGCACACGTCCTCGTGACCATTCTGGTGCCTATCGGCTCCAAGTCCACAGGTCTAATGAAGTTTTCACGACGCTCGGCAAGCTGATGCCGATGGGCGCGGCGGCCGCTCAGGCGCTCCGCCGCTGTCCTTCGTGCACGCCTTCGGCAAATTCCTCGATGATCTTTGCGCAGAAGGCATCGAGATCGTCGGGCTTGCGGCTGGTCACCAGACCCTGATCGACCACGACCTCCTGATCCACCCAGGTGCCGCCCGCATTGCGGATGTCGGTCGCGAGCGAGGGATAGGAGGTGAGCTTGCGCCCGTCGACCACGTCGGCCTCGACCAGCGCCCAGGGGCCGTGGCAGATCGCGGCGACCGGCTTGCCGTGCCGGAAGAAGCCGCGCACGAACTCCATCGCCTCGTCGCTGGCGCGGAGGCGGTCGGCGCCGACCGTTCCGCCGGGGATGACCAGTCCGTCGAACTCCGCAGCGGAGACCTCGGCGAAGGTGCGGTCCACCTGGTGCTGGCCGGCCGGGTCGAGGTCGCCGTTCACGGTCCGGGCCTCGCCAGCCTCGAGGCCCACCGCGACGACGGTCGCGCCGGCCTCTTTCAGCGCCTCGCGGGGGCGGACGAACTCCACATCCTCGGTGCCGCGCGGGGCGATCAGGATGGCGATGGTCTTGCCGTCGAGTTGCATGTGTCTCTCCTTCTGGATTTCTCGGCCGGCGCTCCGGAGGGTCCCCGCCCGGCGCCGGCCATGGACGGCCGCGCAACCCGCTCGGGCGCCGCTCTGTTCCCGCCGCTCCCGGAACCGTGCGGAGCCGCGCCGGCTTCTGTGCAGGCCGGCAGGGCGCCTGTGCTTCCGCGCCGGGGAAATCCGCGGCCGCGCGTGCTACATCAGGAGGGACCGGCAATGGACAGATGCACATGACCCTCGAATTCGGCCTCGACACTTTCGGCGATGTCACCTGGAACACGGAGAGGCAGCTTCTCCCGCAGAGGGAAGTCCTGCGGAATGTCGTGGAAGAGGCGGTGCTCGCCGACGCGGTGGGCGTGGATGCCATCGGCCTTGGCGAGCATCACCGCGACGACTTCGCCATCTCGGCCCCCGAGATCCTCCTCGCCGCCATCGGCGCCCGCACCGGCCGCATACGCCTCGGGACTGCGGTGACCGTGCTCGGCTCGGATGACCCGGTGCGGCTCTTCGAGCGGTTCTCGACCCTCGACGCGATCACCGGGGGACGGGCGGAGGTCACACTCGGGCGCGGCTCCTTCACCGAGAGCTTCCCGCTCTTCGGCTTCGATCTGGCAGACTACCACACGCTCTTCGAGGAGAAGCTCGACCTCTTCTCGCGCCTGATCCGCGAGGAGGAAGTAACCTGGGCGGGCTCCACGCGCAGCCCGCTCGAACGCCAGAGGGTCTGGCCGCCGCTGGGCGGGTCCGGTGTGCGGACGTGGATCGGCGTCGGCGGCAGCCCCGAGTCCGTGGTGCGGGCCGTCAGGTTCCGGATGCCGATGATCCTCGCCATCATCGGCGGCCCGGTGCGGCGCTTCCTGCCCTTCGTCGACCTTTACCGCCGCGCGTCCGAACAGGCGGGGCTCGACCCCATGCCGCTCGGCGTCCACTCGCCGGGGCATGTCGCCGAGACCGACGAGCAGGCGCGCGAGGAAGCCTTCCCCGCCTATAAGGCGCTCCATGACCGCCTCGGGGCCGAGCGCGGATGGCCGAGCCTCAGCCGCGAGGATTTCCTGCGCGAGGTCGAGCACGGGTCGATGTATGTCGGCTCGCCCGAGACGGTGGCGCGGCGCATAGCCGGGACCTGCTCGACGCTCGGGCTTTCGCGCTTCCAGCTGAAGTATTCGATGGGGCCGCTGCCGCATGACAGGCTGATGCGCTCGATCGAGCTCTACGGAAGCCGCGTGATCCCCCTCGTGCGCGAGATCCGCGAGGCCGCATGAAGCGCCACGGCGCTGCCGATTGCCACAGTCGCAGGCCCGCCGGTGGCCGGAGTGACGCGGATCTGCTATCCTCGGTTGCTCTTGAGGCCATTGGCGTTAAGACTTGGACCGTCAACGGGTTTCGGTATCGGAGCGGTAGCGATGGAGCGTCCTCTGGCGCGCAACGAGGTCACGCGGCTTGGCGCTGATGCCAAGTTCCATCATGCCGGACTCCGTCGTGGGCTGACGCCGTCCACGATGCGCAAGCTGGACGCCATCTCGCGCCTTCGGGTCTTCCCTCGCGATGCGGTGGTGGTGCCGCAGGGCGGCGCACTCGAATATGTGGGCAATGTGGTGCGTGGCGTGCTGCGGATGGAGCGTCTTCTTTCGGACGGCCGGTCGCAGATCGTGGGGTTGCTCGTCCCGACGGACATGTTCGGCCGCGTCTTCTCCGAGAGGTCGGACTACTCGATCGAGGCCGCGACGGAGGTGACGCTCTGCTGTTTCGAGCGTCACGCCTTCGAGAATCTTGTGCGCAGCTGTCCTGATCTCGAGCATGCGGTGCTGCTGGCCGTTCTGGACGAGCTGGACGCGGCGCGGGAGTGGATCACCTTGCGTGCTGGCGCGACGGTGGCGGCGCGGCTGGCCACCTACCTTCTGATGCTGTGCCGCCGCTGGCCGCATCAGACCAGCGAACTCACGCACGACGCGGAACGAATCGTCGTGAACGTCCCGATCGCGCGCAACGATCTTGCCCACTACCTGGGCACCACGGTTGAATCGATCTCGCGCACCGTGCAGGCCTTCTCGCGGGACGGCCTGATCTCGATTCTCACCCCGTTGCGGTTCGAGATCATCGACCTTCCGGCGCTTATCACCCTGTCGGACAATGAGGAATTCGACGCCGGGGCCCTCTTGGCGGGATTGCGCGCAGAAGGCGGCACCCCGGCCTGAGCCAAAGGGCGAATTGACGCAGGTCAAAGTGCGCAAATTCCGCATCGCCTACTCAGGTTCCCGTGTCCCGCCTCGGGCGGAGATTTTCACCAGTTAGCGGTTGCCGACATGCAAACACTCGCTCCAAGGGCGAGACTTCGGGAGGACTGAGGACATGCCGTGCCGATCGACCTCGCATTGCCAGACCTGCTGCCAGCGAAACAACGCCCTTTGCGCAGCGATTGGCGCGCGGGCCGCGTCGGTCTGGCCGCTGAACCCTGAAACCGAAACCCTCATGCCCGGCGCGGCACCGACGGACGTCAGCCTCAAGGGCGGCCGGTTCGGCATCCTGCGGTCCGGGCTGCTGCTGCGTTGCTCTGCCGAGATGGGTATGGATGTCGTGTCGATCGGCGAGCCGCTGGGCGAGGCGTTCCGCGGCAACCGCGAGATGCGGGTGACGGCGGTCGTCCCGTCCGAGGTCTGCTGGTATGACGTGCACGAGGTCGAGGCGGCGGCTCTGCGCGACGCCCGCCTCTACGGCGCGCTGGCCGCGGTGGCCGCGCAGGCGGCGGCGCAGCGCCGGACCTTCACGCGCATCCGCTCGACGCTCGCTCCGGCCGAGCGGCTGGCCGCCTTCCTTTCGATCTGCGCGCATCGGCTGGCGGAACGTGACCGGATGGGCAATCTGCGGATGACGCTGCAGTGCCGCCCCGAGGACATCGCGACGCTGCTCGCGCTGAGCGCGGCGCAACTCGACGAGGCGCGGGACGATCTGGTGCAGCGCGAGCTTCTGGCCCTCCACGAGGAGGGTGTGCTGGAACTGCCGCGGCTGGCGCTGCTCGAGGACCTCTCGACGCTCGATCTGCCGTTGCTTGCGACGATCGACCGGATGATGCCGGCGCCTCTGGAAATCGCACAGGCTCAGCGGGCCTGATCGCCGTTGTCGCGGGTCCCTGCCGGCCCGCGACCCGCGCGTTGCCGGCTTTGGCGGTCATGCAATTCGCGCTTCGCGAATGACCGCCGCGGTTCGGGCCGTGGGTTGGACGAGATGATCCCGTTTCAGCGGAAGACGTTGCGCTCCAGGATGTAGCGCATGCCGCGTTGCCAGCTCTCGTCGGTGTTTCCGCGGATGTCCACCGCCTGGCCCCGGATCTGACGCCCGCTCGCGACATCCTTGACGTAGAGGTTGATCGCCAGGATCAGGTTCGAGGTCTTCTGAACCTCGCTCACGACGGCATAGTCCGCGCCGAGCTTCCCGGCGATCCTGACATCGCAGCCGTTGCACTGTGCCGGGTTCCGGATGTGCCTGAGGTCGTCCGCGACCGGGGCGAGGTCGAGGATCTCCAGCCCGTGCTCGCGCATCGCCTCGGCTGCCTGACGCTCGACCATCTCGATCCGCGCGATTTCGTCGGGACGGACGCCGTTCAGGTCGCCTTCGGTGGACATGTCGAGGAAGGTGACGCCGAAGAAGGCGACGCTGCGACCCTGCCACGGCTCGTCGGCACAGGCCGGACCGGCGGAAACAAGGAGGGCCAGGAGAAGCTGCTTCATGCCCTCATGATGCAGCGGCACGGCCTCCGGACAAGCCGGACGAAGGGTGGATGGGCGGCGCCCTGCGCGGCTGCGACACCGGTCGCAGGGCGACGCCGCCGGGAAGGGCCGCGACGCCCCGCCCGCCGGTCATCCGGCCGGCCGGACGCAGATGATCGAGACGTCAGGCGCGTCCGTCCGGATGCGGTCCATGCGCGGAGAGGTGCGCCGTGATCTCCGCCGAATGGCTGACTCGCTGGACTCGGATCTCCCTGAGACAATCGCCGTGCATGTCAGGGATGCTGCATGTCAGGGAGGATGCGATGAGTGACATGACTCACAGTGACGTTGGGATCCATCCGTCGGTCGATGGCGGGATCACGCCAGCCAGCAACGATTTCCAGGGCGGGACCTTGAGGTGCAAGTGCACCGACCGGCCCGTGGAGGTGCGGATCAACGCGCAGTCGGCGCATAACCACGTCTGCGGTTGCACGAAATGCTGGAAGCCCGACGGGGCGACCTTCAGCATGGTGGCGGTCGTTCCCCGGGATGCGGTGGAAGTGGTCGCGAACGGTGACAAGCTGAAGGTCGTCGACCCCAGCATGGCGATCCAACGCTACGCCTGCACCGGCTGCGGCACGCATATGTATGGCCGGATCGAGAACAAGGACCATCCGTTCTATGGCCTCGATTTCATCCACACCGAACTGTCGTCCGAGGATGGCTGGGCGGCGCCGGGATTTGCAGCCTTCGTCTCCTCGGTGATCGAGAGTGGCGTCTCGCCGGACCGAATGGACGGCATCCGGGCGCGCCTCCGCGAACTGGGACTCGAGCCCTATGACGCGCTGTCGCCTCCCCTGATGGATGCGATCGCGACGCATATCGCGAAACGCTCCGGGAAGCTTGCCGCCTGACATAGCTGAGGCCGGAACCAAGGCGCCCTCCGGTCCCGGGCCGGAGGGCCATGCGTGGGGCAATCCCGTGCCGCGAAGCTGCAGGAGACCGGTTGGGCCCGCCATCGTCCGGAGGTGCGCCAACACACCTGCAGGAGCGCTGTGCGCGCTCCGACCGGGTGGGCTGCCGTCACGACGCAACCCACGCCCGCACCAGCATTTTCGAAGGATGCAAGTCCAGCTTCCTCATCCTTTTTTCCGAATGCCGCGGGCCGCATTACCCCTTAAGGTTGGAACTGTATCAGGCCCGCGATCCAGCTGCGGGCTCAGAAGAGGGAGAGTTACATGCGCACCCGTGCCGCCGTAGCCGTAGAGGCCGGCAAGCCGCTCGAGATCATGGAGGTCAATCTCGAAGGCCCGAAAGCCGGCGAGGTGATGGTCGAGATCAAGGCCACCGGCATCTGCCACACTGACGAGTTCACCCTCTCAGGCGCCGACCCCGAGGGCATGTTCCCGGCAATCCTCGGCCACGAGGGCGCAGGCGTGGTGGTCGAGGTGGGTCCCGGCGTGACCAGCGTGAAGCCGGGCGACCACGTCATCCCGCTTTACACGCCGGAATGCCGGCAGTGCCCCTCCTGCCTCAGCCAGAAGACGAACCTCTGCACCGCGATCCGCGGCACGCAGGGGCAGGGGCTGATGCCCGACGGCACCAGCCGCTTCTCGATGCTCGATGGCACGCCGATCCTGCACTACATGGGCTGCTCGACCTTCTCGAACTACACGGTCCTGCCCGAGATCGCGGTGGCGAAGGTCCGGCCGGACGCGCCCTTCGACAAGATCTGCTACATCGGCTGCGGCGTCACCACCGGCATCGGCGCGGTGATCAATACGGCCAAGGTCGAGATCGGCGCGAAGGCGGTGGTGTTCGGGCTGGGCGGCATCGGCCTCAACGTCATCCAGGGGCTGAAGCTCGCGGGCGCCGACATGATCATCGGGGTCGACCTCAACAACGACAAGAAGGAATGGGGGGAGCGCTTCGGCATGACCCATTTCGTCAACCCGACCGAGATCGACGGCGACATCGTGGCCCATCTCGTGAACATGACCAAGACGCCGTTCGACCAGATCGGCGGGGCGGATTACACCTTCGACTGCACGGGCAACGTGAAAGTGATGCGCCAGGCGCTCGAGGCATGCCATCGTGGCTGGGGCCAGTCGATCGTGATCGGCGTTGCGCCGGCCGGGGCCGAGATCCAGACGCGGCCGTTCCAGCTGGTGACGGGGCGGGTCTGGAAGGGCTCGGCCTTCGGCGGCGCACGTGGCCGGACCGACGTTCCGAAGATCGTCGACTGGTACATGGAGGGCAAGATCCAGATCGACCCGATGATCACCCACATCCTGAAGCTCGAGGACATCAACAAGGGCTTCGACCTCATGCATGCGGGCGAGTCCATCCGCTCGGTCGTTGTGTACTGACGGGTCCTTTCCCGGAAGCCGTAACGATTTTCCCCAGTGACGGTGCCACCGAGACGGCCGGCGATGCTGCCGGCCGCGACGGCCTGCGTCGCAGGTCGTCCCCGAGCCAACCGCAAAGGGAGAAATCCATGAGACTGACCGCACTCCTCGCCGGCGCCCTCGCGTTCGGCGCCGCATCCGCCGTGCTGGCGGAGGGCGATCCGGCCGCCGGCGAGAAGGCCTTCCGCAAGTGCCTCGCCTGCCACCAGATCGGTGCGGATGCCCAGAACAAGACCGGCCCGGTTCTGACGGGCGTGATCGGCCGGCCCGCGGCCTCGATCGACGGGTTTTCCTACAGCGACGCGCTGTCCGAGGCCGGCTCCAGCGGCCTCGTATGGGATCACGCCGAACTCGAGAACTTCCTGACCAATCCGCGCAAGGCGATGCCGGGCACCAAGATGGCCTTCCCCGGGATCCGGAAGCCGCAGGAACTGGCCGACATCATCGCCTACCTCGGGACCTTCTCGGAGGGAGAAGTGATGGAGGCGGAAGAGTCGCCCGCACAGATGCCGGCGGAGGGCTGAAAATGGCGCGTCGGCAGGCATTTTTGCCGGCCGATCCGGCGATGCTCCGCCCGGTCATACTTTGGGCTTAAAGCGGGACGGGCAAAGTTGACGCTGCAAATCGACGCGCCGTAGCATGAAGTCCGGAGATGGCGTCGAAGGTTTCGGGGAGGAAACCGTGACCGCCGAGACACAAAAACCAAATCCAAGAAATCAACATCGGGAGGAGCCAATGAAGATGCTGAAGACGGGTCTGCTTGCGACCCTGTTGCTGTCGTCTGCGCCGGTCTTTGCCAACGACTCGGTCATCCAGGCGACGGATGATCCGAAACAGTGGGCGATCCAGACCGGCGACTACGCCAACACTCGGTATTCGGAACTCGACCAGATCAACCGCGAGAACGTGGGCGACCTGCAGGTGGCCTGGACCTTCTCGACCGGTGTACTGCGTGGTCATGAGGGCTCGCCGCTCGTGATCGACAACATCATGTATGTCCACACGCCGTTCCCGAACAACGTCTACGCGCTGGACCTCGCCAACGACGGCAAGATCCTGTGGAGCTACAAGCCGCAGCAGAACCCCGATGTCGTCGGCGTGATGTGCTGCGACACGGTGAACCGCGGCGTGGCCTATGCCGATGGCATGATCTTCCTCCATCAGGCCGATACGACCGTGGTGGCGCTCGACTCGAAGACCGGCGAGGTGAAGTGGAGCGTCCAGAATGGCGATCCCGCCGCGGGGCAGACCAACACGGCGACCGTGCTGCCGGTGAAGGACAAGCTGCTCGTCGGCATCTCGGGTGGCGAGTTCGGCGTGCGCGGTCACGTGACCGCCTACGACATGAAGACGGGCGAGCAGGTCTGGCGTGCCTTCTCGACCGGCCCCGACGAAGAGATGATGGTCGATCCCGAGAAGACCATGGTGCTTGGCAAGCCGGTCGGTGCGAACTCCTCGATCGACAGCTGGGAAGGCGACCAGTGGCAGATCGGCGGTGGCACGACCTGGGGCTGGTATGCCTACGATCCGGACCTGAACCTCGTCTATTATGGCACCGGCAACCCCTCGACCTGGAACCCGTCGCAGCGTCCGGGTGACAACAAGTGGTCGATGACCATCATGGCGCGCGATGCCGACACCGGCATGGCGAAGTGGATGTACCAGAAGACCCCGCACGACGAGTGGGACTATGACGGCGTGAACGAGAACATCCTCGTCGATCAGGAGATCGACGGTCAGATGCGCAAGCTGCTGGTCAACTTCGACCGGAACGGCTTCGCCTACACGCTCGACCGCGAGACGGGCGAACTGCTGGTGGCCGAGAAATACGACCCGGCGGTGAACTGGGCGACGGAAGTCGTGATGGACAAGGAGTCCGACCAGTACGGGCGTCCGCAGGTCGTCGCGCAGTATTCGACGGCGCAGAATGGCGAGGACACCAACACCACGGGCGTGTGCCCGGCGGCGCTTGGCTCCAAGGACCAGCAGCCTGGCTCCTTCTCGCCCAAGACCGGCCTGTTCTACGTGCCGACGAACCACGTCTGCATGGACTACGAGCCCTACCGGGTGAGCTACTCGGCCGGTCAGCCCTATGTCGGCGCCACTCTCTCGATGTATCCCGCGCCGAACAGCCATGGCGGCATGGGCAACTTCATCGCCTGGGACGCGACGAAGGGCGAGATCAAGTGGTCGCTGCCCGAGCAGTTCTCGGTCTGGTCCGGCGCGCTGGCCACTGCGGGTGATATCGTGTTCTACGGCACGCTCGAAGGCTATCTGAAGGCGGTCGATGCCGAGACGGGCGAGGAACTTTACAAGTTCAAGACCCCTTCGGGCATCATCGGCAACGTGATGACCTACGAGCAGAACGGCAAGCAGTATGTCGGCATCCTCTCGGGCGTCGGCGGCTGGGCGGGCATCGGTCTCGCCGCGGGCCTCACGAACCCGAACGAGGGTCTGGGCGCGGTCGGCGGCTATGCGGCCCTGTCGGACTACACCCAGCTTGGCGGCCAGCTGACCGTCTTCGCTCTGCCGGACTGAAGCTTGACCCTCACCGGAGCCCCCGGGCTCCGGTGACCTCCGCCGCCGAACGCGGCGAACTGCGGTTCCCGTCCCCCTTGGGAACCTGACGGGACGCAGGTCCTGCACAAAAAACGGAGCCGCCCTTCGCGGGCACCGCGGGGGCGGCTTTCTTCTGGGAGGAGATAACTGAATGAAGACCACTCTGTCCCTTGGCGCTATTGCAAGCCTTGCGCTGATGGCCGGCGCCTCGTCGCTGGCCTCGGCTGAGGCGGCGGCCCAGGGTGTGGACGTCGCGGTTGCCTCGTCGGACGGCATCCGCTCGTTCAACGCCGAGGAGGTGCCCACCTACGACATCGCCGAGGACGGAACGGTGGACTGGCCGACCTTCTCGGGCTACCGCCGCTACCAGTCGGAGTGCCACGTCTGCCACGGCCCGGACGGCATGGGATCGACCTACGCCCCGGCGCTGAAGGACAGCGTGATGCGGATGGACTACTATGACTTCCTTGCCACGATCGCGAACGGCAAGCAGGAGGTCGGCGCGGCCAAGACGCTCGTCATGCCCGCCTTCGGCACCAACCCGAACGTCATGTGCTACGTCGACGACATCTGGACCTATCTGCGCGCCCGCGGATCCGGAGCCCTCGACCGAGGCCGCCCGGCCAAGCGGGCCGACAAGACCGACGCATATGCCGAGGTGGAAAAGTCGTGCATGGAGTGATCCGCGCAGCGATTGCCGCGGCGGTCGTGCTCGCGGCTGCGCCGGCGCCCGCACAGGTCGCGGATCTCGTGTCGGACGATGTGCTGCGCGTCTGCGCGGACCCTGCCAATTCTCCGATGTCGGCCCGGGACGGAAGCGGCTTCGAGAACCGCATTGCCGAACATCTGGGTCAGGTGATGGGCAAGCCCCTCGAATACACCTGGTTTCCCATGGTGACGGGCTTCGCGCGCAACACGCTCTTCGCAGGCAAGTGCGATGTCGTGATCGGCTACGCGCAGGGCGATGAGCTGGTGCTGAACACCAACCACTACTACACGTCGACCCATGTGCTGGTGGTCAGGACGGACGGGCCGCTCGCGGAGGTCGAGAGCCTTTCGGACCCTGCGCTGCAGGGAAAGCGGGTCGGGGTCGTGGTGGGGTCGCCTCCGGCGACGCATATTGCCCGGCGCGGGCTCATGGCTGCAGCGAAGCCCTACAACCTGATGGTCGACCGCCGGGTCGAGAACCCGGCCGGCGACATGCTCGCCGATGTCGAGGCCGGGGTGACGGACGCGGCGCTGCTCTGGGGGCCGGTCGGAGGACCGCTGGTGCAGGAACACGCGGATCTCAAGGCCATCCCGCTGCTGAAGGAGGAAGGCTCGCCGAAGCTCTACTATCGCATCACGATGGGCGTTCGGCAGGGCGAGGATGTCTGGAAGCGCGAGCTGAACTCGCTGATCCGTCGAGAGCAGGGCGCGCTCGACAAGATCCTGCGCGATGCCGGCGTGCCGCTCGTCGACGACTATGGCAAGGGGTTGAAGGAAGGCGGATGAAGATCGCGGCCGTGCTGGTCTGCCTGATGGCCCTGCCGGCCGCGGCCGGCGTGCCGGAGCCGGAAGGCTATCGCGGAGAGCCCTACAGGGCTGCCGTGCCCGACACGGTCTTGGGACGTCCCGGCCTGACCGCCGAGGACGCGCTGGCCCTTCACGCACGAGGCGTCCCCTTCATCGACGTCCTGCCCCGCGCGGCCCGGCCCGAAGGCCTGCCCGAGGGCACGGTCTGGCGCGACAAGCCGCATCAGAGCATTCCCGGCAGCACCTGGCTTCCGAATACGGGGTACGAGGCGTTGCCCGAGGCCGACGAGGCCTATCTGCGTGCGGGACTCGAGCGTGCGACGCAGGGCGATCCCGGCGCCGAGGCGGTGATCTTCTGCAAGCGCGACTGCTGGATGTCGTGGAACGCTGCGAAGCGCGCGATCGGGTGGGGCTTTTCCGGAATTCAATGGTTTCCCGGCGGGACGGAGGCATGGCAGGATCTGGGAGGAGATCTGGAGGAGGTCTTGCCGGCGCCGCGCTGACCCGCCTGCGCGCCGGTGGAGTGGGAGGAAACATGCGACCGTTGTCCGCCGCATCCATTGCGGCCGCTCTCGCGCAGCTCGCCGAGGCTCAGGTCAGGAAGGGATTGTCCGTTCGGCGCCTTGCGGTGGATGGCAGGCGCATGTCACGGTTCGCCCCGCCGCCGCCGGGGAACCGGGCCACGACCGCGCACATCGGCCGGCCGGCTACCGGCCGTCCGACACGACAGGGAGGAGCGCCGGGATGCCCGCCTGCCGCCGGCTGGCTGGCAACCGCATTCTGGCTGACACGACAGGGAGAACCCGGATGACGCGACGGATCGGCCTTCTGGCCGCAATGGCCTGCCTCGGCACGGCGAGCCCGGTGCTTGCCGGCAAGATCTTCGTCTCGAACGAGAAGGGAAACGACATCACCGTTCTCGACAGCGAAAGCCTCGAGGTGATCGCGACCTTCCCGGGCGGCCAGCGCCCGCGCGGCATCACCGCTTCGCCTGACGGCAAGTGGCTCTATGTCTGCGCCTCCGACGACAACCTCGTGCGTGTCTTCAGCACCGATACCTACGAGGAGCAGCCGTCGCTGCCCTCGGGCCCCGACCCCGAGCTGTTCGTGCTGCACCCCTCGGGCAACCCGCTCTACATCGCCAACGAGGACGACAACATCGTGACCGTGGTCGATGTCGAGACGCGCACCGTTCTGGCCGAGGTGCCTGTGGGGGTGGAGCCGGAAGGCATGGGCGTCTCGCCGGACGGCAAGATCGTCGTCAACACCTCCGAGACGACCAACATGGCCCATTTCATCGACACCTCGACCTTCGAGATTACGACGAACGTGCTGGTCGATCAGCGCCCGCGCTTCGCGCAGTTCACCGATGACGGACAACATCTCCTCGTCTCGGCCGAGATCGGCGGCACGGTCTCGGTGATCGACCCCGCCGCCGGGCAGATCGAGAAGAAGATCACCTTCGAGGTTCCGGGCGTGCTGCCCGAGGCGCTGCAGCCGGTCGGGGTGCGGGTCACGAAGGACGGCTCGAAGGCCTATGTCGCGCTCGGACCTGCCAACCGGGTGGCCGTGGTGAATGGCGAGACCTGGGAAGTCGAGAACTACCTGCTCGTCGGCCAGCGCGTCTGGCAGCTCGCCTTCTCGCCGGATGAGAAAGTCCTCTACACGACGAACGGAAACTCGAACGACATCTCGGTCATCGACGTGGCCTCGGACGAGGTGATCAAGTCGGTTCAGGTGGGCGAACAGCCCTGGGGCGTCGTGGCGGTGGAATGAAAGTCGATCTGACAGGGAGGATGAACATGATCCAGCGCATCGGCGCCATCGGGCTCGCGGCCCTTCTCGCAGGGCCACCGGCCCTGCCGGCCGCGGCCCACGACTTCGGCTTTGCCGGGCTCATGTCGGCCTCCAACCGCGAGGATCTGGCCGATCTGACGCTCGCCTCGGGCAAGCCGGTCGCGGCCGAACCCTATGAGCTCAAGTCGGGCACCTTCTACCGCATCAGGATCGTGGCCGACGGCTCGGCGGAACTCGCGCTTTCGGGTGGAGACTTCTTCCGCGCCATCTGGATCAACGAGGTCGTCATCAACGGCATCGAGATCCGACCGATGGGCGTGCATTCGATCGAGTTCGACGAAGCTGGGGAGGCGCTGATCTCCTTCGTGGCGATCGTGCCCGGCAGCTTCACGCTGTCGATCCCCGGCTCGTCCGGCGAGACGCAGCGCGCCACGTTCAACATCCGCTGACAGGGAGGACGAGGATGAAGAAAATTGCCACGCTGGCCGTCGTGCTGGCCGCCACCACCGCCTCGGCACAGGAGGTCGACGAGGCCACCGTCGGGAAGATCAACGCAATGCTGACCGAGATGCAGTGCGAGGTCGACCCCGTGAACATCGAGGTGGAGGACGGCGGAGGCTACGAACTCGACGACGTGTTCTGCGCCGACGGGCAGTATGACATCAAGCTCGACGCCGACCTCGCGGTGACGGAGAAGCGCAAGGAATGACCCCAGCCGCCCCGCCCGCGCTCGAGGTCGCCGGACTGAGCCACAGCTTCGGTTCGGTCCGGGCCCTCCGGGAGGTGAGCTTCGCCGTCCCGCGGGGCGCCTTCGTGGCGCTGCTCGGCGTGAACGGGGCCGGCAAGACCACGCTCTTCTCGCTCGTGACCCGCCTTTACGATTCCACGAGCGGGTCGATCCGCGTGGCGGGCTTCGATGCCCGCCGCCAGCCGGGCGAGGCGCTGGCCCGGCTGGGCGTCGTGTTCCAGAGCCGGGCGCTCGACCCGGATCTGACGCTCGTCCAGAACCTGCGCTACCACGCGGCGCTGCACGGGATCGGGCGGCGCGAGGCCGCGCCCCGCATCGACGAGGTGCTGGCTCTGGTCAGCCTGAGCGAGAAGGCCGGCGCCCGCGTGGCGACGCTTTCGGGTGGCCAGCAGCGCCGGGCCGAGATTGCCCGTGCGCTTCTGCACCGGCCCGAGCTTCTGCTGCTCGACGAGGCGACGGCGGGTCTCGACCTGCGCTCGCGGGCCGAGGTTCAGACGGTGGTGCGCGACCTGATCGCGGCCGAAGGAGTCTCGGCGCTCTGGGCCACGCACATGATGGAGGAGATTGCCCCCGAGGACCGGGTGGTGGTGCTCCACCGCGGCGAGGTGCGGCTTGCGGGCCGGGCCGCCGATCTGGGCGGCAGCCTCGCGCAGGGGTTCCTCGCGCTGACGGAAGAGACCGCATGACTGCGCCGCACCGCACTCCGACGGTCACTTCCGCAAGCAGGCGACCGGGCCACGGCCGGACGATGCGCGGGCATCTCATCGCCTTCGGCGGCATCGCGGGCCGTGAGGTGCTGCGCTTCACCCGCCAGCGCGAACGGTTCCTGTCGGCTCTCGTGCGCCCGCTCGTCTGGCTCTTCATCTTTGCGGCGGGCTTCCGGGCGGTGCTCGGACTGTCGATCACGCCGCCCTACCAGACCTATGTCCTCTACGAGGTCTACGTGACGCCCGGCCTCTGCGCGATGATCCAGCTCTTCAACGGGATGCAGAGTTCGCTCTCGATGGTCTACGACCGCGAGACGGGGGCCATGCGGACGCTGCTCGTCAGCCCCTATCCGCGCTGGTTCCTGCTCGGCTCGAAGCTGGTGGCGGGGGTGCTGGTCTCGATCCTGCAGGTCTATGCCTTCCTGCTGATCGCCTTTGCCTGGGGCATCCGTCCGCCGCCGCTGGGCTATCTGGCGGTGCTGCCCGCGCTGTTCCTGTCGGGGCTCATGCTCGGCGCGCTCGGGCTTTTCATCTCGTCGGCGATCCGGCAGCTCGAGAATTTCGCGGGTGTCATGAACTTCGTGATCTTCCCGATGTTCTTCGCCTCGACCGCGCTCTATCCGCTCTGGCGGCTCACCGATTCAAGTCCGCTGCTGGCGGACATCGCGCTGGCCAATCCCTTCACCCACGCCGTCGAGCTGATCCGCTTCGCGCTTTACCGCGAGGTGGAGCCCCTGGCGCTCGGCGTCGTGGCGGGCTGCGCGCTCCTGTTCTTCGGGGCGGCCGTCTTCATGTACGACCCGTCCAAGGGCCTCTGGGCCCTGCGCAAGCGGTAAGGAGAAGCCCATGCTGAAATGGTTCATTCCGGCGATGCTGGCGGCCGGCACGGCCGCCGCGGCGGATTTCTCGGATCCCGATTGGCCCTGCATCCAGCGCAAGCAGCCGCATCTGTCGCTGGGTCAGGTCTGGAGCGGCCCGTTGCCCGACGAGACGACCGAGAGCCTCGCCCGCAAGCCCGAGATCCAGCGGCTCGCGCAGGAGCTGGAGCAGCGGCGGCTTCCGGTGGACCAGGCCGAAGAGCGGATCGCGGAGTTTGCGGCGGAGCATGAGCCGGCGGAACTGGTGGCGCTTTACCTCGCGACCTTCGAGCGGATCGAGGTGGTTCGCAGCCGGGTCATGTCCGGCATTACCCGCTACGCCCACAGCCAGGAGGCGCTCGACCGCCGGCTCGACGAGGCCCGCGCCGAGATGAGCCGGCTGATGGAGGCCGAGGACAAGGACTTCGACCGGATCGACGCGCTCGAGGAGCAGCTCGACTGGGACACGCGGATCTTCCGCGACCGCCAGCAGTCGCTCACCTATGTCTGCGAGACGCCGGTGATCCTCGAGCGCCGCGCCTTCGCGCTGGGGCGGGCGGTGGCGAACCAGCTTTCGAAGTAGCGCGCGGGGGCTTTGGCACATCCCGGCGCGCTCACTCCCATTCCAGTTCCGCATAGGCGGCGGAGGCGTTCCGCGGATGGCTGGTCTCGTAGCCTTGCCACCGCGCCGCCTCCTCCGGATCGCTTTCGCGGATAGCCTTGCTCATGGGTTCGCCCGCCGCGATGGCCGCGCGGATGGTGGTGCGCAGATGCTCGAGATAGCGCAGGGTCGCGGCCGACCCGTCCGGCCAGGGCAAGGGTGCCGGGCCATGGCCCGGAACGATCCGCGTCACCTCGGGCCGGGTGCCCCTCAGCCAATCGAGCCAGCCATTCAGCGAGCCGTCGAGGGTCGGCAGGAGGCCGTTGAACACAAGGTCCCCGGTGAAGAGCGTGCCGGACTGCACATGCAGGACGGTCAGGTCATTGTCGGTATGCGCCGTGGCGACGGCCTGCAGATGCAGCGTCGCCCCCCCGAGATCCAGTGTTTCGTCGCGCAGGCCGCGATCGGGCAGCGCAACGCGGGTGCCGAGAAGCGCCTCGCGCCCGACCTGTGGCGGGTAGCTCTCCATCCAGGCGGCAGCGCGCGCCTCGATGCCGGCCGAGAGCTTGGGAGAGCCAAGGATCTCTGCCCCGGCCTCGCGGAAAAGCTCGGCCCCGAAGGAGTGGTCGGGGTGCATGTGGGTCAGGATCACTGCCCGGATCGGCAGGTCGCTGAGCGTGCGGATGGCGGCGAAGAGCGCCTCGGCCTCGGCCCGGCTGGCGCCCGCATCGATGACGGCGATGCCTGCGGCGCCGATGACGACGCCGAGGTTCGCGATTTCTCCGCGGTTCCGCCTGTCGGGCAGGGCAGGCCGGCCCTCGTGCACCCAGACGCCCGGGGTGATCTCCTTCAGGGACAGCCGTGGCAGGTCATCGGTGCGTGCGCAGCGGCTGGCGCCGCCGACCAGCCCGGGATGCGCGGCGAGCCATCGGTCGATTTTCGCCGCGGCGTCCGCACGGCAGGCCGCCTCCGTCCGTGCTTCGGGTGCCGGAAGAAGCCGTTCGGCACAGGTTGCGGGCTCGGCCGCGAGGCAGGCGCTGAGCAGCAGATGGAACATGCCCCTGCCTAGCGGCTTCCGATCCGGCGCGCACTCAGCCGAAAGTCTCATAGGCGGGGGCGGCCCCACGTGATTTGATGTTCGGCGACAGCACAGGAGATCGCCATGCGTATCATCCGGCCGACCATCATTTGTGCAGTTCTTCTGACCACACCGCTCTGGGCCGAGGAAAAGTCCAGCCCGATGCAGCCGGGCGAGGCGTGGGAGAGCCTGCAGTTCGACGTCTTCGGCACCGATGCCATTCAGGAGACACCCGGCGCGCTCGCGCTTGACGCGCCGTTCCGGGCTCATGACCCGGCGCTGGTGCCGGTCCGCGTGACGCAGCCCGCCGATGGGCCGCGGCTCGAGGAACTGACGCTCATGATTGACGAGAATCCCTCGCCTGTTGCGGCGACCTTTACCCTCGGCGAGGCGATGCATCCGCTGGACATGGAAGTTCGGGTGCGGGTCAACGCCTATTCCAACGTCCGGGCGGTGGCCCGGACTGCGGACGGACAGTGGCAGATGGCCGGCCGCTTCGTGCGCGCCACCGGAGGCTGCGCCGCGCCCGCGGGCAAGGATGCCGAAGCGGCGCTGGCCCATCTCGGTCAGATCCGATTCCAGCCGGTCGCTGCCGAGACGAGCGGGGGCGATCTGCGGCGGGAAGCGAAGCTCATGATCCGGCATCCGAACTACTCGGGCCTGCAGCGCGACCAGATCACGCTGCTCACGATCCCGGCGCGCTTCATCGACCTGCTCGAGGTGCGGCAGGGCGAGGACCTGCTTTTCACGATGACCGGAGGGATCTCGATCTCGGAGGATCCGGTGTTCACGTTCCGCTATCGCGACAATGGCTCGGGTGCGATCACCGTCCGCGCGGTGGATACGGAGGGGGTGGAGTTCGGGGGCACCTTCCCGGTGCCGGCCGGGTGAGACTTTCGCATCGCGAAGGTGGGAACCGGAACGGGTTGCCGCACGTTACCGCTTGCGGGCAGGATGCGTCACGGAGC
The DNA here is from genome assembly GCF_052244495.1 of Rhodobacter sp. NSM. Lineage (NCBI taxonomy): Bacteria > Pseudomonadati > Pseudomonadota > Alphaproteobacteria > Rhodobacterales > Rhodobacter > Rhodobacter sp. NSM. The sequence goes on from NZ_JBQPXH010000001.1 coordinate 651,423, forward strand.
GATCCGGGAGGGCAGACGCTCCGGGCCTGAAGAAGCCGCGCAGGGAGGAGGAAGCCCGCGCGGAAAGGGGAGGAAGACATGGGTCACGTAACTGGCGGAGGCATCGCATGCGCGGGAGCGCATCCTGTGCCCTCCCGCATGATCGGCGACGTCCTGATCGTCGATGACCATCCGCTGATGTGCGACGCGCTTGCAATGACGCTGACGCATGCCTTCAGCCTGAAGCGCGTCCGGAGCGCGGCGAGCCTGTCGGCTGCCGAGAAGCTTCTGCGCGAGGGGGCGCTGCCCGATGCAATCGTGCTCGACCTGAACCTGCCGGATGTGCGTGGGATCGAGGGGGTAATGAGCCTGAAGAAGCTTGCCCGCGCGGTGCCGCTGACGGTGATCTCGGCAGAGGTCGATACCGAGATGGTGACGGCGGTCATGGCCGCCGGTGCGCAGGGCTATGTCTCGAAGAGCCTGCCCCGGCCGCAGATGGTCGAGGCGTTCGGCCGGATGTGGGCCGGCGAGCCGGTGACGCCCGAGGAGTACGATGCGGAGGGCACGGGCGAGGACGGGGGCGAGCAGATGCGCGAACTTGCCCGCAGCTTCGCCACTCTCACGCCGCAACAGATGAACATCCTGCGGCTCATCTGTCAGGGGCGGCCGAACAAGCTGATTTCCTACGAGCTCTCGATCGCCGAGGCGACCGTGAAGACCCATATCGCGGCCATCATGTCGAAGATCAACGTGAGGAACCGCACGCAGGCGGCCCTGCTGGCAAGCAAGGCGCGGATCTTCGCGCGGTAAGGGGAACGTTGTTGAGCGCAGAGGTTCTGGACGAGGAACGACGTGCGGGCCTGCGGCCGGGTGCGCCTGTCGTGCTGTCCGAACCCGCCGACGCGCCTGACCTGGCCGAGCGCCTCTGCGCCGGCTTGGCTGAGTCCGGCTCTGTCGTGGTCCTGATCTTCTCGTCGCCCGGAGCGGACCTGCCCTCGCTTGCGCAGCACGTAGGGCACACCACCGGAGCCCGCGTGATCGGCTGCTCTTCGGCAGGTGAGTTTGCCTGCGGCGGTTACGAAAATGGGCATGTGGTGGCGGTGGGACTGCCCTCCGCGCATTTCCGGGCCGATGCCGTCTGGCTGCGCAACCTTTCGGGTCTCGGGGTGTCCGACTGGATGTCCGAGCTGCGCGCTCTCTTCGCCCGCTTCGACGGTCAGCCGCGCCGGCACCGCTTCGGCCTGCTGCTGATCGACGGGCTGAGCCGGCAGGAGGAACTGGTCGCAGCCACGGTCGACGCCGTGGCCCACCGGCTGCCGGTGCTCGGCGGGTCCGCCGGCGACGGGTTGCGCTTCGAGGAAACCTGCCTGGTCCTCGACGGCGAGAGCCACCGCGACAGCGCGGTGTTCGCTCTGTTCGAGACCGATTTTTCGCTGGAGCAGGTGATTTTCGACCACTTCACCCCGTCGGGCAGTCGCATGGTCGTGACGGCCGCGGTGCCGGAGGAGCGGCTGATCCTCGAGATCAACGCCGAACCCGCGGCCGAGGAATACGCGCGCCTGATCGGCCTCGCTCCCGAGGCCCTGAGCCCGCGGGTGTTCGCCGAAAATCCGCTGCTGGTGCGGATGGGCGGGCAGTATCACGTGCGCGCCATCCGTGAGGTCACGCCCGAAGGCGGCCTCACGCTCATGTCCTCGATCGAGAGCGGCGTCCTGCTGGCCCTCGGGCGCGCGGACGACCCCACCCACGGCCTTCAGGCCCGGCTCGAGGCGCTGGGGCGGCGGCCGGCGCTGATCCTCGCCTTCGACTGCATCCTGCGCCGTCTCGCGCTCGAGCAGGCCGGGCTAGTGCCTGCCGTGGCTCGGCTCTTCGCCGAGTGGCGCATCGCGGGCTTCAACACCTATGGCGAGCAGCATGGCGGCGTGCATGTGAACCAGACCTTCGTGGGCCTCGCGCTGATGGAGCCGGCGGATGCTGCGTGACGACGACAGCCTCGAGCGGCAGGTCGAGAAGCTGAAGCGGATCAATGCGGCGCTGATCGACCGCCTCGACCGCGCCGATGCCTCGCGCGGCTCGCACTGGATGCTGTTCCAGACCGCCGCCGTGCTCGAACAGGAGCTTCTGGCGCGCAACCGCGACCTCGAACAGGCGCTGGCGCATCTGGAATCCGTGAACCGGGAACTGGCGCTGGCGCGCGAGACCGCGGACGAGGCCAACCGCTCGAAGAGCAGGTTCCTCCGTGCGGCGAGCCATGACCTGCTGCAGCCGCTGAGCGCGGCGAAGCTGTTCCTGTCGCATCTGGCCGAGACGGTCAGCGAGCCGATGCAGGCCAGCCTCGTGGCGCGGATCGGCACGGCCTTCGACTCGACAGAGGAGCTGATCCGGGCGCTGCTCGAGATCTCGCGGCTCGATTCGGTCCGCCTCGACATTTCCAGCGAGCGCGTCTCGCTCGGCCGGCTGTTCCAGCGCCTGATGGTGGATTTCCAGGGCGACGCCGAGGCCCGCGGGCTGGAACTGCGCTTCGTCATCTCCTCGGCCACGGTGATGTCGAACCCGGTCTTCCTGCGCCGGATCGCGCAGAACCTCATCTCGAACGCGATCAAGTACACGCGGACCGGGCGGGTGCTGGTCGGGGCGCGGCGCGAGGGCTCGGGCGTCTGGTTTGAGGTGCATGACACGGGCCCGGGCATCGCCGCCGAGGACCGTGAGCGCATCTTCAACGAGTTCGAGAGGCTCGCGCCCGAGGGCGAGGAGCCGGGCACCGGTCTCGGTCTCTCGATCGTGCGGCGCGCCTGCCTGCGTCTCGGTCACGAGATCGCGCTGGAGAGCGCGCCGGGCCGCGGTTCGGTCTTCCGCATCCGCCTGCCGCGCGCGCTCGAGGCGCCCGGCGCGCTGGCGTCGGAGCCCGCCCCGGCCGCCACAACCGGGGCCGTGCAGCGTCTTGCGGGCACCCCTGCCGATCCGCTCCTGATGGCGGATCCGGTCACCGGGCCGGCACCGGTCCCGCTTGCGGGCCGGCGGGTGCTGGTGATCGAGAACGACGCCGCCATGCGCGACGCCTATGCGCTGCTCTTGCGCCGCTGGGGCGTGGTGGTCGCGACGGCCGAGGGAACGCGGGCCGCGCTCGGCGAGCTCCGCCGTTTCCGGCCCGAGGCGCTGGTCACGGACTATCGCCTCGACCGGGACGAGACGGGGCTCGGCGCGATAGGCGCGCTTCGCCGCAGGCTCGGGTCACGCCTCCCCGCGCTGATCGTGACGGCCGAACCGGATCCCGGGCTGCAGGCGCAGGCCGACCGGCTCGAGGCGGCGCTGCTGCGCAAGCCCGTTTCCGAGACCGAGCTGCGCAGCACGCTTTCGGCGCTTCTTGAGGGCCGCCGCGGGAGCGCGGCCGCCGCGGAATGAAAGGACGATCCGCCCATGAAACCCATTCGTGCGATGCTGCTGCTGGCGGCGCTGTCGGCGGCCCCGGCCGCCGAGGCCGGAAGGCTGGCCGAGGTCATCTTCCAGCCCGGCGCCTTTGCGGCGACCACCGAGGTGACGCGCTATGCCCATGAGCGCAAGGGCCCCGAGATCGCGGGGCTTCAGCTGGTGCCGGATGGCGAACTGGTGGTTACGCCCGAGGGAGCGGGCGAGGCCACGCGCCTGTCCCTCGTCCACCATATGGCGGGGCGCGACGTTCCGATCGCCGAATTTCCGGCATCGGGCGGTGATCCGGTGCTGCTCTGGTTCCTCGAGAACACGGTGCGCAGCATGGCGATCATCACCGAGGGCAGCCCCTTCTACATCCGCAACCGGATGCGCGAGGCGATCGCCGCGGCGGACTTCGCCGAAGCTCAGGGGCCGGTGACGGTGGAGCTGCATCCCTTCGCGCAGGATGCGCGGCGTCAGGCGATGGGACCCTTCGCGGATCTCGTCCTGCGCATCACCTTCGACGCGGGGCAGTCGGTGCCGCTCCGTGCGCTCGAGGCCGACACGACCTCTGCGGGCGGGACCTACCGGGAAACCCTGACGCTGGAGAAGAGATGACCATGCGCCTCCTGCTCGCGCTGATCCTCGCGCCGCTGCCTCTTCTGGCCCAGACCGGCACCCCTTCGCCCGATGCGCCGCCATCGCCGGCGGCAGGGCAGGTCGAGGGCGCGGGACCGGCTCAAGGGGCCGCCGGTCCGGGGGCGGATGGCCCTGCGGCCGGAGCCGTCTCGCCGGGCGCTCCGGCCGCCGGCGCGGTCCGCGCTGCGCGGGGCCCGGAGGCGGGGGCCGTGCGGGCTGCACCCGACATCCACTTCGACGAGAGCCTGAACGACTATCCCACCCTCGCTCGGGCCGACTACATCTTCGCCTGCCTCGCGACGAACGGGCAGGACAGGGACACGATGCGGCGCTGCGCCTGTTCGATCGACGTCATCGCCTCGATCCTTCCCTACGGGTCCTACGAGAAAGCCGAGACGATCCTCTCGATGCGTCTCGGCGCGGGCGAGCGGGCAAACCTCTTCCGGATCCCGGTCACGCAGGCCGACGTGGCCGACCTGCGCCGCGCGCAGGCCGAGGCGGAGATGACCTGCTTCTGACCCGGCCCGGCACCGCGATCAGCTGCGGCCGTGGAAATCCGAGCCCGGGTCGTTGAGCACCATGTCGCGCAGCCGGTCCCAGAGGTGGCGACGGAGGTCGGCGTAGCGGGGCAGGGCACGGGAATCGCCGTCCCAGCGGGGGCGCGGAAAGGTCACCTCGACCTCCTCGACCACCCGACCCGGCCGGGGGGACATCAGCAGGATCCGGTCGGCAAGGATCAGCGCCTCGTCGACGGAATGGGTCACGAAGAGCACCGTTGCCGGCCGCCGCTCCAGCAGCCGCATGAGCTCGACCTGCATGAGTTCGCGCGACTGCGCATCGAGGCTGGCGAAGGGCTCGTCCATCAGCAGGATCGCGGGCTCGGCCGCCAGCGCACGCGCCAGCGCCAGCCGCTGCCGCATGCCGCCGGAAAGCTGCGCCGGCCAGCTTTTCGCGAAGCGCGAAAGGCCGACCAGCCCGAGGTAATCGTCGGCGCGCTCCAGCGCCTCGGTGCGCGGCAGGCGGGGCAGGGCGAAGACGATGTTCTCGCGCGCGGTCTTCCACGGGATCAGGCGGAAGGACTGGAACACCATCGCCGTATCGCGTCCGGGCATTGGCGGGCGGCCGTCGATGGTCACCGATCCCGCATCGGGGGGGATCAGTCCCGCCACGAGCCGCAGCAGCGTGGTCTTTCCGCAGCCCGACGGACCCAGCACCACCACGACCTCGTCCCGGCCGAGGGTCAGCGAGATCCGGTCCAGCGCGGGCATGCGAGATGCGCCCCGGCCGAAGGCGAGCGAGACGCCGTCGAGGCGGACGTGGGGCTCGTTCAACCCTGGGCCGGGCCGAGCTTCTGCAGCACCGTCTCCAGCGGGCCGAAATCGGTCCATTCCTCGAGCCCGACCGGGCGGAGCCCCTGGAAGTCCTCCGTGCCGTACATCCATTCCGTGGTCACCTTCAGTTCCTCGCGCGTCAGGCCGCCGTCGACGCTCCAGCTGTTGAGGTAGGCTTCGGCCAGCGTCTCGAGATCGGCCACCGGCACGTCCGGCCGCGCCTCCCTCATGCGCTCGACCCAGGTCGCCGGATTCTGGAAGTCCCGCGCGGCCAGTACCAGGGCCTCGATGACGGCCTCCACCTCCGGACGGCGGCTCTCGAGCGTTTCCGTCGTCACCACGTTGACCTTCGTCGTCACCGGGGCCGCCGCGAAGTAGTCGTCCATGCCGATCAGGATGTTCACGCTGTCACGGTCCGGCATGGCCGTCCACGTCCCGATCGACATGGTCGTGGCATCGACCTGCCCCGCGAGCAGCGCCTGCGCCCGAACCGCCGGCTGCCCCAGCGGCACGAGGTTCAGCCCCGAGATGTCCACGCCCTTCGTCGCAAGCACCTTGGCGCTCAGCGAGTGATCGAGAGAGCCGACGCGGCCGATCCCGAAGCTTCGGCCCTGCAGCGCCTCGGGCGAAGCGATCTCGGGTCTGGAGGCTATGAGGAAGGGCAGCGACTTGTTGGGCGACATCACCGCCCGCAGGTCGCTCGCGCCCCGCGCCACCATCTGCAACAGCGCGTCGGTCGAGACATTGGCCATCTCGCCTTCGCCGGCCTGAAGCGCGGCCATCGCCATCGGGGTCTGCTGCACCCGGACCAGTTCCACCTCGACGCCCGCGCGCTCGAAGTAGCCGTTGGCAAGCGCCAGATCCATGACGGAGTTCGGCACCAGCGGGGTCTCGAGGTCGCTGACGATGAGGCGGAACGGCTCGGCCGCGGCGGGCGGGGCGAGGGCGAGCAGAAGCAGGACGAGAAGGCGTTTCATCGGATCTCCATCAACAGGTTACGGCCTGTCCGTGAGGCGCCAGCGCGAGAGCCGGCCCTCCAGCAGGCGAAGGCTCTCGGTCACGATCACGCCGATCGCGGCGAGGGCCAGCACGATCACGAAATAGTCGGCCATGCGGAAGGTGTTGCCGTAGAGGGCGAGCAAACCTCCGAGGCCGGTCACGGCGGTGTAGAGTTCGGCCACCACGGTATTGATGAGGCCGATGGTGGCGCCGAGGCGCAGGCCCACGACGAGGAAGGGCAGGGCGCCGGGCAGGACGATGTGAAGCTGGATCCGCGCCTCGGACGCGCCGGTGGAGCGCGCCATCTCGATCAGTTCCTCGTCGCGGGCGAGGACGCCTGCATAGGTGTTCAGGATGATCGGCATCACCGCGCCCAGGAAGACGATCATGGCCTTGGCTTCCGTGCCGAGGCCGAGCAGCACGATGATGAGCGGGATGAAGGCCACCCGGGGCGTGGCCGCGAGGGCGAAGACGAAGATGTCCACCGTGCGGCCGAAGAGGCGGACCGATCCCATGAGGGCCCCGAACGGGATGCCCACGAGGATGGCCGCGCCGAGACCCGAGCCGTAGGTCACGAGGCTCTGCCCCACCGCGGCCTGCAGCCTGCCCTCGGACCAGAGGCGCAGGGCGGATGCGGCAGTGGCCGCGGGCGAGGGGATCAGCCCGCGCGGCACGGTGGCCGAGGCCATCCACCAGAGCAGGATGAGGCAGAGGAGAAAGCCCAGCCGCAAGAGGATCAGCGTTCCGGCACCCGCCGGACGCCGGCCCCGGCCGCTCGTCTCTCTCCATCCCGACATCCGACCCCTCCCCGGTCGTCCGTCCGGCGAGCCTTGCAGGATCGGCCAATGGCGGCAATCCCACTTTAGGGTGAGGAGGCGACTGGTAACCCCCGGCTTTGACCCTCAGGGCAGTGCCGGTGCCGGGGCGACCAAGCGGCCGGGGCGACCCGCTGATCTCCGTTGCACGTGAACGGGCAAGGCGCGTGCCGATGCGACGGGTCGGCGGGCGCGACGCGCCTGTCCTCATCCCGCAGGTTCGCGCGCGGGTGCCAGCGCTGCAAGAGCGACGCGCTCTTGCCCGCGCGGCGGTGCCGCATCAGCCCAGGGCGTAGCCGGCGCCGCGGACGGTGCGCAGCGGATCCTCGCCGCCGTGGATGCAGAGCGCCTTGCGCAGGCGTCCGACGTGAACATCGACGGTGCGGCTGTCCACGTAGATGTCGCGGCCCCAGACCCGGTCGAGAAGCTGCTCGCGGCTCCAGACCCGTCCGGGCTTTTCCATGAAGGTGGAGAGCAGCCGGAACTCGGTCGGCCCGAGCTTCAGGAGCTGGCCGCTGCGGTGGACCTTGTGCGTCTCGGGATCGAGGCGGATATCCTCGAATTCCAGGGCTAGGCCGACGCTCGAGGGCCGCGCCCGGCGAAGCTGGCTGCGCACGCGCGCCATGAGTTCGACCACCGAGTAGGGCTTGACCACGTAGTCATCGGCGCCGGTCTCGAGGCCGCGCACGCGGTCGACCTCCTCCGAGCGGGCCGAGAGCATGATGATCGGCACGGACCGGGTGGACGGGCGCGTCTTCAGCTGGCGGCAGACCTCGATCCCCGAGACCGAGGGCAGCATCCAGTCGAGGACGATGACGTCCGGTCCCGCCTCTTCGACGAGCATCAGCGCCTCGTCGCCGGTGCCGGCCTGCACGACGCGGAACCCTTCCGATTCAAGGTTGTAGGAGAGCACTTCGCGCTGTGCGGGCTCATCCTCGACGAGGAGCACGACGGGCTGGTCGGCAGGCGACATCAATTGGCCTCCGCCGCGGGCAGGCCCGCGCTGCTGGCCGTGAGATCGGCCTTCGGACGCGGCTCCTCGGGAAGCTGACCGGTCACGAGGTAGATCACCTGCTCGGCGATCGAGGTGGCATGGTCCCCCATCCGTTCGATGTTCTTGGCGATGAAGTGGAGATGCATGCAGGCGGTGATGTTGCGCGGATCCTCCATCATGTGGGTGAGGAACTCGCGGAAGAGGGCGTTGTACATCTGGTCCACCTCGCGGTCGCGCTGGCGCACGTCGGCGGCAAGCGCCGCATCGCGGTGAATGTAGCTGTCGAGCGCGTCCTTGAGAAGAAGCTCCACCGTCTTGGCCATGCGCCGGATCGAGCCCGCCGCATCCCCCACCTGCGCGAGCTGGCCGAGGACGACCGAGCGCTTGGCGAGGTTCTTGGCATAGTCGCCGCAGCGTTCGAGCGCGGCTGCGATCTTTATGACCGTCAGCACGGTCCGCAGATCCGTCGCCGTGGGCGAGCGCAGCGCAATGAGCCGCGCGGCCTCGGCCTGGATCCGCTCCTCGAGCGCATCGATGGCGGCGTCGTTGCGCCGGACCTGCTCGGCCAGCTCCTCGTCGCGGGTCTCGAGCGCCTGGGCCGCGTCGAGGATGGCCGCCTCGACCATGCCGCCCATCTTCATGATGAGCGCCTGCACGGCTTCGAGATCGCGGTCGAAGGCCTGGAAGATATGGGGTTCGGTCATCATTCTGTCCTCCTCCTCAGCCGATCCGGCCCGAGATGTAGCTTTCCGTCCGCGGGTCACGCGGGTTGGTGAAGATCTGGCCCGTCTCGCCGTATTCGACAAGCCGGCCGAGGTGGAAGAAGGCCGTGCGCTGGCTGACGCGCGCGGCCTGCTGCATCGAGTGGGTCACAATCACCACGGAGAACTGCGTGCGAAGCTCGTCGATCAGCTCCTCGATCTGGGCAGTCGCGATGGGGTCCAGCGCCGAGCAGGGTTCGTCCATCAGGAGAACCTCGGGCGAGGTGGCGATGGCCCGCGCGATGCAGAGCCGCTGCTGCTGGCCACCCGAGAGGCCGGTGCCGGGCGAGGCAAGGCGGTCCTTTGCCTCGTCCCAGAGTGCCGCGCGGCGCAGCGAGCTCTCGACGATCTCGTCGATCTCGGCCTTGGAACGGGCGAGTCCGTGGATGCGGGGACCGTAGGCCACGTTGTCGTAGATCGACTTCGGGAAGGGGTTCGGCTTCTGGAACACCATGCCGACCTTGGCGCGCAGCTGCACCGGATCGACGCGCGCATCATAGATGTTCTGGCCGTCGAGCGTGATCTGCCCTTCGACCCGGCAGCCCGGGATCGTGTCGTTCATGCGGTTCAGGCAGCGCAGGAATGTGGACTTGCCGCAGCCCGAGGGGCCGATGAAGGCGGTGACGGTCTGGCCCAGGATGTCCACGTCCACATCCTTCAGGGCGTGGTTGGTGCCGTAGAACACCTGCGCCTTGCGGGCGGCGATCTTGACGTCGCTGGCGCTCACGACGCGCTCTGCATAACGGATGTCGTCCATGTCGGGGCTCCTTACCAGCGGCGTTCGAAGCGGCGGCGAAGAATGATGGCAACCGTGTTCATCACCACGAGGAACACGAGCAGCACGATGATGGCGCCCGAGGCCCGTTCGACGAAGGCCGGGTCGGCGCGCTGGGTGAAGTTGTAGACCTGCACCGGCAGGGCCGAGGCGGGATCGAAGAAGCCCTCCGGCGGCGCTGAGGGGTATTCGCGCACGAAGGCCACCATGCCGATCAGGAGCAGCGGGGCGGTTTCGCCCAGCGCCTGCGCAAGGCCGATGATCGTGCCGGTGAGGATGCCGGGCATCGCCAGCGGCAGGACGTGGTGGAAGATCGACTGCATCTTCGAGGCGCCGATGCCGAGTGCTGCGTCGCGGATCGAGGGCGGCACGGCCTTGAGGCTCGCGCGGGTGGCGATGATGATCGTGGGCAGGGTCATCAGGGTCAGCACGAGGCCGCCGACGATGGGCGCCGACTGCGGCAGGCCCATGAAGTTGATGAAGATGGCGAGGCCCAGGATACCGAAGACGATCGAGGGCACGGCGGCGAGGTTCGAGATGTTGACCTCGATCAGGTCGGTGAACCGGTTCTTCGGCGCGAATTCCTCGAGGTAGATCGAGGCCGCGACGCCGATGGGCAGCGCCAGAACCAGCACGATGAACATCATGTAGGCCGACCCCAGGATGGCCACGCCCAGCCCGGCGGCCTCGGGGCGGACCTCGGAGGCGTCGGTTCCGAACAGGAACTGCGGGTTGAAGGCGACGGTGACGAGGCCCGCGTCGCGCATCCGCTGGGCGAGGGCGAGCTGCTCCGGCGTCACGTTGCTGTCGAGAGCCGCGCTCCCCATCGTCACGCGGCCCTTGAAGAAGCCGTCAACCCGCCCGTTGGCGAGCGCCCGGAAGGTGATCGTCTCGCCGACGAGGTCCGGGTTGGCCAGCACGCGGTCCCGCAGCGTCGCCGCGGCTTCCTTGGACAGGAGGCCCGCGATGTCCTTGTCGCTGATCTCCTCGGTCTTCAGGCCGGATGCCGCGACAGCCGCCACCATCGAGGCTTCGAGCTGACGCCCGTAGCCGAGGGTCGTGACCTTCTTCATCTCCTCGACGTCGCGATTGCCCTTCGGGTCCACGATCTTGGCGTCCAGTGTCAGCGGGATCTCGACGAAGGTCTGGCGGAAGGCGCCCGCGCCGTTGCCGAGGACCGACGTGAGCAGCATCAGGAGGGCGAGGAGCGAGATGGCCACGGCACCGATGCCGTAGGCCCGGAACCGGCGCTCGGCGGCGTTGCGGCGGCGGGTGCGGGCGTCGGGCGCAAGGAGCGTGCCCGTGCCGCGGCCGGAGCCCGCGGGTGCGGAGGCGTCGGTCATTCGTATTGCTCCCGATATTTGCGCACGATGTAGAGGGCGATGACGTTCAGCACCAGCGTGATGACGAAGAGCGTCAGGCCGAGAGCGAAGGCCACGAGGGTTTCGGGCGAGGCGAATTCGGTGTCACCGGTCAACTGGCTCACGATCTTCACGGTGACGGTGGTCATCGCCTCGAAGGGGTTCATGGAGAGCTTCGCCGCGGCGCCCGCGCCGAGCACCACGATCATGGTTTCGCCGATGGCGCGGCTTGCGCCGAGGAGGATCGCGCCGACGATGCCCGGCAGGGCCGCGGGCAGGATCACCTGCTTCACGGTTTCGGACTGCGTGGCGCCGAGCCCGTAGGAGCCGTCGCGCAGCGACTGGGGCACCGCATTCATGATGTCGTCGGACAGGGACGAGATGAAGGGGATGAGCATGATCCCCATCACCAGTCCCGCGGTCATCACCGAGGAAGAGGAGGAACCGAGGCCGAGCGGCTGGGCGAACCAGTCGCGCAGCGCGGGGCCGACGGTGATGAGGGCGAAGAGGCCGTAGACGATGGTGGGAATGCCCGCGAGGATCTCGATGGCGGGCTTGGCCCAGCCGCGGGTTTTCGGACCCGCATATTCCGACAGGTAGACCGCCGTCAGCAGCCCGATCGGCACGGCGACGAGCAGGGCGATGAACGAGATGTACATCGTGCCCCAGATCAGCGGCCAGATGCCGAGATCCGAGCCGCCGCGGAACTGCGGGTTCCAGGTGAGGCTCAGGAAGAAGTCCTGCGCCGGATAGAGGCGGAAGAAGTGCATCGTCTCGAAGACGAGCGACAGCACGATCCCGACCGTCGTCGCCACCGCCACCAGCGAGGCCGCAATCAGGATCCACATGATGAAGCGCTCGGACACGTTGCGGGCGCGGTAGTCCGGCCCGATCCGCAGCAGCGCGAGGCCGAAGCCTCCTGCGCCGGCCGCCATCACGAGGACGGACATCCACAGGCCGAGCGTCGCCTGCAGGTCGCGGTGGGCGCGGGCGGCGGCGAAGGTCTCGGGCGTGACGCTGGTCACCGCTGCGCCAACCGAGCGGAGGCGGGCCGCGAGGCCGTCGGCCGGCAGGGCCGCCACGTCCCGATCCGAGAGGTTCTCGGCGACCGCGAGCCGGTCGAGACCCATCGAGATGCGCCGCACGTCCGCCATGACGAGGCTCGCATCCGCGGTGGCATCGGCAGGCAGCAGGGCCGAAACGCGGTGATCGACGTAGGCAGGCTGCAGCACGAGCCAGAGCGCCAGCAGGGCCAGAGCCGGGACCGCGGTCAGGAGCGCCACATACTGGCCATAGTGACCGGGCAGGGAATGCAGCCGCCGCGGATCGCCGCCGGCGGTGGAAATCGCGCGCCGCCTGCCGGCCAGAAAGCCTGCGGCGGCGAGTGTCAGGACGGCCAGAACGAGGATGCCGAGGCTCATGGGATGTCCGGATCAGGGGAAGGGGCGGCGCGAGGGATCCTCGCGCCGCCTGGTATCGTCAGTTGCTGAGCGGGCCCATCGGCACGCGGTTCGCGACCATTTCCTGCGTCTTGGCCAGTTCCGGGTCCGAGACGAGGCCGTAGTTGGCCAGCGGGCCCTCCGGGCCGGCCATGTCGTCGGAGACGAAGAACTCGATGTACTCCTGCAGGCCCGGGATCACGTCGAGGTGCGCCATCTTGACGTAGAAGAACAGCGGGCGCGACACCGGGTAGTCGCCGGCGGCGATGGTCTCGACCGAGGGGGTCACGCCAGACATGGTCGCAACCTTCAGCTTGTCGGTGTTGTTCTGGTAGAACGAGAGGCCGAAGACGCCGATGGCATTCTTGTTCGCGTCGATGCGCGAGAGGGTCTCGGTGTAGTCGCCGTCGATGTCGACCGAGGCGCCGTCGGTGCGCAGCGTCATGCACATCTCCTCGGCCTTGTCCTCGTCGCCGCCGTTGGCAGCCGCGAAGGCCTCCATGGCGCCGGTCTCCTCGCAGCCGGCGAGGATCACCTTCTCGTCGAACACTTCACGCGTGCCGTGCTTGGTGCCGGGAACGAAGGCGAGGATCGGCTGGTCGGCCAGATCGGGATTGACCTGGTTCCAGCTGGTGTTCGGGTTGGCCACGACCTCGCCATCGACCACGATCTGGGCGGCCAGCGCCTTGAACCAGTCGGCCGGCGTGAAGGCATAGTCCGGACCCGCGATGTCCGAAGCGAAGACGATCCCGTCATAGCCGATGCGGACTTCCATGATCTCGTCCACGCCGTTCTGCGCGCAGAGGTCGATGTCCGACTGCTTGATGCGCGAGGAGGAGTTGGCGATGTCGATCGTGTTCTCGCCGACGCCCTCGCAGAGTTTCTTGCGACCGGCACCCGACCCGCCCGATTCGACGACCGGCGTCGGGAAGTCGAAGTTCTCGCCGAAGGCCTCGGCCACGATGGTGGCATAGGGCAGCACGGTCGAGGAGCCGGCGGTCTGGATATTGTCACGCGCGGCGGCGACGCCCGCGGAAGCGGCGACCACGGCCAGCGACGACACCGTGAGCTTGAGAAGGGACATGGGACTCTCCTTGTCGGTTGGACGACCGCTGCGGGCGGCCTCGGCGCCGTCCTAGACCCGTTGCGAGTCGGGTTTATTGCAGTTCCATGACAGTTGTGTAACAGCGCCCGCGCTTCGGCCGCCGGGGCGGGTCGCCTCGTCGGCTGCGGGCAACCTTCGTTAACGCCTCGCAGCCTTCGGCCGAATGGCAGAACGGACGCCCCGGTCAGTCGTCGCGCGGGCCGGTCCGGCCTGCCGCGGGCGGTCATCGCTGGCCGTCGATCGCCCGGCTCAGATCGAGAAGAGGTCGCGTTCGGCGGGTTCGACAGGCTCGATCAGTTCGGGCCCCTCGTTCCGGATCGAACTGACGGTCCGCGCGACCTCGTGCCAACGCAGCGCGGAGACCGCAAGACGGGGCAGTTCCTCGACCGGGCAGCCGCCCAGCCAGTCGTCCGCCGACTCGAGCCCGATCATCACCGGCATGCGGTCGTGCACCCCGGTCAGATCCCCGCGCACCGGCTCGGTCAGAACGGCGCAGGTGGATCCCTGGTAGTCGGGCAGGCGCACGCGGCTCTCCACACCCGCCATCAGGAGGGCGGGCGCATTGCCGGCGGGCGCGATGTAATGCGGGTGCTTGACGCCGCCCCTGACCTGCCACTCGTAATAACCCGAAGCAAGGACGAGGCAGCGGCCGTTGCGATAGGCGGCACGGAAGCTTGGCGCCGACGCCACGCTTTCAGCGCGGGCGTTGATCGTGGTGGCCTTCCAGTCCTTCAGCCCACAGCGGTGGAAGGCCGGGATCAGCCCCCAGCGCGAGAGGTCTCCCTCAAGCCCGCCCGGGGCGGCCCGCACGATCGGGATCCTCGCGGTGGGCGGCACGTTGTAACGCGTCTCGATCTCGTCCCCGGCGGGCGCGAGGCCCCGCATCCAGCCGGCAAGCTGCGCCCAGGTGAGGTCCTTGTGGGCCATGCGTCCGCACATGGCGAGCGCCTCAGGTCCGGCAGAACATGTCGTAGAGCATGGCCACCGCCCGGCTCACCTTCGGGTCGGCGATGGAGTACCAGATCGTCTTGCCTTCCCGCCGGGCCGAGACGAGCCCGTCCTGCCGCAGCCGCGCGAGCTGCTGGCTCACCGCCGCCTGCCGGGTCGCGAGCAGGGTCTCGAGTTCGGTCACGGACCGCTCGCCGTTCGAGAGGTGGCAGAGGATCATCAGCCGCCCCTCGTGCGAAAGCGCCTTCAGGAAGCTGGCCGCGGCCTGGGCCTGGGTCACCATCCGGTCGGGAGGCACGGCGGCCGCGTCGAGTTGCGCTTCGGGCAAGTCAAGTGACATGGTCATGGAACTCCTCATCGGAGCACATCTAGCACGAAGGTCCGTCCGTGGCGAGATGTCGCAAGGTTGCCCCTCAGGAGGCCGGGAGGAACCGTCCGAAGCGCCCCTGCGAGAAGAGAAGCGGCGCGCCCGGCCGCATGGCGGCGCGCAGCACTTCGCCCACAACGATCGCGTGATCGCCGCCGTCATGCACGGCCATGCGCCGGCAGTCGAAGCGCGCGAGCGGCGCGGGAAGAAGCGGCACGCCATCGGAATTCGACCGATACTGGAGGCCGTCGAAGCCCGCGCCGCCCCGCGTGAAGCGCTGCGCGAGATCGCCCTGCTCGTCGTCGAGGACATGGATCGCGAAATGATCTGCGCCCGCAAAGATGTCGAAGCGGCTGGACGACCTCGCGGGCGACCAGAGCACCAGCGGGGGATCCAGCGAGACCGAGGCGAAGCTGTTGGCCGTCATGCCCATCGGCCCCTCGCCGTCAAGCACCGTCACCACGGTGACGCCGGTCGCGAAGCGGCCGAGCGCATCGCGGAAGGCGCGTGCGTCGGTCTCTGGGGCGAAGACGGCCTCTTCGGTCATCCGGGTCCTCCTCTGGGCCGGTCGGACGCCGCGAGCCTCGTTCAGCGGCGCCCCGGCGGGGCCGAACCCACGTCTCACGATCCGTGCCGTTGTGCAATGCGTCGAAGCGCAACCCTGTCCGGAAGAGGCGGGGCGGGAACATCGGGTTCCCGCCTTGAGGCGCGGAAGACACTTGCACGACACTGCGGCTGCGCTACTCACCCTTTGTCAGCAGGAGGTGGACCATGCTCTTCGCGTATCAGAGATCCGGCGCGAAGCTGCAGCGCCTGCCGCCGCCCGCCCCCGGCGAGCCGGACGACAGGCTGGAGGCCGCGATCTGGATCGACCTCTACAAGCCGCTGCCGGGGCAGGTCGAGGCCGTCCGGCGGCTCGGGGTCGATGTGCCGACGCTGGCGGACATGGAGGAGATCGAGGTCTCGAGCCGCCTCTACCGCGAGGGTGGGCTCGACTACATGACCGTGGTCCTGCCGGGGCAGAACGAGTTGAAGGAGCAGATCTCGTCTCCGGTCTGCTTCATCCTTGCGCCGCGCCGCCTCGTGACCGTGCGCCACCACGCGCCGCGCCCCTTCGAGACCTATCCCGAGCGCGCAGACAAGGTGGGCCTCGGCTGCGCACGATCCGAGCAGGTCTTCCTCGGTCTGATCGAGGAGATCGTGGGCCGCCTCGCCGACCTGATGGAGGCGAGCGGGCGCAGCCTCGACACCGTCTCGCGCGCGATCTTCCAGCCGCCCGCGCAGTCGCGCACCCATGGCGCTCCGGCGCCCGAACGCCTTCAGGAGCTTCTGGAACAGGTGGGCCGCGAGGGCGAGCGTCTGGCCCACATCCGGCTCGCGCTGCTCACGCTCGAGCGCGCGATCGGCTTCTTTGCGCAGACCTTGCCCGACCGGATCGAGCAGGAGGGCTTGAAGCCCGCGATCAAGAGCCTGCAGCGCGACATCACGGCGATGGAGGTCCATGCGGACTTCATCTCGCAGCGGGTCGCCCTGGCGACGGATGCGACGCTCGGGATGATCAACCTGTCGCAGAACGCGACGGTGAAGATCGTGTCGGTCGTGGCGGTCCTCTTCCTGCCGCCGACGCTCGTGGCCAGCATCTACGGGATGAACTTCGCGCATATGCCGGAACTGGAGCGGCCGTTCGGCTATCCTGTCGCCCTGGGCCTCATGCTGGCTTCTGCGGCCGGAACCTGGGCCTACTTCAAGTGGAAGAACTGGCTCTGACCCTGGCCGCCACCTGCCGCAGGTCGCGGCAGGCGTCTGCCCCGGACGTGGCTCCCGCGGCGGCGGCTGGACGGCCCGTGGGCGCCGCTGGCACTCAGCCTGCCCGGAAATGCTTGGCGAGCTTCAGGCCCTGTCCCTGGTAGTTCGAGGCGATGCCCGCGCCGTAGAGCATGTCGGGCTGCTCCTCCATCCGCTCGTAGACCAGACGGCCGACGACCTGACCATGTTCGAGCACGAAGGGCGCCTCATGGCACCGCACCTCGAGCACGCCGCGCGATCCCGCGCCGCCCGAGCGTGCATGGCCGAAGCCCGGATCGAAGAACCCCGCATAGTGGACACGGAACTCGCCCACCATGGCGAGATAGGGGGCCATCTCGGCGGCGTGGTCCGGCGGGATGGTGACTGCCTCGCGACTGACGAGGATGTAGAAGGCGCCCGGATCGAGGATGATCCGGCCTTCATGCGAGCGGATCTCCTCCCAGAAGTCGGCGGCCGGATAATGCCCGATGCGGTCGAGGTCGATCAGGCCGGTATGGGGTTTCGCGCGATAGCCCAGGAGGTCGCTGTCCGCAGGACGGAGATCGACGGAAAAGCCCAGGCCATTCGAGATCACCGGCTCGCCGTTCACCAGCGGCTCGCGGTCATGAAGGGCGGCAAGCTCGGCATCCGTCAAGGTGGCCTCGCCTTCGCGGAAGCGGATCTGGTTCAGGCGCATTCCCGGCCGGACGAGGACCGAGAAGCTTCTCGGGCAGACCTCGGCATAGAGCGGGCCCTCGTAGCCCTCGCGGATCCGGTCGAACTCTGTGCCGCCATCGGCGATGCTGCGGGTGAGCAGGTCGAGCCGGCCGGTCGAGCTCTTCGCATTGGCGACCGCCGACACGCCCGGCGGCAGGCGGAGGCGTTCCATCAGCGGCACGACGTAGACGCAGCCCTTCTCGAGCACGGCGCCGGGGGTCAGGTCCACCCGGTGCATCTCGAACTCCTGAAGGCGCTCGGCCACGGTGCGGCCCGCGCCCGCGAGGAACGAGGCCCGCACGCGGTAGGCCACCGTCCCGAGGCGAAGATCGAGACTGGCCGGCTGGATCTGTCCGGGGATCACCGGCAGCTCGGCGGCGATCGCGCCCGAGGCGATCAGCGACCGGATGCGTTGCGATGCGAGAACTCCGGTCATCCCTCTCTCCTCGGCAGGGCCTTTGATGCAAAACGGCCCGCCTCAAGCGAGGCGGGCCGTTTTTGATGGTCGGGCCGGCGAGATTCGAACTCGCGACCTTCCGCCCCCCAGACGGACGCGCTAACCAGGCTGCGCCACGGCCCGACAGGCGGGATACATAACGAGATTCGCCGCGGGAGCAAGCGGGAAACGCATCGGTTCGGGCGCTTCCTCCCGCTCAGGTTCAGGGCGCCTGCAGACGCTCGCGCAGGGCAAGCAGCCGCGCGCGCAGGGCAAGGACATCCTCGCGCCGGTGCGCAAGACACCCCTCGGGAAGGGCGCGCAGCGGGGTCGCGCGCCAGGCCGGATCGGGCCCCTCCGGCATCTCGCCCTCGGCAATCTGGTGCGGCTCGCGTTGCGGCGCGGTGTCGGAAGCCCGGCGCATCGCGGCATTGGGCGCTTTGGCGGCGGGTGAATCGTCTGGGCCCTGCACAGGGGTCCCGGCGGGGACCAGCCCCTCTCCGGCGGATGGCGGAACAGCGACCGGCCCCGCTGCGGCGGGCTGCCGCGCGCCGTCGTCGAGGGGGGGCGGCGCTTCTGCCGCCGGCTGCGCCGCCTCCGGCTGATCACCGTGATCCACGCGCGGCAGGAGCGGCTCGGGAGCGGACCACGCGACCGGTTCCTCCTCGGCCTCCTCGACAGCGGGCGCGCGATCATCCGCGGGATCGGAGCCTGTGGCGGCGTCGCCAAGGGCAGGGCTTGCGCCATCCCCTTCCGGCATGCCATCGGCCTCCCGCGGCTCCGCCCCGTCGGGCGATGCCTCCTGCGCTCCGACATAAGTCGAAGGGGTATCCGGCCCTTCGAGTGGCGACCCTTCGGCACCGGCAGGGGGGAGGCCGGCACCGTCCAGATCCAGCTCCGGCGGCCGGTCAGCGCGTGCGGCAGGAGGACGGCGCAACGCCTCGGCACGCAGCGGACCGCCCGCCGGCGCCTGCCGGGAGAATGGCACGACCTCGCCGCGGATCTCGGGCACCTCCTCGAAGGTGAAACCGGCTTGTTCGTCCGCGGCGGGGGGGCTGGCTGCCGCCGCATCCTCCGGCGCGGGGCCGGGATCCTGACCGCTGAGGCTTGCGACATGGCGCACGCCCTGCTCGCGCAGGATCTTCTGCACGCCTCTGATCGTCAAACCGTCGTCATGCAGGAGCCGCCTGATCCCGGCCAGAAGCGCCACGTCGGACGGACGATAGTATCGGCGCCCCCCCGCGCGCTTCACCGGGCGGATCTGCGGGAAGCGGCTCTCCCAGAATCGCAGGACATGCGCCGGCGTCTCGAGGATCTCGGCGACCTCGCTGATCGTGCGGAAGGCTTCGGCCGACTTTTCCATCCGCATATCCGATCAGTTCTTGCCGCCGGCGGCGACACGCTCCTTCATCAGGTGCGAGGGGCGGAAGGTCAGAACCCGGCGCGGAGAGATCGGCACCTCGTCGCCGGTCTTGGGGTTTCGTCCGATCCGGGCGGACTTGTCACGAACCGTGAATGTCCCGAAGGAAGAGATCTTGACCATCTCTCCGGTCGCCAGCGCATCCGACACATGCTGAAGCACCGACTCCACGAGTTGCGCCGATTCATTGCGCGACAGGCCCACCTCGCGGAACACTGCCTCGCTCAGATCCATTCGCGTCAAGGTCTTGTCGCTCATTCCACACCCCACCCAGATTTCGACACAGGATGAGGTATGAGGGATTCCGAGTCAATATCAACGGGTTGGCGAAGGCCCTTGATACGCGCTTACCAGCGCAGCACGACGGAGCCCCAGGCGAGGCCTCCACCGATCGCCTCAGTGACCAGCAGATCGCCTTCCTTGATCTGTCCGCGGCTCTTGCCGACCGACAGGGCGAGCGGAATCGAGGCGGCCGACGTGTTGCCATGATCCTGCACGGTGAGGATCACGCGGTCCATCGGCACCTGCATCCGCTGGGCCGTTGCCGAGATGATCCGCAGGTTGGCCTGGTGGGGTACGATCCAGTCGACATCGGCCGAGGTCAGCCCCGCCTTCTCGAGGGCGGTATGGGCCGTCTCGGCCAGCTTCTCGACCGCATGTCGGAAGACCTCGCGTCCCTGCATCCGCAGATGTCCGGTGGTGCCGGTCGAGGATCCGCCATCGACGTAGAGCAGATCCTTGAACCGGCCGTCCGAATGCAGATCGGTGGCGAGGATGCCGCGGTCGGAGGAGGTGCCCCCGAGCTCGGTGGCCTCGAGCACCACGGCGCCCGCACCGTCGCCGAAGAGCACGCAGGTGGCGCGGTCGTTCCAGTCCATGAGACGGCTGAAGGTCTCCGCCCCGATGATCAGGACCCGCCGGGCCTGGCCCGAGCGGATCAGCGCATCGGCATTGGCCAGTGCATAGACGAAACCCGCGCAGACCGCCTGCACGTCGAAGGCGAAGCCGCGCGTCATGCCAAGCGCGGCCTGAACCATCGTCGCCGCCGAAGGGAAGGTGAGGTCGGCCGTCGAGGTCGCCACGATCAGCGTGTCGATGTCGTCGGGCAAAAGCCCCGCATCCGCAAGCGCGGCGCGTGCCGCACGGGCGGCGAGGTCCGAGGTCGTCTGGCCCTCCGCCGCGAAATGCCTCCGCTCGATGCCGGACCGGGTCCGGATCCATTCGTCGGTCGTGTCGACGATCGACTCGAGTTCGGAGTTCGGGACGACGCGGTCGGGCAGGTAGTGCCCGACGCCCCTCACCACGGCGCGTATTGTCATTCAGCTTTACCGTTTCTCAGATATGCCGGGGGCTGCCATCTCGTCCTGGCGGGCATCCTGCCCCGCCCGCCCGGCGGATGCAAGCCGAGCCGCCAGCCGCTCGTGGAAGCCGGAGCGCGCAAGGCGCACGGCGAGCGCGATGGCCGCGGCGACCCCGGTCGCATCGGCCGAGCCGTGCGATTTTACCACCGTTCCGTTCAGCCCGAGAAACACGCCGCCGTTCACGCGCCGCGGATCGATGCGCTTCTGCAGACGCTTCAGCGAACCCAGCGCCAGGACGGCCGCCATCTTCGACAGGATGTTGGCGCCGAAGGCCTCGCGCAGGAAATCCGAGATGAGCTTGGCCGTGCCTTCGCCCGTCTTCAGCGCCACGTTGCCGGTGAAGCCATCGGTCACGATCACGTCGCAGCGGCGGCCCGGAATGTCGCCGCCCTCGAGGAAGCCCACGTATTCATAGGCTCCGGCCTCGGCATTGGCTGCGATGATGTCCTGCGCGGCCTTGAGTTCCGCGCGGCCCTTGTGCTCTTCGGTGCCTACGTTCAGCAGGCCCACGCGCGGGCGATCAAGGCTCAGGCCGTTGCGGGCGTAGGAGGCGCCCATCAGGGCGAACTGCGCCAGATCCTCGGCATCCGCCTTGATGTCGGCGCCCACGTCCAGCATCACGTTGAAGCCGCCGGAATTGCGCGAGGGCCAGAGGCAGGCGATGGCCGGCCGATTGACCCCCGGCAGCTTCCGGAGCCGGATCATCGCGACCGCCATAAGCGCGCCCGTGTTGCCGCAGGAGACGGCGACTGTCGCCTCGCCCGCACGGACGCTCTCGATGCAGGACCACATCGAGGTGCCTTCGCCATGGCGCATGACCTGGCTGGGCTTGTCGTTCATGGTGACCACACGCGGCGCGTGCCGGATCTCGCACCGGCCCCTGAGGTCCTTGCGCTTGCCGATCAACGGCCCGATGTGGGTTTCGTCGCCGTGGACGATGAAATAGGCGCCCGGGTTGGCTGAGGCGGATTCGGCGAGGCCGGCCACAACCGCGGCCGGGCCCCGGTCCCCGCCCATCGCATCGACGGATATCACTATTCGCCCTGCGCCCGTCGCCGGGGCTGCGGTTTCCCTTGCCATGCGTTGGGGCGTCAGGCGCGGCTTACGCCGCGTCCTCGTCCAGGTCGGTTTCCGCCGTCACAGCCACGACTTCGCGCGCGTCGTAATGGCCGCAGGCGCCACAGACGTGGTGCGGGCGCTTCAGTTCGCCGCAGTTCGGGCATTCGGCCGGGTTTGCGGCGACGAGCGCGTCATGCGAGCGGCGCATGTTGCGGCGGGAGCGGGTGACTCGGTTCTGAGGGACAGCCATGTCTCAACCTCGTGTTACGGAGGGGCCAGGCCCCTGTTTTTCCTTGGGGATTCGCGCGCTTCCCCCTAGGGCCGGCGCATCTGATCCGCGTGTCGAACGAGGCGCGGAACATAGTGGTATTCTGGCCCGGCGCAAGCCCCTTTCTGAGCCTGCTCGCAGGGTGGCCGGAACGGCCTCAGCCGTCGCCGTCGCCACCGCGCCCGGGTTCGTCGCCGCCCATTCTGCGGCGAAGGTCCGCCAGTCCCGCGAAGGGACGCAGATCGGCATCCGCCAGCGGCACGACGCCCGGCGGAGCGAAGGTCGTATCGTCCAGTTCGGCGCCGGGTGCCCGCGGGTAGAGCGGAAGCGCAAGCGCCAGCGCCTCGACGGCGACGGCGCCGGCATCGATCACGTCGGGCAGCGGTTCGCTGTCGTCCTCCGGCACTTCGACCTCGTCGGCCTCGGGCATCGTGTAGTCTGCCAGATAACGCCGGCTCACCGTTTCCTCGATCCGGGTCGTCACCGGCGTCAGCGTGACCGAGCAGGGCTGGACGACCGTCGCCTCCAGCCGGCCCTCGAGTTCGAAGTCGCGCCTTCCGGCGGGGCGGATTTCGCCGGCAAAGCTCATGCCCCGGACGCCGCTGATCCCGAGCAGGGCCGCGACAAGGCCCTGGATCTCGGCATCGGGGACGATCTTGAAGCGGGTGGGGCGGCTGGCCGAAAGTGCCGCGACCCGGAACGGGCAGCTCAGCGGCAGATCGGCGGTCGAGGTGTGGACGGGTTCCGGCATGACGCGGTTTCTTTCCGATTATCGGGCGGTTGCCGGCGCATCCGCGTCACGGGCAGCCGCCGGTGGGGGCGCCTGTGGCCGCGCTTCCGGAGCCGGATGCCGGTCCTCGTTCCATTCTTGAACAGAGGCCGGACCTTCTGTAAGCCGGTGGCTGAGCCGCAGACGGTCCATCGTCGGGTTTCGGGATACGGGGCTTCGCCCCCCAAGGCAAGGGGTCGTCATGGCGCGGGATGTCAGGTTCGGAGCGGCGCAAACCCGGCGGGTCCTGCGCAGGGTGTCGCTGGCGCTCTCGCTTTCCGTAGCGGTGGCGGCCTGCCAGCCGATCTACCGCAATCACGGCTATGTGCCGACCGAGCTGGACCTGCAGCGGATCGAGGTCGGGCGCGACACACGCGAGAGCGTGGCCGAGATCGTGGGCCGGCCGTCGGCCTCGACGCTGCTGAACGATACGGGCTGGTACTACGTCCAGAGCCGCTATCGCCACTACGGTGCGCGCGAGCCGCAGGAGGTCGACCGCGAGGTCGTGGCGATCACCTTCGACCCGTCGGGCACCGTGCGCAATGTCGAGCGCTTCGGCCTCGAGAAGGGACGCATCGTTCCGCTTTCGCGCCGCGTGACGGAATCGACCATCCGGGACACGAGCCTCCTGCGCCAGCTCTTCGGCAATATCGGCGCCTTGCGCACCGAAGACCTGATCGAGTGACGGAGCCGTCCGCACTGATTTAGGGCCCGCGGATGCCTCCCTGAACCGGGGCCGAGGCGTCGTCCCGGATCCTGATGGGATACCGGGGCCAGAGGAAGGCCGCAGGCTTTCGGGCGCGGCTGCGAGCTGGACCTTCGGCACTTCCACACCGGATGTCGGGCAGGCCTGCATGCCCGGACGCGAGCGGACAGCGCCGGCCTTTCACGGGCCGGAAGAGGGCGCTAGTCCTTCGGCTCGAAGGTCATCGCAACTCCGTTCATGCAGTAGCGCAGGCCCGTCGGCTGCGGCCCATCGGGAAAGACATGGCCGAGATGCGCCTCGCACCGCGCGCAATGCACCTCGGTCCGGCGCATGAAGAGCGTGCGGTCGTCCCTGGTTCCCACGGCTTCCTCGTCGATCGGGGCCCAGAAGCTGGGCCAGCCGGTGCCGCTCTCGTATTTCTGCGCCTGATCGAAGAGGGGCGCACCGCAGCCCACGCAATGGAAGATGCCGGGCTGCTTGGGAAAGTCGTCGTGCGTGCCCGCCCGCTCGGTGCCGTGCTTGCGCGTGACCTTGTAGGCCAGATCCGAGAGCTGCGCCCTCCATTCCGCATCGCTCTTCACCACCTTGTCGCGGTTGTCCGTCATCGTCCTCTCCAGTTGATTCCGCGGCCGCTTGACCGCTTGCACCCTGTCCCGGCGCGGCTCATATCTAGGACGCCGTTCCGCTGCGCCAAGTCACGAGGAGGTGTCGATGCTCTCGCTCAGCAGAGGTCGCTACGCAGCCCGGCCGGCGGCGGGGCCGGAAGACCTGCGTCGCGCACAGGAACTGAGGTGGCTGGCCTTCCGCGAAGGTCGCGCCGAGGGGGGGGCGAGCGGCCTCGACGCGGACGCTTTCGACGCGATCTGCACCCATATCCTGATCGAGGAGATCCTCACCGGCGTGCTGGTCGCCTGCTTCCGCTTCCTGCCGCTCTCCGGCGGGGGCGAGATCGGCCGCAGCTATTCGGCCCAGTTCTACGAGTTGTCGCCGCTCGAGAGCTTTGCGGGGCCCATGGTCGAGATGGGCCGCTTCTGCATCCATCCCGCCTGGCGGGATCCCGACATCCTGCGCGTGGCCTGGGGCGCGATGACGCGGCATGTGGACGAGGCCGGCGTCGAGATGCTCTTCGGCTGCTCCTCGTTCCACGGGACCGAGGCCGAGGCCTATCTCGACGTCTTCGCCATGCTGAGGGAGCGTCACCTGGCGCCGCCGCGCTGGCTTCCGCGGGTCAAGGCGCCCAACGTCTTCCGCTTCGCGCAGAAGCTCGCGCGGCGCAAGCCGGATGCGAAACGCGCGCTGATCCAGATGCCACCGCTGCTGCGGACCTACCTGATGATGGGGGGCTGGGTGTCGGACCATGCCGTGGTGGACCGCGACATGAACACGCTCCATGTCTTCACGGGGCTCGAGATCCGGGCGATCCCGGCCGGCCGCGTTCGGGCCCTGCGCGCCGTGGCCGGCTGAGCGCCACTCCGGCCGGGCGGTCGCCGCGCCGGAAGGAGCGCATTCGGGCCGAAGCCCGCAGCCGCTTCAGCGCCCGCGCCAGATCCAGCCCCCGCCGAGAATGCGGCTTCCTGTCGGTTCGTAGAACACGCAGGCCTGGCCGGGCGAGACGCCATCCTCGGGCGCGATCAGCTCCACCTCGGCCTCATGGTCCGAGATCGGCCGGATGACCGCCTCGCGCGGCGCCCGGGTCGACCTCACCTTCGCCAGCACATGCCAGTCCGGCCGGGTGGTGAGTGGCGCATCCCCGAGCCAGTTGATCTCGCGCACCGGGATGATCCGGGTCGACAGCGCCTCCTTCGGCCCCACGACAACCTGCCGCCGCTCGGGATCGAGCCGCACCACATAGAGCGGGTCGCCGAGCCCGCCTATCCCCAGTCCGCGCCGCTGGCCGATCGTGTAGTGGATCACGCCCCGGTGCTCGCCCAGGACGCGCCCGGAGAGGTCGACGATCTCGCCCGGATCCGCGGCGCCGGGGCGCAGCTTCTCGATCACGGCAGCATAGTTGCCGTTCGGCACGAAGCAGATGTCCTGGCTGTCCGGCTTGTCGGCCACCGGCAGACCGTGGCGCGCGGCAAGCGCCCGCGTCTCGGCCTTGGAGGCGAGGTGGCCGAGGGGGAACCGCAGGAAGTCGAGTTGCTCGGGCGTCGTCGAGAAGAGGAAATAGCTCTGGTCGCGCGCGGCATCGGCGGCACAATGCAGCTCCGGCCCGGCGGCTCCCATCTTGCGCTGGATGTAGTGTCCGGTCGCCATGCAGTCCGCATCCAGGTCCTTCGCGGTCTGCAGCAGGTCCTTGAACTTCACGCGTTCGTTGCAGCGGATGCAGGGCACCGGCGTCGCGCCGGCGAGGTAGGCGTCGGCGAATTCGTCGATCACCGCCTCGCGGAAGGTATTTTCATAGTCGAGCACATAGTGCGGGAAGCCCATGGCCTCGGCCACGCGCCGGGCGTCGTGGATGTCGCGGCCCGCGCAGCAGGCCCCTTTCTTCGCAAGCGCCGCCCCGTGGTCGTAGAGCTGCAGCGTGACGCCGACCACGTCGTAGCCTTCCGCCGCAAGCTCGGCCGCCACGACCGAACTGTCCACGCCCCCCGACATCGCCACCACGACCCGTGTGGCCGAAGGGGGCTTCGCAAAGCCGAGCGAGTTCAGCGGATGATCGAGCATGGCGGGGCGCCTTCGGAAGGTGGAAGCGCGCAATATAGGAAAATGCGGCGCACTCTCAACCCCGCGTTTCACCGATGCTTAAGTCTGCTCCGTCAGCCTGCGGCACGTTGGAGGGATGTGCAATGTATCTCAAACGAGTCGACGGTCCGCGGCAGGTGACGCTGCCGGACGGATCTGTTCTCAGCCGTGCCGACCTGCCGCCGCCCGACACACGGCGGTGGGTGGCAAGCCGGAAGGCGGCGGTGGTGAAAGCGGTGGTTCACGGCCTGATTTCCGAGCGCGAGGCGCTGGAGCGTTACGCCCTGTCGGAAGAGGAGTTCTCGCTCTGGCGGTCCGCCGTCGTCTCGCATGGCGAAAAGGCCCTGAAGGTCACGATGATCCAGAAGTTGCGTCAACTTTAGATTGTTTCGCGCTCCTCATATGCCAGAGTAACTCATGATTAACCATTGGCCGCCATTGTAGTTAATACCAAAGGTGGCGATCCGGAGCGTGAGTGATGAGAATACTGCTGGTTGAGGATGACCCGACGACGTCGCGAAGCATCGAACTTATGCTGACCCATGCGAACCTGAACGTCTATTGCACCGATCTTGGTGAAGACGGGATCGATCTGGCGAAGCTCTACGATTACGATCTCATCCTTCTGGATCTCAATCTTCCGGACATGAGCGGCCATGAGGTTCTGCGCCAGCTGCGGCTCGCGCGGGTGGACACGCCGATCCTGATCCTGTCGGGGGCCGACGATACCGAGAACAAGATCAAGGGCTTCGGCTTCGGCGCGGACGATTACATGACCAAGCCCTTTCACCGCGAAGAGCTGGTGGCGCGCATTCACGCGATCATCCGGCGATCCAAGGGCCATGCCCAGTCGGTGATCCGCACCGGCAAGATCCTCGTGAACCTCGACGCAAAGACGGTCGAGGTCGAGGGCAAGCCCGTCCATCTGACCGGCAAGGAATACCAGATGCTCGAACTGCTCTCCTTGCGGAAGGGGACGACCCTCACGAAGGAGATGTTCCTCAACCATCTCTACGGCGGGATGGACGAGCCCGAGCTGAAGATCATCGACGTCTTCATCTGCAAGTTGCGCAAGAAGCTGGCGGAAGCCACGGGCGGCGAGAGCTACATCGAGACAGTCTGGGGGCGCGGCTACGTGTTGCGCGATCCGGTCACGTCGGAGAGCGACCGGCGCTTCGCCATCGGGGCCTGAGCCGCGAACCCCTCTGGGTCCGTCTGGCTGATTTCGCCCGTTCCGCGAACTGGCGCGTCGGCCCCGGCCGCACTGGACGAGGCCCGGACGGTTGCCTAAACCTGCGGTGGGTGCAGGCGGGGGACCCTCATGCAGGACGACAAGCCGGTGGATCAGCTGACCGAGGCGGAGGCCACGGCTGAACTCGCGCGTCTGGCCGCAGCCATTGAGTCGGCGAATACGGCCTACCACACCCATGACGCGCCGCAGATGATCGACGCCGACTACGATGCGCTCAAGCGGCGCAACCGTGCCATCGAAGAGCGGTTTCCGGCGCTGCGCCGTGCCGACAGCCCAAGCGACCGCGTGGGTGGCGCTCTGGCCGAGGGATTTGCGAAGGTCCGGCACGAGATCCGGATGCTCTCGCTCGAGAACGCTTTCGATCTTGCCGAGGTCGAGGAGTGGATCGAGCGCATCCGCCGCTATCTCGGCCATGTGGGCGACCTGCGCTTCACGGCCGAGCCGAAGATCGACGGGCTCTCTCTCTCGCTGCGCTACGAAAAGGGCCGCCTCGTGCAGGCCGCGACCCGCGGCGACGGCGAGACCGGCGAGAACGTGACCGAGAATGCCCGCACCATCGGCGACCTGCCGGCTGTGCTCGACGGCGCGCCGGACCTGCTCGAGGTGCGTGGCGAGGTCTACATGAGCCATGCCGACTTCGCGGCGCTGAATGCCCGGCAGGAGGCTGCGGGCCAGCGCCTCTTCGCCAACCCCCGGAACGCGGCGGCCGGCTCGCTCCGCCAGCTCGACGCGGGCGTGACCGCTGCGCGGCCGCTGCGCTTCTTCGCCTATGCCTGGGGTGCGCATTCGGAGCCGCTGGCGGCGACGCAGCACGAGGCCATCGCGCGACTGGGCGCTCTGGGGTTTGCAACGAATCCGCTCACCCGTCTCTGCACGGGGCCGGAGGAACTGCTGGCACAATATGCCGAGATCGAGCGGCAGCGCGCGGCGCTCGGCTACGACATCGACGGTGTGGTCTACAAGGTGGACGACCTCGCGCTCCAGCGGCGTCTGGGCTTCCGGGCCTCGACGCCCCGGTGGGCCATCGCGCACAAGTTCGCGGCCCAGCTCGCCTGGACCCAACTCGAAGGGATCGACATCCAGGTGGGCCGGACGGGCGCGCTCTCGCCGGTGGCGCGGCTCACGCCGGTGACGGTTGGCGGCGTCGTGGTGTCGAATGCGACGCTCCACAACGAGGATTACATCGCGGGCCGTGATTCGAAGGGGCAGGAGATCCGCGGCGGCAAGGACATCCGCGTGGGCGACTGGGTGCAGGTCTACCGGGCGGGCGACGTGATCCCCAAGGTGGCCGATGTCGATCTCGACCGCCGCCCCGAGGGGGCCGAGCCCTACCGCTTTCCCGAGACATGTCCCGACTGCGGCTCGGAAGCCATCCGCGAGCCCGGCGATTCGGTGCGCCGCTGCATGGGCGGCCTCATCTGCCCGGCCCAGCAGGTCGAGCGGCTGAAGCATTTCGTCTCGCGTGCAGCCTTCGACATCGAGGGCCTCGGCGCCAAGCAGGTCGAGGCGCTCTGGCGCGACGGCTGGATCCGGCAGCCCGCCGACATCTTCGAATTGCCGAACCGCTACCGCGACGGCGTCCAGCGGCTCGAGAACCGCGAGGGCTGGGGGCGCAAGTCGGCCGAGAACCTCTTCGCCGCCATCGAGGCGCGACGGCGGATTCCGCTCCACCGGCTGATCTTCGCGCTTGGCATCCGCCATGTAGGCGAGACGACCGCCACGCTTCTGGCCACGCATTACGGTTCGTGGAGCGCCTTCGAAGCGGCGATGACCGGGGCCGAGGTCGGTGCGGGAGCGGAATGGCAGGATCTCCTCTCCATCGACGGCGTGGGGGCGGTGCTGGCGACTTCGCTCGTCACGTCCTTCCATCAGGAGGCCGAACGGACGGCGGTGGATGCGCTTGTCGCCCACCTGACGGTCGAGGATGCCGAGGTGCGCGCCCCGGTCGAGAGCCCGATCGCCGGCAAGACCGTTGTCTTCACCGGCACGCTTGAGAGGATGTCGCGGTCCGAGGCCAAGGCACGGGCCGAGGCGCTGGGGGCGAAGGTCTCGGGCTCGGTCTCGGCGAAGACGGATCTCGTCGTGGCAGGGCCGGGCGCCGGATCCAAGGCGAAGCAGGCCGCGGCCCTCGGTGTCGAGACCATCGACGAGGATGCCTGGCTGCGCCTGATCGGCGACGCATGAGCCGCCCGGAGATCCTCTTTCCGCTCTTCGCCGACCTGGAGACGCTGGAAGGGGTCGGTCCGAAGACGGCCAAGGCCTTCGCGGGGCTGGGCGTCACCCGGCCGAAGGACCTGCTGTTCCTGTTGCCGCATTCGGCTGTGGACCGCAGCCGCCGCGCCTCGATTCGTGAGGTGGTGCCCCCCTTGACGGCGACCGTCGAGGTCACGGTCGGCCCTCACTTCCCGCCGCGGCGGAAGGGCGGCCCCTATCGGATCGCGGTGCGCGATGCCGAAACCGAGTTCGCGCTCGTCTTCTTTCACGCCCGTGGCGACTACCTCGCGAAGCTCCTGCCGCAGGGCGAGCGGCGGCTCGTCTCGGGTCGGATCGAGTTCTTCGACGGCATGGCGCAGATGGTGCACCCCGACCATGTGCTGCGCCCCGAGGAGGCCGGAGAGCTGCCCGCCTGCGAGCCGGTCTATCCGCTGACGGCGGGCATCACGCAGAAGCTTGCGGCCAAGGCCGCGGCTGCGGCGCTGGAGCGCCTGCCCGAGCTTGCCGAGTGGATCGACCCGGGCCTCAAGGCGCGGGAAGGCTGGCCCGACTGGGCCGCGGCGGTCCGTGCGGCCCATGCGCCCGGCGCGCCGTCCGAGGTGACGCCGACCGCTGCTGCCCGCCAGCGGCTCGCCTATGACGAGCTCTTCGCCCATCAGATGACCCTGACGCTGGCCCGCGCCTCGCGACGCCGCGGCAAGGGGGTGGCCTCCGTGGGGACGGGCGCGCTGCAGAAGCGGGTGCTGGAGAGCCTTCCGTTCGCGCCGACCGGCGCGCAGACCCGCGCGGTGGCCGAGATCGCGGCCGACATGGCGGCGCCCCTGCGGATGAACCGGCTGCTGCAGGGCGACGTGGGCGCGGGCAAGACGCTCGTGGCCTTCCTCGCGCTTGCCGTCGCGGTCGAGGCGGGCGGGCAGGGCGTCATGATGGCGCCGACCGAAATCCTCGCGCGCCAGCATCTGGCGAGCCTTTCGCCGATGGCCGAGGCCGCGGGTATCCGGCTCGAACTGCTCACCGGGCGCGACAAGGGCGCGGATCGCGCGGCCAAGCTCGCGGCGCTCGCCTCGGGCGAGATCGGCGTGCTGGTGGGCACCCATGCCGTCTTCCAGAAGGACGTGGCCTTCCGCGACCTGCGGCTCGCCATTGTGGACGAGCAGCATCGCTTCGGCGTGGCGCAGCGGATGGAGCTGGGCGCCAAGGGCACGGCGGCGGACGTGCTCGTCATGACGGCAACGCCCATCCCGCGCAGCCTTGCGCTCGCGAGCTACGGCGACATGGATGTCTCGGTGCTCGACGAGAAGCCGCCGGGGCGGTCGCCGGTCAGGACGGCGCTCGTCTCCTGCGAGCGCATGGACGAGGTGGTCTCGAGCCTCGCCCATGCGGTGGCCGAGGGGCGTCAGGCCTACTGGGTCTGCCCGCTGGTCGAGGACAGCGAGGCCGTGGACTACGCCTCGGCCGAGGCTCGGTTCCAGCATCTGCGCGCGGCGCTCGGCGAAGGCGTCGTGGGGCTCGTTCATGGCCAGATGCCGCCCGCCGAGAAGGACGCTGCCATGGCGCGCTTCGTGGCGGGCGAGACGCGGGTGCTGGTCGCGACGACGGTGATCGAGGTGGGCGTCAACGTGCCCGACGCCTCGATCATGGTGATCGAGCGGGCCGAGATCTTCGGGCTGGCCCAGCTTCACCAGCTGCGCGGGCGGGTCGGGCGTGGGGCCGCACAGTCCACCTGCCTGCTGATGTATCAGCCGCCGCTGGCCGAAAGCGGCCAGCGCCGCCTCACCATCCTGCGCGAGACCGAGGACGGCTTCCGCATCGCCGAGGAGGATCTGGCGATCCGCGGCGCAGGCGATCTGATCGGAACCGCGCAGTCGGGCCTGCCGCGCTTCCGCATCGCCGATCTCGAGCGGCAGTCCGCACTGATGGCCGTGGCCCAATCCGACGCGCGCAAGCTACTCGCTGACGATCCGGATCTGGCCTCGCCGCGCGGGCAGGCCGTGCGGCTGCTGCTCTGGCTCCTCGATCAGGACCGGGCAATCCGGCTGCTCTCGGTCGGATAGAGCCGGCGGCCCCGGATACGCATGTCGCGGGCAGGGGCAGCCACCAGCAGCAGAGCCTCGCACCTGCTTGGGTGAACTTGACCGCGACTGTGCTGCCCTCGGCCATTCCGGAGTGCGGGTGCTTCAATCCATGCCACGAAACCGGCAATCAGTCAGCGAGCACCCTGTCCGCGACAAATGCTGTCACCCATGTGGCGCGTGTTGCCAGAAAGTTCTTTACAGAGGTTAATGCTCGTGAGAACAATAATGGAACATCAAGACGGAGATCGCCGATGCTGACCGAGTTGAAGGACATCCTTTCCCGCTGCTCCGACACGCTGATCGAAGATGCGCTCGGCGCGGCCACCGTATTTTCCCTTCTGATCGCGGCTCTTTACCTGCCGCATCTCGTCTGACCTCCTGCCTGCGGCCGGTCCCCGGCAGCCGCCCTGCTGCCTGTCCCTGTCCCCGAAGACCGGACGCCACTGCCGCCGCTCCAGCCTGGAGCGGCGGCTTTTTCTTCAGCATCCGGTAATCAAGGTTTACGCGGCGGGCCGGTGCACCCCGGCGGCCCCGGTCATCGCGCTTCGGCTTCCGCGAAGGCTTCGGCCGCCGCTTCGAGCGCCAGCAGGATCGAGGCATGACGGTTGCGGTAGTCGCGCGCCGGCAGGAGCACCTCATAGCCGTCGAAGGGCGCTTCAGGCACCGGCCCGCCGGACGTGAGCATCGCCCGCAGCGCATCGCGCGCGGTCTCGACTTCGGTCCGACTCCGGCCGAGAAGCGCGTGACCCATGATCGAGGCCGAGGCCTGACCGAGCGCACAGGCCTTCACGTCCTGCGCAAAATCCTCCACCCGACCGTCGCGGAGCTTCAGATCCACCGTTACCGTCGAGCCGCAGACCGGAGAGCGGCGCCGGGCGCTGCCCTGCGCCTCGGGCAGACGGCCGGTGTGCGGGATCTCGGCGGCCAGTTCCAGGATGCGCCCGGAATAGAGGCTGATCAGGTCGCTGTCGCTCATGGCTTTCCTCTTCGCGCTCGACCCCCTAGATAGGCCCTCGTTCGCCCGATGGAAAGGAACCCGGAATGGACTTCGATCCCGCCTCGCTGCGCTTTGACGCGAACGGACTCGTTCCGGCCATCGCGCAGGACCATGCGACTGGCGAGGTGCTGATGCTTGCCTGGATGAACGCCGAGGCCGTCTCGCGGACGCTCACCACCGGACGCGTCACCTACTGGTCGCGGTCGCGGCAGGCGTTCTGGGTGAAGGGCGAGACCTCGGGCCACACGCAGCGGCTGGTCGAGATGCGGATCGACTGCGACCGCGACTGCCTGCTGATGCTGATCGAGCAGGCGGGGCCGGCCTGCCACACCAACCGCCGCTCCTGCTTCTACACGGCCCTGCGCGCGGGGGAAGAGCGGATCATCCTTGACCCGATGGCCTGAGGCGCGGCCTTCCGGTGGCGCCGGATGCCCGCCGCTGACCTTCAGGCGCCAACGAGCGCGCGGATGTCGGTCGGCGTGAGTCCTTCACTGCGGTACTTCGCGATCGCCTTGGAATCATCTCGCTTCGCCAGCCGCTTGCCGGCCGCGTCGCGGATCAGGCGGTGATGGTGGAAGTCCGGCACGGGCAGGCCGAGAAGGCGCTGCAGCAGGACATGGATCCCGGTGGCCTCGAAGAGATCCTCGCCCCGCACCACCTCGGTCACGCCTTGCGCGGCGTCGTCCACCACCACGGCAAGATGGTAGGAGGTGCCGAACCCGCGGCGCGCCAGCACCACATCGCCCGCCGTGGCGGCAAGATCGCCGACCAGGTGCCAGCCCTCATGCGCCGGACCGGTCTCGTGGAAGCGCAGGGCGCCCGCGCACGCCAGGGCCTTGCCCATGTCGAGCCGGATCGCGTCCGCGGGCCCCGCATCGGCCATCGGGCGGCCGCGGCAGGTGCCGGGATAGACGATCCCGTCGGGACCCACCGGCACGCCTTCCTGCGGTGCGGAGATGGCCGCGCGGATGTCGGCGCGGGTGCAGCGGCAGGGATAGGTGAGGCCCATCGCCGCCAAACGGTCGAGCGCGGCGCGATAGGCCGCGCCGCGCGCGGACTGGCGCATCACCGGCTCTGGCCAGGCGAGGCCGAGCCAGTGCAGGTCGTCGAAGATCTGCGCCTCCCACTCGGGCCGGCAGCGGCTGCGGTCGATGTCCTCGATCCGGAGGAGCGCCGTGCCGTCCCCTGCGCGCCGCCAGGCGGTCAGCGCCGAGAAGGCATGGCCCAGATGCAGCGGACCCGTGGGCGAAGGGGCGAAGCGGGTTACGCGCCCAGCCATTCCGTGAAGGCCGCCTTTGCCCGGTCGGTGTAGGCCTTGTAGCGGTCCTTGCGCCCGCGTCGGCCGCCCTTCGCGTCGATGGGCGGGAAGAGCCCGAAGTTCACGTTCATCGGCTGGAAGGTCCGGGCCTCGGCACCGCCGGTGATGTGGGTAACGAGGGCGCCCATGGCCGTGTCGGGCGGAGGCGGGGCAAGCGAGCGTCCGAGGATCTCGGCCGCAGCCAGCCGCCCCGCAAGAAGGCCCATGGCCGCACTCTCGACATATCCTTCGACGCCAGTGACTTGTCCGGCGAAACGGATGTTCGGTCTGAGCTTCAGCTGCATCCGGTCGTCGAGCAGGGTCGGCGAGTTGAGGAAGGTGTTGCGGTGGATGCCGCCGAGGCGGGCGAATCTCGCGTCCTGAAGGCCGGGAATCATTCGGAAAACATCCGTTTGCGCGCCGTACTTCATTTTCGTCTGGAAGCCCACGATGTTGTAGAGCGTGCCCAGCTTGTTGTCCCGCCGCAGTTGGACCACAGCGTGGGCCTTTTCCTCCGGCCGATGGGCATTGGTCAGGCCCACGGGCTTCATGGGGCCATGCCGCAGCGTTTCGCGCCCGCGTTCGGCCATCACCTCGATGGGCAGGCAGCCGTCGAAGTATCCGGCCGTTTCCCCTTCATGGAATCCGGTCTTCTCGGCCGCGAGCAGCGCATCGATGAAGGCCTCGTACTGCTCCCGGTTCATCGGGCAGTTGATGTAGGCCGTGCGCTCTTCCTCGGTCTCGCCCTTGTCGTAGCGCGACTGCCGCCAGGCCACGGCCATGTCGATCGTGTCGGCATGGACGATGGGCGCGATGGCGTCGAAGAAGGCGAGCGACTCCGCCCCGGTCGCCGCACGGATGCTCTCGGCCAGTGCCGACGAGGTCAAAGGCCCCGTTGCCACGATCCAGTCGCCGTCCGAAGGAAGTTCGGCAACTTCCTCTTCGACAACCGAAATCAGCGGATGGGCCCGCAACCGCGCCGTCACGCTTTCCGCGAAGGGATCGCGGTCCACGGCCAGCGCACCGCCGGCGGGCAGACGATGCGCCGCGGCCATCTCCATGATGAGTCCGCCGGCGGCCCGCATCTCCCAGTGCAGGAGGCCGACGGCATTGCGTTCGTCATCGTCCGAGCGGAACGAATTCGAGCAGACCATTTCGGCGAACTGGCCGGTGCGGTGCGCGAAGGTGCCGACCTTCGGCCGCATCTCGTGCAGGACGACCGGCACTCCCATCTGCGCCGCCTGCCATGCGGCCTCGGAGCCGGCCATGCCGGCCCCCACGATGTGCAGGCTGCGCGTCATGGATCAGGCCTCGTCCCCGCCGCTCTCGCCCGGCTCGGCCGCATCGACCGCCGTATCGCCCGGATCCGCGATGCGGGCGACCGAGACCACCTCCTCGGTGCCGCCGGTGTCGAAGACCCGCACGCCGCCTGCCGAGCGCGAGCGGAAGCTGATCTGCTCGACCGGTACCCGGATCGACTGGCCGCCCGAAGTCGCCAGCATCACCTGATCGCTCATCTCGACGGGGAAGGAAGCCACGAGCTGGCCGCCGCGCATCGTCTTCTCGAAGGCGGTGACCCCCTGGCCCCCGCGTCCGCGCACGGGATAGTCGTGGCTCGACGAGATCTTGCCGAGGCCGCGCGCGGTGATGGTCAGGATCACGTCTTCCGCCGCCGACATCTCGGCGTAGCGCGTGGGCGAGAGCTGGCCGGCCTCGACCGCATCCTCGTCCTCGTCTGCCTCGGCCTCTTCGATGACCCCGGCCATCAGGCGGCGCTGCTTGAGGTAGGCCGCACGCTCGGCGGGATCGGCCTCGAAATGCCGGATGACCGACATGGACACCACGCGGTCGCCCGAGGCGATGCGGATGCCGCGCACGCCGGTCGAGTCGCGACCCGAGAAGACGCGCACGTCGGTGGTCGGGAAGCGGATCGCGCGCCCCATCGCCGTCACGAGCATGACGTCATCGTTCTCGTCGCAGATCGAGACGTTCACGAGGCTCACGCCCTCGGGCAGCTTCATCGCGATCTTGCCGTTGCGCTTGACGTTGGTGAAGTCCGACAGGCGGTTACGGCGCACGTCGCCCTCGGAAGTGGCGAAGACGACCTGCAGGCGGTCCCATTCCTCCTCGGGCTCGTCGATCTTCATCAGGGCGGCGATGGTGACGCCCGTCGCGATGGGCAGGATGTTGACGATGGCCTTGCCCTTCGCCGTCCGCCCGCCGAGCGGCAGGCGCCAGCACTTGAGGTCGTAGACCATGCCGTCGGTGGTGAAGAACAGAAGCTGGGTGTGGGTATTCGCGACGAAGAGCGTCGTCACCACGTCGTCTTCCTTGGTCGCCATCGAGGCGAGACCCTTGCCGCCGCGCCGCTGGCTGCGGAATTCGGCGAGCGGGGTGCGCTTGATGTAGCCGCCCGAGGTGATGGTCACCACCATGTCCTCGCGCTCGATCAGGTCCTCGTCCTCGAGGTCACCCGCCCATTCCGAGATCTCGGTCCGGCGGGGCACGGCGAAGAGGTCCTTCACCTCGCGCAGCTCGTCCGATATGATGGCCATGATCCGTTCGCGCGAGCCGAGGATCTCGAGAAAGTCGCGGATCTTGGCGGCAAGTTCCGCCAGTTCGTCGGTGACCTCCTTGACGCCCATCGCCGTCAGCCGCTGGAGGCGCAGGTCGAGGATCGCGCGCGCCTGGATCTCGGAGAGGTTATAGGTGCCGTCCTCGTTGATCGTGTGCGAGGGATCGTCGATCAGCCGGATGTAGTCGGCAATATCGGCCGCGGGCCAGCGCCGCGTCATCAGCCGCTCGCGCGCCTCGGCCGGATCGGCCGAGGAGCGGATCGTGGCGACCACCTCGTCCACGTTCGACACCGCGACGGCCAATCCACAGAGGATGTGGCTGCGCTCGCGCGCCCTGCGCAGTTCGTAAGCCGTCCGGCGTGCCACCACTTCCTCGCGGAAGGTCAGGAAATGGCTCAGGAAATCGCGCAAGGTAAGCTGCTCGGGCCGGCCGCCGTTCAGCGCCAGCATGTTGCAGCCGAAGGT
Source organism: Rhodobacter sp. NSM (assembly GCF_052244495.1). Lineage (NCBI taxonomy): Bacteria > Pseudomonadati > Pseudomonadota > Alphaproteobacteria > Rhodobacterales > Rhodobacter > Rhodobacter sp. NSM. Next base: position 688,426 of record NZ_JBQPXH010000001.1, read on the forward strand.
CGTCTGCATCGGCGTGAAGCGCCAGAGCTGGTTCAGCACCACCTCGGGCGTCGCGTCGCGCTTGAGTTCGATCACCACGCGGACGCCGACCCGGTCGGATTCGTCCTGCACATGGGCGATGCCCTCGATCTTCTTCTCGCGCACCATGTCCGCGATCTTCTCGATCATGGTGGCCTTGTTGACCTGATAGGGGATCTCGTCGAGAACGATGGCGTAGCGGTCCTTGCGGATCTCCTCGACCCGCGCCTTGGCCCGCATGATGACCGAGCCGCGCCCCTCCAGATACGCCTTGCGGGCGCCCGAGCGTCCGAGGATCACGCCGCCCGTCGGGAAGTCCGGACCGGGGATGATCTCCATCAGCCGCTCGGTCGAAATGTCGGGATTCTCGATCATGGCGAGCGTGGCGTCCACCACCTCGCCCAGATTGTGCGGCGGGATGTTCGTGGCCATGCCGACGGCGATGCCGCCCGCGCCATTGACCAGCATGTTCGGGAAGCGCGCAGGCAGGACGGTAGGCTCGCGGTCCTTGCCGTCGTAGTTGTCCTGGAAGTCGACGGTGTCCTTGTCGATATCGGCCAGAAGGAAGGCCGCGGGCTTGTCCATCCGCACTTCGGTGTAGCGCATGGCGGCCGCGTTATCGCCGTCCATCGAGCCGAAGTTGCCTTGACCGTCCAGCAGCTTAAGCCCCATCGAGAAGGGCTGTGCCATCCGCACCAGCGCGTCGTAGATCGCGCCGTCGCCGTGGGGGTGGTATTTCCCCATCGTGTCGCCGACGGGCCGCGCCGACTTGCGGTAGGGCTTGTCATGCGTGTTGCTGGTCTCGTGCATCGCATAGAGGATGCGGCGGTGCACCGGCTTCAGCCCGTCGCGCAGATCGGGGATCGCGCGGGAGACGATGACGCTCATCGCATAGTCGAGATAGGCGGTCTTCATCTCCTCGGCGATGGAGACCTGAGGCAGTCCGCTCGGCGGTCTGCCCATTTCTTCATCATCGCCGGGCTCTTCGGGACGGTCGGTCAAGGGGAGGCTCTCTTTCGCGGGAAACCATATCTCGTTGGGCGGGACTATAGACCATCCCTCATATGGGGTGCAATGCCGGGGGAGTGCCGCGAGATCCGCTGGTGCGAGCAGCCGCGAGACATGAGTGACAACACCCGGTTTTCATTGAAAAAACCGGAATCCGGCGCATCATTTTCTCATCTGCAACTCCTGGAGGGACGCGATGCGGGAAACGGAACTGATGCTGGCCGGATACGGGCTGACGACGGCCGAGATCTTCTACCGGATGCCGGACCACCGAAACGTGCTCAACACCTTCGTCTGGCAGGACTACGACCTTGCGCCCGACCATCCCGCGCTCTTCCGCTTCATCGAGTTCTGGCAGGAAAAGATCGAGGGCCCGCTGCACTCGGTGCGCTTCACGCATCGCAAGCTGATCGGTCCGGGCGAGTGGCGTCATGTGGTGGGCGAATTCCGGCTGAACTGACTGCGCCGCCCGGTGTGCGGAGGCCCCGGTCTTAACCGATCATGCTGCCGCCTCTCGCCGGTGACTGCCCTGCGTCCCGGATATCTGGATCAGCCGAAGCCGCGGGTCGGCCGGTCGAACACCTTCCGTCCCATGATCGAGGCCGCAAGCTCGACCATCAGCCGCGCCGTCCTGCCGCGCTCGTCGAGGAACGGGTTCAGTTCCACCAGGTCGAGCGAGGTCACGAGCCCGCTCTCGTGCAGCAGTTCCATCACCAGATGCGCCTCGCGCACCGTCGTGCCGCCGGGCACCGTGGTTCCGACTGCGGGCGCATGTGTCGGGTCGATGAAGTCCACGTCGAGCGAGACGTGCAGCATCCCGTTGGCTGCCCGCACCTTGTCGAGGAACTCGCGCATGGGCGCACAGATGCCGAATTCATCGATCACCCGCATGTCGATGATCGAGACGTCGTGCAGGAGCAGGGCCGCATGTTCCTCGGGATCGACCGAGCGGATGCCGAAGAGGCAGATCCGCTCCGGCGGGATCGGGGCCGGGAAGGGCGGGAAGCCGTCGAACCCGTCGCGCCCCGCCGCATAGGCCACCGGCACGCCGTGCAGGTTGCCCGAGGCGGTGGTCTGAAGCGTGTGGAAGTCGGAATGCGCATCCAGCCAGAGCAGGAAGAGCGGCCGTCCGATGGATGCGGCATGGGCCGCCGCCCCGGCGACCGACCCGAGCGCCAGCGAATGATCGCCGCCCATGACGACCGGAAAGCCGGCCTCGAACGCTGCCTGGACGGCCTCGCGGAGCGCCGCCGTCCAGGCCAGCGTCTCGGGCAGGGCGTGGAGCGCGGGATTTGCGGCTGTCTCCGGCAGCGGGCCGGGCACGACATCCCCCCGATCCTCGACCGCATGGCCGAGATCGGCGAGCGCCCGGCCGAGGCCCGCCACACGGTAGGCGGCGGGGCCCATCAGGCAGCCCGGCCGGCGCTGGCCGGTATCGATCGGAGCGCCGATCAGGATGCAGGTCTTGCGCATGGGTCTCTCCGTGGCTGTGGCACGCCATCATGGCCGCCGCACCGTGCCGAGGCCAGACCCCGTCGGCCGCCCGGCGGGCTTCCGCGGGCGCCCGCGCTTCTTCGTCGTCATCTGCAAGCGCCTGCACTGCCCCGATCGCTGGGCCGCCAAGGGCATCGACGCGGGCCTGGGCACAGGCGGCAACACCCGCCAACCCTGCAGCCGGCCCGGCAGCGACGATCCTGCAAGGCAGGTGTTCCCTCTCGATGCGACGTCTGACACGCCGCCATCAAAATGGCGGGAGCACGCCGTCAGGCATGGCACCCGGCGGGCGATGGCGATAAGGTTTCCCCCGATTTCGGGAGGGCAGTCCGCATGATCGTCGAACTCGGCCACTTCGCGCTGGTGCTTTCGCTGGGCGTCGCCCTGTTGCAGTCCTTCGTGCCGCTCGTGGGCGCGCACAGGCGCTGGTCCGGCTGGATGGCGGTGGCGGAACCGGCGGCGGTCACCCAGCTTCTGCTCGTGGGCTTCGCCTTCGCGGCACTGACCTGGGCCTTCGTCACCTCGGACTTCTCGGTGCGGCTCGTGGTTCTGAACTCGCACACGCTGAAGCCGCTGCTCTACAAGATCAGCGGCGTCTGGGGGAACCACGAGGGCTCGCTGCTGCTCTGGGTGCTCATCCTCTCGCTCTTCGGAGCCTGCGCCGCGGCCTTCGGGCAGAACCTGCCGCCCACGCTCAAGGCGCGCGTCCTCGCGGTGCAGGGGATGATCGGCGCGGCCTTCCTCGCCTTCCTGCTCTTCACCTCGAACCCGTTCCTGCGCCTGGCCGAGCCGCCCTTCGACGGCGAGGACCTCAATCCGCTGCTGCAGGATCCGGGGCTCGCCTTCCATCCGCCCTTCCTCTACCTCGGCTATGTCGGGCTCTCGATGGCCTTCTCCTTCGCGGTCGCCGCGCTGATCGAGGGCCGGGTGGATGCCGCCTGGGGCCGTTGGGTGCGGCCCTGGACGCTGGCCGCCTGGATCTTCCTGACCATCGGCATCGCGCTCGGGTCGTGGTGGGCCTATTACGAACTCGGCTGGGGCGGCTTCTGGTTCTGGGACCCGGTCGAGAACGCCTCCTTCATGCCCTGGCTGATCGCAGCGGCACTCCTGCACTCCGCCATCGTGGTCGAGAAGCGAGAGGCACTGAAGAGCTGGACGATCCTGCTGGCCATCCTTGCCTTCGGCTTCTCGCTGATCGGCACGTTCATCGTGCGCTCAGGCGTCATCACCTCCGTCCACGCCTTTGCCAACGATCCCGAGCGCGGGGTCTTCATCCTGCTGATCCTCGCCACCTTCATGGGCGGGGCACTGACGCTGTTCGCAGCACGGGCCAGCGCGATGGAGGCCAAGGGCGTCTTCGGCATCGTCAGCCGCGAGTCGGGGATCGTGCTCAACAACGTGCTGCTGACGGTGGCCTGCTTCGTCGTCTTCATCGGCACCATCTGGCCGCTGCTGGCCGAGCTGCTCTGGGGCCGCAAGCTCTCTGTCGGGGCGCCGTTCTTCAACGCGGCCTTCACGCCCTTCATGGTGGTGATCGCCCTCGTGCTGCCGCTCGGTGCGGTCCTGTCCTGGAAGCGCGCCCAGCTCGGCCGGTCGATGCGCCCGCTCTGGGGCGCGCTGGCGCTGTCGGTGGCCCTGGGCGCGCTGGTCTTCGCCATGCAGACCGGGCGCTCGGCGCTGGGGCCCGTGGGTCTCGCCCTCGGCGCATGGCTCGTGCTCGGCGCGCTGATCGATCTCTGGAGCCGGACCGGCCGTGGCGGGATCGGCGGCCGGCTCGGCCGGCTCACGCGGCTGCCGCGCGCCGACTGGGGGAAGGCCACGGCGCATGCGGGCCTCGGCATCACCATCTTCGCCGTCGCCGCCATCACCGCCTGGCAGGTCGAGAACATCCGCGTGATGCAGCCGGGCGAGACCTTCGCGCTCGGCCGCTACGACGTCACGCTCGATGGCGTGCGCGAAGTCGAAGGGCCGAACTACCGCTCGACCACCGCCGATTTCCGCGTCAGCCGCGACGGGCGCGAGGTTGCGACGCTCCATCCGGAGAAGCGCACCTATCCGGTGGCCGCCATGCCCACGACCGAGGCTGGGATCGACTACGGCTTCACCCGCGACCTCTATCTCGTGATCGGCGATCCGCAGGAGGGCGGAGGCTATGCGGTGCGCAGCTACATCAAGCCCTTCGCCAACTGGATCTGGGGCGGCGCCATGCTGATGGCGCTCGGCGGATTGCTCAGCCTGTCCGACCGCCGCTACCGGATCGCCGCGGGGGCGCGCCGGGCACCGGCTGCGGTGCCTGCGGAATGAGGCTCGCGGCGCTTGTCCTCGCGGCGCTTCTGGCAGCGCCCGCCTTCGCGGTGCAGCCTGACGAGATCCTGCCCGATCCCGCACTGGAAGCCCGCGCGCGCAACATCTCGCAGGGGCTGCGCTGCCTTGTCTGCCGGAACGAGAACATCGACGACTCGAACGCTCAGCTGGCGCGCGACCTGAGGCTGCTGGTGCGCGAACGGCTGGTGGCGGGGGACTCGGATGCCGAGGTCGTCGATTTCGTCGTCGACCGCTACGGCGAATACGTCCTGCTGAACCCGACCGCCGGAGGGGCCAACCTGATCCTCTGGATTGCCGGCCCCGCGATGCTCGTGGGCGGGCTCGGGCTCGCCGCGGTCTATCTGCGCCGCCGGCGCGCCGCACCCGAGCCTGCGGCGGCGGCCCTGTCCGAGGAGGAGAAGGCCCGGCTCGCCGAAATCCTGAGGGACTGACGCGCCGTCGCGCTTTCCCGGCCTCCGGCCGCGGCTATTCTGGCCGCTGAGAGGGAGGAACAGGATGGATTACCGGACGATCAGGGTTGAAGACCGCGGCGGCGTGGCCCTCGTGACGCTCGCGCGGCCCGAGGTGATGAACGCGCTCTCGAGCCGGATGCGCGAGGAACTGCTTTACGCGGTGACGGAGGCCGCAGCCCGCGCCCGCGTGATCGTTCTGACCGGCGAGGGTCGCGGCTTCTGCTCGGGGCAGGATCTGGGCGACGCGAAAGGCCTCGGCGTGCCCGACTTCGAGCGCATCCTGCGTGAGGAATACGAGCCGCTGCTGCGCGCCATCGCCGACTGCCCGGTGCCGACGCTCGCCGCGGTGAACGGGATCGCGGCCGGGGCAGGGGCCAACCTCGCGCTTGCCTGCGACGTGGTCATCGCTTCCGAAAGCGCGAGCTTCATCCAGGCCTTCACCCGCATCGGCCTTATTCCGGATGCCGGTGGCACCTGGACGCTGCCGCGCCAGATCGGCCTTGCCCGGGCGATGGGGGCCGCGCTCTTCGCCGACCGCATTCCGGCCGCCGAGGCCGCGCGCTGGGGCATGATCTACGAGGCCGTGCCCGAGGCCGAGTTCGAGGCCCGCTGGCAGGCGCGCGCCGCCCATCTGGCCGAGGGGCCGACGACCGCCTATCGCGCCCTGAAACAGGCGCTCCGCGCAAGCTTCGGCAACGGGTTCGAGGATCAGCTGGCGCTCGAGGCAAGGCTGCAGGGGCAGTGCGGCGCCTCGGCCGACTTTCTCGAGGGGGTGTCGGCCTTCCTGGAGAAGCGCCCGGCGAAATTCTCCGGACACTGACGGAAGCGGCCCGGCGCGCGGGGCTGCCGGGCCGGTCCCATTGCCGAACGCCCGGGCCGGCAAGGTGCGTTGCAGGCCGTGTCGCTCCGCGCGACCTGAGCGGCGCGGTCCGGATGGAACCGGACCATCCCGTCCTGTCGCGGCTCAGATCCCCCGCGACAGCGCCGCGACGCCCGTACGTGCCATCTCGCGCAGGCCCAGCGGGCGCATGAGGTCGGCCAGAGCGTCGATCTTCTCGGGCGTGCCGGTGATCTCGAAGATGAAGCTTTCCAGCGTCGAATCGACCACCTTGGCGCGGAAGATCTCGGCCAGCCGCAACGCCTCGATCCGCGCATCGCCCTTGCCCGAGACCTTGAACAGCGCGAGTTCGCGTTGCACCGAAGGCCCCTCGACCGTCAGGTCGTGCACCTCGTGCACCGGCACGAGCCGGGCGAGCTGCGCCTTGATCTGGTCGATCACCGCGGGCGTTCCGCGGGTCACGATGGTGATCCGGCTGCGGTGGCCGGTATGGTCCACCTCGGCCACGGTCAGGCTTTCGATGTTGTAGCCGCGTCCCGAGAAGAGCCCGATGACCCGCGCGAGCACGCCGCTTTCGTTGTCCACGACGAGCGCGAGCGTGTGTTGCTCGATCAGCTCCGCATTCGGATCGCGGAGGTCGTAGGCGGAATGCTGGGTGGATCCCTGCTTGATGTTGAGCGGCGCCATGCGTCCCTGTTCCTGATCCTGTTTCATTCTTGCAGAAATATCCCCGGGGGTGCGGGGGCAGGCAGCCCCCGCTTCCGCGGGTTCAGACGAGCACCGCACCCTTGGCGCCGATGGCGCCCTCGGTCTCGGCATCGCCCAGCAGCATCTCGTTGTGCGGCCGCCCCGATGGGATCATCGGGAAGCAGTTCTCGTGCTTCTCGACCAGGCAGTCGAAGACCACCGGCCCGTCATGGGCGATCATCTCGCGGATCGCATCGTCGAGATCGGCCGGATCCGCACACTGGATGCCCTTGGCCCCGAAGGCTTCGGCCAGTTTCACGAAATCGGGCAGGCTTTCCGACCAGGACTGCGAGTAGCGCTCGCCATGCAGGAGCTGCTGCCATTGCCGCACCATGCCGAGGCGCTCGTTGTTCAGGATGAACTGCTTCACGGGCGCGCGGAACTGCATCGCGGTTCCGAGCTCCTGCATGTTCATCAGGAACGAGGCGTCGCCCGCAATGTTGATCACCAGCGCCTCGGGATGCGCCACCTGCACCCCGATCGAGGCCGGCAGGCCATAGCCCATCGTGCCGAGCCCGCCCGAGGTCATCCAGCGATTCGGGCCCTCGAAGCCCAGGAACTGCGCGGCCCACATCTGGTGCTGGCCCACCTCGGTCGTGATGTAGCGGTCCATCCCCTTGGTCAGGGCTTCCAGCCGCTGCAGCGCGTACTGCGGCTTGATCAGCTTCTCCGAGCCACGGTAGTCGAGGCAGTTGACGGCCTTCCACTCCTCGATCTGCTTCCACCAGCGCGAGAGGGCCTCGCGGTTGACCTTGCGCCCGCGCGACTTCCAGAGCCGGAGGGCATCCTCGAGCACATGGCCGACGTCGCCGATGATCGGCACGTCCACGCGGATCACCTTGTTGATCGAGGAGGGGTCGATGTCGATGTGGACCTTCTTCGACCCGGGGCTGAAGTCCTTGACGCGACCCGTGATCCGGTCGTCAAAGCGGGCGCCCACGTTGATCATCAGGTCGCAGCCGTGCATGGCGAGGTTGGCCTCGTAGAGCCCGTGCATGCCCAGCATGCCGAGCCAGCCCTTGCCGCTCGCCGGATAGGCGCCGAGGCCCATCAGCGTGGAGGTGACGGGAAAGCCCGTCGCATCGATCAGTTCGCGCAGCAGCTGGCTTGCCGCCGTGCCCGAGTTGATCACGCCGCCGCCGGTGTAGAAGATGGGGCGTTCCGCGGTCTCGATCATCTCGACCATGCGGGTGATCGCCTCGATGTCGCCCTTGACCTTCGGCTGGTAATGCTCGACCCGCGCCTTCTGCGGCGGCTGGTATTCGGCCGTGGCGAACTGGACGTCCTTGGGAATGTCGACGAGGACCGGACCCGGACGGCCGTGGGTGGCCACGTGGAAGGCCTGATGGATCGTCTCGGCCAGCTTCGCCGTGTCCTTCACAAGCCAGTTGTGCTTGGTGCAGGGGCGGGTGATGCCGACGGTGTCGGCCTCCTGGAAGCCGTCGGTGCCGATCATGAAGGTGGGGACCTGACCCGAGAGGACGACGAGCGGGATCGAGTCCATCAGCGCATCGACCAGCCCGGTGACGGCATTCGTCGCCCCCGGCCCGGAGGTGACGAGGACGACGCCCGGCTTGCCGGTCGAACGTGCATAGCCCTCGGCCATGTGCACGGCGCCCTGCTCGTGCCGCACGAGGATGTGCCGGATGTCGTTCTGCTGGAAGATCTCGTCGTAGATCGGCAGCACCGCGCCGCCCGGATAGCCGAACACGGTGTCCACGCCCTGATCCTTCAGGGCCTGGACCACCATCCGCGCGCCGCTCATCACCTCGGTCATCTCTCTCTCCATCCTTGCCGCCCCCGGCGGCGGCCCGATCCGCGCAACAAAAAGCCCCCGGCTTTCACTCGGGGGCGCATGGGAACCATGAGGGTCAACCGTCACCGGCCCATGCGCAGCTTTCCTACAAGAAGTACGACACCAGACATACCAGGCTCTCCGTTGCGGTCGCGCCGGACACTAGGCGGTGCCCGACGCACCGTCAATGGCAAATCCGCGAAGAAAGTGTCGCAGCGAGACCCGATGCCGCACATTTGTTTCGCTTATGGCGGGCGGTCCGTAACAACCGGAAATCGGACGAAGGATCCTACAGCATCAAGGCCACATAGGCGGCATAGGCTGCGAGAAGAAGGCCGCCCGCCCATCGCGGCACGCCCTTCAGAACCGCGGCCATCACGACGAGGAGAAGCGAGGTCGCCATGACCCAGGGCATGTCCTCGCGCAGGAAACGCGGGTCGAGCCCGGTGATCGGAAGCACGAGGCCGGTGATTCCCAGGATCCCCAGAAGGTTGAAGATGTTCGAGCCGATGACGTTGCCGACGGCGATTTCAGAATGCTTGCGCCAGGCGGCGATGACCGAGGTCGCGAGCTCCGGCAGCGACGTGCCGACCGCCACGACGGTCAGGCCGATCACCGCCTCGGAGATGCCGAAGGACCGCGCGATCTGCGTCGAGCTGTCGACGAGGAGCCTTGCACCCACCATCAGCACGATCAGGCCGCCGAGCGTGGTCAGCACGGCCTTCCAGACCGGCATCACGGCTTCGGGGTCGGTCTCCTGTTCGTCGCTGCGCCCCGAGAGGAAGGACGACAGCAGGAAGGCCACAAGCGCCGCGATGAGCACACCCGCTTCGACACGCGACAGGCCGTCGCCCGGCAGCATGATCCAGAGAAGCGCGGTCGCTGCGATCATGATGGCGAGATCCTTCCAGACCTGCCGGATGTTGATGGCGACCGGATAGACCAGCGCCGTGACGCCGAGGATCAGCATGACATTCGCGATGTTCGACCCGAGGACGTTGCCGACGGCGATCGAGGAGGCGCCGTCGAGCGCCGCGTTCAGCGACACGAGAAGCTCCGGGGTCGAGGTTCCGAAACCCACGATGGTCAGGCCGATCACCATCGGGCTGATCCTGTAGGCGCGTGCCACGTTGACCGCGCCGCGGACGAGATACTCGCCTCCGAAGAAGAGGCCGAGAAGACCGATGACGAACAGGATGTAGACCAAGATGTGCTCCTATGCTCCGGCCCGAATTGGGCTTGGCACCGGATAATGCAAGGGGATTTCGCGAGGAATGTTGGCCGACGCTGCGTGCCGGCGAGAGGCTGCCGCAGCTGGCGGGCGGTGCTGCTCGAAGCGGCGGGGGCCGGGCGGATCATTGCATGAAAAGGAGCGAGGCCCGCGTCCGGGGCGCATGCCGTCGAATGCTCGTGCCTGAGCCACCGCTGCTTCGGGAGTGCGTGTTTCAGCCGCCGGCTACCGAAGCGCCCGAGTGCGAGGTGCGCGCAAGGTGCAGGTGGCGCCGGGCCCGGACCAGCGCTCACCCAAGCCTGCCGGCTGCGTCAATCGCGGTTGCGATCGCCCGAGCGGGCCTCGGGCAGGCTGATCCGCGCGACCTGTTCGGCGATGGGATCGACGCTCAGCGGGTGGAGCTCGGCCCTGTGGTCGGCCGGCTGCCCGATCTCCTGCCAGCGGCCGCCCTTGTAGATCTCGAGCGCCGCGAAGTTGGCCTTGTATCCCATCTTGCGGCTGCCGGGCACCCAGTAGCCGAGATACACGTAGGGAAGCCCCGCCTCGCGCGCGATCTCGATGTGGTCGAGGATGACGTAGGTTCCCAGCGACCGGCCCGCCATGTCCGGGTCGTAGAAGGAATAGACCATGCTGAGGCCATCATCGAAGATGTCGGTGAGGCAGACCGCCGACAGAGGCCGCGCGCGGCCTTCCTCGCCGGGGCGGGAGTATTCGATGACGCGCGAACGGATCGGCGTCTCCTCGATCATTGCGGCGAATTCGAAGATGTCCATGTCGGCCATTCCGCCATCGGCGTGCCGGTCGTCGAGATAGCGGCGGAAGAGCGCATACTGGTCCTCGGTGGCCCAGGGGCTCGTTGCGTTGCGGCGCAGGTCCGCGTTCCGCTTCAGGATCCGGCGCTGCGTGCGCGTCGGCTCGAAGTCCGCCACCCGGATCCGGGCAGAGAGGCAGGCCGAGCATTCCGCGCAGGACGGCCGGTAGAGCACGTTCTGCGACCGGCGGAAGCCCTGCTTCGACAGGGTGTCGTTCAGCTTCTGTGCATGCTCACCCTGCAGGGCCGTGAACAGCTTCCGCTCGAGCCGCCCCTCGAGATAGGGGCAGGATTGCGGAGCCGTCACATAGAACTGCGGCGCGATGGGAAGCGTATGACGCATGGGCGGCTCTTGGCTGGACTGCCGGATACGTTAGCAAGGCGTCCGGGCGGAGCCAAGATCCGTGTTGTCGCCGGAAGCGGTCATTTGCGCGACGGCATGCAGGTCACTCTCCCGCCGCGCGGTTGAGGGCCACGGTGCCCAGAACGTGATCGGTCAGGCCCTGCGCCCGGGCGGAGGTCAGCATCAGCACCACCGAGACGATCTGCGGCAGGACCATGCTGATCGAGACCGTGTAGCCGAGCGTGTGAAGGAAGGCCTCCGCCGGGCCGAAGGGCTCGCCGCGATGCGTGCGCATCCGCAGGGACATCAGCCGCATTCCCGGCGTCGCGGAGCTGCGCGCAAGTGTCACCGTGCGATAGGCGAAGCCCACGCAGAGGAACAGCAGCGGCAGGTAGAAGAGCGCGGTGAAGGCCGTGAAGGGAACGATCAGCGCCGTGATCAGCGCGATCAGGATCATGTCGACGATCCAGGCGAGTCCCCGCTTCATCGGAACGTCGGCATAGAACTCGGCATGCCGCTCGGGGTCGGGCAGGGGATCGGCCACAAGACCGGACGGAACATGTCTCATGAAGGGCTCCTCTGGTGGCTGGAGCGGCCCCGGCAGGCGCCGCTCCCGTCTCGCGACACGATCGTCCTCAGGCGTCCGCGTCGGCCGCGGGCTTGTCGGAGGTGCGGGCGCGCTCGTCCATGAAGGCGTCGAATTCCTTCTTGTCCTTGGCCTCGCGAAGGCGCTGGAGGAAGGACTCGAAAGCGATCTGCTCTTCCTCGAGCCGGCGCAGCGTGTCCGCCTTGTAGGCATCGAACGCGACGTTGCCGCTGCTGTTCCAGGCGACGTTACGGGACATGGACCGACGAGAGCGGCAGGACCGGTTGAACATGCGTTTGCTCCAGATCATGTAGGCGAGAATGGCGAGGCCTGCGGGCCAGAAGACGATGAAGCCTACGACCATGGCAGCGATCCAGGCCGGGCGGCCCCGGTCGTCGAGCCAGGCTTCGGCGCGGGCGGGCCAGGAGGCGAGGCCGGCGCGGGCGGTGGCAGGTATCATGGGCGGTCTCCGGTTGCACTTGGGTGAATGTGAATGCTTTTCACATTTCTCCAGATGGGAAGTGCGACGCGAAGTGCAAGGGGCAATGTTAAAGGAATTCACATATTCGCCCGGAAGCCGAGCGGTGCGTCTGGTGCAGGATCGGCGTGGCTCCGCGGTCGGCGGGCGCTGCCGCGCACCATCACGCGCACTCGCGGTGCCGAACGGGACCGCCGGAGGACATTGGCCGGTGCTTTCAGGCCCGGTGGATCTGCCGGCGTCTCTTGCCTAGCCGAAGCGCGAGCCTCCTCCGCGACCCGAAGCGCCGGTCACTCCGTGAAGGGCTCAACCCGCGCGCCGGTCAGCCGATGCAGCACGTCCGGAGGTACGGCGAAGATATGGCGGGGCGTTCCGCCGGCTGCCCAGACAAGCGGGAATTCAAGCAGCCTCGGATCGAGGCAGACCGGAACCGGTGACAGGTGGCCCACCGGAGCCACGCCGCCGATGGCGAAGCCGGACTGCGCCCTCACCGCGGCCGCGTCCGCACGACCCAGCGGCTCGCCCGCGAGCCGACCGGCCTTCTCGGAACAGACCCGGTTGCCGCCCGCCGTCAGGAACAGGTGAAGGCGGCCACTCTCGCGGCCCTGGAACAGGATGGACTTCACGATCTGGTCGAGCGTGCAGCCCGCGGCGGCGGCGGCCTGCTCGGCGGTCCGGGTTTCGGCCGGCATCTCGAGGATGTTGGTCTCGACACCCGCGGCTTCCAGTGCCGCTTTTACCCGTGCAAGGCTCCTGCTCATGCGTCCCGTCCTTCCTGTTCGCCCGCGGCGTGCGCCGGGCACCTCGCCTATCCATGCTCGGGCGTCACCCTGCCGGACCCCTCGTCAGCCGCCCCGTCCGGGCGGTCGCGTGGCGGGCGCCCGCCGGCCACCCGTGCGAGGCTGCCGCTTCCGCGTCGCTCTGCCGGCGGATGTTATCGGCCCGACGCTGCGACCTTTCAAGTCCGCGCGGGCGTTGACCCCGCGCTGACGCCCGGCCATTGTCGCCGCCATGACAGCCTTCGTCTCGCGCCTCACCCGACAGCCCTTGCCCTACGAGCCCGAACCCGCGGCCGAGATCGCCCGCAGCTTCGCCGACCTCGGGCAGCCCCTCGCCGGGCTGCTCTCGGGGGCCGCCGGCTGCAGCCCCTACCTCAGGGGGCTGATGCTGCGCGAGGCAGACTGGTTGCGTCCGGCGCTCGCGGTCTCGCCCGAGGCCGCACTCGAGGCGATCCTTTCGCCGCTGGACGAGCTGCCGCTGGCCGCACTGGGCGACGGGCTGCGCATCGCCAAGCGGCGCACGGCCCTGCTGACCGCCCTGGCCGATCTTGGCGGGGTCTGGCCGCTCGAGACGGTGACGGGCGCGCTCACGCGGCTGGCCGATCGCGCGACGGACCTCGCGATGAAGCGCCTCGTGGCTGACGAGATCCGGCGCGGCAAGCTGCCCGGTGCCGCACCCGAGGATGCCGATACGGCCGGCGGCATGGTCGCGCTGGCCATGGGCAAGATGGGCGCCGGAGAGCTCAACTATTCCTCGGACATCGACCTCGTCTGCCTCTTCGACGAGAGCCGCTACCCCGGCGCGGAGCAGGAAGCGCGCGCCTCGTTCATCCGCGTCACGCGCAAGATGACGGCGCTGCTGTCGGACCTCACGGGCGAGGGCTATGTCTTCCGGACCGACCTTCGCCTGCGCCCGGACGCGGCGGTAACACCGGTCTGCCTGTCGATGGCCGCAGCCGAGAGCTACTACGAGAGCGTGGGCCGCACCTGGGAGCGCGCGGCCTACATCAAGGCGCGGCCCTGCGGCGGCGACCTCGCCGCGGGCGAGCGCTTCCTGAAGGTGCTGGTGCCCTTCGTCTGGCGCAAGCATCTCGACTTCGTGGCGATCCAGGACGCCCATGACATGCGCCTGCGCATCCGCGACCACCGCGGCCTGCACGGCCCCGTGGTGATCGAGGGCCACGACATGAAGCTGGGCGTCGGCGGCATCCGCGAGATCGAGTTCTTCACCCAGACCCGCCAGCTGATCGCGGGAGGCCGCGACCCGGGCCTGCGCGACCGCACGACCGTGGGCGGGCTGCGCGCGCTCTCGGCGGCCGGGTGGGTCCCGCCGGAGGTGACGGAAGAGCTGATCGACCACTATCGCGCGCACCGCGAGGTCGAGCATCGTCTCCAGATGGTGCAGGACGCCCAGACCCACCGGATGCCCGCCACGCCCGAGGGTGTGGACCGCATCGCGGCTTTCTGCGGTCTTTCGCCCGAAGCCTTCCGCGCCGGACTGCACGACCGGCTCGGCCGGGTGGATCGGCTGACCGAAGGCTTCTTTGCGCCCGGAGAGGCCGAGGAGGGTCCGGAACTCTCTGCCCGCGCCCGCGAGACCGTCGAGGGCTGGGCCAACTATCCGGCCCTGAGGTCGCAGAGGGCGGTCGCCATATTCAACCGGCTTCGTCCGCAGATCCTGAAGAGCCTCGGCCGTGCGGCCAATCCCGACGAGGCGCTGGCGGCCTTCGACGGCTTCCTCGGCGGCCTCCCGGCCGGCGTGCAGATCTTCGCGCTCTTCGATGCGAACCCGCCGCTCGTGGACCTGATCGCCGACATCTGCGCCACCTCGCCGAAGCTCGCGCGCTATCTTTCGCGCAACTCGGCCGTGCTCGATGGGGTCATCGGCGGCGGGTTCTTCACCCACTGGCCGGGCACGCCCACCCTTGCGAGGGAACTGGCCGGGCGGCTTGAGGGGATCCCCGACTACGAGCGGCGGCTCGACGCGGCGCGGCGCTGGATGAAGGAATGGCATTTCCGTGTGGGCGTCCATCACCTGCGCGGGCTGGTCGACGCCTTCGAGGCCGCCAAGGAATATGCCGATCTGGCCGAAGCGGTGGTTGCCGCGCTCTGGCCCGTGGTCTGCGAGGAGTTCGCGCGCAAGCACGGGCCCCAGCCGGGGCGCGGCGCGGTGGTGCTGGGAATGGGAAGCCTCGGAGCCGGGCGGCTCAACGCAGGCTCGGACCTCGACCTGATCGTGATCCACGATGCACAGGGGCAGGAAGAGAGCACCGGACCCCGGCCGCTGGCCTCCCGTCCCTATTTCGCCCGCCTCACGCAGGCGCTGGTGACGGCGCTGACGGCGCCCATGGCCGAGGGGCGGCTCTACGAGGTCGACATGCGTCTCCGCCCGTCCGGCCGGCAGGGACCGGTGGCGACGGCCCTCGAATCCTTCCGCAGCTACCAGCGCGAGGAGGCATGGACCTGGGAGCACCTGGCCCTGACCCGGGCGCGGCCGATTGCCGGCGATCCCGCGCTGGCGGGCGAGATCGAGGCTCTCCGGCGCGAGATCCTGGCCGAGAAGGCGGTGCCCGCGCGTGTGCTGCCCGATGTGTCGGACATGCGGCGGCGGCTGGCCGAGGCCAAGCCCGCAACGGGTCCGTGGGAGGCGAAGAACGGTGCGGGCCGGCTCATGGACATCGAGCTTCTGGCCCAGACCGCGGCGCTTCTGGCAGGCGATCCCGCGCGGCGCGTCGAGCAGCAGCTGCGCGCAGGCGTGCGCACGGGATTTCTTGATGGTGCGGACGAGACGGCGCTTCTCTCGGCCTATCGTCTCTGCTGGCGGCTTCAGGCTGGTTCGCGCCTTCTCTCCGAGGGGGCCGTGGACTTCGGGACGCTGGGAGAGGGCGGGCGGGCCTTCCTGTTGCGGGAGGTCGAGGCGCCGTCAGCCGAGGCGCTGCTGGCGCGGCTGCAGGATCGCGTGGCCGAAGCCGGGGCGCTGATCGAGGTCCGCCTCGGCTCAAATCAAAACGACAGGGAAGAAGGGGGCGACCGTGCAACTGGATGAAGCGGATCCGAAGGGGCTCGTTCGGGAGAGCTATGCGATCTACGGGATCAGCGCCGGCGAATGCCGCTCGATCTTCGTGGACTGGGCTCTGAGCCTGCCGTCCGAGCGTGTGGACGAGGCCTTGCGGCTGCTGGTGGAAACCTATGCCGAAGGGCGGCCGGATCATCCGATGAGCGCGGTCCTCGCGGGCGGGCTGTCCTCTGCAGCGCCGACGCCACGTCGCCGGGGCGGCCGGGCGGCACGGATGGCCGAGGGCTGAGGGCTGAGGGGCAGCTGCTGCCCGCCGGACGATGACCGTGCCGGCGGGCGCGAACGACGGATCGGTGCGCCGCTCAGCGCAGACCCGCCGCCTCGCGGGCGAGGCGGGTGATCCCGGTCCAGTCGCCCGCGGCCATCATGGCCTTGGGGGCCACCCAGCTGCCGCCCACGCAGACCACGTTGGACAGCGAGAGGTAGTCTCGCGCATTGCCGAGGCTGACGCCGCCGGTGGGGCAGAAGCTCACCTGCGGCAGAGGCCCACCGAGCGCCTTTACCGCCGGCGCACCGCCCGAGGTCTCGGCCGGGAAGAACTTCTGCATCGTGTAGCCCCGCTCGAGAAGCGCCATCACCTCGGTCGCGGTGGCCGCACCGGGAAGAAGCGGAAGCCCCTCGGCCTCGCAGGCGTCGAGCAGCCGATTCGACGAGCCGGGCGAGACGCCGAAGCGCGCGCCGGCGGCGCGGGCCGCCGCCACGTCCTCGGGTGCAAGCAGCGTGCCCGCGCCCACGATCCCGCCCTCGACCTCGGCCATGGAACGGATCGCCTCGAGCGCCACGGGCGTGCGCAGCGTCACTTCGAGCGCGGGCAGTCCGCCCGCCACCAGCGCCTCGGCCAGAGGCCGGGCATGGGCCAGATCCTCGATCACCAGCACGGGAACCACGGCGGCGCGGCGGCAGATCTCGAGGGCTTGGCGGCTTTGTTCGGCGGGGGTCATGTCACTTCCTTTCGGCGGAGGCTCTGAGAGCAGGCGGGGGAGCCTCCGGCGGGGATATTTGAGCGAGAATGAAACGGCAAGGAGTGGAGGGAGAGCGGCGCCCCGTCTCGGGCGGCAGGGCCGGGGAGGCGGGGCGCTTTCACTCTCGGCGGTCATCGGCGTCCCCGCCTGTACCGCTCTGGCAGAATGCCGCGGCTTCCTTTCATTCTCGTTAAAATATCCCCGCCGGAGGCTCCGACCGGGGATCGGGGCGCTGCGGTCAGACGACCACGGCCGCCCCTTCGATCGAGGAGCCCACGGTCGAACGGAAGGCGGCGAAGAGTTCGCGCCCGATGCCGTGGGCCGAAGCAGAGAGATCGGCTGCCACGGGCGCGCGGTCCTCGAACCCTTCTGCCAGCACCTCGAGCCGGCCTGCGGCCGCATCGACGCGGACGAGGTCTCCGTCGCGGAGCCGGGCGAGGGGACCGCCCATCGCCGCTTCGGGCGCCACGTGAATGGCGGCCGGCACCTTGCCCGAGGCGCCCGACATGCGTCCGTCGGTCACGAGCGCCACGCGCAGGCCGCGATCCTGCAGCACCGAGAGCACCGGGGTCAGCGAATGAAGCTCGGGCATGCCGTTCGCCCGTGGCCCCTGAAAGCGAACCACGACGACCGTGTCCGATGTGAATTCGCCGGCCTTGAAGGCGGCCTTCACCGAGTCCTGATCGTGGAAGACCCGCGCAGGCGCCTCGATCACATGCCGGTCAGGCGCTACGGACGAGACCTTCATCACCCCCCGGCCGAGGCTGCCCTCGAGCTGGCGCAGCCCGCCCGTGGGCTGGAACGGTTCAGTGACGGGGCGCAGGATCCGGTCGTTCTGCGAGGCGGCCGGACCGTCCCGCCAGACAAGGCCCTCCTCGGTCAGCACCGGCTCCTGCCGGTAGAGGCCGAGACCCTCGCCCACCACCGTCTGCACGTCCTCGTGCAGGAGGCCCGCATCGAGAAGCTGGCCGATCATGTAGGGCAGTCCGCCCGCGGCATGGAAGTGGTTCACGTCGGCCATGCCGTTCGGATAGACCTTGGCCATCAGCGGCACGACCTCGGAGACGTCGGCGAAGTCCTCGAGGTCGAGGATCACCCCCGCCGCCCGTGCCATGGCGGGCAGGTGCAGCACGAGGTTCGTCGATCCCCCCGTCGCCATCAGGCCCACGAGACCGTTGACGAAGGCCCGCTCGTCGAGGATCGAGGCGACCGGGCGGTAGTCGTTACCGAGGGCGGTGATGCCCGCCGCACGCTCCACCGCGGCCACGGTCAGCGCCTCGCGGAGTGGCGTCTCGGGGTTCACGAAGCTCGCGCCCGGCAGGTGCAACCCCATGAACTCCATCAGCATCTGGTTCGTGTTCGCCGTACCGTAGAAGGTGCAGGTGCCCGGCCCGTGATAGGAGGCCATCTCGGCCGCCATCAGTTCCTCGCGCCCGACCTCGCCGGTCGCGAACCGGTTGCGCACACGGGCCTTCTCGTCGTTGGGCAGGCCCGAGGTCATCGGCCCGCCCGGCACGAAGACCGCCGGCACATGGCCGAAGGTGGCCGCCGCCATCACGAGACCCGGCACGATCTTGTCGCAGATCCCGAGGAAGAGCGCCGCGTCGAAGCAGTTGTGCGAAAGCGACACGCCCGCCGCGAGTGCGATGACGTCCCGCGAGAAGAGCGAGAGTTCCATGCCCGGCTGGCCCTGGGTGACGCCGTCGCACATGGCGGGCACGCCGCCGGCCACCTGGGCGGTGGCGCCCGCGCGGCGCGCCGCGGCGCGGATGAGCTTCGGGTAGTCCTCGTAGGGCCGGTGCGCGGAGAGCATGTCGTTATAGGCGGTCACGATCCCGATGTTCGGAGCCCGGCCCGCGGCGAGCGTCTCCTTGTCCTCGGACATCGCGGCATAGGCATGAGCCTGGTTCCCGCAGGAGAGATGCGCCCGCACGGGACCGCTTGCCCCAGCCCGTGCCGTCCGCTCGAGATAGGCGCCGCGCGTATCCAGGGAGCGGGACCGGATCCGGTCCGTGACGCGGGCGATGGTGGCGTTCAGGGTCATGCGGCGGCCTCGATGGCTGAGAGGGCGGCGCGGCCCAGCGGTGACCGGCCAATTATGCCACCGCGATCCGCCTGAAGCCGGACCGGGGGCTTTGTTAGCGCTAACTAGCGCAAAGGGGCAGGAAGGGAAAGGGCATTGAGGCCATTTCGCCGGCTGTTGCCGGAAGGGGCTTGCCTGCGACAAATTAGGTCAGCATCACTTCCCTGATCTGCGCTGCGCGCATGGCGGATCTTCTCAATATCAGGATGTGCGGTCCCTCACGAGGGTTTACGTAGGCTCTCAGGGGAGGGCTGGACCAAAGGAGTGGATCCATGACCCGGATGAACGGACAAGACAGACAAGGCTACGTGATCGACCATGTGGCGGTCGAATTCGAGGCGCGCCGGCTGCGCAACGAGGCGATCCGCGATGGTCTGATTGCAATCAGGGACGAACTGCGGCGGCGGTTCCACAGCTTCGGCCGTCGGACGGCGCGCGCCCACTGAGTCCACACCATGCGGCGGGGGTGGAGGGTTCTTGGCACTCCGTCTCGTCAGGGCCGCCTTCGGCTTAATCCCGAGCGGGGCGGGCTTCCGACCCGGCCCCGGGCAAGTGGCGGTCGCGGAAAATTACGACGGACATGCGGAGGCGAGGCCCCGCATGAGGGGCAGAGGGGCTCCGGACGCTGTCCGGAGCCCTCTTTCGTCTGACCGAGACTTTTCGCGACCCGAGGAAGCGGCTAGAGCAGGGGCGTAACAGAAGATCGGACGCCCCTGATGACCCGACCCACCGTGCGCCTGCGACCCAAGGCCGAGGCCCGCGCCATCCGGCACGGCTTCCCTTGGATTTATGCCGACGAGCTCGTGACCGACCGGAGAACCCAGGCACTGGCGCCGGGGGCACTGGCGGTTCTGGAGGATACCGAGCGGCGCCCGCTCGGCCTCGTCACCGTCAATGCGGGTTCGAAGATCATCGCCCGGATGCTCGACCGCGATCCCGAGGCGCAGGTCGATGAGGCGTGGTTCACCGGCCGACTGCGGCGGGCGCTTGCGCTGCGCGAGCGGCTTTTCGACCAGCCGTTCTACCGGCTCGTCCACGCCGAGGCCGACGGGTTGCCCGGCGTCGTCATCGACCGCTTCGGCGAAGCGGCGGTGATCCAGCCCAATGCCGCCTGGGCCGAGGCGCATCTGTCGGCGCTTGAGGCGGCGCTGGTCGCGGTGACGGGCGTATCGACGGTCGTGAAGAACGGCTCGGGGCGGGCGCGGGGCCTCGAGGGGCTGGCCGAGGAGACGGTCATGCTGCGCGGCGGGCTCTCGGCGCCGGTGCCGGTGCCGATGAACGGCGCGACCTACATGGCCGACCTGACCGGCGGGCAGAAGACCGGGCTCTTCTACGATCAGCGCCCGAACCATGCCTTCGCGGCCCGGCTCGGGCGGGGCGGCTCGGTCCTCGATGTCTTCACCCATGTCGGCGGTTTCGCGCTGGCTGCGCTGGCCGGCGGGGCGGACCGTGCCGTGGCGGTCGATGCCTCGGCCGCGGCCCTGGAGCTCGCCGAGGCGGGGGCCAGGCTCTCGGGCTTCGGCGAGCGGTTCGAGACCCGGCAGGGCGACGCCTTCCAGTGCCTCGAGGCGCTGGGGACAGAATGCGCGCGCTTCAATCTCGTGATCTGCGATCCGCCGGCCTTTGCGCCGGCCAAGCCCGCACTCGAGGCGGGGCTGCGGGCCTATGAGCGGCTGGCGCGGCTCGCCGCGCCCCTCGTGGCGCCGGGGGGGTATCTGGTGCTCTGTTCCTGCTCGCATGCGGCGGATCTGGCGGCCTTCCGTAATGCCTCGGCCCGCGGCATCGGCCGCGGCGGACGGCGCGCGCAGCTGATCCATACGGGCTTCGCCGGCCCCGACCATCCGGTCCTGCCGCAGCTGGCCGAATCCGGCTACCTCAAGTCGCTCTTCTTCCGGCTCGACGGGTGAGGGTCGTCCTCGACGCCTGCGTGCTCTTCCCGACCGTGCTGCGCGAGATCCTCGTGGGCTGCGCGTCGCGGGGTCTCTTCGTGCCGCTCTGGTCCGAGCGGATCCTCGAGGAATGGGCGCGGGCGGTCCGGCGCCTCGGCCCGCTCGCCGAGGGGCAGGCGCGCGCCGAGGGGGCCGAGCTTCGACGCACGTTCCCCGCGGCGATGATTCCGCCCCAGCCGGGGCTCGAACAGCGGCTGCATCTGCCGGACGAGGCCGATATCCATGTGCTCGCCGTGGCGATCGGAGGGCATGCCGACGCGATCCTCACCTTCAACGCCTCCGACTTCCCGCGCGGGACCTTGGCGGGCGAGGGGCTGGCGCGGCGCGACCCCGACGGCTTCCTGTGGGAGCTCTGGTCCTTCCATCCCGAGGCGGTGGCCGAGGCGGTGGCCGAAGTGCATGCGAAGGCCGAGGCGATCTCCGGTGCGGATCTTGCGCTTCGGGCGCTGCTGAAGCGGGCGCGGCTGCCGAAGCTCGCCAAGGCGCTGCAGGCCTGAAACCATCCGCGCTTCGCGAATGGCACGCGCCTCAGGCCTCGATCCAGCGGGCCTCGCGCTCCTCGATCAGGCGGATGCGCTCGTCGGTCGCCGGGTGGCTCATGAGCCAGGCCGGCACCTGCGCCCCGTTCATCCCCGCCCAGCGGTGCAGCTTGCGGAACAGCGATTTCTGCGGCTCGGTCCCGATGCCGGCCTTGACCAGCAGCGCCGAGGCATAGGCGTCGGCCTCGTGCTCGTCCCGACGCGAAAGCCGCGCGGCAAGCGCCGAGCCCAGCAGGTTCACGAGCCAGATGCCGAGCACGGGCACGAAGCGGTTGAGCACTGCCCCGAGCATCATCATCACCGCGTTCTGCCCGGTGAAGTCGATCATGCGCCGCCGCGAATGGCCGAGGGCGACATGGCCCAGCTCGTGGGCGATGACCGAGGCCAGTTCCTCCGCCGTCACCTCGCCCGCGCGGAATTTCCTGATGAAGCCGCGCGTGAGGAAGATCCGCCCGTCGGGAGCCGCAAGGCCGTTCACCGGATCGACCTCGAAGACCGAGACGCGGACCGCGGGCAGGTCGAGGGCCTGGGCCATCCTGCGCGCCAGCGCGAGGATCTCGGGCTCGTCGAGAGGGCGGGACTGCGCATCCAGCATCCGCTTCGTCCTCCAGACGGAGAACTGGTACATCAGGAAGCCATAGGCGATCGCGAGGAGCAGCGGTGTCAGTTTGAGCATCGTCTGAATATGGGGCCTTCTTCGCGCCGGAGGAAGAGCCGGGATGAGCCCGGCTCGGCCGACCCGAGCCAGCAACCGTCAGCGGCCGAGGACGGGCCAACCGCGTCGGTTCAGTCAGGCTCGGATGCGCCGGCGCCGGCGTCCCTGCATTCGTTTCGTCCGACGGCCTCTTTCGCAGGCGCTGCGCGAGCCGGCCGCCGCGGGCACGTCAGGCTGTGTGCGGGCTGCGCGGGCCGCCGTCGTTGACGAAGTCAGACTGTTGCAGCAAGTCTCATCGTGAGAGGTCCCTGACCCCGGCCGAGATCCCCTCGAGCGTCATCGGCACCATGCGCTCCTCGAAGATCTCGCGGATGAGGCGGATCGACTGGGTGTAGCCCCAGTGCTTTTCGGGCACCGGATTGATCCAGAGCGTCGAGGGCCACTGGGCGCGGGCGCGGCGCAGCCAGACCTCGCCGGCCTCGGCGTTCCAGTGCTCGTTCGCGCCGCCCGGATGCAGGATCTCGTAGGGGCTCATCGAGGCGTCGCCGACGAAGATGCACTTGTAGTCCGGCCCGTAGGTGCGGATCACCTGTTCGGTCGGGGTCTGGTCGTCCCAGCGTCGGCGGTTGTCGCGCCACACGCCCTCGTAGAGGCAGTTGTGGAAATAGAAATGCTCGAAATGCTTGAACTCGGCGCGTGC
Source organism: Rhodobacter sp. NSM (assembly GCF_052244495.1). Classification (NCBI taxonomy): domain Bacteria; kingdom Pseudomonadati; phylum Pseudomonadota; class Alphaproteobacteria; order Rhodobacterales; genus Rhodobacter; species Rhodobacter sp. NSM. Next base: position 711,295 of record NZ_JBQPXH010000001.1, read on the forward strand.
GGCCGAGAAAAGCTCCTCGACCACCTTCACATGGTCGTCCATCGAACCGCCGATATCGAGGAAGAGCAGCACTTTGACCGCATTGTGCCGCTCGGGGCGGGTCCTGACGTCGAGGTAGCCGTGCTCGGCCGTGGCACGGATCGTGCCCTCCAGGTCGAATTCCTGCGCCGCCCCCTCGCGCGCCCAGCGGCGCAGGCGGCGCAGCGCCACCTTGATGTTGCGGGTGCCAAGCTCGACCTGGTCGTCGAGGTTGCGGAACTCGCGCCTGTCCCAGACCTTGACCGCGCGGCGGTGGCGGCTCTCGTCCTGCCCGATGCGGACGCCTTCCGGACTGTAGCCGTAGGCGCCGAAGGGCGACGTGCCGGCGGTGCCGATCCACTTGTTGCCGCCCTGGTGGCGGCCCTGCTGCTCGGCCAGACGCTGCTTCAGCGTCTCCATCAGCTTGTCGAAGCCGCCGAGCGCCTCGATCTCGGCGCGCTCCTCGGGGCTCAGGTGCTTCTCGGCCAGCTTCTCGAGCCACTCGCGGGGCAGGTCCACCGCCTCGAGCACCTGCTCCACGGTGATCGCCTCGAGCCCCCGGAAGCTTTCGGCGAAGGCACGGTCGAAGCGGTCGAGATGGCGCTCGTCCTTGACCATCGCGGTGCGGGCAAGGTGGTAGAAGCCCTCGACATCCCAGGTGACGAGGCCCGCGGCCATCCCTTCGAGGAAGCTCAGGTATTCGCGAAGCGACACGGGCACGCCGGTTCGGCGCAGCGTCTCGAAAAAGGGCAGGAACATCAGCCGCCGTCTCCGCCGCAGCCCATCAGGCCAGCCGCTCGATCAGGATGGTGAGGAAGAGGCCGAGGAGGGCGAAGGCGATCGCGAAGCCCGCGCCATACTGGGCCATGTCGAGACGCTTTCCGCCATGCCGCCGCGCCGTGGCCGCGCCGACGAAGGCTCCGAGAACCGCACCTGCCAGAACGATCATCCGCTGTCTCCGCTGTCGGTGGGGGCTTCGGCCAGCCGGCCGGGAGTGAGCGCCGCGATCTCGCTCATGCGGGTGCGCACCTCGGCCTCGTCGCCGAAGCCATAGCGCGCCCAGGCCAGGCTTTCGAGGCGCGAGGCCCGGGCCTGCGCGGCGCGCCCTTCGAGACGCAGCGCCTCGGACCGGATCATGAGGAGCGTGGCCAGCAGGGCCGCATTCTCGGCGCGCGTGGCCACCGGGATCGCGCGGTTGCAGAGCAGGATGGCCGCATCGGCCTGTCCGGAGGAGAGCGCCAGCGCCGCCATCTGCATGTCGATGTGCGCGGCATGGATCGCGCCTTCCGGAAGGCCGTGGTAGATCCGCACCGCCTCGATGAAGGCCGAGACGGAAAGATCCATCTCGTCGGCCATGCCGAGGCGCGCCATCCCGAAAAGGCTGAAGGCCATGCGTGCGTCCTGCCACCCCTCGGCGCGGGCGACTTGCAGGGCTCGCAGGGCCGCGGCCCTGCGCTTGCGGTCGCTTCCGGTGGGGCCAAGCGCCTCCTCGATCGCGTGAATCCAGACGCGCGAGGTGGCGACGTCCGGTGCCGGGGTCCCGTCTCCGCCGCGCGGGTTGATCCGCGCCAGCACCCCGGGAAGGGCGGCCGCCGCCTCCCCCCGCGTCATGCCGGAATGCATCTCGGGCGCGTAGGTCGCGCGCAGGATCAGCATGTCGAAGCCGGTGAGGACCGTGTGGAAATTGTCGTCGTTGAAGACGCTGTCCGAAAGCCGGTAGAGGTCGTTCAGAGGACCGATGGCCTGTGCCAGTTCCTCGTGCAGACAGTCGCGCACCTCCTGCGGGCTGGTGTCCGCCGGGATGAAGATCGCGACCTGCTCGCGCGTGCCGATCGTCGCCCAGTCGACCTGAGACTTGCGGCGGACCCTGCGGTAGTCGTCGAAGGAGGTCACGCGGGGCACGACGAAACAGGCCGCGGCCGGGACCAGCGCCTGCATCCGGCGGCGCTCGACGAATTCGATCGCGACCGCCGCCGGGCCGCGCGTCTCGCGGATGTCGATGTCGGCCTCGCGACGCAGCCGCCCGAGCAGACGGGAGAGGTCTGAAACGGCGGTGGGAGGAACCATGCCGGTCATCGAGACCGTGATCGGTTCTTCGAACCGCGACATGCGCTCGATGGCGCGCCCGCTCTCCATGAGGAAGGTCAGCTCGAGGAAGTCGCGGGCCATCTCGGAGTTGGACCGGGCAGGGCGCGCTGCCGGCCTGTCGGAAAAGCTTTTCATATCCGGGAGCGGATCGATGACCAGCCAGTGCGGCGGCTCCATCGTGACTTCGGCCTCGGGAACCGCCGCACAGGCCGAGAGCAGCAGGCCGGCTGCAAGGATCACCCGCCGCATCACAGCACCCTGTTGTAGCGGATGAAGGGCGACTTGCGCCCGATCCGGTCGTAGAGGGCGCGGGCGCGGGCGTTGTCCTCGGCGGTGAGCCAGTAGACGGCCGGCGCGCCCTCGGCATCGGCGGCCGCATAGACGGCCGTGATCAACCCGCGGGCCACGCCATGGCCGCGTGCCTCTGGCATGGTGAACAGGTCCTGAAGGTAGCAGACGTTCTCGATGCGCCAGCAGTGACGGTGGAACATGTAGTGGACGAGACCCACTGCCTCGTCACCCTGCCAGGCCATGATGCCGCGCGGCTCAGTCGGCGCGCCGGAGGTGAGGCGAGCGAAGGTCGATGCAATGACTTCGTCGGGCAGTTCCGTCCGGTAGAACTGCAGGTAGGCCTGCCAGACGGGCCGCCACGACGGCTCGTCCTCGGAGGAGATCGGGCGCAGGACAAGCTGGTCGGACATGAACATCCCTCGATGGAGAAAGAGGCGGCTCGGTCAGCCTTGCCGCCGCGCCATGAAGGCCAGCCGCTCGAAGAGATGCACGTCCTGCTCGTTCTTCAGCAGCGCGCCGTGCAGCCGGGGCAGCAGGTTGCGCCCGTCGCGCCTGAGATCCTCGGCCGAAAGATCCTCGGCCAGGAGCAGCTTCAGCCAGTCCAGCACCTCGGAGGTGGAGGGTTTCTTCTTCAGCCCGGGCACCTCGCGCAGCTCATAGAACTGGGTCAGCGCCGCGGTCAGGAGCTTTTCCTTGAGGCCCGGGAAATGCACCTCGACGATGGCGCGCATCGTCTCGATGTCGGGAAAGCGGATGTAATGGAAGAAACAGCGGCGCAGGAAGGCGTCGGGTAGCTCCTTCTCGTTGTTGGAGGTGATGATGACCACGGGACGGTTCTGCGCCCGCACGGTCTCGCCGGTTTCGTAGACGTGGAATTCCATCCGGTCGAGCTCCTGCAGGAGGTCGTTGGGGAATTCGATGTCGGCCTTGTCGATCTCGTCGATGAGCAGGACCACGCGACCGGGCGCCTCGAAAGCCTGCCAGAGCTTGCCCTTGCGGATGTAGTTGCGCACGTCGTGCACCCGCTCCTCGCCGAGCTGGCTGTCGCGCAGGCGGCTGACGGCATCGTATTCGTAGAGACCCTGCTGCGCCTTCGTCGTGCTCTTCACATGCCATTCGATCAGCGGCATCCCAAGGGACTGCGACACCTGCCGGGCAAGTTCGGTCTTGCCGGTTCCCGGCTCTCCCTTGACCAGAAGCGGCCGTTCTAGGGTGACGGCGGCGTTCACGGCAACCGAGAGATCCTCCGTCGCGACGTAGGAAGAGGTTGAGGAAAATTTCATTTACGCCGCGTCACCTTGGGGGAAATTGCTGAGGCAGGATAGCACAGGCTGAATCCGTCGCAAGGGCAGCGAGGCAGCTAGTGACAAAGGTGCCCGGTTGCGCTAGATGAGCCGCATTGAAGGGAGCGCCGGATGACAGTGAACCACGTTTCGGAGCCTGCCGGCCTGCAAGAGAGAGCAGCAGCCATGAAAGCAGAGACCTTTCTGCCTGACGATTATCGCCCCGCCGAAAACGAACCTTTCATGAATGAGCGGCAACTGGAGTATTTCCGCCGCAAACTTCTCAACTGGAAACACGAACTGCTGGAGCAGAGCGCCGAGACCATCGAGGGCCTGCAGGAATCCGGCCGCAACGTCCCCGACATCGCAGACCGCGCGAGCGAGGAGACGGACCGGGCGCTCGAGCTGCGCACGCGCGACCGGCAGCGCAAGCTGGTGGCCAAGATCGATGCCGCGCTGCGGCGCATCGAGGCCGGCGAATACGGCTATTGCGAGGTGACGGGCGAGCCCATTTCTCTGCGCCGTCTCGATGCCCGCCCGATCGCGACCATGACCCTCGAGGCGCAGGAACGTCACGAGCGGCGCGAGCGCGTGCACCGCGACGAATAGGCCTGCCGCGACCAGTGGGCGCATCCTTGCCTCGCGGCTTGCCCTCCGGCCGCTCGGGCGCGAAAAATGACGCCGGGCCGAATTGCGGTCCGGCGTTCGCATTTGGAGGACCCCGATGAGCCTGAAGGATGCCGAGGTCACCGTCCTCGGGGCCGGCGTTGCCGGTCTGGCGGTGGCCCGTGCGCTCGCGCTCCGCGGGGCCGAGGTGACGGTGCTGGAGCAGGCCGAGGCGATCCGCGAAGTCGGCGCCGGTCTGCAGATTTCCCCCAACGGCGCGGTGGTGCTGCGCGCGCTCGGCCTCGGTGATGCGCTCGAGGCGGCCTCGATGCGGGCACAGGCGGTCGAGCTGCGCAACGGCGTGGGCGGCGATCTCGTGCTGAAGCTCGATCTGGCGCGGCTGAGGCCGGGGCAGGGGTATCACCTGATGCACCGGGCCGACCTGATCGACCTCCTCGCCGCCGGAGCCCGGGACGCGGGTGTCCACATCCGCCTCCTGCAGAAGATCGAGGCGGTGGATCTCGCCGGGCCACGGCCGCGGCTTGTGACGGCGCAGGGCGCTGAATACACGCCCAACCTCCTCATCGGCGCCGATGGGCTGCATTCGCTGGTGAGGGCGGAACTGAACGGTCCGGCGCAGCCCTTCTTCACCAATCAGGTGGCGTGGCGCACGGTCATTCCGGCGACGCCGGGCGAGCCGGTGGTGGCCGAGGTGCACATGGGCGAGGGGCGCCACCTGGTCAGCTATCCGATGCGCGGCGGGACGCAACGCAACATCGTGGCGGTGGAAGAGCGCCGGCGGTGGGTGCAGGAAGGATGGAACCTTCGCGACGATCCGGTAGACCTCCGGCTGGCCTTCTCGAAGTTCAACGGCCGTGTCCGGCACTGGCTCGAGCAGGTGGAGGACGTGTGGCTCTGGGGGCTGTTCCGCCATCCGGTCGCCCATACCTGGTATCGCGGCCATGCCGCCATCCTGGGAGACGCCTCCCATCCCACGCTGCCGTTTCTGGCGCAAGGCGCCAACATGGCGCTCGAAGATGCGTGGGTGCTGGCCGAGTGCCTGTCGCGGCACTCGAACATCAAGGGCGGGCTGGCCGAGTATCAGGCACGGCGGGTGCCGCGCTGCTGCCGCGTCGTGCAGGCCGCCAACAACAACGCCTGGGCCTATCACCTGCGCAGCCCCTTCCGTGAAATCGCCCATGTCGGCCTGCGTCTCGGCTCGCGCCTGCTGCCGGGTCCGACGTTGCGGCGGTTCGACTGGCTCTACGGCTATGACGTGACGGCGGCCTGAGCCCCCGGGCCGAACCGAGCGTCGGCAGGCGGCAGCCTTTCAGCCCGCCTGCTTCTCCGCCTTTCCCGCCATGACCATGATGGTCTGTTGCATGAGCGCGCAGAGGCGCTCGCGCCCCTCGTGCAGGGCCATCACCTCGGCCTTCGTCACGATCAGCGTCCGGCCTGCACGCACCACCTCGCCGCGCGCGATCAACCCGTCGCCATCGGCCGGCGAAAGAAGGTTCATCTTGTATTCGACCGTCAGCACCGAGGCATCCTCGGGCGCCACCGTCATCGCGGCATAACCGGCCGCCGAATCCGCGATCATGCCGACCACGCCGCCATGAATGAAACCGTGCTGCTGCTCGATGCCGGGCCAGTGCGGCAGGTGAATCTCGGTCCGCCCCGTCTCGACAAGGCCGAGCGTTGCCCGCACCAGCGCCATGGCGGGCTGCCGGGCGAAGCTTGCGTGGATGCGGGCGATGGAGGGCGCGACACTGGACATGGGTCGACGCTACGGGTGGCCGCCGCCGACCGTCAACGCGCGCTCCCCGAGACGTTGCGTCATGGAACGGGCGTCTTCACCCGAGACCGGATCGGGCATCGCGCGTCGGGCGGATATCCCGCCTCGCCCTGCGAGCGGATCGCGGCATTGCCCCGCCGGATCGCGTCTCGGCGGGCATCCTGGCGCCCGGCCGGCCTATTCCGCTTCGTCCGTCAGGCGGCGAGCTGCACCCAGACCGGCACGTGGTCCGAAGGCTTCTCGCCTGCCCGCACCTCGCGGTCGATGCGGACATCGGTCATCAGGTCGGCGGCCTGCGGCGACAGTAGCAGGTGGTCGATACGGATGCCGTTGTTCTTCTCCCAGGCGCCGGCCTGATAGTCCCAGAAGCTGTAATGCCCCGGTCCGAAGGTCCGGGTCCGGAAGGCGTCCGTGTATCCGAGGTTCACGATGCGCCTGTAGGCGGCGCGGGTCTCGGGGAGGAAGAGCGCATCCGTCACCCAGACCTCGGGCCGCGCCGCGTCCTCGGGCTGCGGGATCACGTTGTAGTCGCCGGCGAGCACGACGGGCTCCTCGGTGGCGAGCAACTCCTCGGCGCGGCGCTTCATCCGGGCCATCCAGCCGAGCTTGTAGTCGTATTTCGGCCCCGGTGCCGGGTTGCCGTTGGGCAGGTAGAGACCGCAGACCCGCACCGCGCGCTGACCCACCACCGTGGCCTCGATCCAGCGCGCCTGCACGTCCTCGTCATCCCCCGGCAGGCCGCGCGTCACGTCCTCGAGCGGCAGGCGCGACAGGATCGCGACGCCGTTGAAGCCCTTCTGGCCATGGGTTTCCAGATGCCAGCCCCTGTCCTCGAACTGCACGCGCGGAAAGGTCTCGTCGACCGACTTGATCTCCTGCAACAGCACGACGTCGGGAGAGGCGGCCTCGAGCCAGCCCGAAAGCGCCTCGATCCGCGCCTTGATGCCGTTGATGTTGAAGGTGGCGATCTTCATGGGCGCTCCTCGTGCGCTGAGGTCGGTGAGGGCGCATGCGCCGCAGGGCGAAGCGGGCGCCGGGGCGCCCGAAGCCTGGGGAGGCACCCCGGGCTCAGATCGAGAAGGAGGTCCCGCATCCGCAGGAGCTCGTCGCGTTCGGATTGTGGATCACGAAGCGCGAGCCGATCAGCTCGTCGGCATAATCGATCTCGGCATTGGCGAGGAAGGGCAACGAGACCTGGTCGATCAGCACCTTCTGGCCGTCCTTCTCGATCACCAGATCGTCCGAGCCCGGATCGTCGAGCTTTATCTCGTACTGGAAGCCCGAGCAGCCGCCGCCCTCGACGGCGACGCGCAGGGGGCGTGTTTCGCCCGAGGCTTCGGCAATTTCGGCGAGACGGGCAAAGGCCCTGTCGGTCACCCGCGGCGGAAGGTTCATGAGAAACCCCGTGTCAAATCGGTCATGCACCCATATAGGTTGCAGCAAAACAGGTCACAAGAACAGGCAGATTGATGCTGGCGCCCTATGCCTGCCAGCCCGGCGAAAGCCGCGGCCGGCAAAAGCCCGAGAGCATGTCCACCTTCCGCTCGCCCTTCCAGCGGGACCGGGACCGGATCATCCATTCCTCGGCCTTCCGCAGGCTGAAGCACAAGACGCAGGTCTTCGTCGAGCACGAGGGCGATTATTACCGCACGCGGCTCACCCACTCGATCGAAGTGGCGCAGGTTGCACGCACGATCTCGGGCGTGCTGGGCCTGAACACGGATCTGTCCGAATGCATCGCGCTGGCCCACGATCTTGGCCACACGCCCTTCGGCCATACGGGCGAGGATGCGCTGGCGAAGCTGATGGAGCCCTACGGCGGCTTCGACCACAACGCCCAGTGCATGCGGATCGTGACCCGGCTCGAGCGGCACTATGCGGAATTCGACGGGCTGAACCTGACGTGGGAATCGCTCGAGGGCATCGCCAAGCACAATGGCCCGGTGGAGGGCGAGCTTCCCTATGCGCTGGCCGAGGCCAACGCCCAGTGGGATCTGGAACTCCACACCTATGCCTCGGCCGAGGCGCAGGTCGCGGCCATCGCCGATGACGTGGCCTATTCGCACCATGACCTGCACGACGGGCTCCGCTCGGGCCTCTTCACCGAGGCGGACCTGCTGGAACTGCCCGTCACCGCGCCCGCCTTCGAGGAGGTGGACGGCCTCTATCCGGGGCTCGAGCCGATGCGGCGGCGGCACGAGGCGCTGCGCCGCGTCTTCGGACGGATGGTCGAGGATGTGATCGCGGTGGCGCAGGGCCGGCTCGAGGCCGCGCAGCCGAAGTCGGTCGAGGAGATCCGCCAGATGGGCGCGACCGTCATCCGGTTCTCGAAGCCGCTTTATCAGGAACTGAAGGTCATCCGCAGTTTCCTCTTCCACCGGATGTACCGCGCGCCCTCGGTCATGAGGGAGCGGGCGAAGGTGACGCAGGTGGTCAACGATCTCTTCCCGCTCTTCATGCGGCGACCGGAGCTTCTGCCGCAGGAGTGGCGCCGCGACGTCGAGGCGGCGGAGGACGAGACCGCGCTTGCCCGCATCGTCGCCGATTATGTGGCCGGAATGACCGACCGCTTCGCCCTTCAGGAGCATCTGCGCCTCTGCGGTTGAGGCTGCCGGGCCTCCGGCACCCGGTGCGCCGGAGGCCCGCGGCGATCCGCGCCCGGACGGCGGGCGGAACCGGGTCCGGGGGAACCGCGCATCTCGCCGGCAGGCTTGGCCGGCCTCGATCCGGGCCGGCCGGCGCGCCGCGCGCCGCGACCTTCGGGAGCATCCGGTCTGCAGGGCATCCTCCGGCGTCGCGTCCGGCATCGAGATCTTCGGGAACCTCCGGTGCCGCAGGGCGATTTGAGAGGGGAGGAGATCGCCATGCCCGAAGCCACCCCTTCCGAAGCAGGCCGCGGCCGCGAGGCGCGACGCCCGCGCGATATCCCCGTCAAGGGATGGAAGGACATCGCACTCAGGGTCTGGCAGTCCATTGATCAGGACAGGGTGATGCTCGTCGCCGCCGGAGTGACCTTCTATCTCGTGCTGGCGCTCTTTCCGGCCCTTGCGGCCTTCGTGTCTCTCTATGGCCTCTTCGCCGACCCTGCCATCATCGCCGACCAGATGGACTCGCTGCGCGGCGTCCTGCCGGCCGAGGGGCTGGACCTGCTGACGGAACAGCTCCGGACGCTGGCCAGCGGGCAGAGTTCCTCGCTGACCTTCGGCTTCGCCATCTCGTTCCTGATCGCCTTCTGGAGCGCCAATTCCGGCATGAAGGCGCTGATCGAGGCGATGAACATCGCGCATGACGAACGCGAGAAGCGGTCGTTCCTGATGCTGAACCTGCTCTCCTTCGCGCTGACGCTGGGGGCGATGGCGCTTTCGGTGACGATGATCGCGGCTGTCGCCATCGTTCCGGCAGTACTCGCGATCATCGACCTCGGATCCGTGACGACGGCGGTCGTGTGGCTCACGCGGTGGCCGCTCCTGCTGCTCGTGGTCGCGGTGGCCATGGCGGCGCTCTACCGTTGGGCGCCGTCGCGGAAGTCGCCGGACTGGCGCTGGGTCACGTGGGGCAGCGGGATCGCCACGGTGATCTGGCTGCTCGCATCGGTCGCCTTTACCGTCTATCTCGAGAATTTCGCCAACTACAGCGCCACCTATGGCTCGCTGGGTGCGGTGGTGGGCCTGCTGCTCTGGGTCTGGATCGCGGTGATGATCCTGATCGTCGGGGCCGAGATCAATTCCGAGATGGAACATCAGACGGCGCAGGACACGACCATCGGCCCGGACCGGCCGATGGGCCGGCGCGGCGCCGTGATGGCCGATACGCTCGGCGAAAAGGCGGACTAGGTGCGCGCAGGCGTGGCGGACCCGTCGGCTCCGCCGCCGTTCACGCCTGCCGCATCGCCTCGACCAGCGCGGCCTGCGTCAGGCCCACCGGATTACCCTTCATCGAGGACGAGACGGCGGAGGCCTCCGCGACCGCCGCGTGATCTGCGGGATCGAGACCGAGATCGGCGAGCCTCGGCAGGCCTGCCGCACGCACCCACGCCTCCAGCGCCTCCGGAGCCTCGCGCGGCGAGGTTCCCAAGGTCTGACCCAGCAGGCCGCAGACCTCTCCCAGCCGGGCGCGGGCGGTGCTGCCGGGGGCCGAGGCCGCGAGGTTCGCCCGCAGGACGGGCGCGAGCAGCGTTCCGCAGATTGCCCCATGGGCCGCGCCGCTGATCCCGCCGATCACCCCCGCCAGCCCATGGACGGCGCCAAGGCCGCCGTTGGCGAGCGCAAGTCCCCCGCAGAGGCTCACCCAGGCAAGCTCGTCGCGCGAGGTGGCGTCCTCGCCCTTTTCCAGCCGCATCAGGGCCCGCAGCCCCTCGGCGATGGCGGGACGGGTGATGGCATCGGTGAAGGGCGTGGCGCGGGCCGAGACATAGGGTTCTATCACCTGCGTGACCGCATCGAGACCGGATGCAAGCGTCACCCCGGGCGGGCAGCCATCCGTCAGTGCCGGATCGACCAGAGCGATCCGCGCGATCATCCGGTCGTCGCGGAGCGAGACCTTGCGCCGATGCTCGGGCACGCCGATGACCGCGTTCTTCGTCACTTCGCTGCCGGTGCCGGAGGTCGTCGGCAGCGCCACGAAGGGCAGGGGCGGCGCCACGAGCGGCCGCCCTTTGCCCACGACCTCCAGATGCTCCATCGGGCCGTCCGGCGCAGGAACCAGCGCCGCCAGCGCCTTGGCAAGGTCCAGCGTCGCGCCCCCGCCGAGCCCGACGACGACCTCGGGGGCAAAGGCGCGGGCCTGCCCGAGGCTGTCCTCGAGCAGCGCCAGGTCAGGCTCCGCAGGGCAGCCCATGGCCAGAACTTCGCCGCCAAGCGCCTCGATGTCCCGCAGGAGCCAGTCTGCCCGCCCCCCGTTCCGGCCGTGGACGAGGAGGATGCGCCGTCCGAAGCCCGTGACGAGGCCCGCCGCGCGCCCCGCCTCGCCCCGGCCGAAGAGAATGCGCCCCGGCGCCGCGATCCCGAAGGGCGTCATACGTCCATCACCGCGCGCACCGCCCGGCCCCATCGGGCGTATTTCCGTGCCCGCGTGGCCTCGTCCATTGCCGGCTCGAACCGTCGTTCCAGCGCCCAGCCGGCGGCGAATTCCTCGGGGCCCGGGCAGAGGCCCGCCTGCATTCCCGCGAGCCAGGCGGCACCGAGCGCCGTCGTCTCGCGCACCACCGGCCGGTCGACCGGAGCGCCGATGATGTCCGCCAGGAACTGCATGGTCCAGTCGGATGCGGTCATGCCGCCGTCCACCCGCAGCACGCCTTCGGTCCCGGCCTGCCAGTCGGCGCGCATGGCTTCCAGCAGGTCGCGCGTCTGGTAGCCCACGCTCTCCAGCGCGGCGCGCGCGAATTCCTCCGGCCCCGAGTTGCGCGTGAGGCCGAAGACGGCGCCCCGGCTCTCTGGCTTCCACCACGGGGCACCGAGGCCGGTGAAGGCGGGCACGATCACCACGTCCTGCGCCGCGTCCGAGGCCGTGGCGAGCCCGTGCGTCTCGCCGGCCTCGCGGATGATCCTGAGGCCGTCGCGCAGCCACTGGACGACCGCCCCGGCGATGAAGATGGAGCCTTCCAGCGCATAGGTCCGCTTGCCGCCCAGCTGGTAGGCGATGGTCGTGAGAAGCCGCGACCGGCTCGTCACCCGTTCCTCACCCGTGTTCAGGAGCGCGAAGCAGCCGGTGCCATAGGTCGATTTCATCATGCCGGGGTGGAAGCAGGCCTGCCCGCAGGTGGCGGCCTGCTGGTCTCCCGCGACGCCGAGGATGGGGATCTCGCGGCCGAAGAGATCGGCGCGGGTCATCCCGAAGGGTGCCGCGCAATCCATGACCTCGGGCAGCATCGCCATGGGGATGTCGAGGAGCCCGCAGATCTCCTCGTCCCAGACGCCGCGGCCGATGTCGAAGAGCATCGTGCGCGCGGCATTGGTGGCATCGGTCACATGGGCGCGTCCGCCGGTGAGCTTCCAGATGAGGAAACTGTCGACCGTGCCGAACAGAAGATCGCCCCTCCGCGCCCGCTCGCGTGCGCCCTCGACGTGATCGAGCAGCCACTTGACCTTGGTGGCCGAGAAATAGGGATCGAGCAGCAGGCCGGTGCGCTGCGTGATCATGCCCTCGTGACCCGCGGCGCCGAGATCCTGGCAGAGGTCGGCAGTGCGGCGGTCCTGCCAGACAATCGCGTTGTGGATCGGGTGCCCGGTGGCGCGCTCCCAGATCACGACGGTCTCGCGTTGGTTGGTGATGCCGATGGCGGAAAGGCTGCCGTCGATCTCGGCCCGCTCCACCGCCGCGCGCGCCGTCGCCGCGACGCTCGACCAGAGGTCGGAGGGATCGTGCTCCACCCAGCCGGGCCGGGGGTAGATCTGGGGGAATTCCTCCTGCGCCATCGCCTTCAGCGACAGTGACTGGTCGAAGACGATCGCGCGCGACGAGGTGGTGCCCTGATCGATGGCGAGGATGTGGCTCATGTCTGTCTTCCCGGTTCGTCTGCCGAAATGTGCCCGATGGTGCTGCCAACGGGCCGCAACGGCAAGCACCGGGGAGGAAAGGCGCGGGGCAGGCACGACGCCCGCCCCGCCTCTGGGGTCACTGCTGCCAGGATTTGATCAGCTCATCATAGCTGACCGTCTCGGGCTGGGGATCCTCGTTCTCGAGCTTGGCCACCGGCGAACCCGGCTGGTCCAGCCAGTATTGCGCGTCCTGCTCCTCGTTCATCTTCGGACCGAGGTCGCCCTGCACGCCCGCGCGCTCGAGCCGCTCGAGCACCCGTTCCTGCTGCTCGCAGAGCGCGTCCAGCGCCTCCTGCGGCGACTTCGCGCCCGAGGAGGCGTCGCCGATGTTCTGCCACCAGAGCTGCGCGAGCTTCGGATAGTCCGGGATGTTGGTGCCCGTGGGCGACCACTGGACGCGCGCGGGCGAGCGGTAGAACTCGACCAGACCGCCGAGCTTCGGCGCGCGCTCGGTGAAGCTCTCGTGCTGGATCGTGGATTCGCGGATGAAGGTGAGCCCGACGTGGGACTTCTTCACGTCGACCGTCTTCGAGGTCACGAACTGCGCATAGAGCCAGGCCGCCTTGGCGCGATCGACCGGCGTGGACTTCATCAGCGTCCAGGAGCCCGCGTCCTGATAGCCGACCTTCATGCCCTCCTCCCAGTAGGCGCCGTGCGGCGAGGGGGCCATGCGCCACTTGGGCGTGCCGTCCTCGTTCAGCACGGCCTTGGCGCCGTCGCCCACCATGTCGGCGGTGAAGGCGGTGTACCAGAACATCTGCTGGGCGATGTCGCCCTGCGCCGGCACCGGCCCCGCCTCCGAGAAGGTCATGCCCGCGGCCGCGGGCGGCGTGTAGTTCTTCAGCCAGTCGATGTACTTGGTGATCGCATAGACCGCCGCCGCGTCGTTGGTGGCCCCGCCGCGGGTCACGCAGGAGCCCACGGGCTGCGAGTTCTCGTTGACGCGGATGCCCCATTCGTCGACGGGCAGGCCGTTCGGTTCGCCCTTGTCGCCCATGCCGGCCATCGACATCCAGGCATCGGTGAAGCGCCAGCCGAGGCTCGGGTCCTTCTTGCCGTAGTCCATGTTGCCATAGACGCTCGCGGGCCCGCCCATGTAGCTCATGTCGCGGCCGGTGAAGAACTCGGCGATGTCCTCGTAGGCCGACCAGTTGACCGGCACGCCGAGGTCGTAGCCGTACTTCTCCTTGAAGTCGGCCTTCGTCTTCTCGTCGTTGAACCAGTCGTAGCGGAACCAGTAGAGGTTCGCGAACTGCTGGTCGGGCAGCTGGTAGACCTGCCCGTCGGGGCCGGTGGTGAACTTCAGCCCGATGAAGTCGGGCAGGTCGAGGTTCGGGTTGGTGACATCCTTGCCCTCGCCCTCCATCCACTCGGTCAGGCTGCGGGCCTGCTGGTAGCGCCAGTGGGTGCCGATCAGGTCGCTGTCGTTGATGTAGGCGTCGTAGATGTTCTCGCCCGACTGCATCTGCGTCTGCAGCTTTTCCACCACGTCGCCCTCGCCGATCAGGTCGTGGGTGACGTTGATGCCGGTGATCTTCGAGAAGGCCGGGGCGAGCACCTTGGCTTCGTATTCATGCGTGGTGATGGTCTCGGAGACCACCTTGATGTCCATTCCGGCCATCGGCGCGGCGGCGTCGATGAACCACTGCATCTCGGCCTCCTGTTCCTCGCGCGAGAGCGTGGACATGTCGCCGATCTCGGCATCGAGGAACTGTGCCGCCGCCTCCATGTCCGCCTGCGCCGGCGGGGCGCCGAGCGCCATCAGCGCGAGCGCCATCGCCGTGGCTGTCTTTCCGTATCTCATGTTCAGTCTCCTCCCAAAGACTCTGGTTGTGGATTGCGCCTGCCTAGACCCAGCGGAACACGGCCGCGGCGTAGATCAGGCACAGGATCAGCGCGCCCCAGAGCGGTGCGCCGAAGAAGAAGAGCCAGCCCAGACAGAGGAAGGCCGACCCGAGAAGCGTGATGAAGAGACGGTCGCCGCGCGTCGTCTCGATGGTGAGGATCCCCCGCCGCGGCGTCTCGGGCCGCAGGAGGGCCAGCGCCGTCATCAGGATCAGGAGCGCCGCGATGGCGCCGAAGAAGGCGGCCGTGGGCCAGGTCCATGCCATCCAGGCCATGTCACACCCTCCCCAGGGCGAAGCCCTTGGCGATGTAGTTGCGCACGAACCAGATCACGAGCCCGCCGGGGATCAGCGTCAACACCCCGGCCGCGGCAAGCACTCCCCAGTCGAGGCCCGAGGCCGAGACGGTGCGCGTCATCGTGGCCGCGATGGGCTTGGCATTGACCGAGGTCAGCGTGCGGCTCAGCAGCAGTTCGACCCAGGAGAACATGAAGCAGAAGAACGCAGCCACCCCGACGCCGCTCGCGATCAGCGGCATGAAGATCTTCACGAAGAAGCGCGGGAAGGAATAGCCGTCGATATAGGCGGTCTCGTCGATCTCCTTCGGCACGCCCGACATGAACCCCTCGAGGATCCAGACCGCGAGCGGCACGTTGAAGAGGCAATGCGCCAGCGCGACGGCGATGTGGGTGTCGAACAGGCCCACCGAGGAATAGAGCTGGAAGAAGGGCAGGGCGAAGACCGCGGGCGGCGCCATGCGGTTCGTGAGCAGCCAGAAGAACAGGTGCTTGTCGCCGAGGAAGCGGTAGCGCGAGAAGGCATAGGCCGCGGGCAGGGCGACCGTGATCGAGATCACCGTGTTCATGACCACGTAGATCAGCGAGTTGACATAGCCCATGTACCAGGACGGGTCGGTGAGGATCGTCCGGTAGTTCCCGAAGGTCAGGTCGTGCGGCCAGAGCGTGAAGCTGCGCGTGATCTCGACATTGGTCTTCAGGCTCATGTTGACCAGCCAGTAGACCGGCACCATCAGGAAGAGCAGGTAGAGCACCATCACGAGCGCGGATCCGGGGCGCTTCATGGCCGCACTCCCTGTCCTAAGTCGCGCCCTGTCGTGCGGCCGTGAGCGTGCGACCCTGTCGCAGTCCGGTGCCATTCCGCCGCGGCGGCCGTTCGACCGGCGCGCGGCGAGGGCGGATGCGCGCCGCACCGGACGGCGGGATCAATGGCAGCGAAGGGCGTCATTGGCGGTCCTCGCGGTCGAGATTGGTCATGACGGTATAGAACACCCACGAGATCAGCAGGATGACGAGGAAGTAGATGATCGAGAAGGCGGCGGCCGGGCCGAGGTCGAACTGGCCGATCGCCATCTTCACGAGGTCGATCGACAGGAAGGTGGTCGAGTTGCCGGGTCCGCCGCCGGTCACCACGAAGGGCTCGGTGTAGATCATGAAGCTGTCCATGAAGCGCAGCAGCACCGCGATCAGCAGCACGCCCCGCATCTTGGGCAGCTCGATGTAGCGGAACACGGCCCAGCGGCTGGCCTGGTCGATCTTGGCGGCCTGATAATAGGCTTCGGGGATGGACTGGAGCCCGGCATAGCAGAGCAGCGCCACCAGCGAGGTCCAGTGCCAGACGTCCATCACGATCACCGTGGCCCAGGCGTCGAGCCAGTCGTTCGTGTAGTTGTAGTCCACCCCCAGCGCCGTCAGCGTCCGCCCGAGCAGACCGATGTCCACCCGGCCGAAGATCTGCCAGATCGTGCCCACGACGTTGAAGGGAATGAGCAGCGGCATCGCCATCAGGATGAGGCAGAGGCTCGACCAGAAACCCTTCTTGGGCATGTTGAGCGCGACGAAGATGCCGAGCGGCACCTCGATGGCGAGGATGATCGCGGTGAAGAGTACCTGCCGGCCGAGGGCCGCATGGATGCGGTCCGAGGTCACCGTATCCTCGAACCACTCGAGGCCGGCCCAGAAGAACTCGTTGCGCCCGAACGTGTCCTGAACGGAATAGTTGACCACCGTCATCAGTGGAATGACCGCCGAGAAGGCCACCAGCACCAGCACCGGCAGGACGAGGAACCAGGCGCGGTTGTTCCAGGTCTTCTCCATCACGCAGCCCTCCGGGCGCCGACGGGCAGCACGCGCCAGTCGTCCGCATAGACGTTGATCTTCTCGGGGGCGAGTTGCAGGAAGGCCGGCCCCGTGGCCGCGGGCCTGTCCTCGGGCAGCAGGAGATTGACCGGCTGCCCGAAGGCCTCACCCCGCAGGATGCGGTGGCGGCCCACGTCCTCGACGCGGGTGATGGTGGCCGGCAGGCCCTCGTCGGCCAGCGAGACGAATTCGGGCCGGATGCCGATCTGTACCCGCCCGCCGGTGGCGGGGTAGGCGGCGCCAAGCGGGACAGGATGCCCCATGACGCGCGCGACCATGCCATCAACCTCGGCCTCGAAGAGGTTCATCCCGGGCGAGCCGATGAAATAGCCGACGAAGGTGTGCTCGGGCGTCTCGAAGAGTTCCTCGGGCGTGCCGGTCTGGACGACACGCCCCTCGTGCATCACCACGACGCGGTCCGCGAAGGTCAGAGCCTCGGTCTGGTCGTGGGTGACGTAGATCATCGTGTGACCGAACTCGCGGTGAAGCTGCTTCAGCTGCGTCCTGAGTTCCCATTTCATGTGCGGGTCGATCACGGTCAGCGGCTCGTCGAAGAGGATCGCGTTCACGTCCTCGCGCACCATGCCGCGTCCGAGGCTGATCTTCTGCTTCGCATCGGCGGTCAGCCCGCGCGCGCGGGTATCGAGCGCGCCTTCCATCCCGATCATCCGGGCGATCTGGCCCACGCGCGCCTCGACATAGGCCGCGTCGCGTCCGCGGTTCCTGAGCGGGAAGGCCAGGTTCTCGCGCACGGTCATCGTGTCGTAGACCACCGGGAACTGGAACACCTGCGCGATGTTGCGCGCGGCCGTCGGGGAACGCGTCACGTCGGTCTCGCCGAAGAGCACGCGCCCGCGGCTCGGGCGCAGGAGGCCCGAGATGATGTTCAGAAGCGTGGTCTTGCCGCAACCCGAGGCGCCGAGCAGCGCATAGGCGCCGCCGTCCTGCCAGACGTGGTCCATTTCCTTCAGCGCGAAGTCGTCCTCGCCCCGCGGCTTCGGCAGGTAGCTGTGGGCGAGGTTCGAGAGGGTGATGCGTGCCATCCGTGCCTCCTCAGGCCGCGAGCGCATAGGCCGCGGGGGCGGCCAGCGCGCCTTCGGCATCGAAGAGGTAGACATGCGCCGGATCGAGCCAGACCGACACCTCGCTCCCCGCGGCGATCTCGTGCACGCCGGGCACCAGACCCACCCACCGGTCCGGCCCGTGCGCGAGATGCAGGAAGGTCTCGGAGCCGGTGATCTCGGTCGCGACGATCCGGCAGGTGAAGTCCACCGCGCTGCCCGAATGACGGTTCAGCGCGAGGTGGTTCGCCCGGAACCCCGCCCGGTAGTCGCCGTCGGGAAGCTGCGCGAAGCCCCCCTCGGCCGGGGCATTGGCCAGGTGGCCGAAGTTCAGCCGGTGCCCGGACTTGGTGACCGGCAGGAAGTTCATCGGGGGATCCGAGAAGACCCTCGCCGTCGTGGCATCCACCGGCCGCCGATAGACCTGCGGCGTCGGCCCGAACTGCGTCACGCGCCCCTCCCAGAGGGTCGCCGTGTTGCCCCCGAGCAGCAGCGCCTCCTCGGGCTCGGTCGTGGCATAGACGAAGATCGCGCCCGAGGCCTCGAAGATCCTCGGGATCTCGAGCCGCAGTTCCTCGCGCAGCTTGTAGTCGAGGTTGGCCAGCGGTTCGTCCAGCAGCACGAGACCCGCGCCCTTGACCAGCGCCCGCGCCAGCGCGCAGCGCTGCTGCTGGCCGCCCGACAGTTCCAGCGGCCGGCGCTTCAGCATGGGCGTCAGCTTCAGCATCTCGGCCACCGCGCGCACCTCGCGGTCGATCTCGGCCCTTGCGCGGCCCATCAGCCGCAGAGGCGAGGCGATGTTCTCGTAGACGCTCATCGAGGGGTAGTTGATGAACTGCTGGTAGACCATGGCGACGCGGCGGTCCTGCACCCGGACGCCGGTCACGTCGCGTCCGTCCCAGAGGATGCGCCCCGAACTGGGCAGGTCGAGGCCGGCCATCAGCCGCATGAGGCTGGTCTTGCCCGCAAGCGTAGGGCCGAGCAGCACGTTCATCGTGCCGCCTTCCAGCACGAGATCCGTCGGATGGATGTGCATCCGTCCGCTGACCGCGCGCGAAACCCTCTGGAACTCCAGCGTCATTCTCCCCCCTGACTTCCCCGCCGGCTGCCGCCGGATCTTCTGCCCCTCCGGGCCGCCCCTCCTCGGGCGGTCCTTCGGCGACGATGCCGGACCGGCTCTCGCTTGTCCGCCCCCGACCTGTCCGGCCGGGTGGTTACCCGGCCTCCGCCTCTGGCCGCCGCGCCCGTCACCGGCGCGCGGCCTGCGTCAGCTCGCCCCGGCCAACCCCGCGGCCTGCGCGCCGGCCGCGCCGGACACGTCCCTCATCCAGCCGTCCAGCGCCGCGATTTCCTCTGCCGACATCCGGAGGCCGAGCTTGCTGCGCCGCCAGACCACATCCTCGGCCCTCAGCGCGTATTCGTGCCGCATCAGCCAGCGCACCTCGGCTTCGGTCAGCGTAGCACCGAAGTCCTGCCCGAGATCAAGCGCGTTGCGCGCCAATCCGAGCAGATTCCGCGCATCGGTCCCATAGGCGCGGACGAGCCGCATGGCCCAGCGGTCGGTGAGGAACGGGAAGTCGCGCAGCAGCCCCTCGGCCAGCGCCGATGCCCCGTCCCACGGAAAATCGCCGCCCGGCAGGGCCACCCCCGCGGTCCAGGAGCCGCCGGCCTCCGGGAAGAAGGGCGCAAGCTTCGTCATCGCGCTTTCCGCGAGCCGCCTGTAGGTCGTGATCTTTCCGCCGAAGACATTCAGCAGCGGCGCCCCCTGCCGGTCGATCGACAGCACGTAATCCCGCGTTGCGGCCGTGGCCGAGTGTGCCCCGTCGTCGTGCAGGGGCCGGACGCCGGAATAGGTCCAGACGATGTCGTCCCGCGTCACGGGGCGGGCGAAGTAGTCCGAGGCGAAGGCGCAGAGATAGTCCTGCTCCTCGGGCGTGCAGCGCGCCTCGTCAGGCGCCCCCCGGTGATCCTGGTCCGTGGTGCCGATCAGGGTGAAATCCGTCTCGTAGGGAATGGCGAAGATGATCCGCCCGTCCTTGCCCTGGAAGAAGTAGCAGCGGTCGTGATCGAA
This sequence comes from Rhodobacter sp. NSM, assembly GCF_052244495.1. Classification (NCBI taxonomy): domain Bacteria; kingdom Pseudomonadati; phylum Pseudomonadota; class Alphaproteobacteria; order Rhodobacterales; genus Rhodobacter; species Rhodobacter sp. NSM. The sequence continues at coordinate 731,044 of NZ_JBQPXH010000001.1, forward strand.
GAGCCGCCGGGTGACCATGTGGCTGCCACGGACGAGGCGCACGTTCTCGCGCGTGGGCAGGTGGAGCTTTTCGCGGATGATGCGCGCCACCCAGGGTCCACCGGCATTGACCAGCGCACGGGCGAGATGCTCGCGGCGACCTTCGCGGCCTTCCGTCGTCACGCGCCAGAGATCGCCCTGCCGCTCGGCCGAGACCACCTCGGTCCGGGTCAGGATCGTGGCCCCCCTGCGCTCGGCGTCGCGCGCGTTCAGCACCACTAGACGGGAGTCCTCGACCCAGCAGTCGGAATACTCCCAGCCGCGGGTGAAGCGCGGCTTAAGCGGTGCCCCGGCCGGATCCTTGGTCAGATCGACGGGCCGTGCCGGCGGTAGGATCCGGCGGCCGCCGAGGCGGTCGTAGGTCTCGAGCGCGAGGCGGATGAGCCAGGCGGGCCGGCGCCCCTTCATCCAGGGCATGAGGCGCCCGAGGATCCTTGCCGTGGGCGTGTCGCCCGCGAACCGCATCTCGGGCTGCCAGGGCAGGACGAAGCGCATGGGCCAGGAGATGTGCGGCATGGCTACGAGCAGCGTCTCGCGCTCTTCCAGCGCCTCGCGCACGAGGCGGAACTCGAAATACTCGAGGTAGCGCAGCCCGCCGTGGAAGAGCTTTGTGGAAGCAGAGGACGTCGCCTGCGCCAGATCCCCCATCTCGGCGAGGGTGACGCGCAGCCCGCGGCCCGCGGCGTCGCGGGCTATGCCGCAGCCGTTGATCCCGCCCCCGATGATGAAGAGATCGACCGGCTCCGTGCCAGTCCCGCGCATGGTCACTTGCTGTCCTCCGTCCGTCCTCGGAGGGAGCCCGACCTGCGGCGTTTTGTCAATGAGGATTTTCGATTTTGCGCGCTTGGCGAGCGAAGCGAACATTTCCTCGCGCGAGCGGGAGCCATCATGCCAGAAGCGACGACAGGCACCAGCTGTCCGAGAGTGTCGGAGCCGCTGGCGCGTGCTCGGGTGCTGCCTTGCGCGCGACTCCGGTGAGGGGTCGTCCCCGCATCCTGACTGACCGCGCCCTCCAGAACGGAAAGTGCCGGCCACCGTCCAAGGCGACCGGCCCATCTTGTGCGATCCGGAAGAAATCAGTCGGCCGGGGCCGTCGTGGGAGGAGCGGGCGCGTTGTCGGCGCCTACGGGACCGTCGCCGACGCTGCCGCGTGCCGGATCCGCTTCCGTCTCTCCGGAGCGACCGTCGATCAGCACGTCCGCGTCCCTTGGCGCGTTGCCTTCGACCGCTTCGTATCCCAACCACCAGATCAGGTAGCCAAGGGCGAAGACGAGAACGACGGCAATGCCGATCAGCGGACCCCGGTGACGGCGCTTCTGCTTCTCGAGGTCCTTTTCGGATGCGGACATGCACGGCTCCTTCAGGCTGCGCCGGCGCAGGCCGGCAATCGGCGGTCAACCTGCGGATACGGGCAAGGTTCCCGACCGGCAGCGAGCACCGACCGGGCGCGTTTCGGAAGCCCGACGGCGGGCCGCGCTGCGCCGACAGGTCAAGCGATGGCCTCGCTGGTCCACCGTGCCGGAGGCGCCCTTCGCGACGATGACCAGCCTCGACGCGGGCCGCGCGTCGCAGGCTTCGGCTGCGCGCGCTCTGCGACCTCGCGAAGGTTCAGCCTCGCGGCCGTGCTGGAACAACGGCCCGACGTGCCGGTTCCGCGTCGAGAAAAACAACAGGAGCTTCCGATGGTCCAGCAAAGGTCCGACCGCCCGGCGCGCGATGGCGCGCAGTCGCGGCAGTCGTCGCGGGGCGAAACGACCGCCCGCCTCCGCCATGACATCGACCGTGGCGGAACCGGGGACAAGGTCCCGTTCATGGACCCGGCGGCCGCGCCCCTCGGGACTGATGACGAGGCTGCGGGTACCTCGCCCACGCCCGATCAGATCGCTCATGCGCGGGAGATGGAGACGCGGAACGTGGAGAATTCGTCCAACGCCTCCGCACGGCCTCGGACCGTGGGCGAACTGGCCGGGAACCAGACCCGCAGAGGTCTCCGGCCGATCCTCATCTTCGGCGCGGTGATGGTTCTGGTGGTGATCGTGGCGATCGCGCTCTGAGCCTGCGGGTTCACCGAGTCCGTTGCCGCCTCGCCGGCAAAGGATGACGCTGAACTGTCACTTTCCGCACCGAGCGTAGTGCCGGCTCGCGCTGGCAAGCAATCACGAGGGACCCAAAGGTTCACAATGGAAGGCGCAGCTTCCGGCCTGACCCCGTGTCCATGACCGGCGACGACGGCGGTTCGCGCCGCTGACCGTCGCCGTCCGACCCCCGGTTCAATCCGGCAGTGCATAGGCGATGACGTAGTCGCCCGGTTTCGTGCCGACGGATCCGTGACCTCCCGCCACGATCACGACATACTGCCTGCCGTCCTGCTCGTAGGACATCGGCGTCGACTGGCCACCCGCAGGCAGTCGCGCCTGCCAGAGCTGCTCGCCGGTCGTCAGGTCATAGGCCCGGAAGTAATCGTCGACCGCCGCGCCGAGGAAGGCCACTCCGCCCTTCGTGATGATCGGTCCCCCGATCCCCGGCACGCCGAGCTTGAGGGGCAGGGGCAGGGGCGTCATGTCGCGCACCGTGCCGTTCCTGTGCATCCAGGCGATCTCGCCGCTGCGCAGGTCGGCGCCGGCAACGTAGCCCCACGGCGGGGCCGAGCAGGGCACCTTGAGCGGCCCGAGGAAGGGACCCATGAAGACGCCGTAGGGAGCGCCGTCGTTGCGGTTCAGGCCCTGCTCGCTTGCCGTCTCGTCCGCACCGGGCGGAGGGATGTCCTCGGCCGGCACGAGACGGACGGTGAAGGGCAGGTAGGTGGGCATCCCGAACATCACCATCCGCTCCGGATCCACCGCCACCGATCCCCAGTTGAAGGTGCCGAAATTGCCCGGATAGACGATGGTGCCGTTGAGAGAGGGGGGCGTGTAGCGGCCCTCGTAGTTCAGACGGTGATACTGGATCCGGCAGGCCAGCTGGTCGTAGATCGTCACGCCCCACATGTCCCTCTCGCGCAGGGCGTCGGGCGAGAAGCTGAGCGCGGATACGGGCTGCTCCGGTGCCGGTGTCTCCTCGGGCAAGGCGCCCTCCTGCGGGGCCGGCTCCTGTGACACCGGCAGGATGGGCTCGCCCGTCTCGCGGTTCAGCACGTAGATGTCGCCTTGCTTGGTGGGCTGGACGAGCGCGGGGACGGTCTCGCCCCCGACGTCGAGATCCAGAAGCACCGGCTGCGCGGGCACGTCCATGTCCCACAGATCGTGGTGCACGGTCTGGAACACCCAGGCCTTGCGGCCGGTCCTCACGTCCAGTGCCACGACCGACGAGGAATGTTCCTCGACCGCCGGGGATCGTCCCATCCCCAGCTGATCCGGCACCTGGTTGCCGAGCGGGATGTAGACAAGCCCGCGCTGCTCGTCGACCGAGAAGACCGACCACGAGTTCGGCGAATTCGCGGTGTAGGTCTCGCCGCTCATCCAGTCGATCGGTGCGGTGTTGTCCGGGTTGCCGCTGTCCCAGTTCCACAGAAGCGCGCCCGTGTTGGCGTCGAAGGCCCTGATCACGCCGGACTGCGACCGGATCGAGAAGTTGTCGTTGACCGCGCCGCCGATGATGATGCGTCCGTCCACGGCAACCGGGGGCGAGGTCGAGTAATAGAAGCCCTCGGGCTTGAAGGGCATCCCGTGTTCGAGATGCAGGGTGCCGTTCTCGGCGAAGAAGGTGCAGACCTCTCCCGAAAGTGCGTCGAGCGCGATCAGCCGCGCGTCTGCCGTGGGCAGGTAGACGCGTGCGGCGCAGAGCTCGCCCTCCGTCCGGTTCGAATCCTTCCAGTAGGTGACGCCGCGGCAGGTCTGGTGCTGGCGGTCGGGCTCGAGCCCGGAGTTCGCGTCGAAGCGCCAGGCTTCTTTCCCGGTCGCCGCATCCAGTGCGATGGCAAGGTCGTGAGGGGTGCAGATGTAGAGCCTGTCCCCGATCTTGAGCGGCGTCACCTGATAAGTGGTCTCGGTGACGTCCTGCGGAAGCTTCACGTCGCCGGTCTGGAATTCCCACACCTGCTCCAGTTCCGCCACGTTCTGGACGTTGATCTGCTCGAGCGGCGAGTAGCGCTGGCCCAGCTGCGTGCGGCCGTACTGATGCCATTCGCCCGGGGGAACTGCAGGGCCGAGATCGGGTTCGGGATCGACCACTTCGGTCGTGAGGCGTCCGTCATGTCCCGCCTCGTCGCCGGTCCATGACCAGATGGCCACGCCGATGGCCGCAAGAAGCGGCAGCGCCAGAGGCAGGCCCGGAGCCGGGCGACCGTCGTCGGTCGTGAGCTGTCGGCGCATGAAAGGCAGGTAGAGCCATATACCGAGAAGCACGATGACGCCGCCTCGGGGAATGAGCTGCCACCAGTCGAACCCCACCTCCCAGATCGACCAGACGAGCGCGCCGAGGATCAGCGCCCCGTAGGTCCATTCCGCGGCCGAAGAGCGTCGGAACACCTGCCAGGCCGAAACGAGCATGACGAGGCCGGCGGCGAGGTAGAACCAGCTTCCTCCCAGCGCGGCGAGCCAGGCCCCCGGGATCAGAAGGCCGAGCCCGGCGAGGGCGAGGACGATGGCGGTAAGGGTTGCGATCAAGTTCCGGCTCCTTGGCAGGCGATGTCACCTTGGCAACGGGACCGGTCGCCCGTGGGTTCCAGCAGCTTCATCATCTTCGCCGCAGGTGCGAAGGGTTCGTGGCTGACTCCCGATCCGGCGGTCTCGCGCGTGTCGCGCCTCGACCGGGTTGAAGGTCGGATCGCGGGCAAGAAACTCATGCAGCGAGGAGGAGGGCACCGCGCGCCCGTGCAGCGAAGGGTCGAGCGGGTGCAGTCGAGATGGGGCAGGTGGCCATGCTCCTTCTCCGAAGTCCGGAACTTGCCGTTCCGCATGTTCACGATCCGAAGCCGCCACATGCGCAAGCGAAAGGCGCGCGGGTTGCCCCGCGCGCCTCGTGTAGATCCTGCGGATGGGATTATTCGGTCGCCGTGTATTCGGGCAGCGCCTCGAGCTCCTCGCGCGACATCGGAAGATAGACGCGCACTTCGCTCTGATCCGCGTTGGTGTAGATCTGCAGATCCTCGAACGGGACCGCGACATTGCGCGCGCCGATCCCAAGGAAACCGCCGACGTCGAAGATCACCTGTTCGATCTTGCCGTCCTCGGCCAGCACGAAGTCCGAGATACCGCTGACGGATTCGTCGTTCATCGAGTAGACGGCCGCATCCTGAAGGTCCTCGGCGGTCATCGGCTCGCCCGAGTACATCGTGAAGCCTTCGGGAACCTGCATGCCACCGGCAGCGCCGTCGGTCGCCATCCCGGTATCCGTTCCGGTCATGCCGGTGTCAGTGCCGGTCATGCCGGTATCCGCCTCGGTATCGGTGCCGGTCATTCCGGTGCCGGTCGTGCCGTCAGTGGTCGGCGTCATGTCCGAACCTTCGGCCGGCGGGGTCGCCATGTCGGTGCCGGTGGCGGGCGGAGTCGTGGTGTCCGTCGTTGCGGGCGGCGTCGTGGCATCGGGCGTTGCGGTATCCTGAGCCAGAGCCGTGTAAGCGGTTGTCGAAGCCAGAAGCGCCGAGAGGGCAATGACTTTCTTCATGTTGCGATCCTTTCGCCTTTAAAGACTAATTGGACAGAGCCGTTAAGGCCTGCTGGTAATCCAACGGGTCGGAAGAGGGTTGGTTTCGCACGGCAAAACCCGAATGCGGGCGGTCATGCCATCAGGCGAATTATCGCCCAATCAGCGCGATTTGATGAGCGGAAAATTGCCAGCCCCCGATCATCGCTGGGATGTGAGGGAACAAGATGCCTGGATCGCGTGGGGACTGCCGGGCTTCCGACCTCGTTCAGGACCGTCGGCGGCGGCGTCCCCACAGGCTTTCTGTCGCGCATGTCATGCGTCTGCTCAACGAGCCGTGGCGGATGGAGGCCATCTTTCAGGCGGATTGCGTCAGGTGATGAAAAAAGCGGCGCGCCCGAAGGTGCGCCGCTGCCGGATCGCGCGGAATGTCGCGACGTCAGAAGGTCTCCACCATCTGGCAGATCTGCGTCCAGGAGGTGAGGGATACGGCCGCCGAGTCGAACTCGCGCGTGCCGGGCGTGTCATCGGATCCGGACTCGGATGCTGCCTCGGTGCTCGAGGTATTCGTGGCGTTCATGCTCGCCTCGCCCGTTCCGACGGTGGCTCCGCCCGCCGCCGGATTGGTCGTGGCGCCGGTTCCGGCGTCGGACGGGCTGCCGGTCATCGCCTGCTCGGCGGCCGTCACCCGCTCTTCCGAGGTGCCGGGGCCGGCCGTCGTGCCGGTGTCCTGCGTGGTCGCGTCGCTCTCGCCGACGTTGCTCACCTTCGTGTCGGGATGGCCCGTCGTGTCGTCCGCGGGCAGCGTGCCGGAACCGGCCGCCTCCTCGCCGGTGGGCTGACCGATCGGGCTTGTCGCGCCGCCGCTCGCGGACCCTTCGGCCGGCACGGTGCCGGCAGAGGTCCCGCCCGAAGTGCCCGCTGCATCGGTCCCGACACCCGCGGTCCCGAAGGAGGCGCAATCGTCGCGGACTTGGCTCTTCTGCTCCTCGGAGAGCGAGTCCCAGCTGGAGCGGACTTCCGCCTCGGTCCTCATGGTCATCGAGCCACCAGGGTTGAAGAAGGTGTCGACCATGGGCGCATCCCAGTCGCGTCCCATGGTCGTGCCCTGCGCGGTCGTCGTCTGCGCTGCGGCGGCACTGGCCAGAAGGCCGGCCAGGCCCGCGATCAAGGGTAACCGGAAAACGTTCATATCTGATCCTTTCTCTCTCTCGTGGTCTCGGCGGGGAGGGCGGCCGCGAGGGCCGCCCGCCGCTCAGGCCTGAGTGTTCTGCGAGCCGCTGCCGAAGCTGCCGCCGCCGCTGTCCGTATCCGATCCGCCGCTAGAGCCGGCTCCGAACGTGCTGCCGCCGGAACCCGAAGCGCCCGTGCCGTCGCGCACACGCAGGTTGTTCTGCACATGCCGGACGCCCGAGACGGAGTCGGTGCAATCCTCGGCGCGGCGCTTCTCCATCTTCGACGAGACCTGGCCGCTCAGCGTGACTTCGCCGCTCGCGACCGAGACCTCGATGTCGGAGGCGTCGAGACGGGGATCCTCGCTCAGTCGGTCGTTGACGTCGTCGTGAATCCGCTCGTCCGAGCGCTGGTAGCCGCGCGGGCCCTTGCCGCGGTGGTCGGCCTCCCGCCGCCGGCTCGCGTCGTCATCTCCCATCCAGGAGCGGACTTCGTCCGCGGCGCGCTCCATGAAGCCGCGCTCGTCCGACGGGTGACCGAAGCGCTCGCCATGACCGCGTCCGCGCTGGTCCCAACCGCGACCTGACTGGCGTCCGTAGCTCCACGACTGCTCGTCCTGAGGACGACGCTCGGAGTAGGGGTCATAGCCTCGGCCATAGTCGCGCTCCTGCGCGCCGTAGCCGCCGCGATGCGCGTCACGGTCGCGGGGATCGAAGCCTGCAGCTCCGAAGCCGTAGCCGCTTGCTGCGTCCATCCCCCGGCTCGCGGGGCCGCGATCGCGTGAGCCGGAGCCGTCATCCTCCTGGCCGCGATCCTGATAGCGTGCATCGAACCGGTCGCGGTAGCGTTCACGTTCGTCGCGACTGGCGCGCATGCCGCCCCGGTCGCGATAGCCTTCGTCCCGGTCCTCGCGATAGCGGTCCCCCGCGTAGCGCTGCGTGTCCCGGTCTTCGCTCCAACCGCGATTGTCGGTTTCGAATTTCGACTGTGCCATGTCTGATCCTCCATCGAGCTTCACTGGAAGGCACAGAGCCTTCGGTGTTTTCAGACGGCCCATGCAACGGGCGCTGCGGATGAATGTTCCAGCATCGCCGGGTGACGTGGATCCTGGGCCTGACTGTGCCTGACACCGCCGGCGCGGCGCGGCGCGCCCACGCGCGCAACGCAAAGCCAGAGCGTCCGTGGGGCGCTGAACAGCCGAAAACAGCCAGAGCATGCGTGTGCCGCTGAACGGCCGTGAAGACGTCCGCGGGACGCATTTCCGCGCGAGGCCGAGCCCGCCGTCCGAAGCGGCAGCGGCCGACGGGGCGCGGGCGGACCTTCACTTCGGAGTGATCGGCAGAGGGAACCAGCCCGGCCGCCTCTGCATTGAGGGGCCGAGGGGGAGGATGCGGATCAGCCAGGTCCTCCCGGAACAGCCGCAGAGGACATCTCATGACGTCACCAGCCCGGCCTCCGGGGCCCATACCCACGCCTCCGGCGGATCCTGACCCGGACGTGACGCCCGGACCGCTGCCCGGACCGGGAGAAAGCCCGGACGTGCCGCCCACCGAGCCGGATCTTCCGGGCGAAGGGCCGGGAGTACCGCCCACCTTGCCCGTCTGATCGAGCCTCTCGTCAATTCATCAAGGAGCTTACCGTGAACAGCATCATCTACATCGTGGGCCTCGTCGTCATCGTCATCGCCATTCTTTCCTTCCTCGGCCTGCGCTGACGACTTCGGGGTGCAAGCCCCTCCTGTGAGAGTGACCGGCCCATCGGCCGCGTATGAGTGAAGAAGAATATCAGTAACCGAGTACGAGTAGCCGGGCCCTGCGACGATCGCAGGGCCTTTGGTGTGCGTGGAAGGCCCTTCAGGAACGTGGTTCGGCAAAGGCCTCGTGTGGTTCGGCAAAGGCCTCGGGGCGCTGCGCCGCAGGGTGCGAGCCTCGCCGCTGGCGCCCCGGAGCAGCTTCTGCTCGCACCGCGATGGCCCCTTGGGCGGCTCAGCTGCCCTGCAAGAGCTTTTCCAGCAGCGTCGAGATGAGCACGGACGTCACCGGTTTCTGCAGGACCTCGACGGTGGCAAACTCCTGCGGGATCGTCGACGGCGGCTCTCCGGTCATGAAGGCGAACGGGATGCGACGCGTTCCCAGCGTCCGGGCGAGGGTGAAGCAGGTTCCGTCCTTGAGACGCATGTCAAGAAGTGCCGCATCCACCGACTGGTGAGCGATGAGGCGCATCGCCTCGGATTCGGTTCTTGCCGGTCCCGCAGTCTCGAAGCCCGAGGCTGCAAGCTCGTCCACGATGGTCATGGCAAGGACCAGGTCGTCCTCGGCCACGAGGATCCTGGGCAGGCGACGGGACGGGAAGGCAGCGGAATTGTTCATCGGGGAAGCTCCGGTCGACTGCCGCTCAAGAAGCATGGTGGGCCGTTGGTTCCATCGCCTCTACCGCGGTCGGCGGAGGTCGGTCGCGGAGACGGAACGTGCGCAGGTTCGGCGACGTTGACAGGCGAATTTCACGACGGACGACATGGCAGACCTGTTTCAAGACCTGCTCGCGCAGGACATCGGCCTTCCACTCATCAGCAGCCTGGTGACGGGCTTCCTGATCGGGCTCGACCGCGAGATCCGCGGCAAGCCGGCCGGGCTCAGGACCCATGCGCTGGTCTGTTTCGCCGCGACCATCCTGACACTTGCCGCCGCGCGGCAGGCGCAATGGACCGTGACCGTCTTTCCCGACGCGCAGATCGTGACCGACCCCGCGCGGATGGCGCATGGGATCCTGACGGGGATCGGCTTCCTCGGCGCAGGCGTGATCTTCCGCGAGGGCGCATCCGTTCACGGACTGACCACGGCCGCCTCGCTCTGGATCACCTCGGCGCTGGGGATCGTCTACGGCATCGGAATGTACTGGCTGGCCCTGACCGGAACCGTTGCGACTCTGGTCGTGCTGGCAGCCCTGCGCCTCTTCTTCTCGCTCCTGCCGGTTCGGACGGAAATCCGGCTGCGCGTCACCGTGGCCATCGGATCGTCCTTCGATGCCGAGCGGCTTGCATCACTCCTGCGCAGCGAGGGCCTTGAGGTCGGACCCATCAGCCGAAGCCTCAGCCGCCCGTCCGAGCGCCTGAGGATGTCCACCGCCACCCATGTCCGCAAGGAGCAGATCCTCGACCGTCTCGCCGCGGCACTGACCGAGGATCCCGACGTGATCGCGTTCGACATCATGCCGGTGGGGGATCCGGTGGGGCGGACGCTTCTCGACCGCTCACCGGACGGCATGTGACCGGAACGGGCAGGGCGGAGCCGCACCGACGTCGGCCAGCGTCCGCCGGAGCCCGCGCCGCCTCCGTCAGGCCCCGCCCGGCGCCATCCCGGCATGGAAACGCGCGGCCTCGTCGCGGATGCAGCGGATCTCGTCGGCGAGCGCCACCTCAATGCCCACTCCCGGAGCGGGAACGGCGCCCGGATCCTCCTGATTGTCCTGCATCACGCTCCGCTCCTCCAGCCAGCTGACAAGCTGGTCGTTCCCTGCCAGAGCCACCAGACGCGCCAGAACCTTGCGCTGCGCGATCAGCCGTCCCTCGATCGTCTCCGTCGTCAGTTCGGTCATCTCGTCTCCCTTCCTGTCGTCACCAGACGTTCCAGCCGCCCGATCACCCGCCGCCCGAGCGTCACCGGCCGCGCCGAAGCCTGCGCCAACGGGCAGGGGCGGTCGAGGCGCTGCCGGATCGAGCGGATCGTCCAGTCTCCGGCGGACCGGGCTTCCGCCAGTTCGTCCCAGTCGAGCGGCGTCGCCACCGTGGCGCCTTCACGCGCGCGCAGGCTGTAGGGGGCGACGGCGGTCGAGCCGCGGTCGTTCCTCAGCCAGTCGATGAAGATCCGGCCCTTGCGTCCGGCCTTGGCCATCGCGGCCGTGTAACGATCCGGTGCCGTCTCGGAGAGATGGGTGGCGAGCGCACGCGAGAAGAGCTTCACGCTCTCCCATTCGGCGGCGGGCTTCAGCGGCACGATCACATGCACACCCTTGCCGCCCGACAGCATCGGAACCGAGGGCAGGCCCAGCTCCTCGAGATGGCCCCGCAGTTCCGCGGCAGCCTCGCGCACGCGGGCGAAGTCGAGGCCTTCGTCGGGATCGAGGTCGAAGACCATCCGGTCGGGCCGATCCAGCGTTCGGTTGCGCGATCCCCAGATGTGGAATTCCAGCGCCCCCATCTGTGCCGCCCCGACGATCGCCGAGGCGTCGGGAAGCGTGATGTAGTCCTCGGCCCCGGACTTCGTGTCGATCTTCACGCTGCGGATTGCGGCGGGCATGCCGCGGGTGCGGTGCTTCTGGAAGAAGCACTCGCCGTCGATGCCGTCCGGGCATCGCAGAAGCGATACCGGCCGATCCCTGAGGAAGCCGAGCATGCGCGGCGCAACCGCCTCGTAATGTTCGGCCACCTCGCGCTTCGTGACCGCCGGCCGGGCGTAGATCTTCCGGTCGGGATGGCTGATGCGGATGCCCGCCACCTGCACCTCGTCGGCCCGATCCATGCTCTCCTCCGGCGTGTCGTCGTTTCGGTTCGGCAAACGTCGCGGCTTCTTTGGCTGCGGCTGCGATCCGGGCTTGCGGCCGGGCCGTTCGGCCATCTCGAGCCTCACTTCCTTCGCCGGCTTGTCGCCGCGAAGGCCCGCGAACACTCCGTGGCGGATCTGTCCTTCTGCCGTCAGTTCGGTGAACTTCACCTCGGCGACGAGATCCGGCCGCACCCATCGCGCGCCCTCGGCTCCCTCGGGGATGTGGCCGAACGGGCTCGAGGCAAGCGCGCGTTCGCCGAGGAGCGGCTTCAGTTCGCGGAACACCCGCGCGTCGAAGCCGGTGCCGACGCCGCCGCGATGGGTCAGCCGGCCGTTCTCGAAACTACCCATCACCAGCGAGGCGAAGGGCCGCCCCGGCTTGTCGGAGGGCTTCCAGCCGACGATCACGAACTCCTGCCGCTGGTCGCACTTGACCTTGAGCCAGTCTCCGTTGCGGCTGCCGGCGTAAGGCGCATCCACTCTCTTCGAGACGATCCCTTCCGCCTGCGCGGCACACATGCGGCGGTGGATCTCGGGGCCGCGGCTGCGGATATGTGTCGAGAAGCGGATCGCGCCATCGCCGGATCCGAGCAGCGCCTCGAGCCGGTCCTTCCGTTCGAGAAGTGGCAGGCCTGCCAGATCCTCGCCGTCCGCCTCCAGCAGGTCGAACGCCATGAAGGCGAGCGGGGCCCCCGACTTCAGCCGCGCCTGCAGATCCGAGAATGAGCCGCCCTTCGGATCCGGCGCGATCACCTCGCCGTCGAGGAGGGCGGACCGGACAGGCAGCCGCTCGAAATCCGGCACGAGGGCGCCGAACCTGTCGGTCCAGTCGAGACCGGAGCGGGTGAAGAGCCGCACGCGACCCGCGGCGACCGCGGCTAGGCAGCGATAGCCGTCGAACTTGGTCTCGTGAAGCCAGTCCGTTCCCTCCGGCGCAGCGGGGACCAGCCGGGCGAGCTGCAAGGGGCGGAAGCCTGGCAGCGCCGGAGCGCCTGTCCGCTTCCGCGGCCTGCGCCCCTCGGCAATCTCCTCCATGCGGCGGCCGCTCTCGACGGAGGTCACATGCTCCTCGACCAGCCGGTCGGCACCGTCGCGTTCATGCGCGTCATGCTCCTTGATCAGCAGCCAGTTTTCGGCCTTTTCCCCCGCTCGCGGCTTCATCCGCACGAGCGTCCAGCCCCCGCGCATGCGCTCGCCCTCCAGCCGGAACTTCAGCCGCCCCTCGCGCAAGCCTTCCTCGACATCGGCCACGGGGGTCCAGGTGCCACGATCCCAGAGCATCACGGTGCCGCCGCCGTATTCGCCCTTCGGAATCGTCCCTTCGAAGCCGGCATAGTCGAGCGGATGATCCTCGGTCCTGACCGCGAGGCGACGGGACGAGGGATCGGGCGAGGGTCCCTTCGTCACCGCCCAGCTCAGCAGCACCCCGTTCCACTCGAGCCGGAAATCCCAGTGGAGCCGTCGAGCGGCATGCTTCTGGACCACGAAGCTGCCCCCGCCGTCCTTACGGGGGCTGCGGCCGTCCGGCTCGGAGGTGCGGTTGAAGTCGCGCTTCGCGCGGTAGCGATCGAGGTCCCTGCGGGAAACGGCTTCGGACATCGGACAAGGCTCCGCTGGAGGCTCTGACCGAACGTGCCGGCCGCTCGCCAGTTCCGGCGGGTCCCGTGCCGCGCATGCCCGACGCGCCGCCATGTTCGACGCCGGTTGGTGCCGGTTCCGGCAATAACGGCAATTGTTCCCAAAAAAGTCGCCCGGACGAGGAACCTCAGGCCCCCGCCATGTGTTGCGCCGTCATAAAAGGGGCAGTTTCGGGCAAGTGGAATGGTTTGTCATGCGAGCGAAGTGCTGGACATGCCGGTCTCGCCGGGTGGCGGGCACCGGATGAACCGTGGCTCTGCCCCCATGGGAGGCGCCGATGCGTCAACCTGACGATCCGCTGAATCCCGACACGGCACTTAAGGCCGCAACAACGGCACGGGATCCTGTGCGGCTTCCGTCTGCCGCTGATGGAACAATCCCGGCACGGGAATCTTGTCATCCGACAGGCACGAGACAAGAAATCGGGACGATGTTTCATTTCATTCAGAACGACGACGGCGACGATCTGGTCAGGAAACATGTCGAGGACAATCTTCGGCGCACCTATGGAGTGTCTTCGGACGACGAGGTGATGGACGACCGCTTCGCGTCGTTGCTGCGGCGCATTGCCGATAAACACTCGGGTTCTGACCGCTCCTGACGGGAACGCATCCTCGACCGGAGGCCCCGACGCAATTGTCCGGGTGTCAGCCGTCGCGGCCCTCGGATGCGCTGGACTGCACGAGCGAGACCGGTTCGCCGGCAGGCTGTGCACCCAGAGCCTGAGCAAGGCGTCGCGCAAGAAGCTGGATCGCCTCCGGCACGGGCTCCGCCTCGATCGCACGCAGCAATTCCGCGCTCAGATCCCGCAGTTCGTCCGGCCCGATCTCCGGACCTTCCTGATCCTGTTCTTCTACCATCGTCTCACCTGCCCCTGACCTACGTTTTGCGCCGACTGGCTTCAAAGCGCAATCTCAAACGCGGAACCGCTCCGGCAACTCGGCGTTGAATTCCGTAAAACAAGCCGTGAAGCGCCAGGGAGCCCTCCGTGACGGACCAGACACCCCCGCGATCGATCATACCGGACGTGGTCGATCTCATTCCGGCGTTGCGCGCCTACGCCCGCTCGCTCAGCCGGAACCAGGCGGATGCCGATGATCTCGTTCAGGAGACGTTGCTGAAAGCGATTGCGAACGTGGACAAGTTCCAACCCGGAACGAGGCTGCGCGCCTGGCTTTTCACCATCCTGCGCAACACCTTCTACACGCGTGTTCGCGTCTCGGCACGCGAGCGCACGGGGGCTGCGGACTGCGTGTCCGGAGAGATGTCGGTTCAGCCATCGCAGGAATGGACGGTGAGGGGGCGCGAACTGATGGCGGCCATCGACAGGTTGCCGCCCCATTACCGTGAGATCCTCATCCTGGTCGTGATGCTGGGCGAAAGCTACGAGGAAGCCGCGAGGATCTGCGACTGCGCCATAGGCACGGTCAAGAGCAGGGTAAGCCGCGCTCGCCAGCTGGTCATGAACGACCTCGAGGGCGGCGGGATCTGAGGGCTCTGCCAGCGTCACCTCCGATCGGGACGCCATTCGCCATCTCCGGTCACGAAGACACCTGTTCCCGCAGGATCGCCGCCGTCATCGAAACCATGAGATAGATGCCCGCGAAGATCAGCAGCGTGACCATCGTGTTCTCGAAGGCGCGCGGATAGGCGGCCTCGTCCGGTTCCACCGGGCGCACAGACAGCGATAGATAACGCGTCTGCCGGTTCGCCTCGACCCGCGCCATTTCCAGCGCCTCGAGCGCATGGGCGAGCAGAAGCTGCCGCGTCGCCACATCCGACTGCGCGACCATGAGCTCGCTCTGCACCTTGGCCAGCGACAGTCCTTCCCTGCCGTCCTCGGTCAGGCGGCGGCGCGCATTGTCGATCTCGGTCCGAAGCGTCTGGATGCGGCGGCGGATCGGTTCCATCCGGGCGGGATTGGGCCGTTCGTTGGCCTGCATCTGCTCGAGCGACAGCCGTTCCGTCAGGAGTTGCGACTCCAGTTGCGACAGCTGGCCGGTGATGAGACCGACCTCGACGTCCGAGGACAGGACCTTGAACCGCTCCTGCAGGTCCACCACACGCTGCTGGGCGGCGAGCATCTTCGCCTCGGCATCCTGGTAGCTCTGGCGCGCTCCGGACATCTGGTCCTCGCGCATGCGCTGGGTGAGCTGGTCCACCTGCTGTTCGGCGTAGGAGATCAGCGAGGTGGAATAGGCGACCGACGTCTTCGGATCGCTCGCCAGAACCTCCATCTTGATGATGCCCTCGGTCGGGTCGTAGGCGATCTTCACGTTCTCGGCGTAGAGGCGGTAGGCTTCCTCCTCGGTGGCGTCGGGGGCCAGCCGCTGGATCGGGTCGATCCCGGGCTCGCTGAAATGCGACCGGAAGCCGATGTCGGCGTCGAGCCGCTTCATGGCTTCGCGCGACTGCAGGTAGCCCTGCACCGCCATGCTGTCCTGAGCCGTGGCGAAGGGGGTGGAGGAGAGAAGCCCGCCCAGCCCGCCCGAGGCCACCGGATTGTCGGCCTGCTGGATGACGAACTCGGTCTTGGTCGCATAGAGAGGCGTCGCGATCCGGTAGTAGTAGATGCCCGCGAGCAGCGTCGGCAGGCCGACGAAGACGAGCAGCCGCAGCGCGAGCATCAACGTGCTCCGCCGGCGCCTGCGCGCGATGTCCTGCTGAATGCGCTGGAGGTCGGCGGCATGGCTCGACTCGATCCGCACCTCGGGCGAGGGGAGCGAGATCGGTGGCACGGTCTGCGGAACGGTCCGCGACTCGTTCAGCACCATCGAGCGTGAACCGCCCGAGGTCGACGGCGGGGCGCCATCCCCGACCAGCTCGAGAAGGGCGGTGCGCTGGAAGGGATCGATGCCCTCGCGCCGCAGAAGAAGCACCGCATCGAGGTCCGACGTGGCCGGCAACCCGTGCTTCTGGGCCATTCGTCGCGCCATGCGCAACTGCCGGCCCGAGAGGTCCTCGGCCCGGATCGACGCGATCTCCTCGACCTCGTCCGGCGACCGGTCGGGGCCGGGTGCGCCGGGCGCCTCCGGAAGCGGGACCGGCACCGAGCCATCGGCAGTCGGCAGCACCGCCTCGGCCGAGGCCTCCGGCTGGGCCGCCGCCAGCGGCGCGGGATCGGAGCCGCGGATGCGGAACCGCTTAGCCCTGAGCTTCATAGTCATAGAGACGCTTCGCTTCCTCGAGGGTGTCGAACATGTACAGCTGGCCGTTGCGCAGCACTGCCGCCGAGCGGCAGAACTTTTCGAGCACTTTCGGTTGATGGGACACGATGACCAGCGTGGACTGGCGCAGTCGCTCGCGCAGCAGGCCGCCGGCCTTGCGGTTGAATTCCGCATCGGTGGTCGAGGGCATCCCCTCGTCGATGAGGTAGATGTCGAATTCGATGGCCAGCATCAGGGCGAAGGACAGGCGCGCCTTCATCCCCGAGGAATAGGTGCCGACCGGCATGTCGAAGTACTCGCCGATGCCGCAGATCCAGCGGCAGAAGCTCTCCATGTAGTCCGGA
The DNA here is from genome assembly GCF_052244495.1 of Rhodobacter sp. NSM. NCBI lineage: Bacteria > Pseudomonadati > Pseudomonadota > Alphaproteobacteria > Rhodobacterales > Rhodobacter > Rhodobacter sp. NSM. The sequence continues at coordinate 747,529 of NZ_JBQPXH010000001.1, forward strand.
TCCTGGCCGTAGAGGCGGGCGATGAACCGCGCGTTCTCGGTGGCGGTGTGGCGCGGCACCACGCCGCCCATGAATCCGAGCGGAAAGGAGATGCGCGAACTGCGGTTGATCCGCCCCTCGTCCGGTTTCTCGAGCCCCGCCATCATGTTGATGATCGTGGTCTTGCCGGTGCCGTTGGGGGCCAGGATGCCGAGGGCGCTGCCCAGATCCACGCGGAAGGAGGCGCGGTCGAGGATCACCTTCCGCTGCTGCCCCGTCCAGAAGGACTTGCTGACGTTCTCGAACTCGATCATCCGGTGCACCGGGCGGCCTCCGCGACCGCGCTTCCGTCCCCTATTACGGCCGAAACCTTAATCAATCCGCTTTTATGAAGGTATATGGGCAGGATTATGTCCGCCTGCTGTCCAATCCCGCCCTCCGCATCCGCAGGAGGGCGAAGGCGGCAGGCACCACCAGGAAACTGAGCGCAAGCCCGAGCCGCGCCGCCTCCTGCATCGCACCGCCGGGTAAAGCACGCTCCAGCGCCAGTGCGGGGACCGCAAATCCCGCCCCCGAGATCAGGGCGAGCGGCAGGAGATGTCCCTTGCGCATTCCCGCGGGCAGCCGCAGGCCGAGGAGCGGCGCGAGGACGAGCCCGCCGGCGAGGATCCCGAGCGGCTTGCCCAGCCAGAGCGCGCCCAGCAGGATGCCGGTGGTCGGGCCGACCGCCGCGGGCTCGATCCCGCCCCGCGTGAGGCCGAAGAGGAAAAGCGCCATCGTCGCGGGCGCGATGCAGAGATGGGCGAGGCGGTTCAGCGGATCGGCCAGCGCCTCCTCGGCTTCCGAGAAGATGCCGAAGGCGTGGTTGGCATGCGGGATCACGGGCAGGATCGGCAGAAGGCCGAGGATCGGCGGCAGACCCGACGCGGCGACGCCGATCCACGAGAACGGGGCAGCGAGGAGATAGGGCCAGAGGCGCATGGCGCGGCGGCGCTGGCGCTCGCTGCCCGCGCTTTGGGCAAGGCGGCCCGCGCCCGCCCAGGCGGCCAGAGCCGCGGCAAGCGGCATCAGCAGCCAGAGCGGTCGCAGGTCCTGCCAGCCGGCGAGGGCCAGGAGGACGAGGGCGAGGATGTCCGCCCCGACCGTCATCAGGAGCAGCATGTGCAACGCCGGGTGCCGCGGCCCGAAGACGATCCGCCCGCCGAGCCAGGCCAGGACCGCGTCGCCGCCAAGCGGAACGGGCCAGCCGCCGAAGGACTCGGCCTCGGCTGCGGTCTGGAAGGCGAGGGTGAGGATCTGCCAGGCCAGCACGGCCCCCGCCATGCCGGAGGCCATCGTGACCAGCACCGCCCCGGCGCGCGGACCGCGCAACGTGCCTCGGCGCAGGACCATCGCCTCCCACAACTCCTTGCCGAGAAGGAACAGGAAGGGCGCCATCAGCAGGTCGCCGACGAGGCTCGCTGGCGTGACCGTCACGCCCGCGGGCGCGAGCCAGGCCGGAAGCGGCAGGTCCGCGAGGCGGAGGTCGATCGCGTCGTGGTAGCTCTCCGGCCGGGCATTGGCCCAGAGGAGTGCCAGCAGGATGCCCGCGACAAGGGCAAGGCCGAAGCTGCGCAGGAAGGGCGATACTCGATACATGGCGGCCTCCGGGCTTCGATGCCTCGTAGCGTCAACGCACCCGCATCGCAAGGAAAGCCGGCTTGGGGCCGAAGCGCGCAGGGCCGGGCCGGCGATTGCGCGCCGGTCGGGGGCGGGCTATGTGCCTGACCGACGAGGAGAGAAGGAGATCCGAGCCATGAGCCGCGCATTCGTTTTCCCCGGGCAGGGCGCCCAGACCGTCGGCATGGGCCGCGCCCTCGCCGAGAGCTATCCTGCGGCCCGCGCCGTCTTCGAGGAAGTGGACGAGGCGCTCGGCGAGAAGCTCTCGGCGCTGATCTGGGAGGGGTCGATCGAGGAGCTCACGCTCACGCAGAATGCGCAGCCGGCGCTGATGGCGACCTCGATGGCCGCGCTTGCCGCGCTCGAGGTCGAGGGGCTGGGGATTGCCACGGCCTCCTTCGTGGCGGGCCACTCCCTCGGCGAATACTCGGCGCTCTGCGCGGCGCGGTCGCTGAAGCTCGGCGATACGGCGCGGCTTCTGCGCATCCGCGGGCAGGCGATGCAGGAGGCGGTGCCGGTGGGCGTCGGCGCGATGGCGGCGCTGCTCGGTCTGGACTACGAGACGGCGGTCGAGGTTGCGCACGAGGCTGCGCAGGGCGAGGTCTGTCAGGCCGCCAACGACAACGATCCGGCGCAGGTCGTCGTCTCGGGCCACAAGGCGGCGGTGGAGCGGGCAGTCGAGATCGCCAAGGCCCGCGGGGCGAAGCGCGCGATCCTGCTGCCCGTGAGCGCCCCCTTCCATTGCGCCCTGATGCAGCATGCCTCGAGCGTGATGTCCGAGGCCCTGGCCGCCGTGGTGATCGAGGCGCCGGTCTGTCCGGTGGTGGTGAACGTGCGCGCCGAGGCCGTGTCGGAGCCGGACCGGATCCGCGCGCTGCTGGTGGCGCAGGTGACCGGTGCCGTCCGCTGGCGCGAGAGCGTGATGTGGATGGAGAACGCGGGCGTGACCGAGTTCTGGGAGATCGGCGCGGGCAAGGCCCTTTCGGGCATGATCAAGCGCATCGCGAAAGGGGCGTCCACCCGCGCCATCGGCGCGCCCGAGGACGTGGCGGCAGCCGCCACGTCCTGACCGGGAGACCATCCGGCCGAGGGGCGTCCCGTTGCCGCCCAGACCACGCGCAGGATCCGGACCTCAGGCGCGGATGCCGCTCTCGCAGGTGCCGCCCGCGGGGGCATCGAACCCCCGCGGGCGGCGCTGCCGCGGACATGTCCCGCGGCCCGTCCTCACCGGAGTCGTGACACTCTCGCGGTGCCCGTGCGCCCTTCCATGGCAATGCCGCCCGACGGGGTTCGATGCCCCGGAGGGCGGCAGCCCCTCAAGCCCGGTCGACCGGGTCGGCGCCCGATGGCCGGATGTCCTGTGCGGCTCGCCCGTCCGCTCGGGCCGGTGCGACAGCCATCGTTCCCGGCCGGCATCCGAATGGCCGCCGACGCCTGCGCGGGCGGCCGCCAGACTCGCCGGCGCAAGAGGACCTCGACCTTGCCGGCTCTCGTCGGCTTCAGCCTTCGGTCCGGCCGGCCCGTCCGCCGCGCCGGCGCGCAAGCCGGGGGGCGCGGCCGGGCAGGTCACTCATCACGGCCCGCCGGGCCTCGGGGGTCATCCGCGACCAGCCCGCGATCTCCTCGAGGGTCCGGTGGCAGCCCACGCAGATCTGCTCTTCCGGATGGATCATGCAGAGCTTCACGCAGGGGCTCTCGATCTCGTCGCGCCTCCAGATGTCGTCTTTCATGCGCCCCCTTCGCGCCCGAGCCAGTCGAGCCTGTCCAGTACTCCCTGCAGGATATAACCGGCGGCGACATGATCGATCACCTCGGCGCGACGCTTTCGCGACGTATCCGCCTCGAGCAGCGCCCTTTCGGCCGCCACGGTCGACAGGCGCTCGTCCCAGAATCCGACAGGAAGAGGGAGCACCTGCACGAGGTTGCGGGCGAAGGCACGGGTCGACTGCGCGCGCGGCCCCTCGCTGCCGTCCATGTTCCGCGGCAGGCCGAGGACGATCCCCGCCAGGCGGCGCTCCGTCGCGATGGCCGTCAGCTTCGCCGCATCCTCGGTGAACTTCGTCCGGCGGATGGTCAGGAGGGGGGTCGCGATCCGGCGCAGACCGTCCGAAACCGCGACACCTACCGTTTTCGTGCCGAGATCGAGCCCGGCCAGCGCGCCCGCGCGCGGCAGGCACGCCAGGAAATCCTCGATGCGCTCGTGGATCACTCGGCCACCCCCGCCTGCGCGCCCGCGGCGCGGATCGCCTCGAGATCCTGCGCGCGGCCCTCGAAGCGCCCGAGCGCCTCGCCATAGATCGCGCGCGCACGGTCGGCGTCGCCCAGCACGCCGAGCGCCGAGATCAGCCGGGCCCATTCCGCGGCGCTGCCGCCCTCGGTCGCGAGCCGCTGGTTCAGCCCCTCGACCATGCCGCGGATCATCTCCTGACGCTCCTCCGGCGTCATGTCGCCGGCCGCCTGCATCTGCTCGTTCGTGGGACCGGGCGCTTCGGCACCCCCGGCAGGGGGCGCCGGAGGCAGCTGGTACTTGACCCCCGCCAGCCATGCCAGGTCCTCGATCTGCGCCCGGAGCGGCGCGACCCAGGGATCGCCCGGCCGCGAGCTTTCAAGCAGCCCGCGCCACAGGCGGAAGGCCATGTCCGGCCGTCCGGTCTGGGCCAGCAGCATGCCGGAATAGTAGCGGGCGGTTCCGTTCGACGGATCGATCCGCAGGGCCTCCGTCAGTTGCTCCTCGGCCTCGGGCGAGACGGCTCCCCCGGCCGCCAGGATCATGAGTTCGGCCAGGGCCGCATGATCCTCGGCCGTGGCCTTCGGTTGCGAAAGCGCGATCACCTTCTCCTGCGCGCGCGCGGCGGCGGCATAATTGCCCAGCGCGGCTTCGTTGCGGGCCAGCAGTTCCTGGCCGCGGACGTCCTCGGGGTTCCGGGTCACGGCACTGCGCAGCTTTTCCATCAGCTCGAGAAACTGCGGATCGGGCGTGGGCATCGAGGGACGCGAGTCCGCCGGGGCCTCGGCCATCGCCGCCTCGGCCTCGGCCTGGCTCGGGCGCTCGCGGTAGGCGATCTCGGCCTCGGCGAGACGCGCAGACATGGGCATGTCGGGAAAGCCCGGCGCGCCGAGATCCAGATAGGCCGCGAAGGAGCCGCCGATCAGCAGAAGCATGGCACCCGCCGCAGCGATGCGCGCGGATCCGGGCGCGCGACTCTCATCAGCTCCAGCGCGCAGGGCGCGATCGGCATCGAGCAGCCGGCGCGAGACCTCGGCCCTCAGCCGGTCCGCCTCGGCCGCGCCGATCGTGCCGCGGGCGAGGTCGCGATCGATCTCGCGCAGCTGGTCGCGGTAGACCTGCATGTCATAGGCGGCCGCCGGAGGCGTCCCCGCGCGGCCGCCCCGGAGCAGCGCCTGCATGAGGATCACGCCCACGCCGAGCGCGATCACCCCGGCGAGGATCCAGAACAGCGTCATTCCCATGCAGTCCCCCGTGCTGACGGCCTCCATGTAAGGCGTCCCGACCATGGGCAAAAGGGTCAATATCCCGTCATCAGGACGCAGGCGACCATCGCGGTTGCGTGATGTCGCATTTGTGCCGATTGTGCCGCTTGCACGCGGGGCTATAACTCCGGCTCGTTCCAGAAGGCTGTCAGGGCCCGAGACGGGGAGTCGGCACATGAAACGCTATTCGGTCTTCGCCATAGCACGCGAGGCATTGCGCCATCATACGGGGTGGGAACGGGCCTGGGCCTCGCCCGCGCCCAAGGCGTCCTATGACGTCATCGTGATCGGTGCCGGCGGCCACGGGCTCGCCACGGCCTACTACCTCGGCAAGAACCACGGGATCACCAATGTCGCGGTGATCGAGAAGGGCTGGCTCGGGGGCGGAAACACCGGCCGGAACACAACCATCATCCGGTCGAACTACCTGCAGGATCCGTCGGCCGCGATCTACGAGAAGGCCCGCAGCCTCTACGAGAACCTGAGCCAGGACCTGAACTACAACGTGATGTTCAGCCCGCGCGGGCTTCTGATGCTGGCGCAGACGCATCACGAAGTGCGCGGCTACATGCGCACGGTGCACGCCAACCTGCTGCAAGGTGTCGAGACGGAGTGGATCGGGCCCCAGCAGGTCAAGCGGCTTGTGCCGATCATGAACATCGAGGGCCCGCGCTATCCGGTGCTGGGCGCGCTCCTTCAGAAGCGCGGCGGCACCGCGCGCCACGACGCGGTGGCCTGGGGCTATGCGCGCGCCTGCTCGGCCATGGGCATGGACATCATCCAGCAATGCGAGGTGAAGGGCGTCCGCTCCGAGGGCGGCGTCGTCACCGGGGTCGAGACCACGAAGGGCTTTATCGGCACGAAAAAGCTCGCCATCGTGGTGGCGGGGCACTCGGGGCAGGTGGCAGAGATGGCGGGCTTCCGCCTGCCGGTCGAGGCGGTGGCGCTTCAGGCGCTGGTCTCCGAGCCGGTCAAGCCCTGCATCGACGTCGTGGTGATGGCCAACACCGTCCACGGCTACATGAGCCAGTCCGACAAGGGCGAGCTGGTGATCGGCGGTGGCACCGACAGCTTCAACAACTTTACCCAGCGCGGCAGCTTCCACCACATCGAGGAGACGCTGCGCGCGCTGATCGAGACCTTCCCCATCATCTCGCGGCTCAAGATGCTGCGGCAGTGGGGCGGGATCGTGGACATGACCGGCGACCGCTCGCCGATCATCTCGAAGACGCCGCTGGGGAACTGTTTCATCAACTGCGGCTGGGGCACGGGCGGCTTCAAGGCCATCCCGGGTTCCGGCTGGGCGATGGCGGAGTTGGTGGCCAAGGGCGAACCGGGCGCGCTTGCCGCGGAATTCGGCATGGACCGCTTCCGCGAGGGCCGTTTCATCGACGAATCGGTCGCGGCGGGGGTCGCGCACTGATGCAACCGCGTTACCGTGTCGCTTTGACGCCCGCGCCCCATGCGGTATCTCCTTTGCACAACTCTCTGGAGAAGCCGACATGTTCTCATTCATCGACGACATCCCGTCCCTCGACCAGATCCGGACCCGCGTGCGGGACGATCTCAGGAAATACGGTTGGGACAAGCGCTGGAACGACTCCCGCCTCGTCCAGAAGTCGCGTGAGCTCCTCGCCGACGAGGAACTCAAGATCGATCCCGCCACCTGGATCTGGAAGCGAGTTCCCTCGAAGGAAGAAGTCGCGGCCCGTCGCGACAAGGACATCGCCACCATCTGGAAGTACCGCTACCAACTGGGCGGCTTCGCATCCGGCGCGATCCTCGCACTTGCCCTCGGCGGCATCTTCGCCACGGGCAACTTCGGCGGCTCGTCCGACGCCGGCAACCGTCCCAGCGTCGTCTATCCCATCGAATGAACCGGGCGCCTGCGCCCGGCCTGACCGGAGCGCAAGCGCATGCTGATCCTCGAATGTCCCTACTGCGGCGTCAAGGCCGAGGAGACCGAACTGAGCCCGGGTTACGAGGCGCATCTCAAGCGCTTCGGTCCCGGCTCGTCCGATGAGGAGTTCGAATCCTACATGTTCGCCCGGAAGAACCCCAAGGGGGTTCATTTCGAGCGCTGGCGCCACAGCTACGGCTGCGGCAAATGGTTCCTCGCCGCCCGCTGCACCGCGACGCTCGAGGTCTTCGGGACCTATTCCGCCCAGACCTCCGAACCGCCTGCCGAGATCATCGAGAAGATCCGCGCCCGCCGGCCGGAATGGGAGGGCTGCAAATGAGCACGCGCCTGGCACGGGGCGGGCGGCTGATCGACCGCGCGACCGCCTGCGACTTCACCTTCAACGGCAAGCGGATGCGGGGCTTCGCCGGCGACACGCTGGCCTCGGCCCTGCTGGCCAACGACCAGATGCTGGTCGGGCGCAGCTTCAAGTATCACCGTCCGCGCGGCATCGTCGCCTCTGGCGCGGAAGAGCCGAACGCGCTCGTCCAACTGGGGCAGGGTGCGCGGTTCGAGCCGAACCAGCGTACCACGACGACCGAACTTTTCGCCGGGCTCACCGCGGCCAGCCAGAACCACTGGCCGAGCCTCGAGTATGATGTGGGCGTGGTGAATGACGCCGCGGCGCGCTTCCTGCCCGCGGGCTTCTACTACAAGACCTTCATCCAGCCGCGGGCGGCCTGGAAGCATCTGTTCGAGCCGGTGATCCGCCGCTCGGCAGGGCTCGGGCGTCCGCCGGAAGAGCCCGATGCGGACCGCTACGAACAGGCCTATGCCTTCTGCGACCTCCTTGTGGTCGGCGGCGGGATCGCGGGGCTTCAGGCGGCGCTGAGTGCCTCGGCCTCTGGGCGGAAGGTCATCCTCGTCGAGCAGACCGCCCATTGGGGTGGCCGTGCGCCGGTGGACGACGTCCTGATCGACGGAGGCCGGGCGGAGGACTGGGTCGCGGCCACGGTGGCGGCGCTCGAGAAGGCGCCGAATGTCACGCTCCGCACCCGCTGCATGGCCGCGGGCGTCTACGACCACGGCTACGTGCTGGCGGAAGAGCGGGTCGCCGATCACACGCCCGGCGACGGGCGGCCGAAGAAGCGGCTCTGGCGCATCCGGGCGGGATCCATCGTCACCGCGACCGGGGCGATCGAACGGCCGCTGCCCTTCGCGGGCAATGACATTCCCGGTGTCATGCTGGCCTCGGCGGTGCGCGACTACCTCGTGAACTGGGCGGTCTCGCCCGGCGACCGGGTCGTGGTCGTGACGAACAACGACGACGCCTACCGCACGGCCATCGCGGTGCATCGCGCAGGCCTGACGGTGCCGGCGGTGCTCGACGCGCGCGCCGAAGCCACCGGCGAGCTGCCGGACGAAGTGCGCAGCCTCGGCATCCCGGTGCTGACCAATCATGCCGTCTCCAAGGTGCGCGGCGGCAAGCGGGTGACCGGCGTCGCCATCTGCGCCCAGGCGGGCGAGGGCGCGGTGCTCGAGGAGATCGCCTGCGATGCGGTCGCCATGTCCGGCGGGTGGTCGCCGGTGGTCCATCTCTGGAGCCACTGCGGCGGCAAGCTTCTCTGGGACGAGGCGCAGCAGGCCTTCCGTCCGGATCCGACCCGGCCGCCGATCACGCATGACGGCTCGGCCATGGTCTCGGTCGCGGGCTCGGCCAACGGGGAACTGCATGCCGGCGCCGTGCTGGCCGATGCGATCCGGGCCGTGGGCGGCACGGACGATGCGCCGAAGGTCGACGCGGCGGCCGAACAGCCGATCGAGCCGGTCTGGGTGATGCCTCAGGGCGCCAGGCCCGCGCTGCGCTCGAAGATGTGGCTCGACTACCAGAACGACGTGAAGGTGTCGGACGTGCAGCTCGCCGCGCGCGAGGGCTACGAATCCGTCGAGCATACCAAGCGTTACACGACGCTCGGCATGGCCACCGATCAGGGCAAGCTCAGCAACATCAACGGGCTCGCGGTTCTGGCAGGCTCGCTCAACGCGCCGATCCCGGCAGTCGGCACCACCACCTTCCGCCCGCCCTACACGCCCGTCACCTTCGGTGCGCTGGTGGGCGAGGCGCGGGGCGAGATCTTCCAGCCGCTGCGCCGCACGCCGATGCACGACTGGCACGAGGCCCATGGCGCCTACTGGGAGCCGGTGGGTCTCTGGCGCCGGCCCTACTGCTACACCCGGCCGGGCGAGAGCCACGGCGACGCGGTTGCGCGAGAGGTGACGAACGCGCGCACGAAGCTCGGTCTCCTCGACGCCTCAACGCTGGGCAAGATCCTCGTGAAGGGCCCCGATGCGGGCCGCTTCCTCGACATGATCTACACCAACGTCATGTCGAGCCTGCCCGTCGGGCGCTGCCGCTACGGGCTCATGTGCAACGAGAACGGCTTCCTGATGGACGACGGCGTCGTGGTCCGGCTCTCCGAGGACAGCTGGCTCTGCCACACGACCTCGGGCGGGGCGGACCGGATCCACGCCCATATGGAGGACTGGCTCCAGTGCGAATGGTGGGACTGGCAGGTCTATACCGCCAACCTCACCGAGCAGTTCGCGCAGGTGGCCATCGTCGGCCCCAACGCGCGCAAGCTGCTGGAGAAGCTTGGCGGGATGGACGTCTCGAAGGAGGCGCTGCCCTTCATGCACTGGGCCGAGGGCACGCTTGCGGGCCTGCCCGCGCGGGTCTTCCGGATCAGCTTCTCGGGCGAGCTGTCCTATGAGGTGGCGGTTCCGGCCGGACAGGGGCTCGCCTTCTGGAAGGCCTGCCTCGAGGCGGGCGCCGAGTTCGGCGCAATGCCCTACGGGACCGAGGCGCTGCATGTGATGCGGGCCGAGAAGGGCTTCATCATGATCGGCGACGAGACCGACGGCACGGTGATCCCGCAGGACCTGAACCTCGACTGGGCAGTCTCGAAGAAGAAGGCCGACTTCATCGGCAAGCGCGGGATGGAGCGGACTCACCTCTCCAGCCCGAACCGCTGGAAACTCGTGGGTCTCGAGACGCTCGACGGCTCGGTGCTGCCCGACGGGGCCATCGCGCCAGCGCCGGGCTCGAACGCGAACGGTCAGCGCAACACCCAGGGACGCGTAACCTCGACCTATCACTCGCCGACCCTGAACAAGGGGATCGCCATGGGCCTCGTCCATCGCGGGCCAGAGCGGATCGGAGAGGTGATCGAGTTCCCGAAGATCTGGGGCGGCGTGGTGCAGGCGCGGATCGTCGATCCGGTGTTCTACGACAAGGCGGGGGAGAAGCAGGATGTCTGAGGCGGTCAGCGCGCTGGGGAACGCCAGCTTCGAGGGCTTCGCGACGATCCGCGAACTGGGACCGACGGGCATGGTGACCCTGCGGGCGAAACACGACTTGCCGGTGCTGCCCGAGGCGCTGCAAAAGGTGCTGGGGGTGGGCCTGCCCGGGCAGCGCCGCATCCTCTCGGCGGGCAACGTCCGTGTGGGCTGGATGTCGCCCGACGAGCTGCTGATCCTCATGCCCTATGCGGAGGTCGCGGGGAAGGTCGCCGCGCTGACCGAGGCGCTCGGCGGCGCCCATGCACTCGTGGTGGACGTCTCCGACGCCCGCTGCCTCTTCGCGATCGAGGGGCCGACGGCGGCGCAGGTGCTGATGAAGCTCTGCCCGGTGGACATGGCCGCACTGGAGGCCGACGAACTGCGGCGCACGCGGCTGGCGCAGGTGGCGGCGGCGTTCTGGGCCGAAGAGGGGGGCTTTCGCCTCGTGGCCTTCCGCTCGGTCGCGGCCTATGTCATGGGCCTGCTGACCCATTCCGCTCAGCCGGGAAGCGAGATCTTCCCCGGCTGACAGTGCGGATCCCAGTACGGAAGGCGCCACCCTCGCCGGAGGATGGCGCCTTTTTCGTGAATTCGTCGGGCGAGCGTTCGGGGCCGATGCGGCCCTCGGCCTCAGTTCGCGACGGTCGCGATCAGCGGGCGCTGCTCGACGAGCGGGAAGTAGAGCTGCACCGCACGCCTGCTGCCGAAATCGGTGAAATGGCCGGCGTCATAGAACAGCAGGCGCTTCTCGGTGCGATAGGGGCAGGATCCCTCGCCGCAAAGTGCCTTTACCGGATCGACGAAGGTCGCGCCGGCGCTGGCCTCCTCGACCTCCTCGTTCAGATGCGGCTCGATCACGCTCGGCCAGGCGGCCTCGGCCGCCCCGCCGGACTTGGCCCAGGAGATGATCGGCACATCGGTCACGAAGAGCGGCGACTGCCCGATCACATGCACCTCGAGTCCGCGGTCGGTCAGCGCCTGCACCGTCCCTGCGAGCGTCCCGATCCCGCGCGACCGCATGTCCACCCAGCGCGCCGAAAGCACGACCGTGTCGATGTCGAGGCCGTCGATCAGCTCCAGCGCATGGGCGTTGAAGGCCTGGCAACTCGGCCGGGCGAAGGAGTAATAGGACAGGACGGGTGGGCAGCCCGCCTGCGTATATTGCCAGATCCGGTGCGGGATCGAGGCCGTCTGGCTCTGAAGTCCCGGCACGTAGTGGGCCGCGTAGGAATCTCCCCAGAGCAGCACGCGCTTGCCCTCGTTCGCGACGATCTGGCAGGCCTCGGCATCCCAGTTGCCGAACTGCCAGTCTTGCTCGAAGAAGCAGGTCCCGTTGTGCCAGGAGTTCCCGCTCTCGCCGCCCGTGGCCCCTCCGTTCGCGACCTGCCACTCGGGATGGCGCGCCGGCAGGCCGCCGCTCTGCACAAGCCCCACGCCCACGAGGGCGAAGCCCGCAAGTCCCGCGATCGCCGAGCCGAAGAGCGCCGGCCGCCAGGCGAGGGTCGTCCGGTGGCGGAAGGGCTGCTCGACCCAGCGGTAGGAGACGAGCGCAAGCAGGAAGCTCAGCGCGACGATGGAGACTACCTGCAGCGGTCCCGGCTGCTCGAGCGTCACGTAGAGCAGGAAGACGCAGATCGGCCAGTGCACCAGATAGAGCGAGTAGGAGATCCGGCCGATCCCCACCAGCGGCTCGAGCGACAGGAGCCGCGAGACCAGCGTCGGCGCCGAGCGGCCCGTCCAGATCATGAGGGCGGTCCCGAGACAGGGCGGGATCGCGGTGACACCCGGGAACGGCGTTGATTCGGTGTAGAGGAAGACCGGCGCCAAGGTGAGCGCGAGGCCCGACAGCGCCACCGCCTCGTTCGCGATCCCGCGCAGCGCGATCCGCGCGGGCAGCACCGCCACCAGAGAGCCCAGCAGCAGCTCCCATGCCCGGGTCGGCAGCAGGAAGAAGTTCGCCGTGGGCCCCCGCTCGGTCATGTAGACCGAGAGCGCGAGCGACCCGGCGAGGGCGATCAGCAGCACCGCCATCTCGGCCCGCCGCACGAAGCGCCAGACCGCCCAGATCGCCACCGGCACCACGAGGTAGAACTGCTCCTCGACCGCCAGCGACCAGGTATGCAGCAGCGGACGCAGCTGGGCGCTGGTTTCGAAATAGCCCGAATTCTTCCAGAAATAGAAGTTTGCCGTGAAGGTTGCGGTGCCGAAGAGCGACTTGGCGTAGTCGACGAGTTGCGCCGGCAGGAACAGGATGACCGCCGCGATCGTGGTCAGGGCAAGGGTGAAGAACAGCGCGGGCAAGATGCGCCGGGCGCGCCGCTCGTAGAAGGTCGCGATCGAGAATCGGCCGGCGGCGAGGTCGTCGCGAATGATCGTCGTGATCAGGAAGCCGGAGATCACGAAGAAGATGTCGACGCCGATGTAGCCGCCCGAGAACAGCGTGACGCCGGCATGAAAGAGGAGGATCGGAAGGATCGCGAGCGAGCGCAGGCCATCCACGTCGGGCCGGTAACGCATGAACTGAATTCCTGAAGCAGGTCGTTTCTGAAATGGCCGGGCTCGCCCGGAAGCATGCTGGGGCATCGGAAGGCAGAAAGACCCTCCGTCGGAAGATGATGTCGGGCGGCGCGATCTTTTTCAAGTCCCGCGCGTCCGATTCGTGCCTCGCGTGCCGGAGCGGCCCGGGATGGGCCTGCCGGCCGGCTGCGACATCCCGCCGCCGCGGCCTCTTGACCTCGCCGCCGCCCGCGCTCTTATTGAGCCGAACTCACGGATTGCGAAAGCAAAGGAGAGACCGATGGCCTTCACCCTTCCCGACCTTCCCTATGCCCACGATGCGCTGGCCGCGCTCGGCATGTCGAAGGAGACGATGGAGTATCACCACGACATCCACCACAAGGCCTATGTCGACAACGGCAACAAGCTGATCTCGGGCACCGAGTGGGAGGGCAAGCCGGTCGAGGAGATCGTCAAGGGCACCTACCAGTCGGGCGCCGTGGCGCAGAACGGCATCTTCAACAACGCCAGCCAGCACTGGAACCACTGCCAGTTCTGGGAGATGATGGGGCCGGGCGAGACGAAGATGCCGGGCGAGCTCGAGAAGGCGCTGACCGAAAGCTTCGGATCGGTCGACAAGTTCAAGGAGGAGTTCTCGGCGGCAGGCGCGGGCCAGTTCGGCTCGGGCTGGGCCTGGCTCGTGAAGGACGGCGACGGCAGCCTCAAGGTCACCAAGACCGAGAACGGCGTGAACCCGCTCTGCTTCGGCCAGACGGCGCTTCTGGGCTGCGACGTGTGGGAGCACAGCTACTACATCGACTTCCGCAACAAACGTCCGGCCTATCTGTCGAACTTCCTCGAGAAGCTGGTGAACTGGGAAAACGTCGCCTCGCGCATGTGAGCCGCAGGCGAGCCGGGTCGGAACGTCCTGTTCGTTCTGGACGGAATTTCCCGGGGACAGGGTGCCAGCGCCCCGCTGTTGATCAAGCCGAGCAGGGCCGCCTCCGGGCGGCCCGTCTTCATTGGAGGGACGCGACAGGCCCCGGCACCCGCGCAAGGGTTCCACCTCGTTCCTTGCCCCGCGACGCCCGACCGGGTGCGGGATCCGATGCAGGGCGGCGCGCGGCACGGGGCTTTCGTCCGCCGCCGCAAAGGCCTATGGCAGGGCGTTCGACCGGAGGGACAGGATGCGGGACGCGACCAGAGGAATCGGCGCGATGGTGGCGACCTGCGTGATCTGGGGCACCTCCGCGCTCTATTATCGCGAGGTGGCCGAGGTGCCGCCGCTCGAGGTGCTGAGCCACCGCACGCTCTGGTCGCTGGTCTTCTTCGGCGGCATCCTGCTCGGGCAGGGTCGTCTGGGGGAAGCTTTCGCGCTTCTCGCCCGTCACCCGGGTGAGGTGGCGCTGGCGGCGGTGATGATCTCGGCCAACTGGTTTCTCTTCATCTTCTCGGTCCAGTCGGGTCATACGCTCGAGGCGAGCCTCGGCTACTACATCTTCCCGCTGGTCGCGGTGGCGCTCGGCGTGCTCGTGTTCCATGAGCGTCTGAGCAGGGGGCAGGGGATCGCCGTTGCGCTCGCGACGGCGGCGGTCGGGGTGCTGACGTTCGGCCTCGGCGTCGCGCCGTGGATCGCGCTGACGCTGGCCGGCACCTTCGGCATCTACGGGCTGCTGAAGAAGCGCATCGCGGCGGGGCCGGTTGTTTCGGTGACGGCCGAGGTGCTGCTTCTCGCACCGCTGGCCGCAGGGTGGCTCTGGGCGGTCCATCTTGGCCATGCATCCGAAGCGGACCGCGCCGGCGGCTGGTTCGGGACGGGCTGGAAGGTTTCGCTTCTCCTCGCCTTCTCGGGGGTGATGACTGCCGTGCCGCTCATGCTCTTCTCCTACGCCTCGCGGCGGATCGGCCTGGCCACGCTGGGGCTTGTGCAGTATCTGAACCCGACGCTGCAATTCCTCTGTGCGGTCACGGTGTTCGCCGCGCCATTTACCGGCTGGCATGCCATTGCCTTCGGCCTGATCTGGAGTGCGCTCGCGCTCTACTCGCTGGAGGCGCTGCGTCAGGACAGGGCAGCGCGGAGGCGGCCGGCGAGGGTCGGCACGTCCGGAACGGTGACGTAATAGTCGCGCAGCCCGCCCTCGGCGAACCCCTGCGCGATCACGTTTTCCAGGAGCGCGAGGAGTGGCTGCCAGTAGCCGTCGGTGTCGAGCAGGAAAATGGGTTTCTCGTGCAGACCGATCTGGCGCCAGGTCAGCACCTCGAAGAACTCGTCGAGCGAGCCCGCACCCCCCGGCAGCACCACGATGGCGTCCGAGTTCATGAACATGACCTTCTTGCGCTCGTGCATGTTCTCGGTGATCACCATCTGCCCGAGATCGCGCCGGCCCTGTTCGCGCACGAGGAGATGGGTGGGAATGACGCCCATCGTGCGCCCTCCTTCGGCCAGCGCCGCGCGCGCGACCTCGCCCATCAGCCCGACGTCGCCGGCGCCGTAGACGAGCCTCCACCCCTCTGAGGCGATCGCCCGACCGAGGTCTCGCGCGTCGCGGGCAAAGGCAGGGTTCAGACCTGCGCGGGAGCCGCAGAAGACGCAGACGGAACGGAGGGAGGACATGGCGGACCTGTGGATAAGGGCTTGCGTCCGGCCTTGATATCCGCGTTCCTGTAACCGTGACAAGTCAGGCGCGGTCGGCCGCGCCGGGAGCGAATGGAAATGCCCCTGATTGCCAGGATGGGACCGGGCGCCTGGGCGGCCCTTGCGGCCGGTGGCGCGGCCGCGGCAGGAGGTCTGGGCTATCTCGGCTGGACCCTGCGCGAGATGCCGGATGTGCCGCCCGCGGCGCTCGAGGCACCGGCCGATCCGCCGGCCTCCGCCGGCCTCCGCGCGCCCGCTGCCGATCCGTCCTCGCCGGTTCCCGCGGCCGCTCCGCCCGAAGCCGCTCCGGATGTGGCGCGCAAGCCCGATGTCGTGCCCGAGGCAGAGGGTCCGGCCCCGGCACTCGTGGTGCAGCCCGCCTTCGACGTGGTGCGGATCGAGAGCGACGGATCCGCCCTTGTCGCGGGTCGGGCGCAGCGGGGGGCTGAAGTGTCCGTGCTTGTCGAGGGCGACGAGGCCGCCGCGACCACTGCGGATGCCGCGAACCGCTTCGCCGTGATGTTCTCGCTTCCCGCCGACGACCGGCCGCGGCGGCTGTCCCTGCGGATGGTGCTGGAGGACGGCAGCGAGCATCTGTCGAAAGGCAGCGTGATCGTGGCTCCGATCCTGACGACGTCTGCTGCGCAACTGGCGGAAGCGGGTGACGCCCCGGAGGGCGCCGTAACGCCGACCGCACCCGAGCCGCGGGCACCGGCGGCGCTTCTCCTCGGTGACGGCGAGGTGAAGGTGCTGCAGTCCGCCGGCGAGACGCTCGACGAACTGGCCGGCGTGTCGGTCGACACGATCTCCTATGCCTCGGACGGCTCGGTGCTGCTGTCGGGCCGCGGGGTGGCGGGCGACTTCGTCCGGCTCTACCTCGACAACCGCGAGATCGCGACCGTGACCATCGCGCCGGACGGAACCTGGGGGGCGAGCCTCACGGGCATCGAGCCCGGCCGTTACCAGCTGCGCGCCGACCGCATCGATGGCGCGGGCGAGGTCGTGGCACGGTTCGAGACGCCCTTCGCGCGTGAGACCCACGAGACCGTGGCGGCCGCGCTCGAGGCGCAGAATGCTCCGCTGGCTCCGACCGCGGCTGGATCCTCGGCTGCGGGCGAAAGCGCGCCCGTGGTGCCCGGCACCGAAGGTCAGGCGCCTGAAGGCGCATCCGCCGGAGGCCTCGTGGCCTCGGCGGATGGCGAGCCGCCCACCGGCGCGCCGGTGACCGTGACGGTGCAGCCCGGCTTCTCCCTCTGGCGCATCGCCGAGGAGAACTTCGGCCAGGGCACGCTCTACGTGAAGGTCTACGAGGCAAACCGGATCGCGATCCGCGACCCGGACCTGATCTATCCGGGACAGGTCTTCACCCTGCCGGCGCCCACCGAATAGGTGAGCCTGCCCGATGCGCCAAGGACATCCCGCGCCCCGCGGTTGCCTTTCTTCCCTTGCGTGGAGGGTGGGCGCCGGTCGGTGCGGGCCGGGCGCGCTTCATCTTCCCGCCTCTGGCAATCCCGCAACGCGAGGATTAGGTAGGGCACTCCGAGGAGATCCCCGATGAGCGAAGCGAGACAGAGGCCGGGTCCGACGCCCGTCGATCCGCCCGAACTGAGCGGATGGGCGACGATGAAGCGCATGGGGCCCTATCTCTGGCCGAAGGGCCAGACCTGGGTGAAACGGCGCGTCGTCCTGGCGATGGTCATGCTCGTGCTGTCCAAGGTGATCTCGGTCTCCACGCCCTTCTTCTACAAGGCCGCTGTCGACGGGCTCGCCGGCGAGGCGCCGAGCCCGGCCCTCATGCTGGGCCTCGGCGCGGTCGGCCTGACGGTGGCCTATGGACTCGCGCGGCTGGGCTCGGTGGCCTTCGGCGAGTTGCGCGACGCGATCTTCGTCCGCGTGGGCCAGCGGGCCCTGCGCCAACTCGCGCTCGAGACCTTCACCCACATCCACCGGCTCTCGCTGCGCTACCACATCAGCCGCAAGACCGGGGGCCTCAGCCGCATCATCGAACGCGGCGTGAAGGGCGTCGATTTCCTGCTGCGCTTCATGCTGTTCTCGATCGGGCCGCTGTTCATCGAACTGACCCTCGTGGCGATCATCTTCGCGGTGGTCTTCGGCTTGTCCTACATGTTCGTGGTCGTGGCCACGATCGCGCTCTACGTCGCCTTCACCTTCAAGGTCACGGAATGGCGGGTGCAGATCCGCCGCAAGATGAATGAGCAGGACACCGATGCGAACCAGAAGGCGATCGACTCGCTTCTGAATTTCGAGACGGTAAAGTATTTCGGCGCCGAACTGCGCGAGGCGCAGCGCTATGATGCGGCCATGGCGGGCTACGAGCAGGCGGCTGTCCGCACCGGCCAGTCGCTCGCCTTCCTGAACGCGGGCCAGAGCCTCCTGATCACCACAGGGCTGGTGGCGGTCATGGTCATGGCGGCTTTCGGGGTGCAGGCGGGGCAGCTGACGGTCGGCGATTTCGTCATGGTCAACGCCTACATGATCCAGATCACCCTGCCGCTGGGCTTCCTGGGCACGGTCTACCGCGAGATCCGCCAGTCGCTTGTGGACATGGGCCAGATGTTCGGCCTGCTCGCCCAGCCGGCCGAGGTGACGGATGCGCCGGACGCGCGGCCGCTCGAGGTCGAGGGAGGCGCGGTCGAGTTCGAGAACGTCCGCTTCGGCTACGATGCGGGGCGCACGATCCTCAAGGGCATCTCGCTCCGTGTCGAGGCCGGCGAGACGGTTGCGCTGGTCGGCCCCTCGGGGTCGGGAAAGTCCACCATCGGACGGCTGCTCTTCCGCTTCTACGACGTGAACGAGGGCGCCATCCGCATCGACGGACAGGACCTGCGCTCTGTCACGCAGGACTCGCTGCATGCGCAGATCGGCGTCGTGCCGCAGGACACCGTGCTCTTCAACGACACGGTGTTCTACAACATCGCCTATGGCCGCCCCGGCGCCACGCCCGAGGAGGTCGAGGCGGCGGCGCGGGCCGCGAAGATCCACGACTTCATCCTGCGCCTGCCCGATGGCTATGGCACCCTGGTGGGCGAGCGCGGCCTGAAGCTCTCGGGGGGCGAGAAGCAGCGCGTGGGCATCGCGCGGACGCTGCTGAAGAACCCGCCGATCCTGCTTCTGGACGAAGCCACCTCGGCGCTCGACACGCAGACCGAGCGCGACATCCAGGACAGTTTGCGCGAGATGGGCGAAGGGCGGACGGTGATCACCATCGCGCACCGGCTCTCGACCATCGCCGATGCCGACCGGATCGTGGTTCTCGAGGAGGGGCGCATCGTCGAAGAGGGGCGGCACGAGCAGCTCCTCGCACGGGGCGGCCGCTATGCCGCGATGTGGGCGCGCCAGTCGGCCGAGGAAGAGGACGAGGACGCGGCGGCCTGACACCCGCTCCGGCGCGCGACGCGCTCCGCCCACGGGCCCTCGTCGGCCGGGAGCGGGGCTTGGCAAGCCCTTGGGCTTGCGTGTAAGACGAAGGCACCAGCGAGGGAGAGGGCCTTGAGCAACCCCGAGAGTTTCATCGACGAGGTGACCGAGGAGGTCCGCCGCGAACGGCTGTTCGGCTACTTCCGTCGGTATGGCTGGATCGCCGTCGTGATCGTGATCGCGATCGTCGGCGGGGCCGCCTATGTCGAATGGCAGAAATCCCGGCATCGCGCGGAGTCCCAGGCCTTCGGCGATGCGGTCCTTTCCGCACTCGAAGCGCCCGATGCCGCCGCAAGGCGCGCAGCGGTCGAGGCGATCCCGGCCGAGGGAGGCCGTGCCGCACTGCGCGATCTGATGGCGGCCTCGGACCCCGCCGGCGACCGGGCCGCGGCGATGGCCGCGCTCGACCGCGTGGCCGCAGATGCCTCGCTTTCACCGGTCTACCGCGATCTGGCGGTCCTGCGCCGCGTGATCCTTGCCGGCGCCGACCTGTCGGTGCCGGACCGGCGCGCGGCGCTCGACGGGATCTCGGCGCCCGGGCGCCCCTACCGCGCACTCGCGCTCGAACAGATGGCCTATCTCGACATCGAGGCGGGCGAGCCGGCCAAGGCCATCGAGACGCTGCGCGGCCTCACGCAGGACCAGGAGGCGACGCCCGGCCTGCGGCGGCGTGCTGAACAGATGATCACCGCCCTTGGCGGCGAAACCCAGGCCGGCTGACACGGCAGCAAGGGGACGGGCAGGGACTTGAAGAGGGTTTTCACGGTGAAGCGGACGACAGCAGTCTCGGGACTTGTGCTTCTTGGCTTGCTCGGCGCCTGCGGCGAGCGCGAACTCATCCTCCCCGGCGAACGCTTCGATGTGCGCGCCCCGCTCGAGGCGAGCCTGCCGTCGGAAGGCAATCCCTCGCCGGTGGATCGCACGAACCTGCGGATGAACCAGTCTCTGCCGGTGTCGCTTCCCGCCGCCACGGCCAATGCGTCCTGGCCGCAGCGCGGCGGCAATGCGGCTCATCTCGCGCCGCATGCGAGCCTTTCGGCCGCGCCCCAGCTCGCCTGGAGCAGCGAGATCGGGACGGGCAACAGCCGGCGCAACCGGATCTCGGCTGCGCCGGTCGTGGCCGAGGGACGCATCTTCACCATGGATGCGATGAGCGACGTGCAGGCGACCTCGACCGCCGGTGGACAGCTCTGGCGGGTCGACATTACCCCGCCGGCCGACAGCGCGACCCATGTCTCGGGCGGCGGCCTGGCCTATGGTGCCGGACGGCTCTTCGCGACCACCGGGTTTGGCGAAGTTGTGGCGCTCGATCCTGCCTCGGGTGCGGTGCTCTGGCGTCAGAAGCTTGGCGCTCCGGCGACCGGGGCCCCGATGATCGAGGGCGAGACGGTCTATGTCACCGGCCGGGACAGTTCGGCCTGGGCGATTGACGCCAGCAACGGCCGTGTGCGCTGGCAG
This sequence comes from Rhodobacter sp. NSM, assembly GCF_052244495.1. Classification (NCBI taxonomy): domain Bacteria; kingdom Pseudomonadati; phylum Pseudomonadota; class Alphaproteobacteria; order Rhodobacterales; genus Rhodobacter; species Rhodobacter sp. NSM. Next base: position 767,925 of record NZ_JBQPXH010000001.1, read on the forward strand.
CTTCCGGGCGCGCCGTCGAGCACCGGCATGATCGGTGGCGCGGCTCCGGCGGTGGCGGGCCGCACCGTGCTCTTCCCCTTCAACAGCGGCCAGCTGATCGCCGTCCTGCGCGAGGGCGGCTCGCAGCTCTGGTCCTCGCAGGTGGCGGGCGAGCGGCTGGGCCGGGGCTATACGGGGTTCCGCGACATCACCGGCGATCCCGTGGTCTCGGGTGACACGATCTATGTCGGCAGCTCGGCCGGGCGCACCGTCGCCCTCTCGACCGCCTCGGGCGAGACCGTCTGGTCGGCCACCGAGGGCGCGCTCGCGCCGGTCGCCGTGGCGGGTGGCTCTGTCTTCCTCGTGTCCGACGAGGCGCGGCTGGTGCGACTCGATGCGGAGACGGGCGAGGTGATCTGGTCGGTCGACATGCCCTATTGGGAGAATGCGAAGCCCAAGCGCCGCAAGGGCATCACCGCCCATTACGGGCCGGTTCTCGCCGGTGGCCGGCTGGTCGTCGCCTCCTCGGACGGCGTGGTGCGGTTCTTCAGCCCGGTCGATGGCGCGCTTACCGGCTCGGCCGAACTGCCGGGCGGGGCCGCGGCGCAGCCGGCGGTGGCGGGCGGCGTGCTGTATGTCGTCTCGGCCAACGGGAAACTTCTGGCTTTCCGCTGACCGCCGTCTCTGCTAGGGAGCCGGGCTTGACCCGCCAAAGCTGCCTCCGGAGGCCCCGATGAGCTTCACCCTCGCCATTGTCGGCCGCCCCAACGTGGGCAAGTCCACGCTGTTCAACCGTCTCGTCGGCAAGCGGCTGGCGCTGGTGGACGATCAGCCCGGCGTCACACGCGACCTGCGCGAAGGCGATGCCCGGCTCATCGACCTGCGCTTCACGGTGATCGACACGGCCGGACTCGAGGAGGTGACGGACGACAGCCTTCAGGGCCGGATGCGCCGCCTGACCGAGCGGGCGGTCGAGATGGCGGATGTGTGCCTCTTCCTGATCGACGGCCGGGTCGGCGTCACGCCCTCGGACGAGGTCTTCGCCGACATCCTGCGCAAGAAGAACGCCCATGTGATCCTCGGCGTGAACAAGGCCGAGGGCCGCGCGGGCGACGCGGGCGCCATCGAGGCCTGGAGTCTGGGGCTCGGCGAGCCGGTCCGGCTTTCGGCAGAGCATGGCGAGGGGATGGATGACCTCTACCACATCCTCCGCCCGATCTCGGAAGGCTTCGCCGAGCGCGCCGCCGCCGATGCGCCGGTGGTCGACGTGGACGTCCCGGAGGAGGAGGCCGATGTCGAGGCCGATCCCGAGGCGCACAAGCCGACCGACAGGAAGCCGCTGCAGATCGCCGTGATCGGGCGGCCCAATGCGGGAAAGTCCACGCTCATCAACAAGATCATCGGCGAGGACCGCCTGCTGACCGGTCCCGAAGCGGGCATCACCCGCGACGCGATCTCGGTGCGCTCCGAGTGGCGGGACACGCCGATCCGGATCTTCGACACCGCCGGAATGCGCAAGAAGGCGCGGATCTCGGACAAGCTCGAGAAGCTGTCGGTGGCCGACGGGCTGCGTGCCGTGCGCTTCGCCGAGGTGGTGGTGGTGCTTCTCGACGTGGAGATCCCCTTCGAGCAGCAGGACCTGCGCATCGCCGACTTCGCAGAGACCGAGGGCCGGGCGGTGGTCGTCGCCGTCAACAAGTGGGACCTCGAGGGCGAGAAGCAGGAGAAGCTGGCCGAACTCAAGGAGATGTTCGATCGGCTGCTGCCGCAGTTGCGTGGCGCGCCGCTGGTCACCGTCTCGGCCCGCACCGGTCGCGGGCTCGACCGGCTGCATGCTGCGATCCTGCGCGCGCATGACATCTGGAACCGCCGGATCACCACGGCGCGGCTGAACAGCTGGCTCGGCGCCATGGTCGAGGCGCATCCGCCGCCGGCTCCGGGCGGCCGCCGGATCAAGCTGCGCTACATGACCCAGGTGAAGACCCGTCCCCCGGGCTTCGTCGTCATGTGCTCGCACCCCGACGAGATGCCCGACAGCTACCGCCGTTACCTCGTGAACGGCCTGCGCGATCATTTCGACATGCCGGGCACGCCGATCCGGCTGACCATGCGCGGGCAGGGCGACAAGAACCCCTTCAAGGAGCGAAAATTCCGCACCCCCTCGCGGCTGAGGAAGCACCTCGGCAAGAAGGACTAGCGCCCGGGATCCGCTTGCGGCGCGACAGTCGCACGGAGGTTCGCCCGCACAAGCCTGCGCCATGAGGCTGCGAATCCCTGCGGATGGCGGGGGAGCAGCCGGCCTCCTCTAAAAGACAGTCCCTGCCGCCGGAGATCCGGGCGCATGACGACTGGACTCGCGGATGCGCCGCGGCCAAAGGTCAGGGCAAGGGGCCTTCGTCGTTGGACCCGTCCTTCCGCAGGACCTCGGGCGGCAGGTGGCAGCGAATCCCGTGGCCGGGCGACACCTCGGCCAGAGGGGGCAGGCGGTCGGCGCAGAGCGTGCCCGGAACCTCGGCGCGGCGCGGACAGCGGGTGTGGAACGGGCAGCCGCCCGGCGGCACGAGGGCCGAGGGCGGATCGCCGGCCGCGACCGGCCGGGCAGGTGCGCGGGGCTCGGCCCGCGGCGCGGCGGCCAGCAGGGCCTGCGTGTAGGGATGCGAAGGGCCCGCGAAAACCTCGGCCGCGGGCCCGATCTCCATCACCCGTCCCAGATACATCACCATCACCCGGTCCGCGATCTGCCGGACCAGCGCGAGGTCGTGGCTGATGAAGAGCAGCGTCGCGCGCCGGTCGCTCTGCAGGTCGAGCAGCGTCTCGATGACCGCCGCCTGCACGCTGGCATCCAGCGCCGAGACGGGCTCGTCCGCGACGAGGATCGCGGCATCGCCCGCCAGCGCCCGCGCGATGCCCACCCGCTGCTTCTGCCCGCCCGAAAGCTGGCGCGGCATCCGACCGGCGAGAGCATGGGGCAGCCGCACCAGTGCGAGCAGGGCGCCGAGACGCTCGCGCCGGGCCCCGAGCGTGGGGGCGGCGCGGAAGAGTTCCAGTGCCCGCATGACCTGCCGGCCCACCGTGGCCGAGGGGTTCAGCGTGTCGGAGGGGTTCTGGAACACCATCTGCATCGCCGCCGTCAGCGCCATCGGCCGCCGTCCGGCGGGACGGTCCTGCACCTCGGTGCCCATCAGCCTTATCCGGCCGCCGTCCGGGCGGTCCAGGCCCATCAGCAGCCGCGCGAGCGTGCTCTTGCCGCAGCCGGATTCGCCCACGATGGCCAGCGTCTCGCCTTTGCGCGCTTCGAAACTCACCCCCTCCAGTGCGTGAACCGTGCCGCGGCGAGAGCGGAACCGGCGGGTGAGGCCCTCGACCTCCAGCACCGCACCGCCGATTGCAGGTTCGGGCCGGACCTCCGCCGGAGGCTCGTTCTCCGCGATCTCGCGCCAACGCAGGCAGCGCACCGCCTCCGCCGGGGCGGGCTCTTCCAGCGGCACCGGCGGGCGGTAGCAGAGACCGGGCCGAACGTGCGGGCAGCGGGGGGCGAAGGCGCAGCCCGGCGGCCGCTCGTGCGGCAGCGGCTGGCCGCCGGCCAGCGGCACCGGCGGCGCGCGTTCCCCCTCGATCCGCGGCAGGGCGCGCAGGAGGGCGCGGGTATAGGGGTGGCGCGCCGCGCCGAAGATCCGGTCGGCTGGCGCACTCTCGACCAGCCGGCCGGAATAAAGCACCGAGAGCCGGTCACAGATCCCCGCCATCAGTGCGAGGTTGTGACTGATGAAGAGCATGGCCGTGCCCTGCGTGCGGCGGATGTCGCGCAGAAGCTCCACGATCCCGGCCTCGACCGTGACGTCGAGCGCGGTGGTCGGCTCGTCGAGGATCAGGAGCTGCGGCCGGGCCATCAGGGCCATGGCGATGGCCACCCGCTGGAGCTGCCCGCCGGAAAGCTGGTGGGGGTAGCTCGCAAGGATGCGCGACGGGTCGGGCAGCCGGACGTCCTCCACCGCCTGCCGGGCGGCGTCCCGCGCCGCGGCGCGCGAGACGCGGGCGTGAAGGCGCGGCACCTCGGCGAGCTGCGCGCCGATGCGCATGGCGGGATTGAGCGCGGCCATCGGCTCCTGTCCCACCATGGCGATGCCCGCTCCGCGAACGCGGCGCAGCGCCCGCTCGCCGAGGCCCGTCAGGTCCTGCCCGCCGAAGCGGATGCAGCCGCCCTCGATCCGGCCCGCCGGCCCGAGGTCGCGCATGATCGCCAGCGCGACGGTGCTCTTGCCGCTGCCCGATTCGCCCACGAGGCCCAGCACCTCGCCCGGTGCGACCCGGCAGGCGAAGCCCTCGACCGCCGGAAAGCGCCCGCGGCGGGTGCCGAAGCTGACGGTCAGGTCGGCGATCTCGAGCACGGGGTCAGTCATTCAGGCTCTCCTCGCGCAGGGCATCGGCGAGCAGGTTCAACCCGAGCACGAGGCTCATCAGCGCCAGCGCCGGGACGACGGCGGCATGGGGATAGATCGCGAGGAAGCGCCGCCCGTCGTTGATGGTCGAGCCCCAGTCCGGGCTCTCGGGCGAGACGCCGAGGCCGAAGAAGCCGAGCGTGCCGAGCAGGATCGTGGTGTAGCCGACCCGCAGGCAGGCATCGACGATCAAAGGCCCGCGCGCATTGGGCAGGATCTCCCACAGCATGATGAACCACGGACCCTCGCCGCGGGTGCGGGCCGCGGCCACGTAGTCGCGCCCCTTGAGGTCGAGAGCCAGGCCCCGGACGATGCGGAAGGCCGTGGGGGCGTTCACGAAGACCACCGCCACGAAGACGGTCAGGAGGCCGGGGTCCAGCCGCCAGATCCCGAAGGGGTCGGCATCGAGCGCGAACCCCGACCAGAGCCAGAGCCCGAGGCCCAGGATCAGTCCGAGCCCCGCCGCCCAGCGGCCGGGTTGCGTCCGGAACCGGCTGTGCCAGAGGAGCAGCACGAACAGCACCGGGATCAGGAAGAGGACCGCGGCAAACGCCCGCGGCAGCGCCGTCTCGCGGATCTCGGGCGTGACGAGGAGGTAGAAGAGCAGGATGACCGGGAACGCCAGCACGAGGTTGGCAAGGAAGGACAGCACCCCGTCGAGGCGCCCGCCGATGTAGCCCGCCGGAAGGCCGAGAAGCACCCCTACGGCCAGCGCGCAGAGCGTCGCCGCGGGTGCGATGGCCAGCACGCGGCGTGCGCCCACCACCATGCGGCTGAAGCTGTCGCGGGCGAGGCTGTCCCCGCCAAGGAGGTAGAACGGGTAGGCCGATCCCGGTGCCGGGCTTCCGGGGGCCGCGTTCTTCAGGCCCGAGAGCTGGGCCAGCGGGTCGTGGGTCGCGACCATACCGGCCAGAAGCGCGGTCAACAGCCAGAAGAGCACGATCGCGAGCCCCGCCACGCCGATCCCGCTGCCGAAGAGCCGACCCGGAAGGCCCAGCCTGCGCCGCGCGAGGTAGCCCGTCCCGAGGATAAGGACGAGCCCCGCCCAGACCGGCACGAAGCGCAGCACCATCCGGCCAAGGATCTCGACCCAGGTCAGCGCCTCCATCAGGCTGTCCTCAGCCGCGGGTTCAGCGCGCGGTAGGCGAGGTCCGACAGGGCCTGTGTCGCCAGCACCAGCGTCACCGCGACCACCGAGCCGCCGAGCAGCAGGTCAATGTCGTTGTTGCCGGCCGCCTGCACCAGGGTCCAGCCGAAGCCCTTGTAGGCGAAGAGCGTCTCGACGATCACCACCCCGTTCAGAAGCCAGGGAAGTTGTAGCAGGATCACCGTGACCGGCGCCACAAGCGCATTGCGCAGGGCGTGGACGAGGACGATCCGGCCCATGCCCGCACCTTTCAGCCGGGCGGTGCGGATATAGGGCTGCGCCATCACCTCGGCCATCGAGGCGCGGGTGATGCGGGCGATGTAGCCGATCCCGTAGAGCGCGATGGTCGCGACCGGCAGGGCGAAGTTCCAGAAGGTGATGCCGCTCATCGCGCCCGAGGCCGTGCCCTGGAAGAGCGTGCGGCGCTCGATCCAGCCCGCCTCGTGCAGGATGGGCGAGAGCCCGGCCGTGGCCGAGGCCAGAAGCGCGACCAGCACCACGCCCGAGACATATTCCGGCGTCGCCGCCGTCAGGATCGTGGCCGCCGAGATCGTGCGGTCGGTGCGAGAGCCCTCGCGCATGCCCGCCAGCACGCCCAGGGCGAGCGAAACCGGCACCATCACGATCATCACCCAGAGCATGAGCCAGCCGGTGGCCGAGAGGCTGCGCCCGAGTACGGCCGAGACCGGCTGCCGGAAGACCGTGGACTGGCCCCAGTCGCCCTGAAGCACGCCGCATCGTCCGCAGCCCTCACGCGGCAGCAGCCCCAGCCACTCGCCATAGAGCACCGGAACCGGCCGGTCGAACCCGTTCCGCTCGAGCCAGCTTGCCACCTCTTCGTCCGACATCCGCGCCGAGCCCTGCGACTTCGCCAGCTTCTCGAGATTCGGCGGCAGATGCGTGAGCCAGAAGACGAGCAGGCTCAGGCACAGGGCAGTGCCGAGTAGGACGCCCAGCCGGCGCAGGAGGATCGAGGCCCGCCGCAAGGCTCAGGCGTCGATCCACCACTTGTAGTGATGATGCTCGAAGGTCGGATGCGCCTCCGCGCCCTTCACCTTCGGATCGACATGACGGAAGATCGAGCGCCAGTAGGGCTGGATCAGCACGCCCTCCTCCTGCAGGATCCGCTCGAGATCGGCCATGAGCACGCGCCGCCGGCCGGGGTCGACGATGGACATGGCCTCGTCAAGTTTCCGGTCGAACTCCTCGTTCGCAAAGGCGGATTCGTTCCACGGAACGCCGGAGCGATAGGCGAGCGCCAGGACCTGCACACCCAGCGGACGCATGTTCCATTCGGTGGCCGAGAAGGGGAACTTCAGCCAGTCGTTCCAGTAGGTTGCGCCCGGAAGCACCGTCCGGCGGATCTTCACCCCGGCATCACGGAGTTGCGCCGCCACCGCATCGCAGGAGGCCGCCTGCCAGGCATCGTCGAGCGAGACGAGCTCGAACTCGTGATCAGCCATGCCCGCCTCGCCGAGCAGGGCGAGGGCCGCCTCGCGATCCACCTGAAGCGGAGGCAGTTCGGCATATTCGGGATGGATCGGGCAGACATGGTGGTTCTCGGCGACCCGCCCGTGGCCGGAATAGCCGAGTTCCAGCACGACGGCGTTGTCCGTTGCCATCTGCAGCGCGCGGCGGACGCGGACATCCTTGTACTCCTCGGCGTCCTGGTTGAAGCGGATGGCGAGCGTGGTGGCCGTCCGGGCCTCGGACTTGGCCCAGCCGAGCCCGTCCAGCACCTCGATGAACTCGCCCACGGTCTGGTAGGTGGCGTCGATCTCGCCCGAGCCCGCCGCCGCCACGGCGGCCGAGGGATCCGAGCCGAAGTCGAGATATTCGATCCGGTCGAGCCAAGGGCCTCCGTAGACCTCGGTGCCCCACCAGGGATGGGTCTCGTTGCGCACCAGCACCATGCGGATGCCCACCTCGACCGTCTCGGGCAGATAGGGCCCGGTTCCGACCGGATCGGTCGCAGGATCGCCGCCTTCATAGGATTTGTGAACGACGGCAGCGGGATAATCGGCGAGGTTCGCAATCAGCGCGATGTCCGGCTGCGCGAGGGTGAGGCGGAGCGTCTGCGGGTCGACCACCTCGATCGCCTCGGGGTTCAGCTTGCCCTCCGACTGCAGGGCGGTCATCTGCGCGGCCATGGCATTGCCCTCGACCGAGGCATCGCACCAGCGCTCGAAGTTGTGCCGGACGTCTTCGGCCGTGAAGGGATCGCCGTTGGACCAGCTCACTCCGGGGCGAACCTTCAGCAGGTATTCGGTGGCGTTGTCGTTCGCCTCCCAGCTTTCGAGCAGCATGGGCCGGAAGGTGCCGTCGGCTTCGTACTCCACCAGATATTCGAGCCAGCCCCGGGTGAAGTTCGAGATCTGCGACCAGTCCGCCGTGCGCGGATCCTTCAGCGCGCGCGTCTCCATCTCCATCCGCAGCGTCCCGCCCGGTCGGGGCGTCTCCTGCGCGCGGGCGGGGAGCGGAAGGCCGATGAGCGCGTAGGCCGCGGAAGCCGAGACGCCGAGCGCGGTGGACCGGCTCAGGAACTCGCGTCGGCTCATCCGGCCAGAGGCCACCTCCGCTGCATCTGTCAGGGCCGAGGGGTGGAGTCGGTCGGTGGTCATGTCGGTCTCCCTGCTGGTCCGCCGCATCGTCCGGTCCCGCCCATTGCGCCCGGAATTGCTTCGCGCGTCAACGCCCTGCGCGCCGATCCCGTTCCTCCGTCACGAGGCACGGCGGAAGGCCGAGGGCGACTGGCCGGTAAGATGGCCGAAGGCACGGGTGAAATAGGCGGGCGAGGTGAAGCCGAGCGACTGCGCAATCCGGCTGACCGGCAGGTCGGTCTCGGCGAGAAGCCGGCGGGCCTCGAACAGCACGCGATCGTGGAGCAGCGACGAGGCGGGACGGCCGCAGGTCTGGCGGCAGCAGCGGCTGAGGTGGGTCGCCGTCACTCCGAGCGCTCCCGCGAAATGCCCGACGCCGAGGCCACTGCGGAAGTCGCGCTCGAGCAGTTCGGTGTAGCGCGCGACGAGCCGGCGGCTTGCATCCAGCGGCTCGGCCGCCCCGAGGCGCGCCACCTGCCGCTCGAGCCAGACGCCCAGGAGGCCGGCGTGGTGATCGACGGCACGCTCCCACGCGGTTGCCCTGGCCTCGATCTCGCGGCCTATGGTGTCGAGCATCACGTTGAGTTCCTGCTGCACCGGCGCCTCGCGGATGCGCAGGTGCTGGGGCTGGCCGGGAAGGGGAACGAGGCCGCCGCGTCCGAAAAAGACCGCCGAGCCAAAGGAGTGCACCCCGACCTCGAAGCCGTGCATCGTGCTCGCAGGAATGAAGATCGCATTGTGTGCCGTGTAGCCACGGGTGACGCCCGCCACGGTGATCCGGCCCTGTCCCTTGGTGAACCACAAGAGCAGCGGCTCGGACAGCGACCGCATCGCCTCGACGCGCCACCGGCCTCCGGCAGCGAGGCGCGGGATGGCCACAAGCCGCAGGGCCGCAGGCGAGGCACTCTCAGGCATGGCAGCCTCCGGATCTGTTTGGGCCAGATAACCAGCGCCGAGACGGACCCGGAAGCAAAAACATGGCGCGGCCTCAGGGTAGGCGGATCTCCGACCACTGGCGCATCCGGTTGCGGAACCACGTGCGCTGGCGCTTGGCATACTGCCGGCTTGCCAACTTGGCAGCGGCGACGGCCTCGGCGAGGGTGAGGGCTCCACGGAGATGCGCCACGAGTTCCGGTGCGCCGATCGCGCGCGACGACGGAAGCGCCGGATCCCAGCCGGGAAGTGCCGCCCGCACCTCATCGAGCGCCCCGGCCTCGATCATCGCGTCGAAGCGCCGGTCGATGCGGTCGGCGAGCCAGTCGCGATCCGGCCGGATCACCAGCGCGGCCGTCCGCTCCAGCGGGAGGAGCGGTGCTCCGGTCTCCGCCTGCCAGTCGGCAAGGCCGCGCCCCGTAGCCTGCAGGACCTCCCATGCGCGCTGGACCCGGGCGGGGTTGCGCAGGTCGATCCTCGCGGCCGTGGCTTCGTCGAGGTCGGCAACCATGCGCGCGAGTCCCGCTTCGGCCATCCGGGTATCGGCCAGCCGGCGCACTTCGGACGGCGTGTGAGGAACCTCCGCCAAACCTTGTGTCAGCGCCGAGAAATAAAGTCCTGTTCCACCGACGATGACGGGCCGCGCGCCTTCGGCGAGCACGGCCCGCAGGTCCTTCAGCCAGTGCCCGGCGGAGTAGACCGCCTCGCGGGCGACATGGCCGTAGAGCCGGTGGGGCAGACGCGCCTCCTCGGCAGCCGTGGGCCGGGCCGAGAGGATGCGCCAGCAGTCATAGACCTGAAGGGCGTCCGCATTGACCACCACGCCGCCGCCGCGAGCGACGATCTCGGCGGCGAGGGCCGATTTGCCCGAGGCCGTCGGACCCGCGATCAGCACGGGCCGGTCATGCGGAATGTCGGAAGGAAGGAACAACGGAGGGCGGATCCCGGTCGAGAGGGGGCACAAGGCGATGCGCGCGGGCGTCGGGGAAGGGCTTCGGCCTGCTCCGGCCGAACGCGGTTGAACCCCGGGTCGTTTTCCGACATTTTGCGCCGCAGTCAATTCCAATCAACAAGACGGACGGGAAGATCCCATGACCAGCGAAGCCGCGCCGGCGAGCACAGCCGTGACCTACAAGCGTGTGATGCTCAAGATTTCCGGCGAGGCCCTGATGGGCGACCAAGGATACGGGCTGCATCCGCCGACGGTCCAGCGCATCGCGCGCGAGGTGCAGGCGGTGCACCGGCTCGGTGTCGAGATCTGCATGGTGATCGGCGGCGGCAACATCTTCCGCGGGCTTCAGGGCTCGGCGCAGGGGATGGAGCGGACGACGGCCGACTACATGGGGATGCTCGCCACGGTGATGAACGCGCTTGCCATGCAGGCGGCGCTGGAATCGCTTGGCATCTTCACCCGCGTGATCAGCGCGATCCCGATGGATCAGGTCTGCGAGCCCTACATCCGCCGCCGGGCGGTGCGCCACCTCGAGAAGAAGCGGGTGTGTATCTTCGCCGCAGGCACCGGCAACCCCTATTTCACAACGGACACCGCGGCCACGCTGCGCGCCAACGAGATGGCCTGCCAGGCGATCTTCAAGGGCACCAAGGTGGACGGGGTCTACGACAAGGATCCGCGCAAGTTCGCGGATGCCAGGCGTTACGAAACCGTCACCTACGACGAATGCCTGCAGAAGCATCTGGGCGTGATGGACGCCTCGGCCATCGCGCTCGCCCGGGACAACGATCTTCCGATCATCGTCTTTTCGCTCGACGAGCCCGGCGGCTTCTGCGGAATCCTGCGCGGCGAGGGCACCTATACCCGCGTGCACGGCTGAGCCCATCCCCCGAGCCTATACCAATGGCGAAGCGCTGCTGCTATAGAGCGGCAGAACCGCCCGTGCGGAACGTGAAGGAAACAGAACATGTCGCAAGATGACCTCGAGATCGACCTCGATGCGATCCAGCGCCGGATGGATGGCGCGATGCATGCGCTGCGGACCGAGTTCGGCTCGCTGCGCACCGGTCGCGCCTCGGCCTCCATCCTCGAGCCGATCCATGTCGATGCTTACGGCCAGCAGACGCCGCTGAACCAGCTCGGCACGATCAACGTCCCCGAGCCGCGGATGGTCGTCATCAACGTCTGGGACAAGGGCATGATCTCGAAGGTCGAGCGCGCGATCCGCGACAGCGGCATCGGCATCAACCCGGTGGTGGACGGTCCGATCATCCGCCTGCCGATCCCCGAGCTGAACGAGGAGCGCCGCAAGGAGCTCTCGAAGGTTGCCGCGCATTACGCCGAACAGGCCCGCGTCGCGATCCGCAACGTGCGCCGCGACGGCATGGACCAGATCAAGAAGGCCAAGACCGCCGGCATGGCCGAGGACGACCAGAAGATGTGGTCGGACGAGGTGCAGGCGCTGACCGATAAGGCCATCGCGGCCGTGGATAAGGCTCTGGAAGAAAAACAGAAGGAAATCATGCAGGTCTGAGCTGCACCTCATGCTTCCCTTCACCCGTCCCAGCCCGCTTGACCATCCCAGAGAGAAGGGGAATGCCTTGGCCGTGACCGAGCCGCGAGAGGCGGATCCTCCCCAGAGACGTGCAGACCATGTCGCCATCATCATGGACGGCAACGGACGCTGGGCGGTCAACCGCGGCTGGCCGCGTCTCGTCGGTCACCGCCGGGGCGCCGAGCGGGTGCGCGAGATCGTGGAGGCCTCGCCCGACCTCGGGATCCGCTGGCTGACGGTCTATGCCTTCTCGACCGAGAACTGGAAGCGGTCGACCGAGGAGGTGCTGGGCCTCATGTCGATCTTCGCCCGCTACATCGAGCGCGAGGCAGACCGTCTGGCCAAGGAAGGCGTGCGGATGCGCTTCATCGGCGACCGGACCCGGCTGGATGCCAAGCTGCAGAGACTCATGGCGGGGATCGAAGCACGGACGCAATACAACCAGCGCCTGCACCTCACGGTTGCGATCAACTACGGCGGCCGGGACGAACTTGCCCGGGCCGCGCAACGCATGTGCCTTGACGTGGCCGAGGGTCGTCTGCGTCCCGAGGAGGCAGACGAGGCGGCGCTGACCGCGCGGCTCGACACCGCCGGCATCCCCGACCCGGACCTCGTGATCCGCACGTCGGGCGAGACGCGCACCTCGAACTTCCTGTCGTGGCAGTCCGCCTACGCGGAATACGAGTTCACGCCCACGCTCTGGCCGGACTTCACGGCGCGCGAGCTCGAGACGATCATCGAACGGTTCTCCTCGCGCGAGAGGCGGTTCGGAGGGGTCCTGCGCGCATGACGAGGCCCGAGAAGCCGAAGGGCCGATGGGGCGATCTGCGCCGCCGGATGATCTCGGCCGCGATCATGCTCTCGGTCGGGGCCATCGAGGTGTGGCTGGGCGGCGTGCCCTTCGCGCTTCTCGTGATCCTGCTCACGGGTTTGATGCTGTGGGAACTGGCTCGGATGACGGCTCCGGCCCGGCCCGTGGCCAACATACTCGTGGGCCTTCTGGCGGCGGCCGTCCTGACGGGCGTCCTGGATCTGGTCTTCGAGCACGAGAGGATGCTGGCGCTCGCCGGCCTCGCCCTCGTGCCGGCAGCGGGTCTTGTCGGCGCAAGGCGCGACCGGCGGATCTTCTTCATCTACGGCATCGCGCTGATGGCGGCGGGTGCGGGTCTCGTGATGCTGCGCGAGGAGGGCGGTTCCGTCGCGATCCTCTGGCTGATCCTCGTGGTGGTCGCCTCTGACGTCATGGGCTATTTCGTCGGTCGCAGCCTGGGGGGCCCCAAGTTCTGGCCCGCCGTCAGCCCCAACAAGACCTGGTCGGGCACCGTCGCGGGCTGGCTGGGTGCGGCAATTGTGGGTCTTGGATTCTCCATTATCGCGGGTGCAGGCTGGGGCCTCATCATCCTGTCGCCCGTGATCGCGCTGGCAGGACAACTCGGGGACATTGTCGAGAGCTGGATCAAGCGCCGCTCCGGGGTCAAGGACAGCTCTTCGCTGATCCCGGGCCACGGCGGAGTGCTGGACCGGTTCGACGCGCTGACCGGGGCGGTGCTCGCCGTTCTCGTACTGGGGATGCTCGGTGACCTGCCGCTGCCGGTAATGGGGAACTGAACGGCATCATGCGCAGCCTGTCGATCTTCGGAGCCACCGGCTCCATCGGCGAATCCACCTTCGATCTCGTGATGAGGAAGGGAGGGCCGGAGGCCTTCCGGACCGTGGCCCTCACCGGAGGGCGCAACATCGCGCGCCTTGCCGAGATGGCGCGCGCGCTGAAGGCAGAACTCGCCGTCACCGCGCATGAAGAGTGCCTGCCCGCGCTGCGCGAGGCGCTGGCCGGGACGCGGACGGAAGTGGCGGGCGGCACGCAGGCCATCGCCGAGGCCGCCGACCGGCCCGCCGACTGGACGATGTCTGCCATCGTGGGCGCGGCCGGCCTCGTGCCGGGCATGCGCGCGCTGAAGCACGGGCGGACGCTGGCGCTTGCCAACAAGGAAAGCCTCGTGACGGCGGGGCAACTCCTGATGCGCACGGCCGAGGAGAATGGCGCGACCATCCTGCCGGTCGACAGCGAGCATTCGGCCGTCTTCCAGGCCCTCGCCGGCGAGGACACGACCTGCGTCGAACGCGTGATCATCACGGCCTCCGGCGGACCCTTCCGCGACTGGAGCCTCGAGCGCATCCGGGATTGCACCGTGGCGCAGGCGCAGGCCCATCCGAACTGGTCCATGGGCCAGCGGATCTCGATCGACAGTGCCTCGATGTTCAACAAGGCGCTGGAGCTGATCGAGACGCGCGAGTTCTTCGGCTTCGAGCCGGACCGGATCGAGGCGGTCGTTCACCCGCAATCCATCGTCCATGCGATGGTGGGTTTCTGCGACGGGGGCATCATGGCCCATTTGGGGCCGGCCGACATGCGCCATGCCATCGGCTTCGCGCTGAACTGGCCGGGGCGCGGCGAGGTGCCCGTTGCCCGGATCGACCTCGCGCAGATCGCGAGCCTCACCTTCCAGAAGCCTGACGAGGAACGGTTTCCGGCGCTGCGCCTTGCGCGCGAGGTCATGGCGAAGCGCGGATTGTCGGGTGCCGCCTTCAACGCCGCCAAGGAAATCGCGCTCGACCATTTCATCGCCGGGAGCATCGGATTCCTCGACATGGCGGCGGTCGTCGAGGACACGCTGGCGGGAGTTTCCGCCGATCCGCTGTTCGGAAAAGTGCCCGACACCCTTGAGGAAGTGCTTGCAATGGACCATCTCGCTCGGAAAGCGGCAGCAGAAGCGGCCGATCTCCGCCAGCAGAAAAGGTAGCAGCTCTTGGACATTGTCAGTCTCGTGCCCCAGTTCGGCGGGGTCGTCTGGACGGTTATCGCCTTCGTCATCGCACTTTCCATCGTCGTCGCGGTCCACGAATACGGGCATTACATCGTCGGCCGCTGGTCGGGGATCCACGCCGAGGTCTTCTCGCTGGGCATGGGGCCGGTTGTGGCCTCGCGGGTGGACCGGCGCGGAACGCGCTGGCAACTCGCGGCCCTTCCCTTCGGCGGCTACGTGCGCTTCCTCGGCGATGCGGACGCAGCCTCGAGCCGGGCGAGCGTGACGGTGCACCAACTGAACGAGCAGGAGCGGGGGCGCACGATGCACGGCGCGCCGCTCTGGGCGCGCTCGGCCACGGTCGCGGCGGGCCCGCTCTTCAACTTCGCCCTTTCGATCATCGTCTTCTGCGGCTTCTTCATGGTGAAGGGCGTGGCGACCGAACTGCCCGTCGTCGGAGAGATGAAGAACCTGCCCGGTGCGGCCCAGATGATGGAGAAGGGCGATCGCATCCTTGCCGTAGACGGGCGCGAGACGGACACCCTTGCCGATTTCATCAGCGTGGCGAATACCTTGCCGCCTGCACCTTCGGCCGAGTACCGGATCGACCGCAACGGGTCCGAGCTGACCCTGACCGGTCCCTATCCCTTCCCGCCGGTGGTGGATGCGGTTCAGGCCCCGTCCGGGGCGAATGACGCCGGGATCGAAGAGGGCGATGTCATACTGGCGGTCGAAGGGGTGCAGATCGCGTCCTTCCGCGAACTGCGGGACGCGGTGGGTCGGTCGGACGGTGCGCCGGTAACCCTGTCGGTGTGGCGCGCAGGCGAGACCTTCGACGTGACGCTGACCCCGCGGCGCATGGACATCCCGCTTGCAAGCGGCGGCTTCGAGACCCGCTGGCTGATCGGCCTGTCGGGCGGCCTGCTCTTCGAACCCGAGACGCGGACGCCCGGCCCGATCGAGGCCGTCTGGCTCGGCATTCAGCAGACCTACACGATCATCACCACGAGTCTCTCTGGCCTCTGGCACATGATCACGGGTGCGATCTCGTCGTGCAACCTGCAGGGCCCGCTGGGCATCGCCGAGATTTCCGGCGCGGCTGCATCGCAGGGGGCCGGCAACTTCATCTGGTTCATCGCCATGCTCTCGACGGCGGTCGGCCTGATGAACCTCTTCCCGGTTCCGATCCTCGACGGCGGGCATCTGGTCTTCCACGCCTACGAGGCCGTCACCGGCAAGCCGCCGAGCGACCGCGTGTTGCGGATCCTCATGACGGCCGGCCTCGCCATGCTGCTGTCGCTCATGGTCTTTGCCGTCTCGAACGACATACTCTGCTGAGCCGGACCACGCCCGAGGGCGGAACACTTCCCCGGACGTTCCACGCGGCCGCCTCCATCGGGGCGGCCGCTGTCGTTCCGACCAAGGGCCTCCCAAGGGCCCTGCGCGGCGCGTTGCCGCCGAGGGTCCGCGGGGCATGCCTGCGCCCCAATGCGGCCACAATCCTCTGCCACGCGGGAGCTGTGCACCAGCCTTGCGGAGAAGAAGATGAAAAGCGTGATCTACGGCACCCGGGGTCTCGTCTACCTTGTCAATCTCAACCGTGACCTCCTGCTGTCCTTCGGACTGGTGGCGCTGGCGCTGGCTGCGGCGGCGATGCTCGCACAGGCCGTTCAGCCCTGGTGAGGTGATGCGGCATCACATGCCGATGGCTTTGCTTGCAGGCTGCCTGCGCTTTTGACAAAACCTGCCATGTCCATTAGGCAGGACGGAAAGAAAACGACCGAGGGCAGGCGAATGGTGAGGAACCGGGCGAGGGGCGGACGGGCAGGACAGGACCGCGGGCTGATCAGGCCTGCAGCCGTGTCGGTTTTCCTCGGGGTGGCAGGTGTAGCGGCGGGCCTTACCCTGCCGGCGCTGGCGCAGAACTACGCATTCTCGGATGTCCGGATCGAAGGCAACCAGAGGGTTGACGTCTCGACCATCCTCGGCTTCGCGCGGATCAACCGCGGCCAGGCGATCTCGGGTGGCGAACTGAACGAGGCCTATCAGCGCCTCGCCGATTCCGGCCTGTTCGAGACCGTCGAGATCGTGCCCGAGGGCGGCACCCTCGTGATCCGGGTGCAGGAATATCCGACGATCAACGTCATCAACTTTGAAGGCAACGCCAGGATCAAGGACGAGAACCTTGCCACGCTGGTGAAATCGCAGTCGCGCCGGGCCTACAATCCTGCCCAGGCCGAGGCCGACGCTGCCGCCATCACCGAGGCTTACCGCGTCCAGGGCCGCATCGCCGCCACCGTCACGCCGAAGATCATCCGCCGCTCCGGCAACCGCGTCGACCTCGTCTTCGACATCGCCGAGGGCAAGGTTGTCGAGATCGAGCGCCTGTCCTTCGTCGGCAACCGCGCCTATTCCGACCGTCGCCTGCGTCAGGTGCTCGAGACCAAGCAGGCGGGGCTGCTGCGCAGCGTCATCGCCTCCGACACGTTCATCGCCGAGCGGATCGAACTCGACAAGCAGCTCCTGCGCGACTTCTACCTCTCGCGCGGCTTCATCGACTTCGAGGTGCTCGACGCCACCGCCGAGGTCACGCGCGAACGCGATGCCTTCTTCCTGACCTTCACCGTCCAGGAAGGACAGAGCTACAAGTTCGGCCAGATCACCGCCTCGTCCGAGATCGAGGGCATCGATGCGGCCGATTATCAGGATGCCCTGCGCATCCGCCGCGGGGTGTCCTACTCGCCGGCCATCGTCGACAACAACATCGCCCGGCTCGAGGCGCTCGCGCTCCAGAGGGGGCTGAACTTCGTCCGGGTCGAGCCGCGCATCACCCGCAACGAGCGCAACCAGACGCTGGACGTGAACTTCGCGCTCGTGCGCGGCGAGCGCATCTTCGTCGAGCGCATCGACATCGAAGGCAACACGACCACCCTCGACGAGGTGGTGCGGCGCCAGTTCCGGACGGTCGAGGGCGACCCCTTCAACCCGCGCGAAGTCCGCCAGTCGGCCGAGCGTATCCGCGCGCTCGGCTACTTCTCGAACGCCGACGTCAACACGCAGCCGGGCTCGAACCCCGACCAGGTCGTCGTCAACGTCGATGTCGAGGAGCAGCCGACCGGCTCGCTGAGCTTCGGCGTGAGCTACGGCGTCAGCTCCGGCGCCGGTTTCTCGATCGGCTTCTCCGAGCAGAACTTCCTCGGCCGCGGCCAGACTCTCGGCCTCGACGTCTCGACCGGGACCGACAACATCAACACGCAGCTCAACTTCATCGAGCCGGCCTTCCTCGGCCGTGACCTGCGGTTCCGATTCAACGCCTACTACCGCGAGACCGACAACCAGTATTCGCGCTATGATACGCGCAAGATCGGCATCTCCCCCTCGATCGAGTTCCCGGTCAGCGAGAACGGCCGGCTGGAACTGCGCTACACGGTGTCCGAGGACAAGATCTCGAACGTGGACGGCGGACCGAACGACACGGATGACGACGACGACGTGTCCTCGATCATCCTGATCGACGAGGAAGCGCGCGGCGCGCTGCTGGCCTCGGCCGTGGGCTACAGCTACTCCTGGGACTCGAACCGGGGCGGCCTGAACCCGACCGGCCGGAACCTGCTGCGCTTCAGCCAGGACTATGCGGGCGTCGGCGGTGATGTCGAGTACATCTCGACCACCGCGCTGGCCCTCGCCGAGCGTCGGGTCTGGAACGAGGAAATCACCGTCCGCGCCATCGTCGAAGGCGGGGTGCTCAGCATGATCGGCGACGATCCCTCGCGCGTGACCGACCGCTTCTTCGGCAACGGCAAGATCCGCGGCTTCGAGCCCAATGGCATCGGCCCGCGCGATCTGTCGGTCGACAACGAGGATGCACTCGGCGGCAACTACTTTGCCGTGGCGCGGCTCGAGGCGGAGTTCCCGCTGGGTCTGCCCGAGGAATATGGCTTCAAGGGTGGCCTCTTCATGGATGCGGGCTCGGTATGGAGCCTGGACGAGGTCGACGGCGGGGCGGACAGCAGTGACGGTGAGGACATCGTCGACGACGACTTCCACCTGCGCTCCTCGGTCGGCGTCTCGGTCTTCTGGACCACGCCCATCGGCCCGCTGCGCTTCAACTTCGCCAAGGCGATCGAGAAGCAGGACTACGACAAGGAGCAGTTCTTCGACCTGACGATCTCGACCCGGTTCTGATGCATCGCCTTCCGGCCCTGGCTCTGGCCCTTGCGCTGGCCCTGCCGGGGGGCGTCCGGGCGCAGATCGATGCTCCCGCCGTTCCGGCGGGAGTCGCCGTCATCGATCAGAGCCGTCTCATCACGGATACCAATCTGGGCCGGACGGTCGAGCAGCGCTTTCAGGTGGCCTCGCGCAGCCTGATCGCCGAGAACCGCGAGATCGAGGCGGCGCTCGAGGCCGAGGAACGCGACCTGACGGCCCGCCGCGGCACCATGCCCGCCGCAGAGTTCCGCCGCCTCGCTGCCGAGTTCGACACGAAGGTCGAAGGCATCCGCAGGGCGCAGGAAGCGAAGTCGCGGGCGGTGACACGCCAGCGTGACGAGGAACGGCAGCGCATCGTCGAGCAGGCCCTGCCCATCCTCGCGGGGTTGATGCAGGAACGTGCCGCGCTGGTGCTGATCGACCGCGGATCCGTGGTGTTGTCGAGGGGTGCCGCCGACATCACCGACGCGGCGATCGAGCGACTGGACGCGCTGAACCCTCCGCCCGAGCCCGGGGCCGATCCGGCCGACACCGGTCCTGCCGACGGACCGCTGCCGCCCGCAGGGGCCGCGCCTGATGCGGAGCCCGACGCCGCTCCGGCGGCTGACGGGCCCGCGGCCAAGGCCCCTGATGCGGCTTCCGGCGCCGATCCGGCGGACGAGGCGCCGCAGCAGCCCCCCGCCACTCCATGACCCGGCGGCTTGCCCGCACCCCTGAGCCTTGCTAGCAAGGACCGGGGCGCACGGCCGCTCCACACTCCGCCAAGGAAACCCACGATGACCGATGCCGCAGAAGCGCCGCTCTCCGCCGATATCCAGTTGATCCAGCGGATTATTCCGCACCGTTACCCGTTCCTTCTCGTGGACAGGGTTCGCGACATCGTTCCGAACAAGAGCGCCGTCGGCATCAAATGCGTGACCATGAACGAGCCGCAGTTCACCGGGCATTTCCCCGGTCTGCCGATCTTTCCCGGCGTGCAGATCATCGAGGCGATGGCCCAGACCTCGGCCGTGCTGGTCGGTGTCTCGATGGATCTCGCGGACAAGAACGCCAAGGTCTACTTCATGGGCATCGACGGGGCGAAGTTCCGCCGCAAGGTGGTGCCCGGCGACGTGCTGGAGATGACGGTCACCGTGAAGCGCGGCGGCGGCAAGGTCTGGAAGTTCGAGGGCCGTGCGAGCGTCGACGGCGAACTTGCTGCGGAAGCCGAGTTTTCCGCCATGCTCGACGTACCGAAAGGATAAGAGATGGCAGAGATCCATCCCTCCGCCATCGTCGAAGAGGGCGCCGTGATCGGCGAGGGCTGCCAGATCGGCCCCTTCGCCATCATTGGCCCCGAGGTAACGCTGGGGCCGGGCGTCGTGGTCAAGAGCCACGCCGTCGTCACCGGCTGGACGGAAGTCGGGGCCGAGACGGTGATCTTCCCCTTCGGGGTCGTGGGCGAGGTGCCGCAGGACCTGAAGTACAAGGGCGAGCGCACGCGGCTGATCGTCGGCGCCCGCTGCCGGATCCGCGAGGGCGCGACGCTGAACGTGGGAACGGAAGGCGGCGGCGGCGTCACGCGCGTGGGCGACGACTGCCTGCTGATGACCGGCTCTCACGTCGGCCATGACGCGACACTGGGCAACCGGGTGATCCTCGCCAACCAGGCCGCCATCGCGGGCCATTGCTGGCTTGGCGACGACGTGATCGTGGGCGGCCTTTCGGGCGTGCATCAATGGGTGCGCGTCGGCCGTGGCGCGATCATCGGCGCGGTGACGATGGTGACGAACGACGTGCTGCCGCACGGGCTGGTGCAGGCGCCGCGGGGCGAACTCGACGGGCTGAACCTCGTGGGGCTGAAGCGCCGCGGGGTCGGCCGCCCCGAGATCACCGCGCTCCGCGCCGCCTATCAGATGCTGGCGCAGGGCGAGGGCACCTTCCTCGACCGGGCGCGCCGCCTCGCCGACGAGACCGAGAGCCCGCATGTCCGCGAGATGACCGATTTCATCCTCGCGGCCACCGACCGCTCCTTCCTGACGCCGCAATGACCGTGGCCTCGACCGCGCTCATCGCCGGAGCGGGCGCCCTGCCTCGCCACCTCGCCGAGGCCCTGCGCAAGGCGGGGGAGGCGCCGCTCATCGCCGCGCTCGAGGGCTTTGCACCCGAGGGGATCGCGCCCGACGTGACCTTCCGGGTCGAGCGGCTGATGCCATTCCTGCGCGAACTCGAGAAGGCGGGCGTCTCGCGCGTGACCTTCGCCGGCGCGGTGAGCCGGCCGCGGCTCGACCCCGCGCTGTTCGATCCGCTGACGGCGCAGATCGTCCCGAGGCTGATCGGCGCGATCCAGGCCGGCGACGACGCGACGCTGCGCGCCGTGATCGCGCTCTTCGAGGAGGAGGGGTTCGCGGTCGCGGGCGTGGCCGAGATCGCGCCCGATCTGGTGCCCGAGGCCGGAACGCTCTGCGGTGCCCCGCGCGAGGGCGACGTGCGCGACGTGGCCCGCGCCGCCGCCATCGTCGAGGCGATCGGCCGGGTGGACGTGGGGCAGGGTGCGGTCGTGGCGCAGGGTCTCTGCCTCGCCGTCGAGGCGCTGCCGGGCACGGATGCGATGCTCGACTGGGTGGCCGCGACCGCGCGGCGCCCCGATCCCGCCGCTGCCCGGGGCGTGCTCTACAAGGCGCCCAAGCCCGGGCAGGACCGAAGAATCGACCTGCCGACGCTGGGACCTTCCACGGTGCGGCGGGCGGCGGCGGCGGGACTTGCCGGCATCGCCTGGGAGGCGGGCGGCGTGATCCTCCTCGACCGCGCCGAAGCGCTGCGCGAGGCCGAGGCGGCGGGTCTTTTCCTCTGGGCGAGGGAGCCATGAAGCTCTTCCTCATCGCGGGCGAGCCTTCGGGCGACCGCTTGGGCGGCGCGCTGATGGCGGGGCTCTCCGAACTCGCGTCGGACATGTCCTTCGCAGGCGTCGGTGGTCCTTCCATGCAGGCGCAGGGTCTCTCGAGCCTCTTTCCGATGGAGGAGCTTTCGGTCATGGGCCTGGCCGAGGTCCTGCCGAAATATCTCCACCTCCGTCGCCGCGTGCGCGAGGCGGCCGAGGCCTGCATCGCCTCGGGCGCCGAGGCGCTCGTCACCATCGACAGCCCTGACTTCGGCCTGCGAGTCGCGGCCCTCGTCAAGCGGGCGAAGCCTTCGGTCCGGACCATCCACTACGTCGCGCCCTCGGTCTGGGCCTGGCGGCCGGGGCGGGCGGCGAAGATGGCGCGGCACGTCGATCACGTGCTGGCGCTGCTGCCCTTCGAGCCGCGCTACATGACCGCGGCCGGCATGACCTGCGACTTCGTGGGCCATCCGGTGGTGGCCGAGCCGCGAGCCTCGGAGGACGAGGTGCGCGCGCTGCGCGAGCGGGTGGCGACGGGTCCGGTGGTCCTTGTCCTGCCGGGCTCGCGCCGGTCCGAGGTCATGCGACTTGCCCCGGTCTTCGGCGAGGTGCTGGCCCGGATCCGCCACCGCCACCCGGGGCTGACGGTTCTCATCCCGACCGTTCCCCATGTGGCCGATCTCGTGCGCGAGCAGGTTTCGGGATGGCCGGTCCATCCGCTGGTGATCGAGGATGCCGAACGCAAGCGCGCGGCCTTTGCCGCCGCCGACGTGGCACTGGCCGCTTCCGGCACCGTCTCGCTGGAACTTGCCGCGAACGGCACGCCCATGGTGATCGCCTACGACATGAACCCGCTGTCGATGTGGCTGATCACCCGGATGGCGCGGATCGACACGGTGACGCTCGTGAATCTCGTCTCCGACAGCCGCGTGGTGCCCGAGTTCCTCGGCCCCCGCTGCAGGGCCGGGCTGATCGCGCCCGCGCTCCTCGCGCTGCTCGAGGACGAGGACCAGCGGCGGGCGCAGTTCGCGGCCATGGAACTGACGATGGAGCGGCTGGGGCAGGGCGGCGAGCCGCCGGGCCTCCGCGCCGCGCGGTCGGTGCTCTCGGTGCTGAAGGGCTGAGGGCCGCGGCATCCGGCCGAAGATCGGCTGCATCTGCCATATCGCGCTGTGCTTCCCCGCAAGAGACCGATGCGGGCCTGCCTCCACCCGGACGGATCAACGTGGCCCGCTGCGGCAATCCGCCCGCGCGCACGTTGACGCCGGACGCTGCCCCATGTAGCGCACGGGCATGGCACGCGCACCCCTCCTCCAGCTCTCTGGCATCTCCCTCACCTTCGGCGGCGAGCCGGTCTTCGATGGTCTCGACCTCGTGGTCCAGCCGCAGGATCGCGTAGCCCTCGTCGGCCGCAACGGCTCGGGCAAGTCCACGCTCCTCAAGGTGATGGCAGGCCTTGTGGAGCCCGACCGCGGCGAGCGGGTGGTGCTGGCCGGCACATCGGTCGGCTACATGGAGCAGGATCCGGACCTCTCGGCCTTCGCGACGCTGGGCGACTATGCCGCCTCCGGCCTCACGCATGGCGAGGAATACCGGGTCGAGATGGCGGCAGAGGGGCTGAAGTTCCGCCCCGAGACGCCGGTCGCCACCGCCTCGGGTGGCGAGCGGCGGCGGGCGGCGCTGGCCAAGCTGATGGCGGAGGCGCCGGAGCTGATGCTTCTGGACGAGCCGACGAACCACCTCGACATCGAGGCGATCCAGTGGCTCGAGACGCAGCTTGCCGAGACGCGCGCGGCCTTCGTGCTCATCAGCCACGACCGCGCCTTCCTGCGCGCGCTGTCCCGCGCGACGCTCTGGATCGACCGCGGTCAGGTGCGCCGCCGCGAGTTGGGCTTCGAGGGGTTCGAGGAATGGCGCGAGCAGATCTGGGCCGAGGAGGACGACCAGCGCCACAAGCTCGACCGCAAGATCAAGGCCGAGGGCCGCTGGGCGGTCGAGGGGATCTCGGCGCGCCGCAAGCGCAACCAGGGCCGTCTCCGCGCGCTCGCCGCGATGCGAGAGGAGCGACGGTCGCAGATTCGCCGGCAGGGCACGGCGGCACTCGAACTCGAGGCGGGTCCGGCATCGGGAAAGCGCGTGATCGAGGCAAAGGGCCTCACGAAAGCTTTCGACGGGCAACCGATCGTGAAGGATCTGTCGCTCCGCGTGCTGCGCGGCGACCGCGTGGCCTTCGTCGGGCCGAACGGCGTGGGCAAGACGACGCTCCTGAAGCTGCTGACGGGCGAGATGGTGCCCGATGCGGGCAGCGTGGCGCTCGGCACCAACCTTCAGATCGCGATCTTCGACCAGACGCGGGCGCAGCTCGACCCCGACGCCTCGCTCTGGGACAGTCTGACCTCGGATCCCGCCATGCGCGTCTCGGGCCAGCAGGATCAGGTTCTCGTGCGCGGCCAGCCGCGCCATGTCGTGGGCTATCTCAAGGACTTCCTCTTTGACGAGCGGCAGGCGCGGGCGCCGGTGCGCTCGCTTTCAGGGGGCGAGAAGGCGCGGCTCCTGCTCGCTCGGATCATGGCGCGCGAGTCGAACCTGCTGATCCTCGACGAGCCGACCAACGACCTCGACGTCGAGACCCTCGATCTTCTGCAGGACATTCTCGGTGATTACGAGGGAACGGTGCTTCTGGTAAGCCACGACCGCGACTTCATCGACCGGGTGGCGACGACCACCGTGGCGCTGGAAGGCAGGGGTCGGGCGACGGTCTATGCCGGCGGCTGGACTGACCATCTGGCGCAGCGCCGCGAGGCTGACCCCGCGCCCGCCGTCCGTGCGGAACCTGCGCGCGACGCACCCCGGCCTGTGCCGAAGCCCGAGCCGAAGAGGCCCGCCGAGGGTCTGACCTTCACCGAGCGCAAGCGGCTCGACGCCCTGCCGGGCATCATCGAGCGGCTCGAGGCCGAGATCGCGAAGCTCGGAGACTACCTTGCGGCCGACGACCTCTTCAGCCGCGAACCCCTGAAGTTCCGCAAGGCGACGGAGGCCATGGCCGAGCGGCAGGCGCTTCTGGCGGAAGCGGAAGAGGAATGGCTGACGCTCGAGGAGAAGGCCGGCAACTGATTGCCGACGCTCTGGCTCGCCTTGCGCTGGAATGCGCGCAAGGCAACTCGCCTCGATCACCACCGCGTGAGCCGCTCTGGCAAAGTGATTCTTCCGTGCATACGACAAGGGCACGGCAGGCTCGGCCTTCTTCTTCCCGAGGCCGCCTGACCGTCAACGAATGGCCGGCGAACCGCAGGAGCAGCAGCGCGGCGCCGGAAGCTTGATTGGAGACAGAGATGAAACGCATTGCAGCGCTCGCGCTCGGTGGCCTTCTTGCCGCTCCCGCCTTTGCCGGCGGCCCGGCGATGGTGGCCCCGGAACCGGTCGTCGAGCCGGTGCCTGCCCCCGTCGTGGTCGCTCCCGTGACCGACTGGAGCGGATTCTACGTCGGTGGCCAACTCGGCTATGGCGACATCGACACCGACATCGACGGATATGACGGCAACGGCGCCATCGGCGGCGTTCACGCCGGCTACCGCTATGACTTCGGCCGTGCCGTCGTCGGTGCGGAACTGGCCTATGACATCAGCAACATCGACATCGGCGAGGCGGGCGACGAGCTTGACAACCTTACGACGCTGAAGCTGATGGCGGGCGGCAAGATCGGGAAAGGCCTGCTCTACGCGACCGCCGGCGGAAGCTGGGCCGATGTGAAGTCGGATGCGGGCGATCCCGACGACGGCTACGTCTACGGCATCGGCTACGACTACATGCTGAACGACCGCTGGTCGGTGGGCGCCGAACTTCTGCGCCACACCTGGGACTCGTTCAACGACGCGGACATCGACGCGGATGCGACCACGCTGCAGGCGAAGGTCGGCTTCCGGTTCTGATCACCGCGGATGGACGATCCGGAGGGGCGCGGAGCGATCCGCGCCCCTTCTTCATGTCCGAGCCGCGGTTGCCGACTGCGTCGGACGCACGAGCGATGGCGGTTCGACCCAGTCCGGCCGTGTTCATGACGCCGGGGCAGAGTCCGACGGCTCCCTGTCCAGTGCCTCGACCCCATGATCCTGACCCTCTGGCGCCACGCCTTGCCCCGGCCGTCAAACCCCGCAAGCCACTGGACTGCGCAAATCGGACCGGCTATATGTCGGACTGGTGAGTGATACGCGGGAAAGTTGCCGGTGATGGATGATCTTGACAGGCAAATTGTTGGCCTGCTCGCCCAGGATGCGCGACGCGCCCTGACGGAAGTGGCCGGACAGGTGGGGTTGTCCGTTTCCGCCGTCAACGAGAGGGTGAAGCGGCTGGCCGTCTCGGGCGTGATCCGGCGGTTTACCGTGGACGCCTCGCCCGAGGCGCTGGGGCTGCCGGTGCTGGCGCTGATCTGGGTCGCGGTGCCCCATTCCCGCGAGGCGGCCTTCCGCTCCTTCGCTGCCGAACATCCGGCGATCACCGAGTGCCACCACGTGACCGGCGCCTGGTCCTATCTGATCCACCTGCGCGTGTCCGGTCTCGACGGGGTGGAAGCCTTTCTCGACCGGTTGAAGTCCGATGGGCTTCTCGAGAGGTCGGAGACGATGCTTGCGCTGTCGACCATCCGCACGGCGCCGCTGGTGCCGCGATGATCCTGTTCTTCAAGGCCCTGCTCATGGGGCTCGCCATCGCGGCGCCGCTGGGGCCGATCGGCGCGCTCTGCATCCAGAGGACGCTGGCGCAGGGGTTCCGCGCCGGACTGGCGGGCGGTCTTGGCACGGCGCTGGCCGATGCGGCCTATGCGGCCGCCGCCGCCGCTGGCTTCGCCGCTTTCGCCGCCTTTCTCGACCGGATCGCCCTGCCGCTCGGGCTCGGCGGCGGAGCCTTCCTGATCTGGCTGGGGATCCAGGGCCTGCGCGCCGATCCGCGGCCCGAAGCGGCCACTGTCGCGGCGCGCGGGCTCTGGTCCACGCTCGGCACGACCTTCCTGCTGACGCTGGCCAATCCCGCGACGGTCCTTTCCTTCGCGGCGATCTTCGCGGGCCTGGGTCTCGCGCGCGAGGCCGACCTCGCCTCTGCCGCCACGGTCGTCGTGGGCGTCTTCGCGGGCTCGATGCTCTGGTGGCTGCTGCTCGCCGGCGGCGTAGCCCTCGCGCACCGGAGGCTGCCCCCGGCCTTCGCCCTCTGGGTCTCGCGCGCCTCGGGCATGCTCATGCTGGGCTTCGGCCTCTGGGCCATCGCCACCGCCCTGATCTAGAGCGCGTCGCGCAGCTTCCGGGGCAGGCTTCCACGGATCAGCTTGTAGGAGACGCCGATGCGATGGCGCAGTTCCTCTTCCGGCGTCGGCGGGACGAAGGGCAGCAGGACCCAGCTTCGGTGCATGTAGGGCGCACGCACCGCGCGGCCGGTTTCGATCAGCAGGGCTGCCGTCTCGACATCGGGGCACTTCACCGTAACGCCCTGGTCGAGCGCGCCGACCAGCGCGAAAATCCGGCCGCCGATCTTCCAGGCGTCGTGCCGCTCGTCCCAGGGATGATCGAGCGTCGCGCCGGGCAGGTCGGCGCAGATGCGGGAGACAGTCGCGCGGTTCATGCCGCGAGCCTCCCCCAACCCGGGGACTGTGTCCAGAGCGCTTCGCCGCGGCGAAAGGCGTTGTGGCCCGGAGACGCGGGTGCTAGCATCGGCCGCATGAAGAGCATCTGCACCATCACCGGCTGCATCATTTCCTGCTGACCATCGTCGCGGGCTGCTCTTTTCCGTTCCCTCCAAGGTCGTGATGTGAGAAGCCCGCGGGCGAGCCGAGCCTTGCGAGGACCCATGACGACGATCCGCCTGACCAATACGAAGACCCGCCGGAAAGAGGTCTTTTCGCCGATCGACCCCGAGAACGTGCGGCTCTACGTCTGCGGGCCGACGGTCTATGACCGCGCGCATCTCGGCAACGGCCGGCCGGTCGTGGTCTTCGACGTGCTCTTCCGGCTGCTCCGGCACGTCTATGGCGAAGGCCATGTCACTTATGTGCGCAATTTCACCGACGTGGACGACAAGATCAACGCGGCCGCTCAGGCGCGCAAGGCCGCGGGCGACCCGCGCAGCCTCGAGGAGCTGATCCGCGAGCGCACGGACGAGACCATCGGCTGGTATCACGCCGACATGGACGCGCTCGGCGCCTTGCGGCCCACGAGCGAGCCGCGGGCGACGGAATGGATCGGCGCGATGATCGCGATGATCGCGGACCTGATCGCGAGGGGTCACGCCTACGAGCGAGAGGGGCACGTCCTCTTCCGCGTCCGCTCCTACAGGGAGTATGGCGCGCTCTCGGGCCGGTCGGTCGACGACATGATCGCGGGGGCGCGGGTCGAGGTCGCGCCCTTCAAGGAGGACCCGATGGACTTCGTCCTCTGGAAGCCGTCTGATGACGAGCTTCCGGGCTGGGAGAGCCCCTGGGGTCGCGGCCGGCCCGGCTGGCACATCGAATGCTCGGCGATGTCCTACGAGCTTCTGGGCGCGAGCTTCGACATTCACGCGGGCGGGATCGACCTGCAGTTTCCCCACCACGAGAACGAGATCGCGCAATCGCGCTGCGCCCATCCCGAGGGTGGCTTCGCCAACTACTGGCTGCACAACGAGATGCTGCAGGTCGAGGGCAAGAAGATGTCGAAGTCGCTCGGCAACTTCTTCACCGTGCGCGACCTGCTGGATCAGGGCTATCCGGGCGAGGTGATCCGGATGGTCTATCTCGGCACGCATTACGGCAAGCCGATGGACTGGACGACAACCAAGGCAAATCAAGCGCGGGCTGCGCTCGCGGGGTTCTACCGCCTCACGGACAATATTGCGGCAGCAGACGCGGCTCCTTCGGACTTCGTAGACATATTGGCCAATGATCTTAATACGGCCGGCGCAGTCAGTGTCCTGCATGAGCTGCGAGCGAAGGGCGCTTTTCCAGAACTGAAGGCTGCAATGGGCCTGCTCGGATTTTCTCCGGCCGAGGACGTAAATTGGTTCCGACAGGATCGGATGACCGCTTCCATCGGCGACTCGCCATCTTTTGCGATGGAGATCGACCCTTTCCTTCGGAAATGGGCAGAACTCCGGAACTCGAAGGATTACGCCTCCGCGGATGAGCTGAAGCGAAATCTTGAGGCCACGGGTCTGAAGTTGCGGATTGAGGCATCAGGCCCACATGCCGATGTTCTGCCCGAGTTTGACGTGACAAAACTGGAGGCGCTGCGATGAAGGATCGCCTCTACCTCTACGACACGACGCTGCGCGACGGGCAGCAGACGCAGGGGGTGCAGTTCTCGACGGCCGAGAAGCGGCAGATCGCCGAAGCCCTCGACAGGCTGGGCGTGGATTACATCGAGGGCGGCTGGCCGGGGGCCAATCCGACCGATTCCGACTTCTTCGCCGATCTGCCCCGGGTGCGGGCGCGGGTCGCGGCCTTCGGGATGACCAAGCGCGCCGGGCGCTCGGCCGAGAACGACGACGTGCTGGCGGCGGTGCTCGACGCGGGCACCGGGACGGTCTGTCTCGTGGGAAAGACGCATGAGTTCCATGTGACCACCGCGCTGGGGGTGACGCTCGAAGAGAACCTCGAGTCGATCCGGGCCTCGGTGGCGCATGTGGCGGCGAAGGGGCGCGAGGCGATCCTCGATGCCGAGCACTTCTTCGACGGCTTCAAGGCCAATCCGGACTATGCGCTGGAGTGCCTGCGGGTGGCGCTCGACGCCGGCGCGCGCTGGGTCGTGCTCTGCGACACGAACGGCGGCACGCTGCCGGGCGAGGTGGGGCGGATCGTGGCCGAGGTGATCGCGGCGGGCGTTCCGGGCGAGCGGCTCGGCATCCACACGCATGACGACACCGGGACGGCCGTGGCGGCGACGCTGGCCGCGGTGGATGCCGGCGCGCGGCAGGTGCAGGGCACGCTCAACGGGCTGGGAGAGCGGTGCGGCAACGCGAACCTCACGGCGCTGATCCCGACGTTTCTCCTGAAAGAGCCCTACGCCAGCCGCTTCGAGACCGGCATCAGCCGCGAGGCGCTGACGGGCATGGTGCGGGTGAGCCGGATGCTCGACGATATCCTGAACCGGGTGCCGCGTCGCGCCTCGGCTTACGTCGGCGCCTCTGCCTTCGCGCACAAGGCAGGGCTCCATGCCTCGGCCATCCTCAAGGATCCCTCGACCTACGAGCACATCGACCCGGCGCTCGTGGGCAATGCCCGGGTGATCCCGATGTCGAACCAGGCCGGCCAGTCGAACCTGCGCGCGCGGCTGGCCGCGGCCGGGATCGACGTGCCGCAGGGCGACCCGCGCCTCGGGCGGATCCTCGAGGGGATCAAGGCGCGCGAGGATCAGGGCTATGCCTACGATTCCGCCCAGGCGAGCTTCGAGCTTTTGGCGCGGCGCGAACTGGGGCTCATGCCGTCGTTCTTCGAGGTCAAGCGCTACCGCGTGACGGTCGAGCGGCGGCGCGTGGGCGAGGGCACCATGACGCTCTCGGAGGCGGTGGTGGTGGTGATCATCGACGGGCAGCGGGTGCTTTCCGTGTCCGAAAGCCTCGACGAGAACGGGACCGAGCGCGGCCCCGTGAACGCCCTTTCCAAGGCGCTGGCCAAGGATCTCGGTCGCTGGCAGTCGGTGATCGACGACCTCAGGCTCGTCGATTTCAAGGTGCGGATCACGCAGGGCGGAACCGAGGCCGTCACCCGGGTCATCATAGACAGCGAGGACGGGCAGGGCCGGCGCTGGTCCACCGTGGGCGTCTCGCCCAACATCGTCGACGCCTCCTTCGAGGCGCTGCTCGATGCGATCAACTGGAAGCTGGTGCGCGACGCAGGAAGCGAGGGAACCGCATGACACCCGAGGAGGCCTTCTTCACCCTGCATTCCGGACTGGAGCGAGAGGGTCCCGGCGATGCCGAGAGCCTCGCCTGGGCGCTCGGCGTGGCGCGGGTGCCACGGGCCGGCCGGGTGCTCGACGCGGGCTGCGGTCCGGGGGCGGATGTCGAGGGACTGCTGGCCGCCGTGCCGGAGGGGCAGGTGGTGGCGCTCGACCTGCACCGGCCCTACATCGACGAGCTCGCGGCCCGTCTCGGGGTCGATGCGCGGCTGAGGGCCGTGCCGGGCGACATGCTCACGCCGGAGGGGACGTTCGACTTCATCTGGTGCGCGGGTGCCATCTACAACGCGGGAATCGGGGCGGCCCTCGATGCCTGGCGGCGGCATCTCAAGCAGGGCGGGCGGGTGGCCTTCTCCGAGATCGGCTGGCGGATCGACAATCCGTCCCCGGATCTGCGCGACTACTGGAGGACCGCCTGTCCCGCCATGACCGACCGCGACGGCATCCTCGCGCAGGTGGCGGCGGCGGGCTGGCGCGTTCTGGCGGATCGCTGGCTGCCCCATGCCGCCTGGTCGGCCTATTACGAGCCGCTGGCCGCCCGCATCGAGGCGTTGCGCACGGGTGCCGTGCCGAGCCTCGTCTCGGCGCTCGATCAGGCGGAGCAGGAGGTCGGGCTCTGGCGACGGCACGGGGAAAGCTACGGCTATCTGCAGGTGGTGGCGGAGCCTGCGGCATGAGCCTTGCCGCCTGCGCCGATCTCGTCGCGCGCGGCGATCCCGACCGGCATGCCGCGGCGATGGCCGCTCCTCCGGCGGCGCGGGCGCGGCTGCTGCCGCTCTATGCCTTCAACCTCGAGGTGGCGCGCGCGCCCTGGGTCACGCGCGAGCCGATGATCGCCGAGATGCGCCTTCAGTTCTGGCGCGACGTGATCGAGGAGGCGGCATCCGGCAAGTCGCGCGCGCATGAGGTGGCCGCCCCGCTGGCCGAGGTGATCCGCGCGGCGGACCTGCCCGTGCCGCTGCTCGACGCGATCGTGGAAGCGCGGCGCCACGATATCCTGGGCGAACCCTTCGAGGACGAGGCGGCGCTGGCGGATTACCTCGATGCCACGGCCGGCGGACTCTACTGGGCTTCGGCGCTGGCGCTCGGCGCGGATCGCGCGCTCGAGCCCGCGGTGCGGGCGGTGGGCCGGGCAGCGGGCCTCGCCAGCTGGTTCCAGGCGGTGCCGGAGCTCGAGGCGCGCGGCCACCAGCCGCTGCCGGACGGGCGGGCAGAGACCGTGGCGCGGCTGGCGCGGGGCGGTCTGGCGCGGCTGTCGGAGGGGCGGCGGATCCGGCTTCCCGCCACCGTGCGGCCGGCGCTGCTCGCCGCCTGGCAGGCGGGGGCGCTCCTCCGCCTCGCCGCCGACGAGCCGGGGCGCGTGGCGGCGGGGACGCTTCGGCTGTCGGAATTCTCGCGCCGCGGGCGCCTCCTTGCGGCGGCCTTTACCGGACGCGTCTGAGGGGCTTCAGTCTTCCTTCGGGCGCAGGGCGAGCCAGATCAGCGCCCCCCCTGCCGCGACGAGGAAGGGCAGCATGGCAAGGTTCACCGCCTGCCAGCCCGCCTGCACCGTGCCGCCCGAGCAGTTCATGAGCCCGCCCGAGGCGAGCGAGGCCGCGGCGACCCCGCCGAAGACGATCAGGTCGTTCAGCCCCTGGATGCGCCCGCGCTCTTCCGGCGCATGGGCCGAGGCGAGGAGCGCCGTCGCGCCGATGAAGCCGAAGTTCCAGCCGATCCCCAGGAGGACCAGCGCCCCGAAGAAATGGCCGAGCTCCACCCCCGACAGGGCGACGGCGCCGGAGCCCGCGAGGATGGCAAGGCCCGCGGCCATCACCTTCTCGGTTCCGAAGCGGGCGATGATGTGGCCTGTGACGAAGCTCGGCCCGTACATGGCGAGGACATGGGCCGTCACCACATCGGCCGCGTCCGAGGTCGCGAAGCCGCAGCCCACCACCGCGAGCGGCGAGGAAGTCATCACGAGGTTCATCAGGGCATAGGCGACGGTGGCACAGATCACCGCCACCGCGATGCGCGGGTCTCGGATGAGGTCGCGGCGGCTCCGGCCGCGCGGGCTGCCGGCGGCGGGCGCGGCGGGGCGCGGAATGTCGAGGAAGGCGAAGAGCAGCATGCCGCCGAGGTTCAGCGCGATCGCCGCGAGATAGGTGCCGAGGAAGGGTACCACCATCGCCTCGGCCGTAAGCTTGACCACCTGCGGCCCGATGACGGCCGAGAGGAGGCCGCCCGCCATCACCCAGGAGATTGCCTTCGGCCGGAAGGCCTCGGATGCCGTGTCGGCGGCGGCAAACCGGTAGAAGCCCTGCGCCGACATGTAGGTGCCGGTCAGGAGCGAGCCCGCAAGGAAGAGCGCGAAGGATCCCTGCATCAGTCCCGCGGCGCAGATGGCGGCGCCAGCCGCCCCGGCCATGGCGCCGATGAGAAAGCCCGTGCGGCGCCCGAACCTCTGCATCACGGCCGAGAGCGGCGTGGCCGAGAGCATGGAGCCCGCGACGGCCAGCGTGATCGGCAGCGTGGCCCAGCAGGGATTGGGCGCGAGCGTCTGGCCCGAGAGGCCGGCCACGATGAAGACCATGGACAGCTGCGAGCCGAGGATCGCCTGGGCCGCCACGAGGACGAGCACGTTGCGGCGGGCGCGGGCGTCGGAGGCGGGCAGGGCGGTGGCTTGGCTCATGCCTCTCCCTAGTGCGCCTTTCGAGGCTGCGTCCAGCGGAAAGAAGAGCTTGCCGTGCGCTGCGTTCGGGCGCCTGCTCTCTGCTCTCTGCTCTCTGCTCTCTGCTCTCTGCTCTCTGCTCTCTGCTCCATCTCCTTGCTTGTTCCTGTCCCTGTCACCCGTTTGTCGCCCGGGACTTTCAGCGCCGGATCATGTCCACCGGACCTGTTCGCCGGTGTCGAGGCGCGGGCGCTCCGTGTCGCGCTGGCGATCCGAGAGGCCGCAGGGGCGGGGGAGCGGTTCGTG
This sequence comes from Rhodobacter sp. NSM, assembly GCF_052244495.1. Classification (NCBI taxonomy): domain Bacteria; kingdom Pseudomonadati; phylum Pseudomonadota; class Alphaproteobacteria; order Rhodobacterales; genus Rhodobacter; species Rhodobacter sp. NSM. The sequence goes on from NZ_JBQPXH010000001.1 coordinate 801,271, forward strand.
CGATCGGCAGACGACCGGCGCCCGGCCAGCGGTGCGGCGGCGGGGGCGCGGGACGGATGAGCGAGTGAAACGACCCGGCGTCCCGGCAGGCGGTGAGGCCGACTCGATGCCGGCGGGTTTGACGCGGGCCCGTGGATCCGACATCCAGAGCGGATGACCGGTCGCATCCTGATCTCTCCCGACTGCATCGCCGAGGGCATGAGCTGGCTCGCGCAGCGCGAGCCGCGCTTTGCCGTGGCGCTGGCCCTGACGGGCGCCCCGCCGCTCCGCCGCAAGCCCGAGGGCTTTGCCGAACTCGTGGGCGCGATCCTCGGCCAGCAGGTCTCGACCGCGGCCGCCGCCTCGATGCGCGCACGCATGGAAGGGGCGGGCCTCGTGACCCCGGAGACGGTGGCCTCTGCCGACGAGGCCGCGCTGCGGGCCTGCGGGCTCTCGGCGGCAAAGATCCGCTACGTGCAGGCCCTGGCCCGGGCGACGGTGGATTACGGCGGCCTTGCGCACCTGCCCGACGAGGAGGTGGTGTCGGTGCTGACCGCGCTGCCCGGCATCGGGCGCTGGACGGCCGAACTCTATGCCATGACCTCGCTCGGCCGAGCGGACATGTTCTGCGCCGGCGATCTCGCGCTGCAGGAGGCCGCACGCCTCCTCTTCAACCTCGACGCCCGGCCGGGCGAGCGGGCGTTGCGCGCGATGGCCGAGGACTGGAGCCCGTGGCGGGGCGTTGCGGCGCGGCTGCTCTGGGCCTATTACCGTCACGCCAAGGGACGGGAAGGAACCGCATGACACGCAAGCTGAACTTCGGCCGCCGCGGCGCGCCACAGGGCGAGGCGCGGAGCCTCGTCATCTTCCTCCACGGCTATGGCGCGGATGGCGCCGACCTTCTGGGCCTGGCCGAGCCGCTGGCGCCGCATCTGCCAAACACCGCTTTCGTCGCCCCCGACGCACCCGAGCCCTGCCGCGCGAACGGCTTCGGCTTCCAGTGGTTTCCGATCCCCTGGCTCGACGGCTCCTCGGAGACCGCGGCGGCCGAGGGTCTGGCCGAGGCCGCGCGCGACCTCGACGCCTTCCTCGACGAGCAGCTCGCGGCCGAGGGGCTGCCGCCCTCGGCACTGGTGCTGGTGGGCTTCTCGCAGGGCACGATGATGGCGTTGCATGTGGCGCCCCGGCGCGAGGAGGAGATCGCCGGCATCGTGGCCTTCTCGGGCCGGCTGCTTGCCCCCGAGCGGCTCGAGGAGGAAGCGCGGGTGAAGCCGCCCGTCCTGCTCATCCACGGAGACGCGGATCCGGTGGTGCCCTTCGCCGACATGAGCCTCGCGGGCGAGGCGCTGACGCGGGCGGGCTTCACCACCTACGGACATGTCATGAAGGGCACCGGCCACGGCATCGCGCCTGACGGGCTCTCGGTGGCACTGGCCTTCCTGAAGGATCGTCTGCCGGAGTAGCCGTTCGGCAAGCGAAAGGCACGGCACCTCGGGCGGCGAAGCGGCTGCCTGGGGCTCATTCTGTGTCGATCTTTACCAGCTGGCGAAAAAATCGTCACATCCGCGTCACCTGTTGCCGCGAGAAGCATTCCTGTCAGTTGCAGCCGGTGGCGGGACTTGCCTGAAGGAGAACGCCATATATAGTTGTCTCATCGGGGCGGGTTCCCCGCTCTGGTGCCGACGAACGGCAGACAGGGCGGAAAAGGAGTCACTCCGAGGATGGACGGCGATTTCAGGACCAGTTTCGTACGCGAACCCGCGGCGCTGAAACATTATCCGGCGCTGGTTCTGAATGCGGATTTTCGGCCGCTCTCCTACTATCCCCTCTCGCTCTGGCCCTGGCAGGAGGCGATCAAGGCGGCCTTCCTCGACCGGGTTTCCATCGTCGCCGAATACGACCAGGTGGTGCGCAGCCAGCGCGCGGCGATCCGAATACCCTCCGTCGTCGTGCTCAAGGAATTCGTCTCTCCCCAGAAGCGCGTGGCCTTCACGCGCTTCAATCTTTTCCTGAGGGACGAATTCCGGTGCCAGTATTGCGGCGCGAAGGGCGACCTCACCTTCGATCATGTGGTCCCCCGCGCCCGAGGGGGCGTCACGAGCTGGCAGAACGTCGTCGCCGCCTGTTCTCCGTGCAACCTACACAAGGGCTCGAAGACCCTCAGGCAGGCCGGCATGCGCCTCTTCCGCGCCCCGAAGGCGCCGACGCCCGCCGAGATGCAGCGACACGGCCAGCGCTTCCCGCCGAACCACCTGCACGAGAGCTGGCTGGATTACCTCTACTGGGATGCGGAACTCGAGGCCTGAGCCCCACTGGGGCCGTATTTGTGTAGAGGGAAGGATAGTTTTCACCATTCGGGCGGTTCTGCTTCCTGTAGGGTAGCATCGATTTCACCACCCCTTGTTTCATTGGCGTTTGGCCCATGCCCGCGCGCCGCGCATTTCGGACAGCCGGCCGGCACACGGAACGTTCCCAGCCGTATCGCTGCCGCAGATCCCCTGTTCCGCTTCCGTTCTTGCTGCGCTAAGCTGCCGATGCGTCCGAAGCGGTCGCGTGGGGGAAGCGCGGCATGGATCTGGCCTGGCTCGACAAGCTGAACGACCGGCAGCGGCAGGCGGTCGAGTTCGGCATGGGGTCCGAGCCCGCACCACCGCTGCTGGTGATCGCGGGGGCGGGGTCGGGCAAGACCTCGACGCTCGCGCATCGGGTGGCGCACCTGCTGGTCAAGGGCGCCGACCCGCGGCGCATCCTGCTCATGACCTTCTCGCGGCGGGCGGCGGTGGAACTCGCGCGTCGGGTGGAGCGGATCACCGCGCAGGTGCTGGGGCAGGGGTATGGGGCGGAGGCGCTGGCCTGGGCCGGCACCTTCCACGGTATCGGCGCGCGGATCCTGCGCGAGAACGCGGCCTCGATCGGGCTGAACCCGGACTTCACCATCCACGACCGCGAGGACTCGGCCGACCTGATGAACCTTGTCCGCCACGGGCTGGGCCTCTCGAAGACCGAGAGCCGCTTTCCGGCCAAGGGCACCTGCCTCGCGATCTACTCGCGCTGCGTGAACGCCGGCGAGCCGCTGGCGCAGACGCTCAGCGACCACTTCCCGTGGTGCGCGGCATGGGAGGCCGAGCTGAAGCGCCTCTTCGCCGGCTATGTCGCCGCCAAGCAGGCGCAGAACGTGCTGGACTACGACGACCTTCTGCTCGCCTGGGCGCAGGTGATGGACGAGCCCGGCTTTGCCGCCCATATCGGCGCGCTCTGGGACCATGTGCTGATCGACGAGTACCAGGACACCAACCGGCTGCAGGCGCGCATCCTGCTGGCGCTGAAGCCCGACGGGCGCGGGCTGACGGTGGTGGGCGACGACGCGCAGGCGATCTACGCCTTCCGCGCGGCGACGGTGCGCAACATCCTCGACTTCCCCGCGGCCTTCGCGCCACCGGCCGCGGTGGTGACGCTCGACCGCAACTACCGCTCGACCCAAGCCATCCTCGCCGCCGCCAACCGGGTGATCGAGGGTGCAGCCGAGCGCTTCACCAAGGACCTCTGGACCGACCGGACCGGCGAGAAGCCGCGCCTCGTGACGCTGTCTACCGAGGCCGACCAGGCGCGCTTCTTCGTCGACGAGGTGCTGGCGAACCGCGAGGAGGGCATGCGGCTGAAGGATCAGGCGGTGCTGTTCCGCACCTCGAGCCACTCGGGGCAGCTGGAGGTGGAGCTGACCCGCCGCAACGTGCCCTTCGTGAAGTTCGGCGGGCTGAAGTTCCTCGACTCCGCGCATGTGAAGGACCTGCTGGCGCTGTTGCGCTTCGCCCAGAACCCGCGCGACCGGGTAGCGGGATTCCGGGTGCTGCAGCTGGTGCCCGGCGTGGGACCGGTCGCTGCAGGGCGCGCGCTCGACGCCATCGCCGCCGAGGTCGATCCGCTTGAGGCGCTCGCCGCCTTGCCCCCGCCGCCCCGCAGCGGCGCGGAATGGACGGGCCTCGTCGCGGCGCTGCCCCGTCTGGGCAAGGACTGGCCCGCCGGGATCGCCCGCGCCCGCGCCTGGTACGAGCCGCAGCTCGAGCGCCTGCACGAGGACGCGGAATTCCGCCGCGCCGACCTCCTGCAGTTGGAGCAGATCGCCGCCGGCTACCCCTCGCGCGAGCGCTTCCTGACCGACCTCACGCTCGACCCGCCCGAGGCGACGGGCGGTCAGGCGGGGGTGCCGCTCAAGGACGAGGACTACCTGATCCTCTCGACGATCCACTCGGCCAAGGGGCAGGAGTGGCGGGCGGTCCATGTGCTGAACGTGGTCGACGGCTGCATCCCCTCGGACCTCGGGACCGGCACCTCCGCGGAAATCGAGGAGGAGCGGCGGCTCCTTTACGTCGCGATGACGCGGGCGAAGGACCGCCTGACGCTGGGCGTGCCGCTCAGGTTCTACGTGACGCAGCAGAGCCGCCATGGCGACCGCCACGTCCACGCCATGCGCAGCCGCTTCCTGCCGCGCGAGATGCTCGACGCCTTCGACGTGATGCACTGGGCACCGCCAGTGGCCGCCTCCTGCATCGCCTCTCCGCCCCCGAAGATCGACGTCGCCGCGAAGATGCGCGACATGTGGGGGTAGAACGGCGCTCGCGACAGAATCGCGGGCCCCATGCATCTCCGTTTTGCTCCGGGGAATGCCGCCTTGCGGAATCAACGACTTGTTGTCGAGAAAGCTGGACGGGCTAAGCTTCCTTCCACACTGGCCGGTGGCAAGCTAGACTCGGTCGTCGGCAGCCGCTAGAACGGCCGTTAGCGCTAACAGGCGAGACAGCGGGAGAGCCAATGGTTTCAAGAGTCATTCCGGTGGACGTCTTCGATCTGGTCATCTTCGGCGGAACGGGCGACCTTGCCCGGCGCAAGATCCTGCCCGGCCTCTACCGACGCTACCTCGGCGGCCAGATGCCGCCCGAAAGCCGGATCATCGCCGCCGCCCGATCCGAGATGGACGACGCGGGCTTCCGGGCGCAGGTCGAGGCGGCGATCGAGGAGTTCGTCCCGGCGGACAAGCGGGAGGCGCAAACCATCGCGGGCTTCCTCGAGCGCATCCACTACGTCGCCATCGACGCGACGGGAAGCTCGGGCTGGGCGCAGCTGAAGGAGATGATGCGCCCCGACGTGGTGCGCGCCTTCTACTTCTCCGTCGCGCCCTCGCTCTTCGGCGCGCTGGCCGAGCGGCTGCACGAGAACGGGATCGCCGGTCCCCAGAGCCGCATCGTGGTCGAGAAGCCCTTCGGCCGCGACCTCGAATCCGCCCGGGCGCTGAACCGGGTGCTGGCGCTCCATTTTGCGGAAGAACAGATCTACCGGATCGACCATTACCTCGGCAAGGAAACGGTCCAGAACCTCATGGCGGTCCGCTTCGCCAATATCCTGTTCGAGCCGATCTGGAAGGCGCAGTACATCGACCACGTGCAGATCACCGTGGCCGAGACCGTCGGCGTGGGAGGGCGCGGCGCCTATTACGACACCTCGGGCGCCATGCGGGACATGGTGCAGAACCACATGATGCAGCTTCTTTGCCTGATCGCGATGGAGCCGCCCTATCACTTCGACCCGAATGCCGTACGCGACGAAAAGCTGAAGGTGATCCGGGCGCTCGATCCGGTTCCGTCCGAGGATATCGTCCGCGGCCAGTATCTGGCAGGCGGCGGGCAGGAGGGATACCTCGCCCATTCCGGCAATGCGCACAGCCGGACCGAGGCCTATATCGCGATGAAGGTCCATATCTCGAACTGGCGCTGGAAGGGCACGCCCTTCTATCTGCGCACGGGCAAGCGCCTGCGGGCGCGCGCCTCCGAGATCGCCATCACCTTCCGCGAGCCGCCGCATTCGATCTTCGACGATGCCGAGGACTGGCGCGAGAACGTCCTCGTGATCCGGCTGCAGCCGGACGAAGGGATCAACCTCAAGGTGATGATCAAGGAACCGGGGCCGGGCGGCATGCGCCTCACGCAGGTGCCACTCGACATGACCTTCGCCGAGGCGCTGGGGCCCGAGGCCGACGACATCCCCGATGCCTACGAGCGGCTGATCATGGATGTCATCCGCGGCAACCAGACCCTCTTCATGCGCGGCGACGAGGTCGAGGCCGCCTGGGCCTGGGTGGATCCGATCATCGCGGCCTGGGAGCGGCGGGGGGACCGGCCGAAGACCTACGAGCCGGGAACCTCCGGGCCCGAAGATGCGCTGATGCTCATGCACCGCGACGGGCGGCGCTGGCGCGAGATCCGGTGACCGGCTGGCGCGACCGAGGAGGCCATTCATGAAGTTCGTCGAACATCCCGACCGCGAGTTCCTGATGCTGTCGCTCGCCAACAGCATCGCGGGCGAGCTCGCGGATTTCCTCCGCCGAGAGGACCATGCGAGCCTGTGCGTGCCCGGCGGCACCACGCCGGGCCCGATGTTCGACACGCTCTCGGGCGTCGACATCGACTGGTCGAAAGTCACGGTCTTTCTCAATGACGAGCGGTGGGTTCCCGAAACCAGCCCGCGCTCGAACACGCGCCTGCTGCGCGAGCGTCTGCTGACGGGCCGGGCCGCCGCAGCCCGCTACCTGCCGCTTCGCGCCGACACGGACACGCCGGAAGAGGCGCTGGACGATCTGGCCGCCGCGATCCGGCCGCACCTGCCGATCTCGGTGCTGCTCCTCGGCATGGGCGAGGACATGCATACGGCCTCGCTTTTCCCCGGCGCCGACCGCCTCGACGAGGCCCTGTCCGACGGGGCGCCGCTCCTGATGGCACTGCGCGCCGAAGCCGCGGGAGAGCCGCGCATCACCCTCACCGCGCCTGCGCTGAAGGGGGCACTGGCGATCCACGTCCTCATCACCGGCGCGTCGAAGCGCGCGGCGCTGGAGCGGGCACAGGGCTTGACGCCCCGCGAGGCGCCGATCAAGGCTTTGCTCGCGAACGCAACCGTGCATTGGGCGGAATAGGCATTTTTGGAATGAAGCAGATCTGGCAGGCGCTGAAGGCGCATCAGCAGGCGGTGGAGCACCGCGCGATCCTCGACCTCTTCGCGGATCCCCGGCGGGCCGACACCTTCTCGACGCGCATGGGCGACATGCTCTTCGACTGGTCCAAGACCAACATCGACCACACCGCCCGCGACCTGCTGATCGACCTCGCCGGGGCGGCCGGGCTCGCCGAGAAGCGCGATGCCATGTTCTCGGGCGCGAGGATCAACGAGACCGAGGGGCGCGCGGTGCTTCATACCGCGCTGCGCAACATGGACCGGCCGGTGCTGGTCAATGGCGCCGACGTGACGCCCGCTCTGCGCGAGACCCATGCCCGGATGCAGGCCTTCGTGCGGGACGTCCGCGAGGGGCGCTTCACGGGGCAGGGCGGCCGGATCACGGATGTCGTGAACATCGGCATCGGCGGCTCGGATCTCGGCCCCGCGATGGCCTGCCTCGCGCTGGCCCCCTACGCGGACGGTCCGCGCTGCCATTTCGTCTCGAACGTCGACGGCGCCCATGTCCACGACACGTTGAAGGATCTCGATCCGGAGACGACGCTGGTGATCGTGGCCTCGAAGACCTTCACCACCATCGAGACCATGACCAATGCCGAAACAGCGAAACGCTGGATGGCGGATCGCGTGACGGAGCCCGCGGCGCAATTCGCCGCCGTCTCGACCGCGGCCGACCGGACGGCGGCCTTCGGCATCGACGCCTCCCGCGTCTTCGGATTCGAGGACTGGGTCGGCGGGCGCTACTCGATGTGGGGGCCGATCGGCCTCTCGCTGATGATCGCCATCGGCCCCGAGGAGTTCGACGCCTTCCTCGCCGGCGGTGCCGAGATGGACCGACACTTCCGCGAGACGCCCTTCGGCCACAACCTGCCCGTCCTGCTCGCACTGGTGGGCATCTGGCACAACCAGATCTGCGGCCATGCCACCCGCGCCGTGCTGCCCTATGACCAGCGGCTCGCGCGGCTGCCGGCCTATCTCCAGCAACTCGAGATGGAATCGAACGGCAAGCGCGTCGGGATGGACGGGCACGACCTCGCACATCACTCGGGCCCGATCGTCTGGGGCGAGCCGGGCACCAACGGCCAGCACGCCTTCTACCAGCTCATCCACCAAGGCACCCGCACCGTGCCCTGCGAGTTCCTCGTCGCGCGAGAGGGGCACGAGCCCGATCTCGCGCATCAGCACCTGCTGCTCGTCGCGAACTGCCTCGCCCAATCCGAGGCACTGCTGCGCGGCCGCTCGCTCGAGGAGGCGCGGGCCATCATGGCGAAGAAGGGCCTGACGGGCACCGAGCTTGAACGGCAGGCGCGCCACCGGGTCTTTCCGGGCAACCGGCCTTCCACGACCCTTGCCTATCCCAAGCTCACGCCGGCAACGCTCGGCCGCATCATCGCGCTCTACGAGCACCGGGTCTTCGTCGAGGGCGTGATCCTCGGCATCAACTCCTACGACCAGTGGGGGGTGGAACTCGGCAAGGAACTGGCGCTCGCGCTTCAGCCCATGCTGAAGGGCCGCGCGGGGACCGAAGGCAAGGACGGCTCGACGCGGCAGCTCATCGACTACCTGCGCAACTGAGCCGCGCTGCCGCCCCGCAGTCGCCCGGAGATCGCACGCGGTCGGGCGGCGGCACGCTTCACGTCATTCCCGGGCAGGTAAAGGGTAAAGGCTCCGCCTGCAGCCCCTTCATTCTCGCTCAAGTATCCCGGGGGTCCGGGGGCAGCGCCCCCGGCCTTCGGACGGCCCTCCCTGTTCCGGTGGCGCGCTGCGGTGCAGCGGCTCAGAGCACCGCCGTGACGATAACCTCGACCCTGTAATCGGGAGCGGCCAGCTTCGCCTCGCCGGTGGCGCGGGCGGGGCAGTGGCCCTGTGGCACCCAACTGTCCCACACCGCATTCATCTCGGCAAAATCGGCCATGTCGGCCATCCAGATCTGGGCCGAGACGATGCGCGTCTTGTCGGTGCCGGCAAGCGCGAGCAGCCGGTCCACCTCGGCAAGGCAGGTGCGGGTCTGATCGGCGACGGAGTCGCCGGGATTGCCCACCTGGCCCGCCAGCCAGACCATGCCGTTGGCCTTGACGGCCTGGCTCATGCGCGCGCCGGTTTCGTAGCGGGTGATCTCGGTCATGAAAGCCTCCTGAAATGACGCTTCCTGTTAACCGAGCCGGAACGCGCGGAAAAGGCGTCACGCAGGACCCGCAGCCGCGGCCCCGCGCGCGGCGTCGATCTGCGGGGATCGCGCTCCGCCGCAGCGGGACGGCTCGTGATCGCTCAGGGGCGTCGCACCGACCCGAAGCCGCCTCGCACGGCCAGTCGGCCTCGGGGTTCTCGCTCCGCCACAACGGCACTGCTGGTGATCGCTCACATGCGTCGCACCGGATCCGAGGCCCCCGCGGCGCCTTCCCGACGCGCCGCCGCGGCGGAACGATCGATGACCGCTTGCCAGGAAGTGCAGCGGCTCCGGGCATTTTCCGTTGACAGATGCGTGAACTGGTCAGCTAATCTGACCGCGCGGTCCCGTTGGGAGGCGGAGCCGCGTCTGCACGACATCCCGGACCCCTGCCGCGCCGTCATGGCCCGCGGCCCCTTCCGGGCGTGACGGTTCAACACGGGAGGAAGACATGAAGCGACTGACGACGTCCCTCGCGGCACTTTCCCTGACCGCGGGGCTCGCCCAGGCACAGGGCGCGGATGTGCCGGACAACCTCGAGAAGCTCTCGAATTTCCAGAGTACGGGCACGACCGAGTTCACCTTCATCGAGCAGGGTGGAGACTTCGCCGAAGGCATCAAGCGCAACCTCGAGCGGATCGAGCTTCCGCCGGGCTTCCGCATCGGCCTCTATGCCGTCGTGCCCGATGCGCGACACATGGCGGTGGGGCCGCAGGGCATCGTGACCTTCGTCGGCACCCGCAAGGACAAGGTCTGGGCCGTCACCGACCGCAACAAGGACCGCGTCGCCGACGAGGTGAAGGACTTCGCGCCCTCGCTCCGCTTCACCATCCCGAACGGGCCCTGCTTCTCGAAGGACGGCTTTCTCTACATCGCCGAGCAGAACCGGGTGCTCCTGTTTCCCGCCGCCGAGTTCTTCTACGAATCGGGCGACGTGGCGGCCTTCAACCTCGTGAAGCAGGGCGAGCTGATCCCGGTCGAGGAGGAGAGCTTCAACCACACCGCGCGCGTCTGCGACATCGGGCCGGACGGGATGATCTACATCACGCTCGGCCAGCCCTTCAACGTGCCCGCCCCGGAGAAGCGCGAGCTCTACGACAAGTGGGGCATCGGCGGCATCATCCGCATGAACACCGACGGCACCGGCCGCGAAGTCTTCGCCCGCGGCATCCGGAACTCGGTCGGCATGGACATCGATCCCGAGACGGGCGAGGTCTGGTTCACCGACAACCAGGTGGACGGGATGGGCGACGACATCCCGCCCGGCGAGATCAATCACGCGACGGGGCCGGGCCAGAACTTCGGCTTCCCCTGGTATGGCGGCGGCAGCATCCGCACCAACGAGTACAAGGACGAGGAGCCGCCTGCCGATGTGGTCATGCCCGCGGTCGAGATGGCCGCGCATGCGGCCGACCTCGGCATGATGTTCTACACCGGCAACATGTTCCCCGAGGAGTATCGCGGTGCGATCTTCTCGGCCCAGCACGGCTCGTGGAACCGCACGACGCCCGTGGGCGCAAGGGTCATGGTGACGACGATCTCGGAAGATGGCACCGCCACTTCGAAGCCCTTCGCCGAGGGCTGGATCGACGAGAACGGCGAATATCTCGGCCGCCCTGTCGATGTGGCGCAACTGCGCGATGGCTCGATCCTCGTCTCGGACGACCTCGTCGGCGCGATCTATCGCATCTGGTATCAGCCGGAATGAGGCGGCTCGCGCTACTGGCCGGTCTGGGCGGGGTTCTCCTCGCCCAGGCCGCAACTCCGCAGGAGCCCGCCGCACCGCAGGCCAATCCGGCGGCCGGCAAGGTCGCGGCAGGCCTCTGCCGCACCTGCCACGGGCTGAACGGCTATGCGCGCATCCCGATCGCGCCTCATATCGGCGGAGAGCATCCCTCCTACATCCGACATCAGCTCGAGGCCTTCCGGTCGGGCAAGCGCCAGCACGAGATCATGTCGGTGGTGGCGGCCTCGCTCAGCGATCAGCAGATCGCCGACCTTGCGGCCTGGTTCGCGATGCAGAAGATCCACGTGGCGCTGAAGCCGGGCGTGGACCCGCATGCCGCGCCCGAGGCCTGCGCGCTCTGCCACGGGGCGGAAGGGGTTGCCGTGCTCGAGGATGCACCCAATCTGGCCGGGGAGAATTCCATCTATATCGAGACGCAGCTGAAGGCCTTCCGGACCGGCAGGCGTGTCCACGAGATCATGTCCCCCATCGCGGCAGACCTGACGGACGAGGAGATCCGCGCGGCCGCGGACTGGTATTCTGCCGTCACCCTGGAGATAGATCCGCCGCCGTAAGCCGTCACGGAACCAGTCCGGCGAGGCTGACCCCGCCCCGGCGGCACGGCTTGGCGAGTCTTCAAGAGCCCTGCGACAGGCCGTGGCGTGCGCGCGCGGCCCTCTGGCGCCGATCCAGCAGATCATCGCGGCCCGTGTGGAGGCCTCGGCGTGGCTCGATGGCCGTGGCGCAGCTTTCGCCGCGACGCTTGGTCTTCCGTTTGCGCCTCAGGCAACCGCCATCCGGGCACGCGACGCCTGATCCTCCAGCGCCACCCGCTCCGAGGTCTTCTGAAGGCCGTGGACGAGGAACACGCCCATGAAGAAGTGGTAGATGATCGTCCCCGGCAGGAGGTGCAGCAGGTAGCTCCAGCCGCCCCAGATCGTGGCGAGAACGACGACGACCAGCGAGCCCACAAAGGAGATCGAGAGGGTGCTCAGGAACGCGATTCCGTTCACGCCGGTGTAACGGCCCACGATGGCGCGGCGCTCGATCTCGGTTGCTCCGAAGAGCAGGACCAGCGAGGCGGCAAGCGAGAAGGTGAGAAAGAGGAACACTCGCATATCCTTCCGTTCGAGCTCCGGCCAGGCTGGACAGCCTCGCCGGACGCAGGTTCCGAATAGCGCCTGAAGGACAGGGATTCAATGAGACGAGATGACCTGCCCCTTTACGGGCGGCGCATCGCGTCACTGGAAGGAAGAGATGGAGCGGGTGAAGGGAATCGAACCCTCGTCGTAAGCTTGGGAAGCTTCTGCTCTACCATTGAGCTACACCCGCCTCGGATCCTCCACCTATGACAGCCGCAGTCGCTCGTCAAGCGGTCGCGGATGGGCCAGGCCCGTTCCGCGGCCGCACGCTGCCGCGGATCACCCCCTCCTGCGGCGGCGTTCGGCGCCTCCGCCGGCGTTGAAGCTCGGCTCGGGCAGGGTCACGATCTGGCGCAGGCAGGGGAAGGGATCGACGGCATGGGGCAGGGCGTTGGCGGCCACGAAATGCTCCTGAAAGCGCGGCTCGATCGCCGTTTCGACCTTGTGGATCCGCCGCACCACCTCCTCGATCGCATCCCGTGCCGCGACCGAGGCCAGCGCGAGCCGCGCGCCGGTGCCGGCGGCATTGCCGGCCGAGATCACCTTGTCGATCGGCACGTCGGGAATCATGCCCAGCACCATCGCGTGCTTCGGGCTGATATGCGCGCCGAAGGCCCCGGCCAGCACCACGCGGTCAACCTTCTCGACCCCGATCTCGTCCATGAGCAGCCTCGCCCCGGCATAGAGCGCGGATTTCGCGAGCTGGATGGCGCGGATGTCGCCCTGGGTCACGAGGATGCGCGGCCCGCCCGTGGCGCTGCCGTCGTGCAGCAGCCAGGAATGCGTCCGGCCGTCGGGCTCGCAGCGCGGGCTGCCGGTCTGCTCGGCCGAGCCGATCAGGCCGCGCGCATCCAGCAGACCCGCCATCCGCATCTCGGCCACGGCCTCGATGATGCCCGAGCCGCAGATGCCGGTGATCGGACCCGCGGCCTCGGCGAAACCCGGATCATCCGACCAGAGATCGCAGCCGATGATGCGGAAGCGCGGCTCCTTCGTGGCGGGGTCGATCTCGACCCGCTCGATGGCGCCGGGCGCCGCGCGCTGGCCCGATGAGATCTGCGCGCCCTCGAAGGCGGGGCCGGTGGGCGAGGAACAGGCCAGAACCCGCTCCTCGTTGCCGAGCAGGATCTCGGCGTTGGTGCCCACGTCCACGATCAGCACCATGTCCTTCGCCTTCTGCGGCTCTTCGGCCAGCGCCACCGCGGCGCAGTCCGCGCCGACATGGCCCGCGATGCAGGGCAGGACATAGACCTGCGCCGCCGCGTTGACGACCGTGAGCTCCAGCTCGCGCGCATCGAGCGAGAGGCTGCCGCCCGTGGCCAGCGCGAAGGGCGCCTGTCCCAGCTCGACCGGGTCGATACCCAGAAGCAGGTGGTGCATCACCGGGTTGCAGACGAAGACGAGTTCGTAGATCGAGGCCGGATCGACGCCTGCCTCGGCCGCGATCTCGCCCGCCAGCCGGTCGATGGCCTCGCGCACGGCGCGCGTCATCTCGCGGTCGCCTCCGGGGTTCATCATCGCATAGCTCACCCGGCTCATCAGATCCTCTCCGAAGCGGATCTGCGGGTTCATCACGCCACCCGAGGCCAGCACCCGCCCATCGCGCAGGTCGCAGAGATGGGCCGCGATCGTGGTCGAGCCGAGGTCGATGGCAAGCCCGTAAAGGCCGCCCTCGAAGAAGCCGGGCCAGAGGTCGAGGATGCGGGTGGCCTCGTCACGGTTGCCGCGATGGAGCGCCACGGTGATCTTCCACTCGCCCTTGCGCAGGGCAGGCTGCAGGCGGCGGAGGATCGAGAGATCCGCCTCGACCCGCTCGACGCCCCACTGTTCGCGAAGCGCGGATTGCAGGCGCTCGAAGTCGCCCGAAGGCTCATGCATGTCGGGTTCGGTTACCTCGACGAGGACGGTGCGCGTGGCGGGGTCCATCGCGATCACGCGCTCGGCCGCCGACTTGCGGATTACCTGCTTGTGCACCTGGCTCTCGGGGGGCACGTCGATCACCACGTCCGACAGGATCTTCGTCTGGCAACCGAGGCGGCGGCCGTCGATCATGCCGCGCTTCGACCGGTAGCGTTCCTCGACCGCGTTCCACTCGGACAGCGCATCGCGCGCCACCGTCACCCCGTGCTTGGCGAATTCTCCGTAGCCGGGCTGAACCTGGCACTTCGAGCAGATCCCGCGCCCGCCGCAGACCGAGTCGAGGTCCACGCCCAGTTGCCGCGCGGCGGTCAGGACCGGCGTGCCTACCGGGAAACGGCCGCGCTTGCCGGAAGGGGTGAAGATGACCAGCGGATCGGACATGGGCGAGGACTCCGTCAGGGAAGGGCGCGTGCATCGCGTGCTGCGGCTGATATGCGGCGGGGGAGCCGCCGTTGCCAGCCGCTCCCCCGTCGGACTGTCGCGCGGATGCGCGGGGACCGGGCAGGGCCGCCCGGTCCGGTCTCGGATCAGGCGCGGGCGCGGCGGCGACCACGGCCGCCGGCGGCGGCCTGAGCGGCGCAGGCTTCGGGGAAGCTCGCGCCTTCCTTGACCGCGTCGAGGATGCGCGAGAAGCGGATCCACTCGGCGCCGTTCGGATCGTGGTTCATCAGCATGTTGGCGGCGCGGATCGCCTCCATCTCGACCGAGCGGACGGGGTTCATGATCGCCGAGGTCATGCCGGCGCCGATCGCCATCGGCAGGAAGGCCGCGTTGACGCCATGCCGGTTCGGCAGCCCGAAGGAGACGTTCGAGGCGCCGCAGGTGGTGTTGACGCCCAGTTCGTCGCGCAGCCGCCGGACGAGGGCAAAGACCTGCTGGCCCGCCGAGGCCATGGCGCCGACCGGCATCACCAGCGGATCGACCACGATGTCTTGCGCCGGGATTCCGAAATCGGCCGCGCGCTCGACGATCTTCTTCGCCACGGCGAAGCGGACATCGGGATCGGGCGAGATGCCGGTGTCGTCGTTCGAGATCGCCACCACCGGCACGTTGTATTTCTTCACCAGCGGCAGCACGAGATCCATCCGCTCTTCCTCGCCGGTGACCGAGTTCAGCAACGGGCGCCCCTCGCAGGCCTGCAGCCCTGCCTCGAGCGCGCCCGGAACGGAACTGTCGATGCAGAGCGGCACGTCGGTGATCGCCTGGATGCGGGCGATCAGCTCCTTCATCAGCGGCGGCTCGACGAAGTTGTTGTCGGCATAGCGCGGATCCTCGGCCATCCTGTTGGTGAAGACCGCGCCCGAGTTCACGTCGAGCACCATCGCCCCGCAGGCCACCTGCTCGAGCGCGTCCTTCTCGACGGTCGAGAAATCACCCGCCTCGAGTTCCGCCGCCAGCTTCTTGCGCCCCGTGGGGTTGATGCGCTCGCCGATGACGCAGAAGGGCTCGTCGAAGCCGATGACGACGGTTTTCGTTTTCGATTCAATTACGGTACGGGTCATGCCTCAACCTTTTCCTCAAGAGCGGCGGGGATGCCGGAGCGGCCGCCATTGGCGGTCACCCATTCGGCATTGGCCTTGATGCCACCTAGCGGGAAGAAGTGAACCGATTCAATGCCGAACATGTGGTTCCTCGCCTTGTGGGCGCTGATGCCGGCCACGAATTCGGTCGGCTCGTAGGGCAGCAGGAGCTTGGTGACGTCCATTGCACGCTTCTGCAGCACCTTCATCGAGGGGCCGACGCCGCAGGCCACGGCGAACTTGATCATGGTCTGCAGCTTGGCGGGGCCGGCGATGCCGATGTGGATCGGAAGCGAGATGCCCTCGGCGGCAAGCCGTTCGGCCCAGGCGATGACCGGCTCGGGCTCGAAACAGAACTGGGTCGCGATGGCCATCTTCGCGTCGGTGCGTTCGGAGAAGGCCTGCTTCCAGCGCAGCGCCTCCATCACCATGCGGTCGGACCCATCGGGGTCGATGTCCTTCGATCCTTCCGGGTGGCCTGCGACGTGCAGGCGCTCGAACCCGTCGAAGAGGCCGGTCTCGAGCAACTGCATCGAGGAGTGGAAGGCCCCCTGCGGCGCGCGCAGCCCGCCGGCGAGGATCAGGCCCTGCTTGACGTCGGCCTCGCCGCGGTAGCGGGCGATCCAGTCGGCAAGCGTGGCGCGGTCCTTGATGATGCGCGCGGGGAAGTGCGGCATCACCGGGAAGCCCTCGGCAGTGAGCCGCTTCGCCGTCGCCACCATCTCCTCGATGGGGGTCCCGTCGATATGGGCGATGTAGACGCGCGTGCCGCGGGGCAGCAGGTCGCGGAAATCCGCGATCTTCTCGGCCGTGCGCGGCATCACCTCGATCGAATACCCCTTCAGCAGCGCCTCGACGGGGGCGGGAGCGGAGGGAGCGGCCGCCTCGCGGCGGAGTTTGAAAAGCGCCATGGCGGCCTCCATCAGGCGGCGGGGCAAGTCAGGCCCGGCCATCGTTGTCGATCAGCGCCCTGAGGCGCGCGGGGTCGTAGTCCTGGTCGAGGCGCAAGGCCACGGAGCGAGCAAGGGCCTCGGGTTCCCCCTCGGCCTCATGTGTGGCCTTGCGCCATTCGGCGAGGTAGGCGTCGCTGTCCTTTGCGCCGATCTTCATGGCGCAGCGGTCGATCGCCTGCTCGAAACGCTCCGGAAGCGGCGCTTTCGCACCCTTGCGGCCACGACCCACGATCACCTGGGCCGGGATGTCTCGCCAGTAGACGATGGTCACTTCGGGCATTGACGATTCCTCTTCCTCGACCCCTCATACGGGGCGGAACGCCGCACCCGGTGTCGGATTTCGACATGGTGCGAGCGTGGAACGACGCGCGCCCACAAGCCTGCGCGAGCCGTTCCCGCGGAGCCACAGGAAAGGGCATGTCCGCGGGCGCGGATGCGCTTTTTTCCTCGGCTTGCGGATGCGGTTCACGCGGCCGGTATCACGACGATCCGACCTTGCGGCGTGGCCGCGCCGCGCTTACTCTTGAAGCAACCATGAATGGAGGGCGACGATGACGCCCGAGCGTCCCAGGGGTGCGGACGCGATCCCGGCGCGCGACGATCTGGTCGTCGGCGCACAGGTGGAACCTTCCGTCGCCCCGCCAGCCGACCGGGGGCAGCTCTATGCAGCGCTGGACCTGGGTACAAACAGTTGTCGCATGCTGATTGCCCAGCCGAGGGGCAGTCAGTTTCAGGTCGTGGATTCGTTTTCCAAGACCGTGCAGCTCGGCGTCGGGCTGGAGGCATCCGGCCGGTTGTCTCGTGCCTCGATGGGGCGCACCATTCAGGCCCTGCGCATCTGCCAGAAGAAGATCGAGAAGCACCAGGTCCGGCGCATGCGGCTGGTGGCGACCGAGGCCTGCCGCCGGGCGCGCAACGCCCGCGATTTCCTGCGCCAGATCCGCCGTGAGACGGGGCTCTCGCTCGAGATCATCGCTCCGGAAGAAGAGGCGCGCCTGGCGGTCATCTCCTGCGCACCCCTGGTGTCGCGGCGCACCGAGCAGCTTCTGGTCGTGGACATCGGCGGCGGCTCGACCGAACTCGTCTGGATCGACCTGTCCTCCGTCCCGCGCGAGGACCGGCCGAAGGCGATCATGCGGCTGCATTCCGGCTTCACGCCAAAGGGCATCGGGCCGGAGGCGCGGGTGGTCGACTGGATCTCCGTTCCGCTCGGGGTGGCGACGCTGAAGGACCAGTTCGGTGACGTGGACGACGACGCCGCGCGGTTCGCGCTGATGAGCTGGTATTTCGAGGAGAATCTCGCGAGCTTCTCGCCCTACAATGCCGAGAACCCGCGGGACGGGTTCCAGATCATCGGCACCTCGGGCACGATCACCACGGTCGCTGCCTCCTTCCTCGGCCTGCGCCGCTACGACCGGACGAAGGTCGACGGGCTCCACATGACCTCGGACCAGATCGACACGGTGATCCGCGACTACCTCACCCTCGGGCCGGAAGGCCGCCGCACGGATCCCCGCATCGGGCGCGAGCGGCATTCGCTGATCATGTCGGGTGCGGCGATCCTTCAGGCCCTGATGCGCATCTGGCCGACCGACCGGCTGTCCGTGGCCGACCGGGGCCTGCGCGAAGGGCTTCTTTATGCACAGATGAGCGCGGACGGCGTTCTGGAAGACGGACCCTACAAATGACAACAAAGAACACATCGGGCCGCGGCCAGCGCGAACTGCGCGTGCGGGTGAAGACCGCGAAGGGGAGGAAGCTCTCCTCGACCCTCTGGCTCGAGCGGCAGCTGAACGACCCTTACGTCACACGCGCCAAGAAGGAAGGGTTCCGGGGCAGGGCGGCCTACAAGATCATCGAGCTCGACGACAAGTTCGGCTTCCTGCGCCCGGGGGCGCGGGTGGTGGACCTCGGCTGCGCGCCGGGCGGCTGGTGTCAGGTGGCGGTGGATCGGGTCAACGCCCTCGGCGAGCGGAAGTCGAAGCCGCAGGGCACCGTTCTCGGCGTCGACCTGCAGGAGGTGGAGCCGATCGCGGGGGCCGAGATCCACCAGCTCGACTTCCTCTCCGACGACGCGGACGAGAAGGTGAAGACCTGGCTCGGCGGGCGGGCGGACGTGGTGATGAGCGACATGGCGGCGGCCGCCTCTGGCCACAAGGGAACCGATCACCTCCGCATCATCGCGCTTTGCGAAGCGGCCTCGGCCTTCGCCTTCGACGTGCTGGAAGACGGCGGAACCTTCGTCGCGAAGGTGCTTGCCGGCGGCGCAGAGAACGAGCTGCAGGCGCTGCTCAAGCGGAACTTCACGAAGGTGGCCAACGTGAAGCCCCCGGCAAGCCGCGCCGACAGCTCCGAGAAGTTCGTGGTGGCGATGGGCTTTCGCGGCCGGAAGCCGGAGTCCGACGCGGACCTCTGATCCGGTGCCGGCAGGGCCTGACCCGGACTTCACAGGCAAACCGCAGCGGACGGAAGGGCTCGGATCGCCCTACGGGAGAAGCCGCAGCGCCCGAGATCGCCGCGTCAGCACAAGGATTCAGGCGTCAACTTTCTGACGGCACCCGGCCAGGTTGCACCCCACGGGCCGCACGACCGCGATAAGGATCTCGGTGGTTTCCGTGGCTGGCGAAGCTTCAGGTGACATCGCAATGAAGAAGGGCGCCCCCTGGGGCGCCCGGCTTCGCGGATGATCCGTCGGTCGAGAGGGCTCAGCGGCCCCAGTGCCGAACCGGGCCGCAGTCCATGTGAACGAAGTCGGACCGCGAATAGCGCCCGACGCCGCCCGAGGCGCAGGCCTCGGCCGCCTTGGCCATCTGATTGACCGAGCGCGATTTCAGCCGCAGATCGGCCGCCTGACCCTTCAGATGGAGCGAGTTCCGGGCGACGCCGCTGGACCGGGCGCGGAGCATCGCATTGGTCTTCGGGCACCGATAGCCCGACAGCAGCATGTAGGGCTCGCTGACATCCATCAGGCGATGCGACGCCGCCATGATATCCACCGTGCGCGGATCCATGCGGGCCATGTCGTTCGTCCGCCAGTCCCGCATGAAGTGATTGATCTCCTTCAGCGCCTCGGGAATGTACTCTCCCTCGATCCAGTAGATCGTGTCCATGGACTCGCCGGTGCGGCCCGAGTACATCCGGATCCGTCGCACGTCGCCCGCGCCGCGCAGGAGCCCGAAGGCGTTCGAATAGGTGGGAGCCGCGACAACGGCGGTGGCGGCAAACGCGCCAAGAAGGCCGCGCCGCGTGATGAGCGTATTCGTCAGAGTCATGATGAGCGCCTGTCCCGTCGCTTGGTCTTTTGGCTGCCTGTTCCGACAGCGTTCTTTGCTACTCGTCCCCAAGTACTTACCTCCTATGCCATATGGTTCCTTGCAACAGAAGTGCCGGAATGGCCGCACCGGCGCAGTTAATGCCCGATAGGCAAAAAATTGCTGAACGAGAGTCCCCGGATCGGCAAGCAAGGGAAAGTTGGGCGCCGTGACGAAAATGCGACAATGTCGCAGGGCCGATCGGCCCCCCAATTTACGCCGCGGTGCAAATAGCCGAAGTTGGTAGGAAATCACCCGACCTTCCCTTTTGAGGTTATTCATGGCCCGCCAGATTCGCCGCGAGACCCGCCTCGGGCTTGCACTCCTGCTCTCGGTGACGATCGGGGCGGCGGCTCTGACGGGAGGCAGCGCCATCGCGGCCGAGCTGACTCCCTTCAGTCGCTCTGTGGCCGAGGCGGCGGGCCGCAGCGAGCTGATCGCGGCCTTCTATGCCGAGAGGGAGTATCGCACGCTCTGGACCGGGCCCGAGGATGCCGACCGTCGGCAGGCTCTCCTCTCGGCGGTCGCCCGCGCGGCGGACCATGGCCTGCCGGTGCCACGCTATGATGCGGCGGCACTGGCCGCCCGCTTCCGCAGCGCGCGGACGGAAACGGACCGCGGTCGGCTCGAGGTGGCGATGACCCGGGCGCTGCTTGCCTGGGCGAACGACCTGCACAGCGGCGCACTCAATCCGGCCAAGGTCGATCCCGGCATCAAGCGCGAGGTTCAGCGTCTCGACCCGCGCAGCGTGCTGACCGCCTTCGAGGCGGATCCCGTGCAGTTCCTGAACAGCCTCGCGCCGCGCGACCCCGAATACGCGCGCCTGATGCGCGCGAAGTTCGAACTCGAGGAGCGGATGGCGGCCGGCGGCTGGGGGCCGGCGGTGCCCGGTGGCAAGCTGAAGCCGGGGGCCACGGGTCCGGCGTTCCTTGCCCTCCGGGATCGGCTGATGGCGCTCGGCTACCTCGGCCGCAGCACGGCGGCGAGCTACGACCGGTCGGTCGAGCAGGCAGTGCGCGCCTTCCAGACCGATCAGGGGCTCGAGGCGGACGGCGTCGCGGGCGAAGGCACGATCGCCGCGCTCAACGTGTCGCCCGAGGCGCGGCTGCGTTCGGTGCTCGTGGCGCTCGAGCGGGAACGCTGGCTGAACATCGACCGGGGCGAGCGGCACATCTGGGTCAACCTGACCGATTTCACCGCCCGCATCGTCGAGGGCGGCCGGGTGACCTTCGAGACGCGCTCGGTGATCGGCAAGAACAGCCCTGACCAGCGCAGCCCCGAGTTCTCGGACGAGATGGAATACATGGTGATCAACCCCTCGTGGCATGTGCCGCGGTCGATCACCACGAAGGAATACCTGCCGCTCCTGCAGCGTAATCCGAATGCGGCGGGCCATCTGAAGCTGATCGACAGCCGCGGCCGCGTGGTCAACCGCGGCGCGGTCAACTTCAATGCCTACAACGCCCGCAACTTCCCCTTCTCGATGCGGCAGCCGCCCTCGGACGGAAATGCGCTGGGGCTCGTGAAGTTCATGTTCCCGAACCCGTGGAACATCTACCTGCACGACACGCCGTCCAAGTCGCTCTTCGACCGCGAGGTGCGCGCCTTCTCGCACGGATGCATCCGGCTGGGCCGCCCGTTCGACTTTGCCTATGCGCTGCTCTCGAAGCAGGCCGACGATCCCGAGGCGCTGTTCCAGTCGCATCTGAGGACAGGCAAGGAGAGCGTGGTGCGTCTCGAAAAGCCGGTTCCGGTCCATCTGGTCTATTTCACCGCCTGGGCGGGGGTGACGGGGCGGATGAACTACCGGGCCGACATCTACGGTCGCGATGCAGTGATCTTCGATGCCCTGTCGGGGGCCGGGGTGGTGCCGGGCGCGGTTCAGGGCTAGATCTGGGGCGGGGCGGCAGCGGGCCGCCGTAGCCTTCGGAGCCGCGACATGGGCCACACCATCCGGGAGATTGCTACCGCGCTCGGCGCGGAGGCCGACGGCAACCTCGACCTCGTCGTGACGCATGCGGCGGAGCCTGCCACGGCCGGTACGGAGGCGCTCGCCCTTGCCATGGACCCGCGCTATGCCGAAGGCCTCGCCAAGGGTGAAGCACGCGCCGCGATGCTCTGGCAGGGCGCCGACTGGCGCGAGCTGGGTCTCGAGGCTGCGATCTTCGTGCCGCGCGGACGGCTCGCCATGGCGGGTCTGTCGCGGATCCTCGACCCGGGCCCGCTGATCGCGAAGGTGGTGCATCCGATGGCTCTGGTCGATCCGACCGCCGAGATCGGCGAGGATGCCGCGATCGGGCCCTTCGTCACCATCGGCCCGCATGTGCGCATCGGCCCGAACGCCCGGATCGCAAGCCATGTCTCGATTGCCGAGGGGGCGGAGATCGGCGCCGATGCGCTGATCCTGCAGGGCGCGCGGATCGGGGCGCGGGTGCGCATCGGCGACCGCTTCATCTGTCAGCCGGGCGCGGTGATCGGCGCGGACGGCTTCTCCTTCGTCACGCCCGAGAAGTCCGGGGTGGAGGAGATCCGCGAGACGCTGGGCGAGCGTGCGGAGATCCGGCAACAATCCTGGGTGCGCATCCATTCGCTGGGCTCGGTCCGGATGGGCGACGATGTCGAGATCGGGGCCAATTCCACCATCGACCGGGGCACGATCCGCGATACGGTGGTGGGCAACGGCACCAAGATCGACAACCTCGTGCAGATCGGCCACAACGTGCAGATCGGCGACGACTGTCTCATCTGCGGGCAGGCGGGGGTCGCGGGCTCGGCCCGGATCGGCAACCGCGTCGTGCTCGGCGGGAAGGTCGGCGTCTCGGACAACATCTTCGTGGGTGACGACGTGATCGCCGGAGGATCGACCCGGATCCGCACCAATGCACCCGCCGGCCGCGTGATCCTGGGCGACCCGGCGGTCAAGATGGAGACGGCGATCGAGATCCAGAAGGCGATGCGCAGATTGCCGCGGCTGGCGGCCACCGTGGCCGAGCTTCAGAAAGCTGTTTCATTGAAACGCCAGAGTGACTAAATCACCGCCACGACACGGTGCAGGGGGAAGACCATGGCACAGAGCGTTCAGGAACAAGTCATAGCGATCATTGCGGAACAGGCGGTGCTTGAGCCGTCGGACGTGAAGATGGATGCCACGCTCGAGGAGCTGGGCATCGACAGCTTGGGCCTCGTGGAGTCGATCTTCGCCATCGAGGAGGCCTTCGACATCTCGGTTCCCTTCAACGCCAATGATCCGCAGGCGGGCAGTTTCGACATCTCGTCGGTGAGGGCCATCGTCCAGGCGGTCGAGGGGCTGGTGGCCCAGCAGGCCGCCTGACGACGGATCCTTCATGAAACGAGTGGTCATCACGGGCGCCGGCACGATCAACGCGCTGGCGCACGACGTATCGGGCACGCTCGCGGCCTTCCGCGAGGGGCGCAGCGGCATCACCGAACTCGACATCCGCGACAAGGATCGTCTCTCGATCCGGATCGGCGGGCAGGTCCACGCCTGGGACCCCGAGACGCATTTCAACCGCCAGCAGATCGTCCTCTACGACAAGTTCACCCAGTTCACCCTGCTCGCCGCGCGCGAGGCGGTGGCGCAGTCGGGGCTGACCTTCGCCGGCAGCCTCGGGCTCGAGGCCGGGGTGATCCTCGGCACGGCGGGCGGTGGCGTGAACACCTGGGACGAGAACTACCGGGCGGTCTACGAGGAGGGGAAGAACCGCGTCCATCCCTTCGTCGTGCCGAAGCTGATGAACAATGCCGCCGCCTCGCATGTCTCGATGGAGTTCCAGCTGCGCGGCCCGTCCTTCACCGTCGCCACCGCCTGCGCGAGTTCGAACCACGCGATGGGGCAGGCCTTCAACATGGTGCGCTCGGGCATGAGCCGGGCGATGCTGACCGGAGGCTCCGAGGCGATGCTCTGCTTCGGCGGCATCAAGGCTTGGGAAGGGCTGCGCGTGATGTCGAAGGATGCCTGCCGGCCGTTCTCGCTGAACCGCAACGGCATGGTGCAGGGCGAAGGCGCCGCGATCTTCGTCTTCGAGGAATACGAACACGCCCGCGCGCGCGGCGCCGAGATCCTGGCCGAGGTGATCGGCTTTGCCATGACCTCCGACGCCTCCGACATCGTGATGCCCTCGCAGTTCGGCGCGGCGCGCGCGATCGAGGGCGCGTTGCGCGACGCACGGCTGAAGCCCGAGGAGGTCGGCTACATCAACGCCCACGGCACCGGGACGGCGGCCAATGACAAGACGGAATGTGCCGCCGTGGCGGGCGTCTTCGGCCATCACGCCGACCGTCTGATGATCTCCTCGACCAAGTCGATGCACGGCCACCTGATCGGTGGCACCGGCGCGGTGGAACTGCTCGCCTGCATCCTCGCGCTGCGCGAAGGCGTGATCGCGCCCACCATCGGCTACGAGGAACCCGACCCGGAATGTGCGCTCGACGTGGTGCCGAACGTGGCGCGGGAGGCGAAGGTCGACGTCGTGCTCTCGAACGCCTTCGCCTTCGGCGGGCTGAACGCGGTGCTGGCGCTTCGGCGGGTGTGACGTCCGGCAAGGGCAGGGCTTGAAGCCGGGGTAACGATTCGGGGCCAAAGGGCCGCCACGCGAAGCGGTGTCTCCAGCGGGTCCAGAGATCGAAACGCCGCCGCCCAAACCGCTGACTCGCCAGGACCGCCCCCGGAACGCAAGACGCCGCCCCCGAGGGCGGCGTCTTTCAGATGTTCAGGCGGGATCAGTTGCCCGAGGGTTGCCCGGCCGCCTCGGCCTTCTCGTTCGCGGCTTTCACGGCGTCATAGGCCGCGGTGAAGCCCTTGAGCGAGACGTTCAGCGTCACCTTCTGGTCCGGCGCCACGGCGGGAACGATGGTGACCACGCCCTTGTTGCCCTTCTTGAAGCCGTCCACCTCGGCCTGGGTGAACCCCACGCGCGCGAAGCAGCCGGCACGGTTGCACCAGGAGAAGGGATAGACCTTGGGCTTGGCCGCATCGACGCCCATCGTCAGATTGGCCGTGAGCAGCGTCTCGAGCGGCGCCACGATGGTCGCGCCGGCGGCGGCCTTCTGGCCCTGCGGAAGCGCGAACATGCTGATCTCCGCGACGGAGTTGCCCTCGCCATCCTTCAGAAGCTGATACATCTGGCACGGGTCCGAGCCGTCCTCGGTGCGGACGCAGCGC
This sequence comes from Rhodobacter sp. NSM, assembly GCF_052244495.1. NCBI lineage: Bacteria > Pseudomonadati > Pseudomonadota > Alphaproteobacteria > Rhodobacterales > Rhodobacter > Rhodobacter sp. NSM. Next base: position 826,170 of record NZ_JBQPXH010000001.1, read on the forward strand.
TGCTCCCAGTCGCCGTGGGTCGCGGCGACATAGGTGGAGCCGAGGCCGTCTTCGGACTCTTCCTGCCCCATCGACAGGCCCTGCGGGGCCGCGGCGCCTTCGGCGGGCGCCTGCGCGGCGGGGGCTTCGGTGGCGGGGGCGGCCGGCGTTTCCTGCGCCCAGCCTGCCGGCGCGATCCCGAGGCCCAGGGCCATGACGCAGAGGGTTTTCAACTGATTGCTCGACATGCGCGATCCTGTCCTCACTTTATGTCGCGCGGGTGGTAGCACGCGAACCGCGCAGTGTCAGGTGCCAATTGCGCGAGGCGTCGCAGGAGGCGGCACGCCGCACATGGGACGGAGCCTCGGGTCGCGCGCCGGTCAGGGGCGGGCATGAAGATCGGCTGCGTGACGAGCAAAAGCGAAAAGGGCCGGCAGTCCGGCCCTTCCCTGCGTCAATTTTGCTCCCTGTCGGACTGGCCGACTTCATCTGTTCGGGACGCTAAGGTCTAATCGAAGGGTCGTCAACAGCGAATCGGCCTTGGGACAACTGCCGAAAAGTCAGGAAAAACCGCGCCTTCGAGAAGGCGCGGCCAGTCCAGTTCAGGGAGGAAGGAACATCGGAAGCCGATGGGTGCCCCCGGCGAGAAGGAGACTCGCAGGAATAGTTTAAGGATGTATTGTCTTGCCGAACGGATCTTGCGCGGGGATTTCCATGGCGGACAGCATCTTCGTTGGCGGCGGCGGAGAAGGTCACGCGAAGCCCCAGAGCCTGCTCCTGAAATACGGTAACCGCCACGGCCTCGTCGCGGGCGCCACCGGCACGGGCAAGACCGTGACCCTGCAGGTCCTGGCCGAGGGCCTGTCCGCGGCGGGCGTTCCCGTATTCCTGTCCGACGTGAAGGGCGACCTCGCCGGTCTCGCGGTGGCGGGCTCGGCCGGGGCCAAGCTGCATGCGGCCTTCAGCGAGCGCGCGGCGACCATTGGCCTCGATCTGGTCTACCGCGGCTTCCCCGTCACCTTCTGGGATCTCTATGGCGCGCAGGGCCATCCCGTGCGCACCACGGTGGCCGAGATGGGGCCGCTTCTCATTTCGCGGCTGCTGGAGCTGTCCGAGGCGCAGGAGGGCGTGCTGAACGTCGCCTTCCGTCTCGCGGACGAAGAGGGGCTGCCGCTCCTCGACCTCAAGGACCTGCAGGCGATGCTGGCCTTCGTGGCCCGGAATGCGGCCGACGTCTCGGCACGCTACGGGCTGGTGACGCCGGCCTCGGCGGGGGCGATCCAGCGGCGGCTGCTCGTGCTCGAGACCGAGGGCGGGGAGCAGCTCTTCGGCGAGCCGGCCCTCGACCTTGCCGATCTCATGCGCGTCGAGCCCGACGGGACGGGGCGGATCTCGATCCTTGCGGCCGACCGGCTGATGCAGTCGCCGCGCCTCTACGCGACCTTCCTGCTCTGGCTCATGTCCGAGCTGTTCGAGGACCTGCCCGAGGTGGGCGATCCCGAGAAGCCGAAGCTCGTCCTGTTCTTCGACGAGGCGCACCTGCTGTTCGACGATGCGCCGAAGGCGCTGGTGGACAAGATCGAGCAGGTCGCCCGGCTGATCCGGTCGAAGGGGGTGGGCATCTTCTTCGTTACCCAGCGGCCGGGCGACGTGCCCGAGGATATCCTCGCGCAGCTCGGCAACCGGGTGCAGCATGCGCTGCGCGCCTTCACCGCGAAGGACCAGAAGGACCTTCGGCAGGCGGCCGAAACCTACCGGACGAACCCGCGCTTCTCGACCGAGGAGGCGATCCGCGAGGTGGGCACTGGCGAGGCCGTCACCTCGTTCCTCGAGCCGAAGGGCGTGCCGGGGATGGTGGAGCGCACTTTGATCCGTCCGCCGTTCTCGCGCCTCGGAACGCTCGCGCCCGAAGAGCGGCAGGCCATCGTGGCGGCCTCGCCGCTGGCGGGGAAATACGACCGCGCGATCGACCGGGACAGCGCCTTCGAGCGGCTCGCCGCCCGAGCGGCGGCAGCGACCCAGCCAGAGCCGGAGACCATCCCCGAGGAGCGGGAATATGCGTCCGGCCGCCGCTATGGGGGGCCGAAGTCGCGCGAGCCCTCTCGCGAAGAGCCTCCGACGCGGACGCGCAGCCGGCAGAGCGACAGCGTGGCCGAAGCCTTTGCCAAGAGCTTCGCGCGCCAGATCGGAACGCGGGCGGGCCGAGAGATCGTGCGTGGCGTGCTGGGGACGCTCTTCCGCGGCCGGTAGAAGACGGCCGGGCAAACCGGACCATCTGCGAGCCGCGATGGTTGCGCGGCCGATGATTAACGGAGGCGCATGGCAGACTTTTCGGCCGCGACGGTCAGATGCGTCCGAAGATGCGGGAGCAGGAAATCAAACCCGCGAAGGTCGGGCGGCCCGCGGGCCGCCCGGAGAGGCGAAGCTTACTCGGCCGCCTGACGGGCTCCGGCCAGTTCCGCCCGCGCCGCGCGGATGCCGTCCCCGTAGGCGGGGCTCACGCGGTCGAACTGGGCCAGCGCCCGGTTGGCGATCTCTTCGGGGATGCCCGCCATCGCCTCGGCGATGTTGCGATAGAGCCGCGCGCGCTGTTCGTCGGTCATCACCTTGTCATGCAGGGCGCGAGGCTGACTGTAGTCGTCGTTCCCCTCGCGATGGTCGTAGCGCGCGGCATCGCCCGAGATGCGCAGCGGCGGCTCGGCCACGGTACCATCCTGCACCGCGGCCCCCGGCACCGAGTTCGGCTCGTAATAGGCATCGACCGCCCCGGTACGGTGGCCGAAGAAGTTCATCTGGCCGTCCTTGTGGTAGTGATGCACCGGGCAGCGCGGCGCGTTCACCGGAAGCGCCTCGTAATGCGTCCCGAGGCGGTAGCGGTGCGCGTCGGCATAGGAGAAGACGCGGGCCTGCAACATCTTGTCGGGACTGTAGCCGATGCCCGGCACCTTGTTCGACGGCGAGAAGGCCAGCTGCTCGATCTGGGCGAAGTAGTTGTCCGCATTGCGGTTCAGCTCCATCACGCCGACCTCGATCAGCGGATAGTCCGAATGCGGCCAGACCTTCGTCAGGTCGAACGGGTTGTAGGGCGTGGTCTCGGCCTCGGCCTCGGGCATCACCTGCACCATGAGGCGCCATTTCGGGAAGCGACCCTCCTCGATGGCACCGAAGAGCGCCTCCTGATAGCCCTCGCGGGTGCGGCCGACGATCTCGGCGGCCTCGGCATTGGTGTAATGCGCGTGGCCCTGCAGGGTCTTCCAGTGGAACTTGACCCAGAAGCGCTCGCCCTCAGCGTTCCAGAGCGAATAGGTGTGCGAGCCGTAACCGTTCATGTGCATCGGATCGACCGGCAGCCCACGGTCGGACATCAGGATCGTCACCTGATGGAGCGACTCGGGGCTCAGCGACCAGAAGTCCCACATGGCGGTGGCCGAGCGCAGGTTGGTGCGCGGATGGCGCTTCTGCGTGTGGATGAAGTCGGGGAACTTCATCGGGTCGCGCACGAAGAAGACCGGGGTGTTGTTGCCGGCGAGGTCCCAGTTGCCCTCCTCGGTATACATCTTGACCGAGAAGCCCCGCACGTCCCGCTCGTGGTCGGCCGCGCCCAGTTCGCCCGCCACGGTCGAAAACCGCACCGCGAGATCGGTCTGCTTGCCCACCTGCGAGAAGACCTTGGCGCAGCTGTAGGCCGTGATGTCGTTCGTCACCGTGAACGTGCCGAAGGCGCCCCAGCCCTTGGCGTGGACCACACGCTCCGGGATCCGCTCGCGGTTCTGGTGCGCAAGCTTCTCGATCAGCTGATAATCCTCGAGCAGAACCGGGCCACGGGGGCCGGCGGTCAGCGAATTCTGGTTGTCGGCGATCGGCGCGCCGGCCGTCGTGGTCAGGCGGGTCATGGTGGTCGCTCCCTCGGTTGGTATCGGTGCTGCGTGACATATGCCCGAGATCTGGAATAAATATAAATCGGATCTTCTGTGTAATGCGATAAGGTTTGCTTATGAGACTCACCCTTCGGCAGTTGTCCTACTTCCTCGCCCTCGCCGAAGAGCGGCATTTCGGGCGTGCGGCCGAGAGGGTTCATGTCACGCAGCCCGCGCTGTCCATGCAGATCCGCGAGATGGAGGAGACGCTCGACGCGGCCCTCTTCGAACGACATCCGCGCGAGGTGCGGCTTACGGCAGAGGGACGCGAGGTGGAGCGGCGGGCGCGACGCATCCTCGCCGAGGTGACGGAACTAGAGGCGGCGGCGCGGCAGCGCGGTCTGGCGCAGCGGGTCAATCTCGGCGTGATCCCGACAGTTGCGCCCTACCTGCTGCCCGAGGTGCTGCCGATGCTGCGGGCGCGCGACATCTCGCGGGACCTGCGGGTGCGCGAGGCCACCACGGACGTCCTTCTCTCGGCGCTCGACCGCGGCCAGATCGATGCGGCGGTGATCGCGGCACCGCAGGGCGTTGCGGGGCTGAAGCTTGTGCCGCTCTTTGCCGACCGCTTCCTGCTGGCGGGGCGCGAGTCGATGTTGTCGGCGGTGGGGACAGAGGCGCTGCGGCCCGTGGGCCTCGACCCTGACAGGCTGCTCCTTCTCGACGAGGGCCACTGCCTCGCCGATCAGGCGCTCGAGGTCTGCGGGATGAACCGGCGGCAGGCGCGGCTCGACCTCGGGGCGTCGTCTCTCACCACGCTCTGCGGGCTGGCGGGGCAGGGGCTGGGGATGACCTTCCTGCCCGAAATCGCCTGGCGGCAGGAGCAGGCCGCGGCACCGGGCCTTGCCGTCCGCCGCTTCGCAGCACCAGAGCCCGCGCGGCAGATCGTGCTGGCGCGGCGGGCGGCGAGTTCCGCCTCGGACTGGTTCGAGGATCTGGCCGGGATGCTTGCGAAGGCAGGACATGCGCTGACCGCCTTGGCACGGACAGCCGTTCCGGGCTGAGGCGAGGAAAGCCGGCCCTGCCGCATTGCTCCGGTGCGGCAGGGCCAGGGGATCAGGCGGCCGCGCCCTGCGCTGCGGCGGCGAGCCAGCCCAGCACGTTGTCGGGCGAGGAGACGCCATAGGGATCCTCGCTGTGGTTGTCGCAGAGGCCCGGCTCCTCGAACCAGGCCTCGACCACGCCGTCGTTCACGATCGCCGCATAGCGCCACGAGCGGAGCCCGAAGCCGAGGTTGTCCTTGCGCACCAGCATCCCCACGCGCCGCGTGAATTCTCCGGAGCCGTCGGGGATGACCTGCACGTTCTCGAGCCCCTGTGCCTTTGCCCACTGGTTCATGACGAAGCTGTCATTGACCGACAGGCAGTAGATCGCGTCGATCCCGTGCGCCTGGAAATCGGCGAAGCCCTTCTCGAAGCCCGGAAGCTGATAGGTCGAGCAGGTGGGGGTGAAGGCGCCCGGCAGCGCAAAGAGCACGCAGCGCTTGCCGCCGAAATAATCGGCCGTGGTCATGTCCTGCCAGCGATACGGGTTCGGTCCGCCGATGCTCTCGTCGCGGACGCGGGTGCGGAAGGTAACGGTCGGGAGGCTGGAACCGGGCAACATTGGAATGATCCTCGTTTTGCGACTGGCGGTTGTGGGAACGGTGCCTTCCGCCTAAACGCTGCGCCCGCGAGGTTCAAGTCGCTGCGGCGCAGCAGCGGGATGCTGCTGCGCCTTTGCCCAAGGGATGGGCGTTTCCTGCCTCACTCGCAGCCCTTTGCACCATCTCCCGACCGCCGGTCCCTCCTGCAAGCCTCCAGACCGAACGGCGAAGGACTGGGCGCTCAGACCACCGGGGCGCCAGTGGCGGGGGCGGGCTGCACGCCGCCGGGCCGGAAGAAGCCCGATGCATGGGCGAGGCCTGCCGCCGCGCCGCCCGCGAGGGGCGCCACGATGAAGACCCAGAGATCGGCCAGCGCCTTGCCCCCGACGAAGACCGCCGGGCCGACGGAGCGGGCAGGGTTGACCGAGACACCCGTCACGTTGATGCCGACAAGGTGGATGCCCGTCAGCGTCAGGCCGATGGCCAGTCCCGCCAGCGCCGTCGAGGCCGGCGAGACATGCGAGGCCGTCGCCGCGAGGATCACGCAGACGAAGATGAAGGTCGCGAGCAGTTCGAAGATGAGGGCAGCCCCCATCGAATACTCGCCGAGATAGCCGGCGCCGAAGCCGTTCTGGCCGAGGCCGTTTGTCGCCAGCGAGTAGTCGGCCTTGCCCGAGGCGATCAGGAAGACGGCGAGCGAGCCGATCACCGCCCCGGCCACCTGGGCCAGGACATAGCCGCCGAACTCGGCCACGGGCATCCGGCCGGCCATCAGGAAGCCCAGCGAGACCGCGGGGTTCAGGTGGGCGCCGGAAATCGCGCCAAGCGAATAGGCGGCAGCCACGATGGAGAGGCCGAAGGCGAGGGCGATGCCCAGCATGCCGATCTGCTCTCCCATAAGGACGGCTGCGCCGCAGCCGAAGAAGACGAGAATGAAGGTGCCGAGCATCTCAGCCAGGAGCTTCTTGGTCATGGGACATCTCCGAGTCTCTGAATGAAAAGGCAATTGCGGGACTTCGCCCTGGAATGGGGCCGCGGAGCCGGGAGCCGTCGCAGTGCGGGCTGGCTTCGGCTGTCGCGACGGCCTATATGAGCATGGAATGTCGCTTTCATGATCGGAAAACTTGTGCGCGACCTGAAAATCCCCGACCAGCGCCACCCCGAGAAGGCGCACCGCCCGGACAATGCGCAGCCCAGGAAGCCGTCCTGGATCCGGGTGAAGGCCCCGACCTCTGAAGGCTACAAGGAGACGCGGGACATCATCCGCGGCCAGAAGCTCGCCACCGTCTGCGAGGAGGCGGGCTGCCCGAACGTGGGCGAATGCTGGAGCCAGGGCCACGCCACCATGATGATCATGGGCGAGATCTGCACCCGCGGCTGCTCGTTCTGCAACGTGGCGACGGGCCGGCCGCAGGACCTCGACGCTTTCGAACCGGGGCGCGTCGCCCATGCGGTGAGCCAGCTCGGGCTGAAGCATGTGGTGGTGACGAGCGTGGACCGCGACGATCTCGAGGACGGCGGCGCCGAGCATTTCGCCCAGACGATCCGCGCGATCCGTCACCGGGCACAGGGCACGACCATCGAGGTGCTGGTGCCGGACTTCCTGAAGTGCGGCCCCGAGGCGCTCGAGACCGTCATCGCGGCCCGGCCCGACGTGTTCAACCACAATCTTGAGACCGTGCCCGGCCTCTATCCCGAGGTGCGGCCCGGTGCGCGCTACTTCCATTCGCTGCGGCTCCTGCAGCGGGCGAAGGAGCTGGATCCCACGATCTTCACCAAGTCGGGGATCATGGTCGGACTGGGCGAGGATCGGCAGGGCGTGCTGCAGGTGATGGACGACATGCGCTCGGCCGATGTCGATTTCCTGACCATCGGCCAGTATCTCCAGCCGACGCCGAAGCATCACCGGGTGGACCGCTTCGTCACGCCCGAGGAATTCGCGGGCTACGAGAAGGCGGCCTATGGCAAGGGCTTCCTGATGGTCTCGGCAACGCCGCTCACCCGCTCGTCCTATCACGCGGGCGATGACTTCGCCCGGCTCCGCACCGCGCGACTGGAGCGTCTTGGCGCCTGAGGCCTGCCGTCCCGGCCCCTGCCGGCGTCAACGCACCCGTCTGGCGTCGGAGTTCAGCGGATACTCAGGGCGGACACGTCTGTTTCGGCGCAGATATGTGCTCGCCTCCCTGTGCTCGCGCTAAGGTGCAGCGCGGGCGCCCTGCATCCGCACGACTGGGCAGAGCAAGCGCCATGACGACCCGGCGGGTCAGCCGAACAGGCGGACCCTCTGGCCGCACGGCTCTCCGAGCCTCCGGGTCGCTCACTCCACCGGCGGCACCTTCTTGAGATAGGCCGCGATCGCCTGCCGGTCCTCGTCGGTCAGTTGGCCGGTGTTGCGGACCACATCCGCCATCTGCCCGCCGGCTGAATCGTAGTCAGGGGTGAAACCGGAGCTGAGGTATTCCGCGATGTCGCCCTCGGACCAGTCGAGTTTGGCGGGCGTGATGTTCGGGATCGTGCCGCGGCCCTCGGGATTGGGGCCTCCGGCCAGCCACCGTCCGGTGTCGCGCAGCCCGAGCGCATTGCGCGGCGTGTGGCATTCGCCGCAATGGCCGAGCCCCTCCACCAGATAGCGCCCGCGTTCCTCCTCGGGCGAGAGATCGCCCTCGACGATCCAGGATGGCCCGCCCGCCAGCAGCTTCCACCCGCCCAGGATGATCCGCTGGTCATAGGGAAACGACAGCTCGTGCGGCTCATCCTCACGGTCCGACGGCGGCAGCATGTCGAGGAAGGCCTTGAGGTCGGCCACGTCCTGCGGCTCGGCATGAGCGTAGGAGGTGTAGGGGAAGGACGGGTAATAGTGCTGCCCCTCGGGGGACGTGCCGTGCCGCAGGGCTGAATCGAGATCCGCGACCGACCAGCCGCCGATGCCGTGATCCGGATCCGGCGAGATGTTCGGCACCACGAAGGTGCCGAAATCGGTCGAGAGCCTTTCGCCGCCGCACAGGACCAGACGCGCCTCGCCGGTGGCCTCCGGCGTCGCATGGCAGGAGGCACAGCCTCCGGCCCAGAAGATCCGCTCGCCACGGCTCGCGTCGCCGGTGAGGCCGGCGAAACTGACCGGATCGCTCTTGACCGGGCGCGTGAGCCAGAGCCCTCCAGCCCCCGCGATCAGGACGAACGCGAGGCCGGCCGACAGGAAGCGCCGCAAGGGGTCAGTCCTTCTGGCGATAGGTCTCGTGGCAGCTGCCGCAGGCAGAGCCCAGATCGCGCATCGCCCCCTGCAGTCCCGCCAGGTCGGTGCCGGCCGCAGCCTGCATCTGCGCGGTGGCTTCCTCGAGCTGGGTGATCTTCATCGCGAAGTCGTCCGGCTTCTCCCAGATCGCCGGCAGCGCCTCGCTGTCCTCGGCCTCGTCCACGCCGGAGCCTTCGGGAAAGAGTTCGGGCGACAGCACGGAAGCCAGCGCCGAGAGGTTCGAGGCGGCGTCTCCCGCCACTTCCGCATCATAGGGCGCTTCTTCCTTGGCCATCCCGCCAAGCTTGCCGAGTTCGTAGGCCATCAGCGTCATGAGGCCGTGCCGCCCCTCGATCATCCGCTCGATCTGTCGGGCATCCTGGGCGAGGGCGGGAAGGGCGGCAAGGGAGAAGGTCAGGGCGAGAACGGGAATCGATCGCATCGGAACGGTCTCCTGGCTGGGTGCTGAGGATCTAGAGGCTAGCCCGGCAGCCACGACAGAGACACGGAAAATGTTCAACGTTTTCGTGATGTCGGACCCGGCGGCGGTCCGGCGCGCATCCGGGTCCGGCGCGGCGTGGCTTCGCTGCTGCACCGCTGTGCCATTCCCGCCACGACGAGCAGGGCCGGATCGCCAAGGCACGTGGTTGCGCACGATCGGCTGCAGCGCGGGCCTCCGCTCCGGCAGAGACCTCTGCCAGCCCCGGCGTCAGGGTCGGCCGGCGGGGCCGAAGCCATCCACCGTCAGCGCCTCGGGCCAGCCCACCGTCCGCTCCACCGCGGCGAGCGCGAGCGAGGCGCCCACGACGGCCAGCATGAGCAGCACCCTCTGCAGCGACGGCGGCCGCCGGACCCAGCGCGTCATCCGCAGAAGCCAGAGCGGGTTCATGCGCCCTCCAGGAACCGCACCTTGCCGATGAAGGGCAGGTTACGATTGCGCTGCGCGAAGTCGATGCCGTAGCCCACGACGAATTCGTCCGGGATCTCGAAGCCCGTCCAGGTCGCGCGGATGTCCACCTCGCGCCGCGAGGGCTTGTCGAGCAGCGCGCAGACCTCGAGCCGCTTCGGCTCGCGCGAGCGCAGGAACCGCACGACATGGCTGAGGGTAAAGCCCGTGTCGACGATGTCCTCGACCACGAGCACATCGCGGCCGGCGATCTCGCCCCGCAGGTCCTTGAGGATCCGCACCTCGCGGCTCGAGGTCATGGCGTCGCCGTAGGAGGAGGCCTCGAGAAAATCGACCTCGACGGGAAGGTGGATCTCGCGCACGAGATCGGCAATGAACACGAAGGATCCGCGCAGCAGCCCCACGACCACGAGTTTCTCGGTGTCGGCAAAATGTTCGGTGATCTGCCGCGCCAGTTCCTCGACCCGTGCCGCGATCTGCTTGGGAGAGATCAGCTGGTCTATGACATAAGGTCTCGTCGGCATGGCGCCCTCTTGCATCCTGCCGCCCGTTTATCCAGAAACGACGCCCAAGTCACGCCCGACCGGGGCCGCTGCCCAAGGACCGAACGCCGCGATGCCGACCCACTCCGAGAGCCGCCCGCTCCCCTGGAGCGCCCAGGAGATGTATGACCTCGTCGCGGATGTGGAGCGCTATCCGCAGTTCCTTCCGTGGAACTCGGCCGCGCGCATCCGCTCGAGGAAGCCCATCCAGGGGGGCGAGCTGATGGAGGCCGATCTCGTGATCTCCTTCAAGGTCTTCCGCGAGCGCTTCGGCAGCCGCGTGAAGCTCTTCCCCGAGGCGAAGCGGATCGAGACCGAGTATCTCGACGGCCCGTTCAAGTACATGCGCTCGTCCTGGAACTTCCGCGACCGGCCCGAGGGCGGCTGCGAGGTCGATTTCTTCGTCGACTTCGAGTTCCGCAACGCGATCCTTCAGGGAATCATCGGCGTGGTCTTCAACGAGGCCATGCACCGCATCGTGCGCGCCTTCGAGAAGCGAGCGCAGGCCCTCTACGGCGCTCGCTGATCCGCCTGTTTTTCAGGCAGTTTCACGGTCCAAGGCGGCGATCACGCCCCGCACGCCCTGCGCAACGGCATCGCGATTGACGATGCCGCAGGGGAAGATGATGATCATCGTGAGATTAATCATGTTGGTTATTACCTTCCACCTTAGGTGTAGGGGCGGTTACGTCGATGATTTTGAGCATTCAGTACCTGCGCGGGCTGGCGGCATCCTCCGTCGTTCTCTTCCACACAAGCGAGATGGCGCAATTGCCCTTCGCCGTCGGCGCGGCCGGGGTGGATCTTTTCTTCGTCATCAGCGGCTTCGTCATGTGGGCCACGATGCTCGACCGCCCGATGAGCCCGTGGCGCTTCGCGTGGCGGCGGTTCACCCGGATCGTGCCCCTCTACTGGATCGTGACCGCCGTCACCGCGGCGGCCGTCATCCTCAAACCTCAGTTCTTCCCGGGGCAGGACGTCACCCTGCAGACGCTTGTCGGGTCGCTCTTCTTCCTGCCGCCGGTGACCGGGGCGGGCCTCTCGCCGATCGTCCTGCAGGGGTGGACCCTCAGTTACGAGATCCTCTTCTACCTGATCTTCGCCGCAACGCTTGTGCTGCCCGTCTGGCAGCGGCTTCGCATGGTGCTCGCGGTCCTGCTGTCCCTGATGCTTGTGCATCCCTGGCTTCCCGAGGGTCTTCCCCGGGCGCTGACCGAGCCGCTCCTAGCAGAATTCGGCATCGGAGTGCTGATCGCCGCCCTCTGGAGCAGCGGCCTGCGCATTCCGTTCGCTCTCTGCCTCGTCATCCTTGCTGCGGGCGTGGCCGGACTCGTGGCAAGTCAGGTCGTCGCCGACGACCTTCCGCGCTGGCTCCGCTGGGGTCTGCCGGCGGCTGCCGTCCTCGCGGGCGCCGTATTCGCAGAGCGCGCGCGGCCGCACCGTCCGCTCCGCGCGTTGACCTGGCTCGGCGACGCCTCCTACTCGCTCTACCTCTGGCATGTGGTGGCCGGGGTGGTTGCGGTCGGACTGGCAGGCCGGCTGGGCCTGCCCGACCCCTGGCTGCCGCTCGCGATGCTGGTCGGAGGAACCCTCGCGGCCCTGGCGCTCTACGAACTGGTCGAACGGCCGCTGCTGCGCCTGCTGCACCCGAGGGTCACGGCCAAGCCCCCCGGCGTGGCACATGCCCCGTCGGGCGCCCTGGCCTAGATCGCGGCCGCGAGCAGGTTCAGCGCATGCGAGACGCTCGCGCGGCGCACTTCCGCGCGGCCGAGGGCGCCGAACTCGACGGTCTCCACCAGCGTCGGCCGGCCATCCCGCCGCGCGAGACCGAAACACACGCGCCCCTCCGGCTTGAAGTCGGAGCCCCCCGGTCCCGCTATTCCGGTCACCGCGACGGCAAGCGTCGCCTCGGACCGCAGCAGGGCCCCCTCGGCCATCTCGCGCGCCACTTCCTCGGAAACCGCTCCGAAGCGGCGGAGGGTGTCGTCCGAAACGCCGAGCATGGCGGTCTTGGCGGAATTGGAGTAGGTGACGAAGCCGCGGTCGAAGACGTCGGAGGAGCCTGCCACATCGGTGAGGGCCGCCGAGATCATGCCTCCGGTGCAACTCTCGGCGGTGGCGATGCGGGCGCCCGCGGCGCGGGCCCTTTCGAGAAGCGCGGCCGGGGTCACATCAGCACCCCATGCGCGACGGCCGCGGCGATCATGGTGGCCACGCCGGCGAAGACCCCCGCGAGCAGGTCGTCGGCCATGAGCCCGACCCAGTCCTCGCGCCGGTCCGCCCGTCCGATCGGGCCCGGCTTCCAGATGTCGAAGAGCCGGAAGAACAGGAAGGCTGCGACCCAGCCCGGATAGGGGAAGTTCCAGGTCTCCAGCCCCATGAGCCAGAAGCCGAAGGACGGGAAGAGCAGCGCGATCCACTGCCCCGCCACCTCGTCGATCACGAACTCCGGCGGGTCGGCGTGCGGGCGTAGCTTCAGCTCCTCCCGCACGGCCCAGAGGCCGATCGCGCAGGCCGCCGCCGTGGCCACCAGGAGCAGGGGAAAGCTGCCGAGGCCATGGAGGAGGAGGCCCGCGCCGACCGCCGCGGCCGAACCCCAGGTGCCCGGCGCGGGACGCAGGAGGCCGATGCCTCCGACGGTGCAGATGGCGCGCGAAAGCCTCATGCCTGCAGGAGCGTCACCGTCGCGATGCAGGCAATGCCCTCTTCGCGACCGGTGAAGCCCAGCTTCTCGGAGGTCGTGGCCTTGACCGAGACGCGTCCGGCATCGACACCCATGATCCCGGCCAGCGCCTCGCGCATGGCAGGGGCGACGGGACCGATCTTCGGCCGCTCGCAGATCAGCGTGACGTCGCAGTTGGCGAGTGTGAACCCGCGGGCCGCGATCCTGCCCATGGCATGCTCGAGGAAGATGCGCGAGGCTGCGCCCTTCCACTGCGGATCGGAGGGCGGGAAGTGGACCCCGATGTCACCTTCGGCCAGTGCGCCGTAGATCGCGTCGGTCAGCGCATGCATTCCCACATCGGCATCCGAATGGCCGATCAGGCCGCGGTGATGCGGCACGCGCACGCCGCAGAGCCACACATGGTCGCCGGGGCCAAAGGCATGCACGTCGAAGCCGTTACCGGTGCGGATATCCATTCAACTCTCCTCGTTCTTCAATGACCGACCGAACGGCCGGCCGGGTCGGGGCCGGTCCGAGGGCCGGCGGTGTCGGCTGCGCCCTGTCCGGGCGGCATCGCGGCCGGCCCCGGGACCGGCGGCATCAGGGGCCGGCGCGCGTGCGGCGCTGCCGCCGCGACGGTCGGCAGCCGGCCGGGTGGCATGCGCCGGCGGCCGGGTCAGTGTCCGGCCCTCAGCCCGAGCAGGCGTTCCGCCCGCGCGAAATCGCCCGGGTAGGTCACCTTGAGATTGTCCTCGTCTCCCTCGACGATCGCCACCTCCAGTCCCGCCGCACGCGCAACTTCCACATCGTCGGCGGCTCCTCCGGGATGCGCCCGGTGGGCGGCAAGGATGGCCTGGAAGCGGAAGGCCTGCGGGGTCTGGGCGCGAAAGAGACCGGCACGGTCCTGCGTGCCGACGACCCGGCCGGCTTCCCCGCGCCAGAGGGCGTCGCTGACCGGGACGGCAGGCGCCGCGCCCGGCACGGCGTCGAGGGCCGCGATCATCCGCGCGATGAGGTCGGCCGACACCAGCGGTCGCGCGCCGTCATGGATCAGCACCCGTTCGACGCCCGCAGCCGTCAGGGCTTCGAGCGCATTGCGCACCGACGCATCCCGAGTGGCTCCGCCCTCCACAAGCTGCAGACTGCCATCGGAGGCACCCTCGAGCGCCTCTGCGCGATCCCGGTCGTCGGGATGGATCACCAGAAGCGTCCTCGCGACACCGGGGGCGCGGCGGAAGGCTGCAAGCGCATGGGCGACGACGGGTTGCCCCGCGAGCGGCTGCCACTGCTTCGGAAGGTCTCCTCCCGCCCTTGTGCCGCGCCCTGCGGCAACGATGATTGCGGCTGTCGTCATGGCCTCGTCATTCCTTTGCCCGAAGCTCTAGGCGATGGCGCGGCGAGAGACAATCGACCCTCCTGTCGCGGCCCGGCTACGGAGCGTCAGCGGTTTGAGCACGGCCGCCTAAAATTCATGCAAAGCACGATTTTCCGGCAAAGTTGTGACAAGCCGAATTGTCTTCCGGACCGGCTGGCCGTAACTGAGGGCTGACGCACAAGGAATAGGCACTTTGGCTCTTCGCATCGCTCAGCTTCCGGTGGATCCGCCGGTGCTCCTCGCGCCGATGGCGGGAATTACCGACCTGCCGTTCCGCCGGCTCGCCGTGCGCTTCGGCGCAGGCCTCGTTGTCTCGGAGATGGTGGCGAGTCGCGAGATGCTCTGCGCCCGCGCCGAGGCGCGTGCCCGGGCCGAGATCGGCGCCGGCGAGGGCAGGACCGCGGTCCAGCTCGCAGGCTGCGATCCGCACTGGATGGCCGAGGCCGCCCGTCTGGTCGAGGCGCAGGGCGCCCGGATCATCGACATCAACATGGGCTGCCCGTCGAAGCGCGTGACCAACGGCTGGTCTGGCTCCGCCCTCATGCGCGAACCTGACCGGGCGCTTTCGCTCGTCGAGGCGGTGGTGGGTGCCGTCTCGGTGCCCGTCACGCTCAAGATGCGCCTCGGCTGGGACGATGGCTCGCTGAACGCACCCGAGATCGCGCGGCGTGCCGAGGGGGCAGGGGTGGCGATGATCACCATCCACGGCCGCACCCGCTGCCAGTTCTACACCGGCCACGCCGACTGGCACGCGATCCGGCCGGTCGTCCAATCGGTGTCGGTGCCCGTGGTGGCCAATGGCGACATCACCTCGGACGAAACGGCCCGGACCGCCCTTGCGGCCTCGGGGGCCGCGGGGGTCATGATCGGCCGCGGCGCGCAGGGCAGGCCGTGGCTGCCCGGACAGATCGGCGCCGCGCTCGCGGGCCGGCCCGTGCCACGGGCGCCCGCAGCGGGGGATCTGGCCGATCTGGTCATCGGCCATTACGAGGAGATCCTGTCGTTCTACGGCCGCGATCTCGGCCTGCGCGTCGCGCGCAAGCATCTCAACTGGTACCTCGAGGCCGCGGATCTCGCCGCGCATCGCGTCCCCGTCGTTACGGGGACCGACCCGGCGCAGGTCATCCGCAGGCTCAGGGAAGCCTTCGCGGAGCAGGAAAGGGTCGCCGCATGAGTTTCCGTTCGCCCTATCCCGTTCCGGGCGTGATCTGGGCCAGCCTGCCGGTGCCGGCAGTGCTCATCAATCCGCAGGGCTGCATCGTCGAATCGAACCCGGCGGCGGAGTCCTTCCTCAACGCCTCGTCGCGCAGCCTGAAGGGGCAGCCCGCCTTCGACCGGCTCCTCATCGACGCACCCGTCGAGGAGGCACTGGCGCGGGCGCGGACGAACCAGTCTCCCATCTTCATCAACGACGTGGACGTCACCTCCGGCGAGCGTCCGCCGGTGCAGTGCAACATCCAGATCGCGCCGTTGCACGACAATGCCGAGATCGTCATGCTGCTGATCTCGCCGCGCGAGATCGCGGACCGGCTGGGGCGGGCGACGGCGGCGAAGTCGGCGGCGAAATCCGCCATCGGCATGGCCGAGATGCTGGCCCATGAGATCAAGAACCCGCTGGCCGGCATCTCGGGCGCGGCGCAGCTCATCGCCATGAACCTCTCGCCGGAGGATCGCGAACTGGCCGATCTGATCGTTGAGGAGACGCGCCGTATCGTGAAACTGCTGGAGCAGGTGGAGCAGTTCGGCAACCTGCGCCCGCCCGAGCGGCGGCCGGTGAACATCCACGACGCGCTCGATCGGGCGCGCAAGTCGGCGGCGGTGGGCTTTGCGGCCAAGATGCGGATCACCGAGGAATACGACCCCTCGCTGCCGGCCACCTATGCCGATCCCGACCAGCTGATGCAGGTCTTCCTGAACCTGATCAAGAACGCCTCCGAGGCCGCGGGCCCGCAGGGCGGGCGGATCCGGCTGCGCACCTTCTACGACATCTCGCTCCGCCTGCGGCGCAGCGACGGCTCGGGTGGTGCGCTGCCGCTGCAGGTCGAGATCATCGACGACGGTCCGGGCATCGCGCCCGACATCGCCAAGGAGATCTTCGAGCCCTTCGTCTCGGGGCGCGAGAACGGCACGGGCCTTGGCCTCGCGCTGGTCAGCAAGATCATATCGGACCACGGCGGATGGATTTCCGTCGACTCGGCGCCCGGACGCACGGTGTTCCGGGTCTCGCTGCCGGTGGCGCCCCGGGAAGCGGCGCTCAATGACATGGAGGTGAAGTGATGGACGGCACTGTTCTCGTTGCGGACGACGATCGCACGATCCGCACGGTGCTGACGCAGGCCCTGACGCGGGCGGGATGCAAGGTGCACGCGACCTCCAGCCTGATGACCCTGATGCGCTGGGTCGAGGAGGGCAAGGGCGACCTCGTGATCTCGGATGTGGTCATGCCCGATGGCAACGGACTCGAGGCGCTGCCGCGGATCTCGAAGCTGCGCCCGGGACTACCGGTCATCGTGATCTCGGCGCAGAACACCATCATGACGGCCATCCAGGCGGCCGAGGCCGAGGCCTACGACTACCTGCCCAAGCCCTTCGACCTGCCCGACCTGATGAAGCGGTCGGCCCGCGCGCTCGACATGAAGCGCCGCGCGCCGGTGAACAAGGCCGCCCCCCCGCGCGAGGGTGGCGACGACCTGCCGCTCGTGGGCCGGACGCAGGCGATGCAGGCGCTCTACCGCCTCGTCGCGCGGGTGATGAACACGGACCTTCCGGTGCTGATCACCGGCGAGTCGGGCACCGGCAAGTCGCTGATTGCCCGCGCGATCCATGATTTCTCTGACCGGCGCACGCTTCCCTTCGTGGTGGCGCAGGCGGCCGACCTGCAGGGCGTCGAGGGGCCGGCCACGCTGCTCGCCCGCGCCAAGGGCGGCAGCCTCGTCTTCGACGAGGTGGCCGATTATGACGAGGAGACTCAGGCCCGCATCGTGCGTATGCTCGACATGATGGGCGACAACGCGCCCCGGATCATGTCCACGAGTCAGGTGGATCTCGCCTCGCGACTGGAGACCGGCGCCTTCCGCCAGGATCTCTACTACCGGCTTGGCGGCGTCACCCTGCACGTCCCCGCGCTGCGCGAGCGGGTGGACGACATCCCGCTGCTGGCCGATCACTTCCTCGCCCGCGGCGAGCGCGACCTCGGCTCCACCCGCAGGCTCTCGAACGATGCGCGCGAACTGGTGCGTGCCTACAGCTGGCCCGGCAACGTCCGTCAGCTCGAGAACACGCTGCGGCGGCTGATGGTCACCTCGGCCGAAGCCGAGATCACCCGGTCCGAGGTCGAGGCCGTGCTCGGAAACCAGCCCGCCATGGAACCCCTGAAGGGCGGCGGCGAGGGCGAGAAGCTGTCGTCCTCGGTCGCGCGACACCTGCGGCGCTACTTCGACCTGCACGGCGGCGCGCTGCCGCCTCCGGGCGTCTACCAGCGCATCCTCCGCGAGGTGGAAGCCCCGCTGATCGAGATCGCGCTGGACGCCACCGCCGGAAACCAGGCGAAATGTGCCGATCTGCTCGGGATCAACCGCAATACCTTGCGCAAGAAGATCACCGATCTCGATATTCGCGTGACACGCCGCCGCAAGCTGATGTAAAACGGCAACAGGCGGCGTTGCACATGGACATGACTCCGGTCGGCGCCTGAACAGGGGAGGGCAGCTTAACTGCCCCCCGAGAGGCGGGACAGGGCATCCGTGCGGACTGCTGCGCGCAGCAACACCTGGATCAAGTTTTCGCGGTTGCTCAGGCAGCGGCGCGTGCAGAACGCAATGGCCTTCGGCCTTGTCATGCTGGGGCCGGTCCTCGTTCTGGCGACCTTCCTTGCACTCGGGCCGATGAACCAGGGGGCGAACTCGCCCTCGCTGCGCTTCGTGCTGCTTGGCGATCTCGTCTACGTCCTCGTCGTGGCGGCGCTGGTCATCGCCCGCATCGCCCGCATGATCTCGGACCGGCGGATCCAGTCGGCGGGTTCGCGGCTGCACCTCAGGCTCGTCGGCACCTTTGCCGTTCTCGCTCTCGTGCCGACCGTCCTCGTCGCGGTCTTCGCGATGCTCACCGTCAACGTGGGCCTCGAGGGCTGGTTCTCGGAGCGCGTGCGGCAGGTGGTGGGGGCCTCGCTCGAGGCGGCCGAGGCCTATCAGGAAGAGCACCGCCACGACCTGATCGAGGATGCCGAGGCGCTGGCGGCCTATCTGAACGTCGCCAAGCAGTCGACCTTCTTCCTGCGCGACGACCAGTTGCGCCCGCTGCTGACTCAAGGACAGGAGAAGATCCAGCGCGGCCTGCGCGAAGCCTTCCTGATCGATGGCGGTGGCGAGCTGAAGACCCGCGGCGAGCGCAGCTATCTCTTCGACTTCGAGCAGCCCTCGGCTGCGGACATGGAGCGCGCCAGGGCCGGGGAGACGGTGCTGATCCAGGACTGGAGCAACAACGAGTTCCGCGCGCTCGTCCATCTTGACGCCTTCCCCGACCGGTTCCTCTACGTCTCGCGCACGGTGGACGGCTCGATCCTGAGCCTGCTCGACGACACGCGCCAGACGGTCGCGCTCTACCACCAGCTCGAGGCCGAGCGGGGCCGGATGCTGTTCGAATTCGGGCTGCTCTACCTCGGCTTTGCGCTGATTCTGATCCTCGCCGCCGTCTGGCTCGGCCTCTGGTTTGCCGAGCGGCTCTCGCGGCCGGTGGGGCGGCTCGCGGGGGCGGCGCAGCGGGTGGGGGCAGGGGATCTCGACGTGCAGGTGCCCGAGGAGGAGGGCGACGACGAGATCGCCATGCTCGGCCGGCTCTTCAACCAGATGACCCGGCAGCTCAAGGGCCAGCGCGATGCGCTGATGGACAACAACCGCCAGATCGAGCGGCGGCGGCGGCTCTTCGATTCCGTCCTCTCCTCGGTGACGGCGGGTGTGATCGGCCTCGACGCGGTGGGGCAGGTGGATTTCATCAACCGCGCCGCCGAGCGGCTGCTGGAACTGCCCGAGGCGGGGAACATGCCCCTCTCGGTCGCGGTCCCGGAATTCGCCGCGCTCTTCGAGCGGTTGCGCGGGACCGGGACGGCGGTGCAGGAGGAAATCCGCCTGATCCGCAAGGGCCGGATGGAGAGCCTCCTCGTCCGAATGAGCCCGCGTCGCAACGACAGCGGGCGGCTCGAGGGCTACGTGGTGGCCTTCGACGACGTGACCGACCTCGTCTCGGCCCAGCGCATGGCCGCCTGGGGGGATGTGGCCCGGCGCATCGCGCACGAGATCAAGAACCCGCTGACGCCCATCCAGCTTTCGGCGGAACGCATCAAGCGCAAGTTCCGCCCGCTGGTGGGCGAGCAGGCGGCCGATCTCGACCAGTATTCCGACGTGATCATCCGCCAGACGAACGACCTCCGCCGCATCGTGGACGAGTTCTCGAAATTCGCCCGGATGCCGGAACCCGACCGGCGCGAGGCGGATCTGGTGAAGCTGCTGCGCGAGACGGTCCTCCTGCAGGAGGCGGGACAGCCCGACGTGCGCATCAACGCCGACCTGCCCGCCGAGCCATGGCCCATCGAGATCGACACGACCATGATCGGGCAGGCGCTGACCAACCTGATGAAGAACGCGGGCGAGGCGATCGAGGCCCGGGCGGAGAGCGTCAAAGGCCCCTGGCAGCCCGAGATCAGCGTTTCGCTGCAGGTGGACGAGGAGCAGGCCCTGATCCGCATCGCGGACAACGGCACCGGCCTGCCGCCTGACCGGACGCGGCTCTTTGAACCCTATGTCACCACGCGCGAGAAGGGGACGGGCCTAGGCCTGCCCATCGTCAAGAAGATCATCGAGGAACACGGCGGCATCCTGACCCTGACCGATGCCGAACCTTTCTCCGAGGACGGCCATCGCGGGGCCATGGCCGAGATCCGGCTGCCCCGCATCCTGCGCAGCCGGTCCCGGGCGGCGAAGACCAGCGAGGCGAGACTGGAGGAGACATGAGCAGCATTCTGATCGTCGACGACGAACGCGACATCCGCGAACTGATCGGGGACATCCTGCGCGACGAGGGCTTCCAGATCCGCCTCGCCGCGAATTCAGACGAGTGCATGGCGGCGGTGAATGCCGAGCCTCCCGCGCTGATGATCCTCGACATCTGGCTCAAGGACAGCCGGATGGACGGGATCGACATCCTGAAGCGCACGAAGCGCGACAATCCCGACGTGCCGGTCGTGATCATCTCGGGCCACGGCAACATCGAGATCGCGGTGGCGGCCATCAAGCAGGGCGCCTACGACTTCATCGAGAAGCCGTTCAACATCGACCAGCTCATGGTGGTGGTCCACCGCGCGATGGAGACGGCCCGCCTGCGGCGGGAGAACAGCGAGCTGCGCCGCCGCGACGTCTCGGCGGCCGAGATGCTGGGCGGATCGACCGCCTTCCGGCTGCTGAAGGCGCAGCTCGACAAGGTCACCAAGTCGAACGGACGCGTGATGCTCTCGGGCGCGGCCGGCGCGGGCAAGGAGCTTGCTGCCCGGTTCATCCATACCAACTCGAACCGGTCGGGGGCGCCGTTCATCTCGGTCTCGTCGGCCACGATCGAGCCCGACCGGATGGAGGAGGTCCTCTTCGGCCGCGAGACGCCCGACCGGGGGATCGAGCAGGGGCTGCTCGAACAGGCGCATGGCGGCATCGTCTATTTCGACGAGGTGGCCGACATGCCGCTCGGCACGCAGTCGAAGATCCTGCGCGTGCTGACCGAACAGCAGTTCACCCGCCAGGGCGGGACGGACAAGGTGCGGGTGGACCTTCGGGTGATCTCGTCCACGACGCGGGACCTGCGCGCCGAGATCGCCGCCGGCCGCTTCCGGCAGGAACTCTACGACCGGCTCAACGTGGTGCCGATCGAGGTTCCGGCGCTGGCGGACCGGCGGGAGGACATCCCGATGCTGGCGAAGCACTTCATCGAGATGTTCCACCGCAGCCAGGGCCTTCCGCTGCGCAGCCTCACCTCCGAGGCCGAGGCGATGCTGCAGACGATGCCGTGGCCGGGCAACGTCCGCCAACTGCGCAACGTGATCGAGCGGGTGCTGATCCTGGGCGACGGTTCGGGCCCGATCGAGGCGCGCGAACTGCCGGGAAACGAGTCCACCGGCGACGAGGGGCGGCTGGTCCTCGGCGGGGCGCTCGCGACCCTGCCGCTGCGCGAGGCGCGGGAACTTTTCGAGCGCGAGTATCTGCTCACGCAGATCAACCGTTTCGGCGGCAACATCAGCCGCACCGCCGCCTTCGTGGGAATGGAACGCTCGGCGCTGCACCGGAAGCTCAAGTCGCTGGGCGTGGTGACGAATGCCAAGGGCGGCAGCCGCCTTGCCCGGATAGAGGACGATTTCGAGGACGAGGACGAGCCCGTGGGGGCGCCGGATTGACCATGGCGGGCCGTTCTGCCAAGCAGAAGGGCCTGACAGTTCGGAGGCCGTGACATGAAGGTGATCATCTGCGGCGGCGGCCAGGTCGGCTGGCAGATCGCGCGTCACCTCTCGGGCGAGCGCAACGACGTCACCGTCGTCGACATGAACGCCGACCTCGTGCGGCGCGCGACCGACACGCTCGACGTGCAGGGGGTCGTGGGCTTCGCCTCCTACCCGGACGTGCTGGAGAAGGCCGGCGCGCGCGATGCCGACATGATCATCGCCGCGACCCAGTCCGACGAGGTCAACATGGTCACCTGCCAGGTGGCCCATTCGATCTTCGGCATCACCCGCAAGATCGCGCGCCTGCGGTCGCAGAGCTATCTCGACGCGATCTATTCCGACCTCTACCGCCGGGACCACCTGCCGATCGACGTGGTGATCTCGCCCGAGAAGGAGGTGGCCGAGGCCGCACTGCAACGCCTCGCGGCGCCCTCGACCTTCGACACGGAAAGCTTCATGGAGGGCAAGGCGCAGCTTCTCGGCATCGCCCTCGACGAGGACTGCCCGGTGCTGAACACGCCACTCAGGCAGCTCAACGAGCTTTTCACCAGCCTGCGCGCCCTTGTCGTGGGCGTCCGGCGCGAGGGGCGGCTCTTCGTGCCCGAGCCGGGCGACCAGCTCTTCGCGGCCGACGAGGTCTATGTCTTCGTCCATTCCGAGGATGTGGCGCGGACACTGGACATCTTCGGCAAGGCCTCGCGCAAACAGGAGCGGATCATCGTGATCGGCGGCGGCAATGTGGGCCTCGCGGTCGCCAAGGCACTCGAGACGCGGGCCGACCGGGTCCGGGTCAAGGTGATAGAACGCAACCGCAGCAAGGCGGAAACCGCCGCCGACGGGCTCGAGCGGACCATCGTGCTCAACGGCGACGGGCTCGACATGGACCTGCTGATGGAGGCCAACGTCGACCGCGCCGATGCGGTGCTGGCGGTGACGGACGACGACAAGACCAACATCCTCGCCGCCGTGCGCGCCAAGCAGGCGGGCTGCCCGATGGCGATCGTGCTCGTGAACGATCCGACGCTGCTGCCGATCATGCAGGCGCTCGACATCGACGCCTACATCAACCCCCGCGCCACCACCGTCTCCTCGATCCTGCGCCACGTCCGCCACGGTCGCGTGCGGGCGATCTATTCCATCGGGGACGCCGAGGCCGAGGTGATCGAGGCGCAGGTCCTGTCGACCTCGCCGCTGGCCGGGCGCCACATCCGCGACATCGACTTCCCCGAGGGCGTTCTCGTCGGCGCGGTGATGAAGGGCGACCGGGTGCTGAAGCCCACGGGCGACCTGCGCGTGGACGACGGAGACGTGATCGCGCTCTTCTGCATGACGGCTGACGTGCCGGAGGTCGAACGCCTCCTGCAGGTCTCGATCGACTTCTTCTGACATGGCCAGGCTCCGCTCGGTTCCGCTGATCGTCGTGCTGATGGCGGGCGGCGCATTGGCCATGTACCTGCCTGCGGCCCATGCCATCGTCCTGCGCCAGCACGAGGTTGCGCGCGCCTTCTTCTATGCGGGCACATTCCTCCTGATCGTGATCGGCATGGTCGCGATCGCGACGCAGAACCGCCCGCCGCCGCGCGCCGCGCGCGCGCACCTGACCACGCTGGTCGGCGCCTACCTGATCCTGCCGCCGATGCTCGCACTGCCCTTCCAGATGGCGGTCCCGGACACGAGCTTCACCAACGCCTGGTTCGAGATGCTCTCGTCCTTCACCACGACGGGGGCCACGCTCTACGACACGCCGGGACGGCTGCCGCCCTCGGTCCACCTGTGGCGCGCCCTGGTCGGCTGGCTGGGCGGGTTCTTCGTGCTGACCGCGGCGATGGCGGTGCTGGCTCCGCTCAGCCTCGGGGGCATGGAGGTCGTCTCGGGCCACGTCCCCGGGCGCGAACAGGCGAGCCAGATCACCCGCATCGCCGATCCGACCGAGCGGCTGGTACGCCAGTCGCTGTCGCTCTTCCCCGCCTATGGCGGGCTGACGCTGGCGCTCTGGGGGATGCTGCTCCTTGCCGGGGAAAACGGACTCGTGGGCCTCTGCCATGCGATGGGGACGCTCTCGACAAGCGGCATCTCGCCGCTCGAGACGATGACGGCGGGTGAGGCGGGGTTCAGGGGCGAGTTCCTGATCTTCCTCTTTCTCTTCTTCGCGGTGACGCGGCGCCTGATGCCCGGCACCTCGATGGTGGACCGCGATACGCCCATCCACCGCGACCCCGAGGTCATGATGGCCTTCTTCTTCCTGCTCGGGGTGCCGGTCGTCCTCTTCCTGCGGCACTGGATCGGCGCGATCGAGACCGAGGACACGCAGAACATCGCGGCCGCGTCGCGCGCGATGTGGGGCGGGCTCTTCACGACGCTCTCCTTCCTGACCACCACGGGTTATGAATCTTCCGCATGGGTCGCCTCGCGGTCATGGTCGGGGCTGGGCACGCCGGGCCTGATCCTGCTCGGCCTCGCCATCGTCGGCGGCGGCGTCGCGACCACGGCCGGCGGCGTCAAGCTGCTGCGCGTCTACGCGCTCTACCGCCACGCGGAACGTGAACTGGAACGGATCGTCCACCCGAGCTCGATCGGCGGGCAGGGGGCCGTCGCGCGGCGGCTGCGGCGCGAGGGGGCCTATGTGGCATGGATCTTCTTCATGCTCTTTGCCTTCTCCATCGCCGTCGTCACGGCCGCCCTGAGCCTTGCCGGCCTGGGATTCGAGCGCGCGATGGTGCTGGGCATCGCGGCGCTGACCACGACGGGACCGCTGGCCGACCTTGCCGTCGAGACCCCGATCCGCTGGTCCGAACTGGGCGCGGTGGCGAAGATCGTTGCCGGAATCGCAATGGTTGTAGGCCGGATGGAAACGCTGGCCATCCTCGCCCTGCTGGCCCCGGCCAGCTGGCGGCGCTGAGCGGAAAAGCGACAGGCTCGCCGCACAAGACTAACGATATGTTATTGGGGCTGGAATCTCCCGCAACTCCTGCCCATACTCGATTCCGACCGTCGGATTGCAACCGGGGGGAACGAGGAAAGACGGAAGCGTCTCAACCATAAAGGCAAGAAAACGGATGGCGGCCGATAAACAGAACTTGCAGGATGCCTTTCTGAATCACGTCAGGAAGGCCAAGGTTCCGGTAACTATTTTTCTGATCAATGGTGTGAAACTGCAGGGCGTGATTACCTGGTTCGACAATTTCTGTGTCCTGCTGCGCCGGGACGGCCAGTCGCAGCTGGTCTACAAGCACGCGATCTCGACCATCATGCCCGGACAACCGATCAATCTCTACGAGGGCGACGACTGATTTGACCGATCCCGAGGAAGGGGAGGAGGAGCCCCGCCGCGAGGGTATCGCCGGAGGTCCCGCAACGGGCTCCGAAGGAGAGACTCGTGCGCAGCCGATGCGCGCCTTCGTCCTTCATCCCGATATCCGCACCGAGCGTTCGCGACGCCTGCCCGAGCTTCGGCTGGCCGAGGCGGTGGCACTGGCCGCGGCCTTGCCCGAGATGGAGATCGTGGGCCAGGAGGTTGTCCGGCTGCCCCGCGCACAGCCTGGCCTGCTGTTCGGGACGGGCAAGGTGGCCGAACTGAAGACGCGGTTCGAGGCGCTGGAAGTGGGTCTCGTCCTCGTCGATGGTCCGGTCTCGCCGGTCCAGCAGAGGAACCTCGAGAAGGAATGGGGGGTGAAGCTCCTCGACCGGACCGGCCTCATCCTCGAGATCTTCGCCGACCGCGCCCGCACGCGGGAGGGGGTGCTGCAGGTGGAACTTGCCGCCCTCTCCTATCAGCGAACGCGGCTCGTGCGGGCCTGGACCCACCTCGAGCGGCAGCGCGGCGGCTTCGGCTTCGTCGGCGGCCCCGGCGAGACGCAGATCGAGGCGGACCGCCGCGCCATCGACGAGCAGGTGATCCGCATCCGCCGCCAGCTGGACAAGGTCGTGAAGACCCGAGAGCTGCACCGGGCCTCGCGCCGAAAGGTGCCGTTCCCGATCGTCGCGCTGGTGGGATATACCAACGCGGGCAAATCGACGCTCTTCAACCGCATGACGGGGGCGGAGGTGCTGGCGAAGGACATGCTCTTCGCGACGCTCGATCCGACCATGCGCGGAGTGACGCTGCCCTCGGGGCGCAAGATCATCCTGAGCGACACGGTGGGATTCATCTCCGACCTGCCGACCCAACTGGTGGCCGCCTTCCGCGCCACGCTTGAGGAAGTGCTCGAGGCCGATCTGATCCTCCACGTCCGCGACATCTCGCATCCCGAAACAGCCGAGCAGGCCGCCGACGTGGCCGAGATCCTGCAGAGCCTCGGCGTCAGGGCCGCGACGCCCCAGTTCGAGGTCTGGAACAAGCTCGACCTCGTGCAGGGCACGATGCACGAGCAACTCGTCGTGCAGGCCGCCCGGTCCGAGTCGACCTTCGCCCTCTCGGCCCTGACCGGAGAGGGGCTGGCGGAGTTGCTTGAGGCGGTCTCGGCCGCCTTCGACGAGGAGAGGACCGAGCGCAGCCTGACGCTGGGCTTCGCCGAGGGCCGCCGCCGCGCCTGGCTTCATGCGGAAGGCGTTGTGACGGCAGAGGACGAGACCGAGGACGGTCACCGGATCGACGTGCGCTGGACCGCCCGGCAGGAGAAGCGCTACCGCGAACTGTGAGGGCGCTCGGGTGCCGCCAACGGTCCCGGCGAGCGAGAGACGCGCTGCAGCAGGAGATCGTGGCGCACCAGCAGCACGATCAATGGCGCGAGCATGGCCGGCCGGACGACGGGCACGATGATCCAGTGGTTCATGCGCCATGCCACGAGGCCGGCTGGTGTGCCTGCGCGTCGCGGTCCGTCGGATGCGCTTCCGTTCCCGGTCAGTCGGCGCCCCCCCCCGAGTCTTGCGGTCCGCCCGCCGTCGCACCGCCCTGGGTCCATCCGCCGGAGACTGCCGTCAGTCGGCGGCGGTGTCGCTCGGCTCGAGTCGGGTGATGCCCACGGCAGCCGCACGGGCGAGATCGGGATCGAGCGACATCGGGATGTACTCGCCCCGCCGCCAGAGCTCGCCCAGGTTGTCGTAGAAGCGCGACAGCGGGTGTCCGGACTGGCCGGTGGAAGAGATGAAGACCGACGAGTCCGGATCGGCGAAGTCGTAGACCCCGCGATAGCCCGCGCCGGCCACGTTCTCGTAGGGATCCGGTCCCGTGCCGCGCGTCATGCCCCGCATCAGCGTCTGGTCGCCGCCCGAGGTCGACTGGCGGATGTTCACGAAATACCTGAGCAGCGGCACCTCGCCCAACGCCGGATGATCGTGCGTCGCCTGATGCGCGTCGCCCCAGCGCCAGCTCTCGATGTTCGGGCCCCAGTCCTCGGTCAGCTTGAGAAGCGCGTCGTCGAGCGCCATCCGCGCAATGTCGGTGCAACTCTCGGTGGCGGCCGACTGGATGATGTCGCACCAGACCGCCGCCCCGCGCGTGTCGCGGAAGACGCGCTCGACGAAGTCCGGCTGGATGTGCTCGAACTCGTCGGCGAGCGGCCCCAGCTCGTCGCGGATCAGCCGGTCCTGCAGCGCGCGCATCCAGGCCATGTAGATCAGCGGCTCGGGCAGGTGCTCGTTCATCTCGCCGTTCCATTCCGCAAGCAGCGCCAGCGCGCGCTGGCGCAGCCGCTCGGGCGTGCCGTCGGGTGCGGCCTCGCCGGTGAACCAGAGATCCGCCGCGACGAGCGGCAGGAGGTTCCGCGCCGTGGGCGAGACGGTGTCGAGCTGCGCCTCGATGAAGCTCTCCCGGGTGTGGACCTCCCGGCTCTTCATCAGCGCGAGCCAGCGCTGGATGCGCTGCGTGTCGCCCCAGTCGAACGAGACGTGCAGCGGGAAGGGGCGATCCACGGTCTTGTTGTTGGTGTTGCCGAGGATCCCGGTCTCGGGGGCGACCACGCGGGGGTTGTCCTCGTAGGGAAAGAAGCCCTGCCAGCGGTTTTCAGGCAGCCAGCCGGGAGAGGGCATCCGCCCCTTCGACTGGTTCTGCGCGTCGCGCTTCGGCATGGCGCCCACCGTCTGCATCGCCACGCGGTCCACGTCCGCCAGCATCAGGTTCTGCGCGGGCGCGATGAAGAGCCGTCCGGCCTCGATCGCCCCGTCGACGTTCTGGGCCTTCATCAGCCGCATGGCTGCGCTCATCGACGTGTCCTCGGCCGAGAGGGCCGCCCAGGACAGCGAGGCCACATGACCCGGAGGCGTGATGGCGGCGAGGTCATAGTGGGTGCCGGGCAGCACCGGACCGTTCTCGGTCCATCGCAAGGTGATGGTGATGGGCCGGGCGTCCTTCACCTTGATGATCGAACGCCGGGTCTCGAAGGTCTTCCAGCCGTCGGGCGTCCGGTACTCCTCGTGGTTCTCGGGGTTGACCTCCTCGATATGGACGTCCTGATCGTCCATGTAGGCCGAGGTCAGCGCCCAGCCGAGCCGGTTCGAGCGTCCGAGCAGGACGGCGGGAATGCCGGGCATGGTGGCGCCGATGACGCCGCCCGACGACAGCTGGAGCCGCGCGAGATACCAGATCGAGGGGGCGGTGAAGCCAAGATGCGGGTCGTTCGCGAGGAGCGAGCCCCCCGCGGCCGAGCGCGAGGGAGCGGCGGCCCAGGCGTTCGACGCCCCGGAGAGAGCCTTGACGTGGAACGGCGAGAGCGGGTCCTCGCGATGCTCGGCCTTTCGCAACGCGGGCAGGGGACCGGGCACGAGGCTCGCATAGGAGGGCAGCGCGATCACGCCCTCTCCCGGAGCATCGGGCAGGATGTCGGCCACGCGCGGATCGGGCAGGAGCAGCGACACCCGCGCACGCAGCACCTCGGACTGCAGGTGCGACGAAAGCTGCAGCGCCATCAGCTTGATGAGCGCGATGCTGTCAGCGGGGCGCCAGACGGCGATCTCGTTCGAGAACAGGAAGAACTCGGGCGCGCCGCGGCCGCGGGCATCGGCGTTGACCTGCCCGATCCAGGCATTGACGCCGCGGGCATAGGCCTCGAGCGCGGCGCGGGTCTCGGGATCCTGCGCCTCGACCGATTTCTGCGCGAGCCCGTAGAGGTCGTAGCGACGCATGAGTTCGTCGATCTTCAGCGTCCGCTCGCCGAAGACCTCGGAAAGCCGCCCCTGCACCGTCCGCCGCATTGTGACCATCTGCCAGAGCCGGTCCTGCGCATGGGCGAATCCCAGCGCGAAATAGACGTCCTCGTCCGTCCGGCCGAAGAGATGGGGGACATTCGCGTCGTTGCGCACGATCTCGACCGGCCCGGAGATCCCGTCGAGCCGGAAGCTTTCGTCGTAGTCGGGCAGCGAGCGCGACAGGAAGTAATAGGCAATCAGCGTGGCCAGAAGCGCGAGCACCACGAGGCCGGTGAAGACGCGCAGCAGCCAGCGGAAGACGACGATCATGGGGCCCGTCCTTGACGCGAGAGGTCGGAATGGTTCCTAGTCGATCCGTCACACAACGGCAATCGGGAGGAAGACCATGGCCAAGCTTGCATTTCTGGGACTGGGGGTCATGGGCTTTCCGATGGCCGGCCATCTGGCGGCCAAGGGGCACGAGGTGACGGTCTACAACCGCAGCGGCGCAAAGGCCGAAGCCTGGGTCGCGCAGCATGGCGGGCGCTCGGCGCCCACGCCGGCCGCGGCGGCGGAGGGTGCCGAGTTCGTCATGGCCTGCGTGGGCAACGACGACGACCTGCGCTCGGTCTGCCGCGGCGAGGCGGGGGCCTTTGCGGGAATGGCCCGCGGCGCCATCTTCGTCGATCACACGACGGTCTCCGCCCAAGTCACGCGCGAGCTTGCGACCGAGGCGGACGGGCTCGGGCTCGGCTTTGTCGATGCGCCGGTCTCGGGGGGCCAGGCGGGCGCCGAGAACGGCGCGCTCTCGATCATGTGCGGCGGATCGGAGGCACATTACGCTGCCGCCGAACCTGTCATGGCAGCCTATGCCCGCGTCTGCCGCAGGCTCGGCGAGAGCGGCTCGGGCCAGATCGCCAAGATGATGAACCAGATCTGCATCGCGGGACTCGTGCAGGGCCTGTCCGAGGCACTGGCTTTCGGCGAGAAGGCCGGAATGGACGGCCGCGCCGTGGTCGAGGTCATCAGCCAGGGCGCCGCGGGCAGCTGGCAGATGGCGAACCGCCACGCGACGATGCTCGACGGCAAGTTCGATTACGGATTCGCCGTGGACTGGATGCGCAAGGATCTGGGCATCTGCCTCAAGACTGCCGACGAGGTGGGGGCGAGCCTGCCCGTCACGGCGCTCGTCGACCAGTTCTACAAGGAGGTCCAGCAGATGGGCGGCGGCCGTTGGGATACGTCTTCGCTCATCAAGCGGCTGACGCGGTGACCAACGGGGCACGCCGCGACTGAGCCGCGTGCCGCAAACCCAAACGCAAACGGCGGCCCCATGCCATCAGGTCGCTGACGCGGATCAAATCGCGCGGATACGGTCGCCGCTGCCCGACGAGAAGGCCCCGGAAGACGTTTCCCGGGTCCTGTCTCCAGATGGCGGCCCGCTCAGGGGATGATGCGGGTGTATTTCACGCCGCCCAGCGTCGCGCCCGCGATCAGGCCCGACTGGCCGAAGATCAGCGCCACGACGGGCTGGATCTCGGTCGTCTCCTTGCCGATGCTCGCCCCCTGATCGGGAGTGGCGTAGCGCACATCCGCGCCCACCGCCCAGCCCGATCCCGCACGGAAGTCGGCCAGCGCCTGCTCCGTCATGAAGAACAGCGCGTGGGCATATTGCTGGGCCCCGATCTGGAAGCCGATCGTGGCACGCGTGGCCGAGTAGTAGTCCACCGTGATGTCGTTGATCCGAAGTGCGCCGCGGCCGTAGGCGCCGCCGAGGCCGAAGCCTGCCTCTGTCACCAGCGGCATGTAGAGCACGCCCTTCGCATCGCGGGCGAGGTCGCGCGTGCCGGGATACCGGTCGAAGAGATAGTCCCGCGTGGCATCCACGCGCGCGTCGATCACGGCCGCATTGTTGTTGCCGACGCCGTTGGCGCAGGCCGCCGTGAGAAGCAATGCCGCACCGGCGGCCCCGAGAAAAGTCCGTCTCGAACTGTCTGCCATGAAACCCTCTTTCCGCCTCGAGCCCTTGGGCCGGGGATCTTCGTCCCCTCACAGGTGCTTATACCGCGTTGCTCGCCTCTTGTCAGCCCGGCACATCCCTCACGGCAGGCAATGGGACGCCGGCGAAGCTTCGCCCGGCTTCCCGCCCCGGTCCCGCTTTCCCGGCGAGCGGCCGGTCACGTTCTCAGCGCGAGGGGCCGGTGGTGTCCCGGCTCTCGGGGATCCCGGCCGCGCAGCGGCGGCCGGCGGCAGCCGACCTCACATCCCCGCGCGGAGGATGCGTGCGGCCTCGGGGGCGAAATAGGTCAGGATGCCGTCGCAGCCCGCCCGCTTGAAGCAGAGCAGGCTTTCCATCATCGCGGCTTCGCCCTTGATCCAGCCGCGTTCGGCCGCGCCCTTGATCATCGCGTATTCGCCCGAGACCTGATAGGCATAGGTCGGCACGCCGAAGGCGTCCTTCACCCGCCGGCAGATGTCGAGATAGGGCATCCCGGGCTTCACCATCACCATGTCGGCGCCTTCGCGCAGGTCGCGCTCGATCAGGCGCAGCGCCTCGTCGGTGTTTCCCGGGTCCATCTGGTAGGTCTTCTTGTCCCCCTTCAGCGCACCCGAGGCGCCCACGGCGTCGCGGAACGGGCCGTAGAAGGCCGAGGCATACTTGGCCGAGTAGGAGAGGATCGCCACGTCCTTGTGCCCTGCCGACTCCAGCGCCGACCGCATCGCGCCGATGCGGCCGTCCATCATGTCCGAGGGGCCCAGGATGTCGGCGCCCGACTCCGCCTGCGCCAGCGCCATCTTCACCAGCGCCTCGACCGTCTCGTCGTTCAGGATGATCCCGTCGCGCACCAGCCCGTCATGGCCGTTGGCGTTGTAGGGATCGAGCGCCACGTCGGTCATCACCGCGATCTCGGGCACCGCGGCCTTGATCGCCCGGATCGCGCGGTTCGCGAGGTTGTCGGGGTTCCACGCCTCTTCGCAGAGCTCGGTCTTGAGCGAGGGATCGGTGTAGGGGAAGAGACAGACGGCAGGGATGCCGAGGCTCGCGGCCTCTTCCGCC
Source organism: Rhodobacter sp. NSM (assembly GCF_052244495.1). Classification (NCBI taxonomy): domain Bacteria; kingdom Pseudomonadati; phylum Pseudomonadota; class Alphaproteobacteria; order Rhodobacterales; genus Rhodobacter; species Rhodobacter sp. NSM. The sequence continues at coordinate 857,969 of NZ_JBQPXH010000001.1, forward strand.
GCCTTCACGATCAGGTCCACCGAGCGGCGCACGACGCCGGGCATGGAATGGACCGGCTCCTCGATGTTCTCTCCGTCGCGCACGAAGAGCGGCCAGATCAGGTCGCCGACCGTCAACGTATGCTCCTGCGTCAGTCGGCGCAGGGCATCGGTGCGACGCACGCGGCGGAAGCGGGCTTGGGGATAGGCGGCTTGGATCGGGCGCATGGCTGTCCTCGGAAGGCGGGGCGCGGGCGTGGCACGCCCGCGCCGCTTGGAAATTTCCTTCTGCCTGCCATGGAAAGACCCCGGTCTCAAGGGTAGGAATGCCGCAAGGGCGGCACGCCGGGCCGCTCGGACGAAAGGACCCGTGCCCGTGGATTTTCATGCCCGCATCTCCGAGGTGATCGACCTCCGCTCGTTCTCGAACCTGTGGTTCTGGCTGGCGCTTGCGGTGATGTGGTCCACGACCAGCCACTGGGTCATGGGGGTTCCGTGGGATCTCGTGCAGCGCGCGCGCCGGACGGGCGGCCCTGCGGGCGAGGACGTGCACCAGCTCGCGCGCATCTATGCCGGCCGTCTCCGCCACATAGGCAGCTCGTCCGGATTGTGGATCGTCGGCGGTGCGGCCTTCGTGCTGACGATGCTCGGCCTGCTGGGGTTCCGCTACGGGATCGAATTCGCTCAGGCGGTCTTCTGCCTCGCGCTCCCGATGATGGTGGTCGCCGGCATGAGCCTGCGCACCGCGGTCCGGATCGAGCCTCTCGAGGGGCAGGATCTCTACCGGGCGCTGGCGGCCCACCGCATGAGGGTGCAGGCGCTCGGCGTCGTGTCGATCTTCCTGACCGCCATGTGGGGCATGTATCAGAACCTCCGCATCGGCGTGCTCTGACCGGGGGGCGGCGTTCGAGCAATGGAGGGCGTCTTCGCCGCCGGTGCGGAGGCCGTTGACGCCGCGGCGCGCCCTGTTAAGTGAGCCTCATGCAGAACGGAACGCGGATCCTCCTCGGCGGTGCGCCCGAGGGCTACGATGCCCGGCTGGTCGCGAAAGAGCTCGACCGCGGTGCCCCTGTCATTCACGTCGCGCGCGATGACAAGCGGCTCGAGGCGATGCGCACCGCGCTGGCCGTCATGGCGCCGCAGGCCGTCGTGCTGGAGCTTCCGGCCTGGGATTGCCTGCCCTACGACCGCGTCTCGCCCAACCCCGAGATCTCGGCGCGGCGGATGGCGACGCTCGCGGCCCTCGCGCATGGACTGCAGGGGCCGTTCGTCCTGCTGACCACGCTCAACGCAGCGACCCAGCGCATCCCGGCACGCGACATCCTGCGGGCAGCCTCCTTCTCGGCGCGGGTGGGGGATCGCGTGGATGAGGGACGGCTGAGAACCTACCTGTCCCGCATGGGTTTCTCGCTGACCGACACGGTCACCGAGCCCGGCGATTACGCGATCCGCGGCGGCATCGTCGACATCTATCCGCCGGGTGTCGCGGGGCCGGTGCGGCTCGACTTCTTCGGCGACGTGCTGGACGGGGCGCGCCGCTTCGACCCCGAGACGCAGCGCACGGTCGAGAAGCTCGACCTCGTGGAACTGGCGCCGGTGTCCGAGGTGATGCTGGACGAGGGGGCGATCACCCGGTTCCGCCAGAACTACCGCATCGAATTCGGAGCGGCGGGCACGGACGATCCGCTCTACGAGGCTGTGAGCGCGGGCCGCAAGCATCAGGGGATGGAGCACTGGCTGCCCTTCTTCCACGAGCGGCTCGAGACGCTCTTCGACTATCTGCCCGATGCGGCCGTGATGCTGGACGATCAGGTGACACCCGCGCGGATCTCGCGCTGGGAGGGGATCGCCGACCAGTATGATGCACGGCGCGAGGCGATGACCGCCAAGGGGCGGCTCGACACGGTCTACAAGCCCGCGGCGCCCGAACTGCTCTATCTCGATGAGCCTGCCTGGGACGCGGCCGCGGCGGGTCATCGGGTGATCCAGCTCTCGCCGCTGGCACAGAGCCCCGGCCCCGGCGTGCTCGATGCGGGCGGGCGGATGGGGCGCAGCTTCGCGCCCGAGCGCCAGGCCGAAAACGTCAGCCTTTTCGGTGCGCTGGTCGATCATGTTCGACGTTTGCGCGAAGACGGGCAGGTGGTGATCGCGAGCTGGTCGGAAGGGGCGCGCGAGCGGCTGAAGGGCCTCCTCGAAGAGGCGGGCCTGCAGGGAACGAAGCTCGTCCAGGACATCCGCGACGTGCCCGAAGGGCGCGGCGGCACGCATCTGATGGTCTGGGCGCTGGAGCAGGGCTTCACCGCACCGGGCCTCGCGGTGATCTCGGAACAGGACGTGCTGGGCGACCGGCTGATCTCGAAGCCGAAGAAGCGCCGGAAGGCCGAGAACTTCCTGCGCGAGCACGACACGCTGACGCCCGGCGACCTCGTCGTCCATGTCGAGCATGGCGTGGGCCGCTACATGGGCCTCGAGACGCTGCGCGTGCCGCAGCCGCCCTCGAACAAGCCGGGGCCGCCGCACGATTACCTGCACCTCGTCTATGCCGAGGAGGCCAAGCTTTACCTTCCGGTCGAGAACATCGAGCTTCTGAGCCGCTACGGGCACGAGGAGGGGCTGCTCGACAAGCTGGGCGGCGGGGCCTGGCAGGCCAAGAAGGCGCGCCTCAAGGAGCGTATCCGCGAAATCGCCGAGCGGCTGATGCGGATCGCGGCCGAGCGGCACCTGCGGCATGCGCCGATCCTCGAGGCGCCGCATTCGCTGTGGGAGGCCTTTGCGGCCCGCTTTCCCTATCAGGAGACCGACGACCAGCTTTCCGCCATCGCCGACGTGGTGAAGGACCTCGAATCGGGCAGCCCGATGGACCGGCTGGTGGTGGGCGACGTGGGTTTCGGCAAGACCGAAGTCGCGATGCGCGCGGCCTTCGTGGCGGCTCTGGCGGGGATGCAGGTGGCCGTTGTCTGCCCGACGACGCTGCTCGCGCGGCAGCATTTCCGCAGCTTTTCCGAGCGCTTCCGCGGCTTTCCGATGAAGGTGCGTCAACTGTCGCGCTTCGTCTCGGCCAAACAGGCGGCCGAGACGCGCGCGGGTCTGGCCGACGGCACCGTGGACATCTGCATCGGCACCCACGCGCTCCTGGCCAAGGGCGTGAAGCTGAAGAGCCTCGGCCTGCTCATCATCGACGAAGAGCAGCATTTCGGCGTCTCTCACAAGGAACGGCTGAAGGAGATGCGCTCCGAGGTCCATGTGCTGACGCTGACCGCAACGCCCATTCCGCGGACGCTGCAACTGTCGCTTACCGGCGTGCGGGATCTCTCGATCATCGCGACGCCGCCGGTGGACCGGCTGGCGATCCGCACCTACGTCTCGGAATTCGACACGGTGACGATCCGCGAGGCGCTCCTGCGCGAGCGCTACCGCGGCGGGCAGAGCTTCTTCGTCGTCCCTCGTGTCGCGGACCTGCCGGACATGGAAGCCTTCCTGCGCGACCATGTGCCGGAGGTGAGCTATGTCGTCGCCCACGGCCAACTCGCGGCGGGCGATCTCGACGAGCGGATGAATGCCTTCTACGACGGCAAGTTCGACGTGCTTCTTGCGACGACGATCGTGGAATCAGGCCTCGACATCCCGACCGCGAACACGATGATCGTCCACCGCGCGGACATGTTCGGCCTCAGCCAGCTCTACCAGATCCGGGGGCGGGTGGGCCGCGCCAAGACGCGGGCCTATTGCTTCCTCACCACCAAGCCGCGCGCGCCGCTCACGCCGCAGGCGATCAAGCGGCTGCGGCTGCTCGCCAGCCTCGACAGCCTCGGCGCGGGCTTCAACCTGGCGTCGCACGACCTCGACCTGCGCGGCGCGGGGAACCTGCTCGGCGAGGAACAGTCGGGCCATATCAAGGAGGTGGGCTACGAGCTTTACCAGCAGATGCTGGAGGAGACGATCCAGAAGATCCGGTCCGGCGAATTGCAGGGACTGACCGAACAGGACGAGCAATGGGCGCCGCAGATCAATCTCGGCGTGCCCGTGCTGATCCCCGAGGATTACGTGCCGGACCTCGACGTCCGTCTCGGCCTCTACCGCAGGCTCTCGGGGCTCTCGACCAAGGTCGAGCTGGAGGGTTTCGCGGCCGAACTGATCGACCGGTTCGGACCCTTGCCGAAAGAGATCAACACCTTGCTGCTCGTCGTTCGCATCAAGGCCATGTGCAAGCGCGCGGGCATCTCGCGGCTCGAGACCGGGCCAAGGGGGGCGACCGTCCAGTTCCACAATGACAAGTTCGCCAATCCGGCCGGCCTCGTGGACTTCATCAAGGCGCAGGGCGAGACGGCGCGGGTCAAGGACAACAAGATCGTGCTCGCGCGCGATTGGAAGACCGAGGCCGACCGGATCAAGGGCGGCTTCGCCATCGCACGCGACCTGGCCGAGAAGGTCGTGAGGCCCGAGAAGGCACAGGGTAAGGTCGCGCGCCCCGCCGGCTGAGGCATCGCGCGCAACCCCCTCGAAGGAAACGGCTTCGCGGCGTGTTTCAGCCGCGCGGCAGCGACCGGATCAGCAGGAATCCGAGCCCCGCGAAGGTCGCCACACCCAGCATCAGCGGCAGCGGCGTGCCGTCGAAGGCCAGCCCGAGCGGCGCGGCCAACCCGACCGCAAGCACCGTCGCGATCGACCCGATGACCGAGGCCGCCATGCCCGCGATATGGCCCACGGGCTCCATCGCGAGCGCGTTGAGGTTGCCCAGCGTGAGGCCCGCGGTAAAGAACACGCCCGTCGTCCAGGCCACATAGGCCGGGAAGGCCAGTGCCTCAGGCCAGAGGTCGTTGGCCGAGATGCCCCACATGCCGAGCGACAGCAGGAACTGCACCCCCAGCGCGACGGTGACGAGGAAGCGCATCCCAAGCCGCATCACGAGCGCCGCGTTGACGAGGCTCGCCGTGCCGGCCATCAGCGCAATGACGGCGAACCAGAGCGGAAAGCTCTCGCCGCGGTCCCAGGTGATGTCGAAGATCTGCTGCGTCGAGGAGAGCGTCCCGAAGAGCGCGCCGAAGACCAGCGTCTGCACGCCGATGGCGGTCAGGATCACCCGGTGCGAGATCACCTCGCGGAATGCCGTCGCAAGGCCGCTCAGCGAGAAGTCGCGCCGCGCCTCCGGCGGCAGGGTCTCGGGCTGGCGGATCGAGAGCCACAGGATCGAGACGGCGGAAAAGGCGAGGAAGGACAGGAAGATGCCGCGCCAGCCGAGCGCGTCGATGACCACCGTCCCCAGCAGGGGCGCCACGGCCGGCACCAGAGTGAAGATCAGCATGGCGAAGCTCATGATCCGCGCCATCTCGCGTCCGCGGTAGAGGTCGCGGACAAGCGCCAGCGCCACGACGCGGGGCGCCGAGGCCCCGAGCCCGCCCGCGACGCGGGCCGCCAGCATCAGCTCGAGCGTGGGTGCGGCCCAGGCGCAGAGGGCCGCCAGGCAGTAGAGCACGGCGCCGCCCACGATCACCCGCTTGCGCCCGAACCGGTCCGAGAGCGGCCCGGCGACGAAGGTGCCGATCCCCATCCCCAGCACGAAGCTCGTGAGGATGAGCTGCGCGCGGTTGGGCGCATCGGGGCTCAGTTCGGCAGCGATCCGGGGCAGGGCGGGCAGCATCGAGTCGATCGAGAAGGCGACGGTCGCGAAGAGCATCGCGATCATGCCGACGAACTCCGGCCGCGAGAGGCGGCCGCTCTCGGGCGTTTCCGAGATCGAGGTCATGTGTCCGGTCCTTCCTGTCCCGAGAGTTCGTCGGTCACCTGCTGCCACAGCTCGACCGGCTGCGCGCCCGGCACCACGTGTCGGCGGGCGACGAGGAAGGTGGGCACCGCCCGCACCCCCTTCGCGCGGGCATCCGCGTCGCGCGCGGCCAGATCCTCGCGATCCGCGTCCGACCCGAGAAGCCTGAACGTCAGGTCCCGATCCATGCCGCAACGTCCGGCGATCTCGGCCAGCACCTCAGGCGCCCCGATGTCCAGTCCCTCGCGGAAGTAGCCGCGGAAGAGGGCCGAGACGACGGCCGTCTGCCGCCCCTCGAGCCCCGCCCAGTGGATCAGGCGGTGCGCGTCGAGCGTGTTCGGCGTGCGCCGGATAGCGGCGAAGTCGATCTCGAGCCCGGCGGCCTCGGCTGCCGCCTGCACGCGCGAATAGGCCTCGATCGCCGCCTGCCGGCCGCCGAACTTGGTCTCGAGGTAGCTGCGCCGGTCCATGCCCTCGGGCGGCATGTCGGGATTGAGCTGGAAGGGATGCCACTCGATGGCGAAGGGATGCTGGGGCCGGGTCTCGAGCGCGCGATCCAGAAGCGCCTTGCCGATGTAGCACCAGGGGCAGATCGGATCCGAGAAAATGTCGAGGCGGATCATGAGCCGCTCCTTGTGATCGTCGGTCGTCAGGGATGGGAGGCCGGCATGAACGCCCGGTGAGGCTCCTGCGGCGAAGGGCCGCTTCCTGCTACGCCCGCGGAAGGGGCGATGCAAGCGGGGGAGGCTCACGGACACTTGAACTTCCCCATGACCCGCCTATGTGCGAATGAACGTTCATTCGCCGCCGTTCGGCCACCCTCGTCCACCGGCAGGAGCAGCAAGAGGCCATGCCCGACAGTTCAGCCCCCGTGCCGCGCGGGGACGAGATTCTCGACCAGATCAGGGGCACCTTCGCCGGGAAGGGCTTCGACGGTGCATCCATGCAGGACCTCGCGCGGGCGGCGGGGATGAGCGTCGGCAACTTCTACCGCTACTTCCCCTCCAAGGCTGCCATCGTCGAGGCGATCGTCCGGCGCGACCTCGAGAGCGTGCAGCACGACTTCGCCGAGGTCGTGTCGTCGCCCGATCCGATGTCCCGGCTGCGCGAGATCCTGCGCTACCGGATCGAGGTGAAGCTCTGCAAGGAGGACGCGCCGCTCTGGGCCGAGATCACGGCAATGGCGCACAGGAACCCCGAGATCTGCGCGATCTGCGACCGGATGGAGCAGGAGATCCGGACGGCTTTCCTCGGCATCTTCTCGCGCGTGACAGCACTTTCCCCGGCCGAGGCCGAGCACCGGTTCGCGGCCCATGCCGCTTTCCTCGTGATGCTCGTGCGCGCCTGGGCGCTCGACTGGCCGCAGAAGCGGGCCGGGGCGCATGAACTGAAAAGCCTCCTGCTGCGCACGATCGACGCGACCCTCGACGAGGTCACGGTCTGCGAAGCCAACTGCCTGCCCTGAGCGAAAGGTCTGCCATGCGGCGCTTGATGACGATTGCCCTTCTTGCCGGTCTGCTGCCCTTCGGCACCCTTGCGCAGGAAAGCGCGCCGAAGCCGCCCGCCGGCGATCAGGCGCTGCCTGCGATCACTGTCTCCACCGTCGTGCGGCGCGCGATGCGCGACAGGGTCATCGCCTCGGGCCTGATCGGTGCGGTCGAACTCGTGCAGGTGCAGCCGCTGATCGAGGGCCAGCCCATCGAGACGCTCGAGGCGGACGTGGGCGATCTGGTGGCCGAGGGGCAGGTCCTGGCCCGGCTGTCGGCCTCGACGCTCGACTTGCAGAAGAGCCAGTTCGCCGCATCGCTGGCATCGGCCAAGGCCACCATCGCGCAGGCCGAGGCGCAGGTGCTCGAGGCGAAGGCCTCGGCCGACGAAGCCGAGCGGGTGAGCCGGCGCACGGCCCAGCTGCGCGAGCAGGGCGCGGCCTCGCAGGCGGCGGCCGACACCGCGCAGGCCTCGTCCATCTCGGCCAATGCGCGCGTGATGGTCGCGCGCCAGACGCTTGAGGCGGCCCGCGCGCAGGTCGCGCTGGCCGAGGCACAGCTTGCGAATGTCGAACTGCAGCTCGAACGGACGTCGGTTGTGGCGCCGGTCGCCGGCGAGATCGTTTCGCGCAATGCCAAGGTGGGTGCCATCGCCTCGGCGACCGGCGATCCGATGTTCACGCTCCTGCGGGAGGGCCAGCTCGAACTCTTCGCCGACGTGGCCGAGCAGGATCTGCTGCAGTTGAAGCCGGGGCAGAAGGTGCTGATCCGGACCCTCGGCGCCTCGGAACCGCTCACCGGCTCGGTCCGGCTGGTCGAGCCCACGATCGACACGGCGACCCGCCTCGGCCGCGCCCGGATTGCCATCGACCGGATGGAGGCCGTCCGCTCGGGCATGTTCGCCGAGGCGGAGATCCTCGTGGCGGAACGCGACGCCCTTGCCGTGCCGGTGACGGCGGTGAGCGGTGGAGCGGAGGGCGCGACGGTCATGCGGGTGCGGCAGGGCGGGACGGTCGAGCGCACACCGGTCGTGACCGGCATCCGCGACGGCGGCATGGTGGAGATCGTCGAGGGGCTCTTCTCGAACGATCTGGTGGTGACGAAGGCCGGCGCTTTCGTCCGTCCCGGCGACCGGGTCAATCCGGTCCCGGCGGAACCCGTGAACTGAGGCGCCCGCGATGAATTTCTCCGCCTGGTCGATCCGCAACCCGGTCGCGCCGATCCTCGGCTTCGTCCTCCTCATGGTGCTGGGCTGGCAGGCCTTCAACACCCTGCCCATCACCCGCTTTCCGAACATCGACGTTCCGCTGGTGGCGGTGACGGTCGATCAGGCGGGCGCAGCCCCGGCCGAGATGGAGACGCAGGTCACGAAGGAGATCGAGGATGCCGTGGCGGGCATCACGGGGGTCAAGAACATCACCTCGACGGTGGTGGACGGCCGCTCGACCACGGTGGTCGAGTTCCGCATGGAGGTGCCGACCGACAAGGCCGTGCAGGACACGAAGGATGCCATAGACGAGGTGCGCGGCGACCTGCCGGGCGACATCGAGGCCCCGATCGTGAGCCGGATCGACGTCGAGGGTCAGGCGATCATGACCTTCGCCGTCTCCTCGCCAAACATGACGATCGAGGAGCTGTCCTGGTTCGTGGACGACACGATCACGCGGGCCCTGCAGGGCAAGCCCGGCATCGGGCGCGTCGACCGCTACGGCGGCGCCGAGCGCGAGATCCGGATCGAGCTCGACCCGGTGAAGCTCGACAGTTTCGGCATCACCGCGCCGCAGGTGAACGCACAGATCCGCGCGACGAACGCGAACCTCGGGTCGGGACGGGCAGAGCTGGGGCAGGGCGAGCAGGCCATCCGCGTCCTCGGCGATGCCGCGACCGTAGAAGGCCTTGCCGCCACCACCATCGCGCTGCCCTCGGGCCGGCACGTCCGGCTGTCGGATCTGGGCGAGGTGGTGGACAGCTACGAGGAGCTGCGGTCCTTCTCGCGCTTCAACGGCGACCCGGTGGTGACCTTTGCCGTCTTCCGCGCCAAGGGAGCGAGCGAGGTCTCGGTGGCCGAAACGGTGAACGCCGAACTGGCCGAACTGGCCGCGGCCCATCCCGAAGTGCGCGCCGAACTCGTGGACGACACCGTCTTCTACACCTACGGCAACTACGAGGCGGCGCTGCATACGCTTCTCGAAGGCGCGCTGCTCGCCACGCTCGTGGTGCTGGCCTTCCTCAAGAACTGGCGCGCGACCTTCATCGCGGCGCTGGCGCTGCCCCTGTCGGCGGTGCCGACTTTCTGGGTGATGGACCTCCTCGGCTTCTCGCTGAACCTGGTGAGCTTCCTTGCCATCACGCTGGCCACGGGCATCCTCGTGGACGATGCCATCGTCGAGATCGAGAACATCGCGCGACACATCCGCATGGGCAAGTCGCCCTACCGTGCGGCCATCGACGCGGCCGACGAGATCGGCATGGCGGTGATCGCGACCTCGCTCACCATCGTCGCGGTCTTCGTGCCGGTCTCGTTCATGCCGGGGATTCCGGGGCAGTATTTCGAGCAGTTCGGCCTGACGGTCGCGATCTCCGTGCTCTTCTCGCTGATGGTGGCGCGGCTCATCACGCCGATGATGGCGGCCTATCTCATGCGCTCGAAGGATGCCGACGAGAAGGCGCACCGCGACGGCTTCATCATGCGGGGCTACCTCGCGCTGGTGAAGCAGACGCTGCGGATGCGCTATCTCACGCTGCTTGCGGCCATCGGGGTCTTCGCGCTGTCCATGTTCTTCATGCTGCGCATTCCGGGCAGCTTCATCCCGCCCGAGGACGTGAGCCGTATCCCTCTCAGCGTCGAACTTTCCCCCGGCAGTTCGCTCGACGAGACCGACCGGACGACGCGAGCGATGGTGGACCTGATCGAGGATGTCGAAGGTGTCGAGAACGTCTTCGTGCTGGGCGGCGCCTCGCCCACGGGCGAGCGCGACATCCGCCGCGCCGCGGTGACGGTGCTGCTCGAGAAGCTCGACCACCGGCTCAGCTATCGTGTCGTGACGCTGGCCGGTCGGCTGCCGCTGATCGGCCCCTTCATCCCGCAGTTGGAGCCGGAGGGCCGGGTAAGGCCGCAGAACGAGATCGAGGCCGAGATCTTCGGGCTGCTCGCCGCCGTGCCCGATGCCCGCGCGTTCAAGCTGAACGATCGCGGCGAGCGCGACCTCAGCTTCTCGATCCTGTCCTCGAACGAGGCCGACCTCAACACTGCGGTGGCGCGGCTCGAGATGGCGCTGCGCGGCGATCCGCTGCTGGCCGATGTGGCCTCCGAGGGCGCGCTGCCGCGGCCCGAGCTGCAGATCACGCCGCGGGCCGAGGAGGCGGCGCGGCTCGGCGTGACGACGGCGCAGATCGCCGAGATCGTGCGGGTGGCCACCATCGGCGACGTGGATGCGGCGCTTGCCAAGCTCTCGATCGACGACCGGCAGATCCCGGTGCGGGTGCAGCTGGCGACTGCGGCGCGGGGCGATCTTGCCCGGATCTCGGCGCTGAAGGTCACCACGGCCGCGGGCGCGCAGGTGCCGCTCTCGGCGGTGGCGGACATCCGCATCGCCGAGGGACCGAGCGTCGTGGACCGGCTGAACCGCGAGCGGCGCGCGACCATCGGGGCGAACCTGCCCGTGGGCGTGGCGCTCGGCACGGCCTCGGCGCGCTTCAAGGAGATCACCGAGGGCACCGAGCTGCCACCCACCGTCCGCATCCAGGAGGCAGGCGACGCCGAGGTGCAGCAGGAAATGACCACGAGCTTCGGCAATGCCATGATCCTCGGGCTCATGCTGGTGCTGACCGTGCTGATCCTGCTCTTCCGCTCGGTCCTGCAGCCCTTCACGATCCTGCTGTCGCTGCCGCTGGCCATCGGCGGTGTGGCGGCGGCGCTGATCCTCACCGGGTCGGCGCTGTCCATGCCGGTCCTGATCGGCATCCTGATGCTGATGGGGATCGTGACCAAGAACGCGATCCTGCTGGTGGATTTCGCGGTCGAGATGCGGGCGCGGGGAATGGACCGCTTCTCGGCCATCATGGAGGCCGGCCACAAGCGCGCCCGGCCCATCGTGATGACCTCGATCGCCATGTCGGCGGGCATGCTGCCCTCGGCGCTCGGCGTGGGCGAGGGCGGGCCGTTCCGCGCGCCCATGGCCACGGCCGTGATCGGGGGGATCATCGTCTCGACGGTCTTGAGCCTCGTGATCGTGCCGTCCTTCTTCCTCATCATGGACGATCTCTCGCGGCTCATCGCGCGGATTTTCGGCCGCTTCGCCGGCCCGCGGGACGAGGAGCCCGCCCCGCCTACGGCAGAGGAACTGGCCGCCGGCCTTGCAGCCCGTGAAACGGACATCGAGGCGTTGAAGGCACGGGTCGCGGAACTCGAGAAGGGTCAGCCGCGGATCTACGTGGCGCAGTAACGGCAAGTGGCCGCAGCCGAGGATCGGCTGCGGTCATGCTCCGTCAAGTCGGCCGCAGCGGCCGGCGACGGGTGCGCGGTCGCGGAAGTGTCCGCAGCGGGCAACGCGACAGGCATCCCACGGCGCGCATTACGGCAAAGGTGTCGGCACGCCCCAGAAGGCCGCCCCTCCCCGGAGGTTGCGGCCTCAGCGGCGGCGGAGTTGCCCGATCAGTAGCCGGGTCCCATCACCCAGTTGCCGACGCGATTGGCACCGCCCGTGATGTCCTGCCCGACGCCTGCCACCGTGTTGCACCCCTGCAGGGCGGCCGCGAGGGCCGCCAGAACAACCAGCTTCTTCATGTTCTTCTGCTCGCTCTCAATCCTCTGCCCACCAGACGTCCGGAAGGAACCCCGGCCAGTCGCCGTAGACGGGCGTGTTCGCCGGATAGCGCAGGTGCCTGTCATGCGCCAGCCGCGAGACCTGAGAATACCACATCGGAATGACATATCTACCGGCCGTCAGGACGCGGTCCAAGGCCCGCACGGAGGCCGTGAAGTCCTCGGGATCGTCGGTGGAGAGCATGTGCCGGATCAGCGCCTCGGCAGCCGGGCTCTCGATCCCCATCAGGTTCCGGGATCCCGGCTCGTCCTTGCCTGCCGCGGACCAGTAGAGAAGCTGCTCGTTGCCGGGAGAGAGCGTGAGCGAGCGCAGGAAGCTGGTCATGTCGAATTGCTGGCTGTCGACGCGCTGCTTGTACTGCGCGGGATCGACGGTGGCGATGCGAACCGCGATGCCCAGCCGCGCGAGCGACTGCGCGTAGATGTTGGCGGCCGCGATCATCGTATCGGCTCCCTGCGGCAGCAGGATCTCGAAGTCGACTGGCCGGCCGTCGGGCCCGCGCAGCACCCCGGCCTGGACATCGTAGCCGGCCTCGGCCAGCAGCCGCGCGGCCTTGCGCAGCGCCGGCCGGTTGGCTTCGGACCCGTCCGACACGGGCAGGGCATAGCCGTCGAGAGTGCCCGGCAGCAGCTGGCTGGCGAAAGGCTCGAGCAGAGCGCGGACGCGGCCTTCGGCAGGCTCGCCCACCGCCATGCCAAGTGCGGAGTTGGCAAAGTAGGAGGGGATGCGCGGCTCGGTTCCCCCCGTCAGGGTGCGGTTGACCAGCTCGAAGTTGAAGGCCTGGATGAGCGCGTCGCGCACGCGCCAGTCCGCAAAGAGCGGCCGGCGCGCATTCATCACCAGTCCCTCCATCCCGGAAGGACGGCCATGCGGGATCTCGGACTTGACAACCTCGCCGGCGCGAGCCGCAGGAAAGTCGTAGTTGGTAAGCCATTTCGCGGGGTTGGTCTCGCGGAAGACGCTGAGCGCGCCGGACTTGAACGCTTCGAAGGCGACGCCCGCATCGCCAAAGTACTCGACGATCACCTCGTCGAAATTGTGCTGGCCGCGGTTGAACGGCAGGTCGCGTCCCCACCAGTCGGGGTTTCGGCGATAGTGGAGCGAACGGCCGGGCTCGTAGCTCTCGAGGATGTAGGGACCGGACCCGACGGGCGCCTCAAAGCCGGAGGAGGCGAAGTCGCGTCCCTCCCATTGTGCCTTCTTCAGGATCGGGCGCAGGCCCAGCACCAGCGGCAGTTCGCGATCCTGCCCGGTGAAGGTGAAGCGGACGGAGCGGGGGCCCGTCTGCTCGGCCGAGGCGATCTTCTGCCAGGCGATCCAGTAGCGCGGCATGCCCTTCGTCCCGAGTTCCTCGAAGGACCACAGAACGTCCTCAACCGTCACCGGAGAGCCGTCGGAGAATCGGGCCTCCTCGCGCAGGGTGAATTCCACCCAGGTCCGCGCGGGGTCGGTTTCTACCGATTCGGCAAGAAGGCCGTAGAGGCTGAAGGGCTCGTCGATCGACCGGCCCATGAGCGTCTCGACCGTCAGGGGGGCAAGCGTGTAGGGCGCGCGGCCCTTCACGATGTAGGGGTTCAACGAATCGAATCCGCCCGTCTCGCCCAGCACGATCCGGCCACCCTTGGGCGCATCGGGATTGGCATATGGCAGAGACACAAAATCCGGTGGGAGTGCAGGCTCTCCATACATAGCTATGCCGTGCGCAGGCTCGGCCGAGACAGGTTGGACCAAGGCCACTGCGCCCAACGCAAACACCAAGGCACACAGGCACGACCGCAGTTCGAGTCTCATTCGGGCAACAGCTCCTCGGTGGCCGACAGGCGGGCCGCCAGATTTAACGGCGGGCGGTAACCTTTTCAAACTTTTACCTTGGCCAGCGGCGGAGAAGGTCGTATAAGTATCTCACTGCTCGATAGGTTTCTTGCCTGTATGAAACCTGCCTCAACGACTTAACGCCGGCTTCGCGCCGGCGTTTTTTTTTTCGCGCTTCGTGAATGACACGCGCCTGCGGGCGCCCGATGGTGTCTCGCCATCGTGGCGACGTGGGGCTAGTTGTATCCGCAGTGGAAACGACGCGAGGCAAGATCATGGATCTGAACGGCAAGAGGGCCATCGTCACCGGCTCCAACTCGGGCATCGGGCTCGGCTGCGCCGAGGAACTGGCCCGCGCGGGGGCGGAGGTCGTCATCAACTCCTTCACCGATCGCGACGAGGATCATGCGCTGGCCGAGAAGATCGGCCGCGAGCACGGCGTGACCTGCCGCTACATCGCCGCCGACATGTCGAAGGGCGACGACTGCCGCGCTCTGATCGAGAAGGCGGGCGGCTGCGACATCCTGGTGAACAATGCGGGCATCCAGCACGTCGCGGCGATCGAGGAATTTCCGATCGAGAAGTGGAACGCCATCCTCGCCATCAACCTGTCGTCCGCCTTCCACACCACGGCCGCAGCCCTGCCGGGGATGCGCGGGAAGGGGTGGGGCCGCATCGTCAACATCGCCTCGGCGCATGGCCTGACGGCAAGCCCCTTCAAGTCGGCCTATGTGGCGGCCAAGCACGGGGTGGTGGGCTTCACCAAGGTCACCGCGCTCGAAACCGCGGGCAAGGGTATCACCTGCAACGCGATCTGCCCCGGCTATGTGCTGACGCCGCTGGTCGAGGCGCAGATCCCCGACCAGATGAAGGCCCATGACATGGACCGCGAGACGGTGATCCGCGAGGTCATGCTCGACCGGCAGCCTTCGCGCCAGTTCGCCACCACCGCCCAGATCGGCGGGACGGTCGTCTTCCTCTGCTCCGGCGCGGCCGACCAGATCACGGGTACGACGATCTCGGTCGATGGAGGCTGGACGGCGCTCTGAGGCCGGACGCGGCGGGGAGGGGGCGGCGGCTCCCTCGACCGCTCCGGGACCGGCCGAGGCCGGGGGCGGCTGCCCCCGGACCCCCGCGGATATTTGTGCGAGAATGAAGCAGGGGCGCGTCCTCAGCCCCTCGCGAGAGCCACGGCGATGGCCGCGGCGAGGCGGGCGTTCGACAGGACGAGCGCTCGGTTCGCCGCGAGCGAGCGGCCGTCCGTGAGGTCGAAGATCAGGTCGAGCAGGAAGGGCGTCACCGCCTTCGCCGACACTCCCTGTGCCTCGGCTGTGGCGATGGCGCGCTCGACGATGGCCCCGATCTCGTCCAGCGGGATCTCGGTCTCGGAGGGGATCGGATTGACGACGAGCTGTCCACCGGGGATCCCGAGCCGTGCACGCATCAGATGGGAGGCCGCGATCTCTTCGGCCGTGTCGAGCCGGACCGGCGCGCGCAGGCCCGAGTGGCGCGACCAGAAGGCGGGAATCTCGTCCTGGCCCACGGCGATCACCGGAACCCCCAGCGTCTCCAGCACCTCGAAGGTCTTGGGCAGGTCGAGGATCGCCTTGGCCCCGGCCGAGACGACGGTGACGGCGGTCTGCGCCAGTTCCTGCAGGTCGGCAGAGACGTCGAAGCTTCGCTCGGCGCCGCGGTGGACACCGCCGATCCCGCCGGTGGCAAAGACCCCGATCCCCGCGAGGCGTGCGGCGATCATGGTGGCCGCGACCGTGGTCGAACCGAAGGCGCCGCGGGCGAGGCAGACCGCCAGATCGGCGCGCGACAGCTTCATCACCTCCTCGGCGAGCGCCAGCCGCTCGAGTTCGGCATCGCTGAGGCCCACCCGGATCCGGCCATCCATCACGGCGATCGTGGCGGGGACGGCGCCGGCGGCCCGGACCTCGGCCTCGACCTCTCGCGCGGTCTCGACATTCTGCGGATAGGGCATGCCGTGGGTGATGATCGTCGATTCCAGCGCGACGACGGGGCGACCCGCCGCCAGCGCCTCGGTGACATCGGGATGGAGGGCGAGTGGTGCGGTCATGGGGTGTCGTCTCCTGAGACAAGGGCGGCGGCGGCGGCGAGGGCCGCGGCGAGGGCGGCTTCACGGCCCGCGCCGCGCAGCTCGGCGGCAAGATGGGCGGCGAGGAAGACATCGCCTGCTCCGGTGGCCCGGCGGCGCGGGACCGTGGGAGGACAGGCCTGCAGGAGGCCCCGGGCAGCGCAGCCGTCGGTTGCCGGAAGCGCGCCGTCCGTGACGATGACGCGGCGGGTTCCGGCGGCGAGAAGCGCCTCGGCGGCGGCCAGCGACGTGGGAAGCGGGGTCGCGCAGATGGCCTCGGCCTCGGCGCGGTTGAGATGCAGGACGGCGTCGGGTCGGGCGATAAGCGGCCGGAGTCGCGGCGCCTTGGCGGGACTGGCCGGGGCGAGCCGGAGCGAGGCCCGCGAGAGCGGCAAGGCGCCCACCAGCCCGGCGAGCACCGCTTCGGGAAGGTTCGCGTCCAGAACGACGGTTCCGCCGTAGGGCAGGGAGGCCGACCCGATCCGTCCGTCATGGAGCGGGGCGATGACGGCCTCTCCGGCCTCCTCGAGCGCGCGGGCGTCGGCCACGGCGCCGACGAGCGCACCCTGCGACTCGAGCGCAAGATAAAGGTCGGTGCCCGCGCCGCGATGGAGGAAGCGCGTGTCGATGCCCAGAGAGGCGCAGGCGCGCGCGAGGCCCTCGCCCTCGGCATCCGTGCCGAGCGATGCAAGCAGCGCCACCGGCAGGCCCTCGCGCGCGAGGGCCCCGGCGATGTTGAAGGCCACGCCCCCCGGCATTCGCGACACGGCCCCCGGCACGTCCGCGCCCAGGGGCAGCGCCTCGGCGGTATGGCCGATCAGGTCCCAATGGACCGATCCGATGCAGAGGATCGCGGGCACGCTCATGCAGGCTTGATGCCCCGTCCTGCGCCCGCGGGCAAGCGCCCGGCGCGGGCCAGGGCCGCATCCTGTGGCGAAGGGCCACGCGAGGGGTTGCAATCGCACCGTGGGAGGGATAAAGCGCGCCCACTTCACAGGCGAAGCCCGGGCTTTCGGGGGAGACATCCCCGTTGGTCCACCGGTTGGGGGAACACCCTCTACATGGCTTCGCCGAGGCGCAAACCGGAAAGGACATGGACATGGCGCTCCCCGAGTTTTCCATGCGTCAGCTGCTTGAAGCTGGCGTTCACTACGGCCACCAGACCGCTCGCTGGAACCCGAAGATGGCGGAGTTCATCTACGGCGACCGCAACGGCATCCACATCGTCGACCTGACCCAGACCGTCCCGATGCTGGACCAGGCGCTCAAGGTCGTGCGCGACACCGTCGCCAAGGGCGGCCGCATCCTCTTCGTCGGCACCAAGCGCCAGGCCCAGAAGCCGATCGCCGAAGCCGCCGAGAAATGCGCCCAGCACTACATGAACCACCGCTGGCTGGGCGGCACGCTCACCAACTGGAAGACCGTCTCGCAGTCGATCCAGCGCCTGAAGAACCTGGACGAGCTGCTCGCCCACGGCGCCGAGGGCCTGACCAAGAAAGAGCGGCTGAACATGGAGCGCGAGCAGCAGAAGCTGCAGGCCTCGCTCGGCGGCATCCGCGAGATGGGCGGCACCCCGGACCTGATCTTCATCATCGACGTGGGCAAGGAAGACCTCGCCATCGCCGAAGCGCAGAAGCTGGGCATCCCGGTCGTGGCCGTGGTCGACACCAACAACTCGCCCAAGGGCGTGGACTACATCATCCCGGGCAATGACGACGCGGCCCGTGCCATCGCGCTCTATTGCGACCTCGTCTCGCGCGCGGCGCTCGACGGCATGAGCGCCCAGATGGGTGCGGCCGGCATCGACCTCGGCGCGCTCGACGCGGCCCCTGAGGAAGAGACGCTCGAGGCCTGATCGGGCCAGGCGTCGCAATCCCGTTACCGGACGGGGGTAACTCCCCGCCCGGTCCTTGGACATTCAGTGAGGAGAGCCGCAATGGCAATCACCGCCCAGATGGTGAAGGAACTGCGCGAGTCGACCGGCGCAGGCATGATGGACGCCAAGAAGGCGCTGACCGAGACCGACGGCGACATGGAAGCCGCGGTTGACTGGCTGCGCACGAAGGGTCTTGCGAAAGCGGCGAAGAAGGCCGGCCGCACCGCGGCCGAGGGCCTCGTCGGCGTCTTCGTCGACGGCGGCACGGGCGTTGCGGTCGAGGTGAACTCGGAAACCGACTTCGTGGCCAAGAACGCCGACTTCCAGGGCATGGTCATGGGCTTCACCAAGGCCGCGCTGACCGTGGACGACGTCGAGGCGCTGAAGGCGGCCGACATGGGCGGCAAGACCGTCGAGACCACGCTGCAGGAAACCATCGCGGTCATCGGCGAGAACATGACGCTGCGCCGGATGGCGAAGATCTCGGGCGACACGGTTGCGGCCTATGTGCACAACGCCGCGGCCGAGGGTCTCGGCAAGATCGGCGTCCTCGTGGCCGTGAAGGGCTCTGACGCCGGCATCGCCAAGCAGATCGCCATGCATATCGCGGCGACCAACCCGATGGCCCTGTCGGAAGCCGATCTCGACCCGGCAGTGGTCGAGCGCGAGCGCACCGTCCAGACCCAGAAGGCTCTGGAAGAGAACGCGGCCTCGGCCAAGCCGAAACCGGCGCAGGTGATCGAGAACAACATCATCCCGGGCCGGATGAAGAAGTTCCTCGAAGAAAACACGCTGCTCGGCCAGAAGTTCGTCATCAACCCGGACGTGACCGTGGCGGAAGCCGCGAAGCAGGCCGGTGTCGAGGTGGTGGGCTTCGTGCGCATGGCCGTCGGCGAGGGCATCGAGAAGGAGAAAGAGGATTTCGCGGCCGAGGTCGCCAAGACCCTCGCGGGCTGATCCTTTTCTCCTTGCAGACAGAGCGGCGCGATCCTCAGGGATCGCGCCGTTTTTCTTGGCACCGCGCTGAACGGCACCGCTGCGCGTGGGCTCTGGCGGGCGCCCGGGTGCTGATCTAGCCTCGCGGCAAGCAGCAGCGGGGCAGGGCATGAGCGGGCGTACGGCGGATGTGGTGGTGATCGGCGGGGCGGTCATGGGCGCCTCGGCAGCCTACTGGCTGACACGGATGCAGCCGGACCTGCGCGTCGTGGTGATCGAGCGCGACACGAGCTTCGCCCGCGCCTCGACGGCGCTTTCCGTGGCATCCATCCGGATGCAGTTCACCACGCCGGTCAATGTGGCGATCTCGCGTTTCGGCATCGGCTTCATCCGCGATTTCCGCGAGAGCCTGGGCCAGGACGTGGGCATCGACTCGCTGGGCTTCACGGGGAACGGGTATCTCTTCCTCGCCTCGACGGCCGAGGGCGCTGCCATCCT
Organism: Rhodobacter sp. NSM; assembly: GCF_052244495.1. Lineage (NCBI taxonomy): Bacteria > Pseudomonadati > Pseudomonadota > Alphaproteobacteria > Rhodobacterales > Rhodobacter > Rhodobacter sp. NSM. Next base: position 877,244 of record NZ_JBQPXH010000001.1, read on the forward strand.
GACCGACGTAGCCGCCATGCAGCGGAGCCTCGGTGCCGCAACCGAGATCCTGCAGCCCGCCCAGCTCGCCGCCCGATTCCCCTGGCTCGAAACCTCGGATCTCGCGGCAGGCTCCTTCGGGCCGCGCGACGAGGGCTGGTTCGACAACATGGGGCTTCTCAATGGCTTGCGGGCCGCAGCGAAGCTGCAGGGTGTGCAGTTCCTGCGCGATACCGTCGTGGGACTCGAACTTGCGCAGGGCAGGGTGCGTGGCATCCGCCTCGCCTCGGGAGAGACCATCGCATGTGGGGCCGCGGTCAATGCGGCCGGGACGCGGGCGGCGGAGGTGCTGCGGATGGCGGGCCTAGACCTGCCGGTCGAGCCGCGCAAGCGCACCGTCTTCGTGATCGACGCGCCGAACGCACGCCATCCCGAGGCGCCGCTGCTGGTCGACCGAGGCTTCTACCTCCGCCCCGAGCGCGGCAGCCAGTGGATCACGGCCACGGTGCCCGACGTGGACGGACCCTGCGATCCCGAGGATTTCGAGCCCGACCTCCATCTCTTCGAAGACGTGATCTGGGAGCAACTCCATGCCCGCGCACCCGGCTTCGACGCGGTGAAGGTGGTTCGGCACTGGGTCGGACATTACGCCTACAACCGGCTTGACCAGAATGCGATCCTCGGACCGCATCCGGATCTTCCCAACCTCTACCTCATGAACGGGTTCTCGGGGCACGGGCTGCAGCAGGCGCCTGCCGTGGGGCGCGGCATTGCCGAACACCTGCTGACAGGCGGGTGGCGGAGCATCGACCTGTCGGATCTTGGCGTCGAGCGCGTGCTGGCAGGACGTCCGTTCCTCGAGCGCGCCGTGGTCTGAGATTTCGTTGTCACTATAGACGATTGGACGCGGATCCTCACACGCCACAAGAGAAAATGGCGCCCGCAGGCGCCAGTCTCTTTCCCGAGCAGATCGCGCGGCGGGACCTACTTGGCCGCGAACTGCTGCCCGAGCGCATTCTCGGCTGCCGTGCGGATTGCCCGGATATTCGCGCCATAGGGCTCGGGGTTCTCGACCGAACCGCCCTTGAACACAGCCGATCCGGCGACGAGCACGTCAGCGCCCGCGGCTGCCACCAGCGGTGCGGTCTCGGGCGTCACGCCGCCGTCGATCTCGATGTGGATCGGCCGGTCGCCGATCATCGCCCGCAGGTCGCGGACCTTGTCCACCTGGCTCGCGATGAACTTCTGCCCGCCGAAGCCGGGGTTGACCGTCATGATGCAGACGAGGTCGATCAGGTCGAGGAGATGCGAGACCGCATCGAGGCCGGTGCCGGGGTTGAGCGCGAGGCCCGCCTTGCGGCCCGTGCCGCGGATCGCCTGCAGCGTGCGGTGGATGTGCGGGCCGGCTTCGAGATGGGCGGTGATGACATCGGCACCGGCGCTCGCGAAGGCGTCGATGTAGGGATCGACCGGCGCGATCATCAGGTGCACGTCCATGACACCTTTGATATGCGGACGGATGGCAGCGCACATGGCCGGGCCGAAGGTCAGGTTCGGCACGAAATGCCCGTCCATGACATCGACATGCACCCAGTCGCAGCCCTGCGCCTCGATGGCACGGCACTCGGCACCGAAATTGGCGAAATCGGCGGAGAGGATCGAGGGGGCGATCTTGATACGGCGATCAAAGGACATGGCAACGCTCCTTGGGGACGGCTTCCGCTTATCCCAGAGTGGCAGCCGCCTTCAAGGCGGCCTTAAGTCTCATCTCGTTTATTACATAATACCGATTATCGGATAATCATTGAGGCCTCGCCGGATTACACGACCTGCCCGGCGGCCCATCCCGAGGACCAGGCCCACTGGAAGTTGTAGCCGCCGAGCCAGCCGGTGACATCGACCACCTCGCCCACGAAATGCAGCCCCGGGACGGTCTTCACTTCAAGCGTCCGCGCGTCGAGACAGTCGGTGCCGACACCACCCAACGTGACCTCCGCCGTGCGGTAGCCCTCGGTGCCTACCGGCCGCAGCTCCCATGAGCGCAGCAGCGCCGCCAGCCGATCGAGGGCGGCATTCGACTGAGCGCCGATCGGCCCCTCGATCCCCGCCACTGCCTCGACGTACCGCGCGAGCCTTTCCGGCAGATGCCGCGCAAGGATCGTGCGGGTCGCGCTGCGGGGTTGCTCGCGTCGGGCGGCACGCAGCAGCCCGGCCGGATCGGCACCGGGCGCGAGTGTCACGACAAGCGGCATCCCCTCGCGCCAGTAGGAACTCGCCTGCAGGATTGCCGGGCCGGACAGACCGCGATGGGTGAAGAGCAGCGCATCGTCGAAGCTGGCCCCGCCGGCCGTCACCCGCGCCGGCACGGAAACCCCGGCGAGGTCCTTCAGCCTCTCGAGTTCCTGCGTCGCGAAGGTGAGCGGCACGAGGCCCGGCCGCGTCTCGACGACCCGCAGGCCGAAGCTCTCGGCCAGGCGATAGCCGTAGCCCGTCGCGCCCATCTTCGGGATCGACTTGCCGCCGGTGGCCACCACGACCGAGGCTGCGCGCAACGCTCCGCGCGAGGTCGCCACCTCGAAGCCGTCCGCGACCCGCGTGACATCGCCCGGCTCGACCCCGAGCCGCAACTCCACCCCGGCCTCGCGCATCTGGCGCACGAGCATGTCCACCACCTGCCTGGCGGAGCCGTCGCAGAAGAGCTGGCCCAGCGTCTTCTCGTGCCAGGCGATACCCTCGGCGTCGAGGCGCGCGATGAAATCCCACTGTGTGAAACGTTTGAGCGCGGAAAGCGCGAAGCGCGGATTTTGCGAGAGGAACCGCTCCGGGGCGATCCCGAGGTTGGTGAAGTTGCAGCGGCCCCCGCCCGAGATGCGGATCTTCTCGCCCGGCGCCGCGGCCCGGTCGATGACGACCACCCGCCGGCCGCGCCGCCCGGCCTCGATGGCGCAGAACATGCCCGCGGCCCCTGCCCCGAGGATCACGACGTCGGTTTTTTCCATACGGGTCCATAGCTTGCGGACATGCCCGCGGCAACGGAAGAAATCTGCTCGGGGGCTCTTGCGGAGGTTTCAACGCTTCGCTAAACAGCGCCGCAGTTGGGGCGTCGCCAAGTGGTAAGGCAGCGGTTTTTGGTACCGCCATTCGTTGGTTCGAATCCAGCCGCCCCAGCCATCCTTCCCGCAACGGCGTCACCGCCGGCCTGCGGGGGCGGTTGTCCTTGCGGCACAGGGCAGCCTTTGCTAGAAGCAGCCGCATCGCTGGGGCGTCGCCAAGTGGTAAGGCAGCGGTTTTTGGTACCGCCATTCGTTGGTTCGAATCCAGCCGCCCCAGCCAGATCTCCCTTTCTACGACAACCCCCGGTTCACTCTTTAGCCTGCTGCTGATCGCGGCGATCCTTCCCGCATGCCGGCCTGCGCCAGGTCTCGGATCAGGCCCGACCGACCGCTTTTGCCCCGCTGAGAGCAGGCTGGGAAGGCACCGCCGATGCTCTCTCCGGTGTCGTCGCCACGGGCCCGAAGGCCGGGGGCGCCCCGATCCGACACCAAGCCGGCCGCGTGCCGCGGCCGCCTCCTCCGAAGGTCTTGTTGAACAATACCGCGGTCTGCGCGTTTCTTCCGCACATCAGGCCCGCTTTCCCTGCAGGCCAGGAAGGAGAAGTCCCATGTTCCCAGTTCCGCGTCTGACCTACGAGGCCCTCGCGATGGTCATGCCAAAGCCGATGCTCGAGTTCTGGTATTCGCCACTGCCGACCGGCTGCACCCTCTGAAGCCGAAGATGGAGGAGCGCTCTTCCCGAAGTGCCCTATGGGTCAGCGGGTTGCGAGCGCTTCTTCAAGCACCGCACTGACAGCGTCTCCCGGCACGTCCTCGGCCACGAATGCCTCTCCGATCCCGCGGGCCAGGATGAAGCGCAGCCGCCCGTCGACGACCTTCTTGTCCTGCCCCATCAGCCGCAGGAGACCGGCCGCATCGGGCAGGTCGCCCGGGATGTCGCGCAGATCGACCTTCATCCCCATGGTGCGAAGATGCGCGCGCAGGCGGCTCGGCGCCTCCTGCGAGCAGAGTCCGAGCCGCTGACTGAGTTCGAAGGCCAGCGCGCAGCCGATGGCCACGCCCTCGCCATGGAGAAGCCGGTCGGAATATCCCGTAGCCTTCTCGAGGGCATGACAGAAGGTGTGCCCGAGGTTCAGGAGCGCGCGATCGCCCTCTTCCGTCTCGTCGCGGGCAACGATCTCGGCCTTCATCTCGACCGAGCGTCGCACGGCCCGTTGCCGGGCCACCGGATCCGCAGAAAGCAGGGGGCCGGCATCCTCCAGCCACTGATAGAAGTCCGCGTCGCCAAGCAGCCCGTATTTCACCACTTCGCCATAGCCTGCGAGGAAATCCCGCGCCGGCAGCGTCTCGAGCACGCCGATGTCCGCCAGAACCAGCGAGGGCTGATGAAAGGCCCCCACGAGGTTCTTGCCTTGCGCCGTGTTGATCCCGGTCTTGCCGCCGACCGAACTGTCGACCTGCGCCAGAAGCGTCGTCGGCACCTGCACGAAGCGCACGCCCCGCCGCAGGACCGCCGCCGCAAATCCTGCAAGGTCGCCGATCACGCCACCGCCAAGCGCCACCACCACGTCGCGACGCTCGACCTTCTCCTCCAGGAGCCACTCCACCGCGCGCGAGAACTGCGGCCAGCCCTTGGTGGCCTCGCCCGACGGGAGGGCAAGCGCGGAAGAGGCGATTCCGGCTTCGGCCAGTGCGGCGCGGAACGGCTCGAGATGCAGCCTGGCCACCGTCTCGTCGGTCAGGATCGCCACCCTCGGCCGATGCAGGAGAGGCGCGATCTCGGCCCCTGCCCGCTCGATCAGGCCCGGCCCGATCCGCACGTCATAGGCGCGCTCGCCCAGTTCCACCCGCACCGTGTCGATCGTCATTCGTCCGTCTCCAGCACATCCGGCCGCGTCGCCAGCGCATCGCGCACTCGCAACGCCATGTTTTCCACCGAGCCGTCGCCACTCGCGACCGCGAGGTCGGCCAGCGCATAGACCGGATCGCGCGCTTCGAGAAGCGCGCGCAGCGTCTCGCGCGGGTTGGGCGTTCGCAGCAGCGGCCGCGTGGTCTTGTGCCGGACCCGTTGCCAGAGCGTGTCGAGATCGGCCTTGAGCCAAACAGAAACGCCCTGGTCGCGGATCATGCGGCGGTTCGCCTCGGACATGAAGGCGCCGCCCCCGGTCGAGAGCACGCAAGGGTCGCCGTGCAGCAGGCGCGACAGGACCTGGCTCTCCTTCTCGCGGAAGAAGGGTTCTCCGTCGCGGGCGAAGATCTCGGCGATGGTCCGGTCGGCGGCGCGCTCGATCTCTTCATCCGAATCGAGAAAGGGCACCGCCAGCGACCGTGCGAGGGCGGTGCCGACGGCGGTCTTGCCCGCGCCCATCATGCCCACCATCACCACCGTTTTCTTGAGCCTCGCCATCAGTTACCGGCCGTCCCCATGTTCCCCCGATGGCGCACTTCCGCCCCGAACCCCAACTTTGTTGCCTGAATGGCGTGAAGTCGGCTGAAAAGCCATATATATTCGACCCGAACGATCCCCGGAGCGGCACAGGACAGCCGAAGACTTCCGGGGCAACAAAGAACCGGGGCAGAACGAGGGTCGGAAACGGGCATGTGGCGCATCTTCAAGGCTTTGCTGGTGCTTGTTGTGGCGGGATTGATCGCGCTGACGGGCTATGCCTATCTCGCCGACCTTTCGCCGCCCCAGACCGAGGTGACGAAGCCGGTGATGCTGAATGCCCAATGACCTGCGCGCCGGTGCGCGACATGGTGCCGCGGCGCTCTGCACCCTGATCGGGCTCTCGGCCGGTGCGGCGGCGCAGGAGCCTCTGTCTGCGATCGACTGGCTCTCGAGATCGGTCGCCGCTCCCGCGAAGATGGCGCCACCGCCGGAGGAGCCCCGCGTGACGAAGGGAGCCTTGCCGGCCGACGTGGCGGTGACCCCGCTCGATGGCCCCTCGCCGGACGGGGCGGGGCTGCTGCCCTCGTCCCGCACGGGGCTGCCGAGGGAACTCTGGGGCATGGGCCGGACGACCGAGATCGCGAACCGCATCGCCATAGCACCGACCGGCACCCTGCCCGCGCTGCAGTCGCTTCTGACCACGATCCTGCTGGCCGAGGCCGAGCCGCCCGCCGATTCCGAAGGCAAGGGACGGCTCCTCCTCGCGCGGGTCGACAAGCTGCTGGCCATGGGGGCGCTCGAAGGCGCCAAGAGCCTTCTGGACGCTGCCGGAGACGGCGGCGCGCAGGCCTTCCGCCGAAAATTCGACATCGCGCTGCTGACCGGAGAGGAAGATGCCTCCTGCATCGAGTTGCAGAAGTCACCCGATCTGGCCCCGACCTTCCCGGCGCGAATCTTCTGCCTCGCGCGGTCGGGCGACTGGAACGCGGCGGCGCTGACGCTGCGGACGGCGCAGGCGCTGGGCTATGTGGACGATACACAGGATGCGCTGCTTTCCCGGTTCCTCGATCCCGATCTCTACGAGGGCGACGGCCCGCTGACGCCGCCGGCCCGGGTCACGCCGCTGGACTGGAGGCTGCTCGAGGCAGTGGGCGAGCCGCTGCCCACGCAGACGCTGCCGATCGCCTTCGCCCATGCCGAACTGCGCGAAACCGCGGGCTGGAAGGCACAGATCGAGGCTGCGGAGCGCCTCTCGCGGGCGGGCGCGCTGGAGCCGAACGCCCTCTTCGGTCTCTACACCGCCCGCAGGGCCGCCGCGTCCGGTGGGGTCTGGGATCGGGTCCGCGCCTTTCAGGATCTGGACGCGGCGCTGACCGCAAAGGACGCCTCGGCCGTGGCGCAGAGCCTCCCCGTCGCCTATGAGCGCATGTCCGAGGTCGAACTCGAGGTCACGCTGGCGCGGCTCGTGGCCGACCGGCTGAGCGGCCTCGACCTGCCGGACAAGGCGGATGCCTTGGCCTTCCGCATCGCGCTTCTCTCGCCCGAGGCGGAGCGCGTCGCCCGCGCGCGCAAGCCGAAGGACGAGGCCGAGCGGTTCCTGATCGCGCTGGCGACCGGCAAGCCGGCCGCGAGCGGCCCGGTCGATCCGATGGGGCGTGCCATCGCCGCGGGCTTCGACAAGGCCGATCCCTCGGAGGCGGCGGGCGAGCTGTTCGCACAGGACCGCCCCGGCGAGGCCCTGCTGCTGGCGCTGGAGGAAGTGTCGCGCGGCACGGACGGCGACATGGCGGGCGTTACGCAGGGCCTCGCCCTCTTCCGCGAGCTTGGGCTCGAGGCGGTCATGCGGCGGACGGCGCTGGAACTCATGCTGCTGGAGCGTCGCGGCTGATGGCCCCGGCAGGGATGGAACGCTGGATTTCGGCCTTCCTCGAGGCGCAGGCCGCGGAACTCGATGCCGCACGCAACACGCGGCTCGCATATGGGCGCGACCTCAAGGACTTCGCGGACTGGCTCGCCCGCCGCTCGCAGGATTTCACCTCGGCGGATCGCGACACGGTCGAGGCCTATCTCGGCTTCTGCGAGGCGCAGGGCCTGTCGACGGCGACGCGCGCGCGCAGGCTGTCGGCGATCCGCCAGCTCTACCGCTTCGCGCATGAGGAAGGCTGGCGCAGCGACAATCCCGCGATCCGGATCACCGGCCCCGGCAAGTCGAAGCGCCTTCCCAAGACACTCGAGGTCGAGGAGGTCGACCGCCTGCTCGAGGCGGCGCGCGACAAGGGCCGGCGGGCGGCGGACCAGATCCGCAACCGCTGCCTGCTGGAGCTTCTCTACGCCACCGGCATGCGCGTCTCGGAGATGGTGGGGCTGCCGGTCGCCGCGGCGCGGGGCAATCCGCAGATGATCCTCGTGCGCGGCAAGGGCGGGAAGGAGCGGATGGTGCCGCTCTCGCCCCCGGCGCGCGAGGCGCTGTCAGACTGGCTGCGGGCGCGCGACGAGGCCGAGGCGCTGGCCCAGAAAGCCGGCCGCACCGCCTCGCGGTTCCTCTTTCCCGGCTCGGGCGCTGCGGGTCATCTGAGACGCGAGTATTTCTATGTGCTCGTCAAGCAGATCGCGGTGCTGGCGGGCGTCGATCCCTCGAAGGTCACGCCGCATACGCTGCGCCACGCCTTCGCCACGCATCTGCTGGCCGGCGGCGCGGATCTGCGCGTGATCCAGACGCTGCTCGGCCACGCCGATCTGTCCACCACCGAGATCTACACCCATGTGCTCGACGAGCATCTGAAGGACCTCGTCCTGAAGCACCATCCGCTCGCGCGGCGCGAGTGAGCGCTTGCCGGATGAGGAAGCCCGCCCCACATTAGGCCCCTGCCGCACCCAAGGACCCTGCCCCGTCATGAATGTCTCGAACCTCGATCCGGCGACGCTTCTCACGGGCGCCGCCATCCTGGCTCTTCTCGTGCTGTCCGCCTTCTTCTCGGGATCCGAGACGGCCCTCACCGCCTCATCCCGCGCCAAGCTTCGGGCGCGGGCCGACAAAGGCTCTGGCGGTGCCGAGCGTGCCCTGCAGGTGACCGAGGACAACGAGCGCATGATCGGCGCGCTGCTCCTCGGCAACAACGTCGTGAACATCCTCTCGGCGTCCCTGGCGACCGCCCTTTTCACCAGCGTTTTCGGCGACAGCGGCGTGGCGGTCGCGACGCTGGTCATGACGCTTCTGGTGCTGATCTTCGGCGAGGTGCTGCCCAAGACGCTGGCGATCAGCCGGCCCGAGGCCTTCTCGTCGAAGGTCGCGCCGGTGATCCGGATCCTGATCATCCTCTTCTCGCCCATCGTGGCGGTGGTGCGCGTACTGGTGCGGGGACTCCTCCGGACGGTGGGCGTGCGGATCGACCCCAACGACCACATGCTCGCCATCCGCGACGAGATCGCGGGCGCCATCGCCCTGGGCCATTCGCAGGGCGCGGTGGAGAAGGAGGACCGCGACCGGCTTCTGGGCGCGCTGGACCTTTCGGAGCGGACGGTCGAGGAGATCATGCGTCACCGCAGCCAGATCGAGATGATCGACGCGGACAAGTCCTCCGAGGAGGTGATCTCGCAGGTCCTGGCCTCGCCGCACACCCGCATCCCGCTCTACCGCGGCGACCACGAGAACATCCTGGGCATCATCCACGCCAAGGACCTGCTGCGCGAGGTCTCGCGGCTGATGCGGACCGGCAGCACCGGGGCGCTGAACGAACTCGACATCCTTGCCGTGGCGATGAAGCCCTATTTCGTCCCCGAGACGACCCCGCTCGACGAGCAGATGCGCCAGTTCCTGAAGCGGCGGACGCATTTCGCGCTGGTGGTGGACGAATACGGCGCTCTCAAGGGACTGATCACGCTCGAGGATATCATCGAGGAGATCGTGGGCGAGATCAACGACGAGTTCGACATCGCACAGGAGATGACGCTGAAGCGCGCGGACACGGGCGACTATCTCGTGGACGGGGCCATGACGATCCGCGACCTGAACCGGATGATGGACTGGCAGTTGCCCGACGACGAGGCCAACACGGTCGCCGGCCTCGTCATCCACGAAGCGCAGATGATCCCGAACGAGGGGCAGGCCTTCAGCTTCCACGGATTCCGCTTCGAGGTGCTGACCAAGCGCGAAAACCGGCTCATGAAGCTGAAGGTCCGCCCGCTCGACGCTCAGCCGATCAGCGGGCGCGAACGGCCGTAGGTCTCGTCATAGTGCCGCCGCAGCCGCTGCAGCGCGATCCGGAGCACGATCTTGCCCGAGCGCGCCGACCAACCCATTCGGCGCTCGGCCGCCTCGAGCCCTTCGAGAAAGCAGCAGCAGCGCAGCACCATGTCGCCAAGGCCCGGCCCGAGGTCGCGCAGCGCGGAGGCCACGCGCTCGCGCGCCTGACGCGGACCCTCGGCCCCGCCTCCGTCCGGACGGAAATGGCCGCGATCCGCCCCGGTCAGGAACCGGTCCCAGTTCTGCGCCACCCGCGGACCCATCTGCGCGAGTTCGAAGTCCTCGCGCAGGCGCTCCGCCGCTTCGACAAGATCCGCCGCGAGGAACGGCTGGCCGTCCTTGTCCCTGCGCCGCCCGAGCACCGCCACCGGGCTTTCGGCCGCATTGTAGCGCACGCGGCGCGGTCCGTCCTCGTCGCGGATCTCGCGCTCGGTCCAGTCGCCGTGCTGGGCCGCGAACGGCTGTGCGGCCTCGGCAAGCCCCTGCCCGCGGTTTGCCTCATCGCTGTCCACGAGCCGCTTCAACGCGGCCCGGCCGGTGGCCGTGATCTCGTAGGTGGCGATCCGTCCGGGCTTGCGGCAGGCGATCCAGTCCTTCAGCGCGAAGGCCTGGGCCACGGCCCGGTCCACCACCGCCATCCGCGCGGTGCTGCCATCCGGTAGCGTGCGCAGGACCGCCGCCTTCTCCATGTCCGGAGCCACCGCCAGCAGGGTCTGCGGCTGGGCGAGGCGCCGCAGGATGCGCCTCGCTTCGCGCGCAATGGTCGTTTCGTCGAGGGATCCGGGCCGGAGGGAGGCTGAGCTTTCGGGGCGGATCGGTGCCGTCATGTCGTGTCTGTCCTTTCTGGCTGGGAAGGCTCCGCGCCCCTGTGACCTCCCGAGCGCCGCCAGCGCCTCGTCCACCAGCGGATCGTCGCGTCGGCTCTCGCAGCGGCGCACATGGCGCAGGACTGTCGAGGCGTGGCATCCCTCGCGCCGCGCGAGTTCGCGGAGCGAGAGCCCTTCCTCCGTATGGTCGAGATAAAGCCGGACGGCTTCCGGAAGCCATGCAGGCAGCGTCGAAGACAAGCGAAGATCGGTCTGCATCATTCCATCCCGTGGCACCCGAGAGAGGGCGATGTCCGGCCTTGGACGTTTGCAACCGTCAGGGGCATTGGTTACCTGTTTGTTAACAACTGCGGTGTTGTTGATAATTCTTTCTAATTCCTAAACATTCGAGAAACCTCCGAGCGGTGAATCGGTCGCGGGTGCAACGCAGAGTTGCACCAGATCAATCTGTCGACCCCCGACAGAGGAGATTCCCATGACCGAAATCCGCAGCCTTCTCGCCGAAATCCGCCGCCCCCGGCTCCTCATGCGCGCAGCCCGGCTGGGCCTGTCCGACTACCGGCGCGAGCGGGACCTGCGCCGGCTGGTGGAAGACCAGCGGCCGGAGCGCGCGGTAACGGCGCTGCTCCAGGAAGAGCGGCGGCTGGAGGCGCAACGGACATCGGGGGACACCACCTACTCCGTGACCCATCATGTAGAGGTGCTGATCGCGCTCATCGCGGAGGCGCGCCTCATCCAGTGCCTGCCGTGACACCTGGGCCGGGCGTGGCCGATCCGTGAGGCATCCTGCAAGCAGGGCCCGCGGCCTCGCAAGAGAGGCGGTTCTTCAGGGACATACGGCTGCGCAGGTCCGCAGGACCCGGCAATCCGGCCTCGCACCAAGCACCCGTGGTGCCGAAGCCGGCGGCCCGTAATGTGCTGCCGGTGAATGACGAAGGGCGCGGGCCATTCCGCCCGCGCCCTTCCCGTTCCGGATGCTGCCTTCAGATGAAGGCGTCGGGCATCGACTGCTTCTTTCGCGCCACGTAGTCGGACAGCGATTCGGCCACGGCCGGATCGAGCGACGGCTGCTGGTAGTCTCCCAGAAGCTTCTTCACCCGGCTGGCTGCAAGCACTTCCGTATCGCGTGCTCCCTCTTCCTCCCAGGTCTCGAAGGGCTTGTAGTCGAAGAGGTCAGACCGCCAGAAGGCAGACTTGAAATTGGCCTGCGTATGGGCGCAGCCGAGATAGTGACCGCCGGGACCCACTTCGCGGATCGCATCCATCCCCTGCCCGTTCTCGTCCACCGCGACGCCCTGCGCCAGATGGTGGAGCGTGCCGAGCTGGTCCGCATCCATCACGAACTTCTCGTAGGACGACACGAGGCCGCCTTCCAGCCAGCCGCAGGCGTGCAGCATGAAGTTCACGCCGGAAAGCAGTGCCATGTTCAGCGAATTCGCGGTCTCGTAGGCGGCCTGCGCATCGGGAAGCTTCGAGCCGCAGAACGCCCCGCCCGAGCGATAGGGCAGCCCCAGACGGCGGGCAAGCTGGCCCGCGCCGTAGGTGATGTGCGAGGCCTCGGGCGTGCCGAAGGTAGGCGCGCCGGAGTTCATGTCGATCGAGGTCACGAAGGCGCCGAAGATCACCGGCGCGCCGGGACGGATCAGCTGGCTGTAGGCCACGCCGGCCAGCACCTCGGCCAGCACCTGCGTCAGCGTGCCCGCCACCGTCACCGGCGCCATGGCTCCGCCCACGATGAAGGGCGAGACGATGGCCGCCTGATTGGCCGCGGCATAGACCTCGAGCGCGCCCATCATCGTCGCATCGAAGGTGAGCGGCGAGTTGATGTTCACGAGCGAGGTCATCACCGTGTTCTGGTCAACAAAGTCCGCACCGAAGAGCAGCTTCGCCATCTCGACCGAATCCTCGGCCCGCGACGGTTCGGTGACCGAGCCCATGAAGGGCTTGTCGCTGAGCGTCATGTGGGCGTGGAGCATGTCGAGGTGACGCTTGTTCACCGGAACGTCCGTCGGCTCGCAGACCGTGCCGCCGGAGTGGTGCAGCCACTTCGACATGTAGCCGAGCTTCACGAAGTTGCGGAAATCCTCCATCGTGGCATAGCGGCGCCCGCCCTCGTGGTCGCGCACGAAGGGAGGGCCGTAGACCGGCGCCAGCACGAGGCTCTTCCCGCCGATCTCGACGTTCCGCTCGGGGTTCCGGGCATGTTGCGTGAAGCTCGAGGGCGCCGTGGCGCAGAGCTTGCGGGCGAGCCCGCGCGGGATATGCACCCGCTCGCCGCGCACGTCGGCACCCGCGTCGCGCCAGCGCTGGAGCGCCGCCGGGTTCTCGAGGAAGTTGACGCCGATCTCCTCGAGGACGGTCTCGGCGTTCCACTCGATGATCTGGAGCGCTTCCTCGTTCAGGATCTCGAAGTTCGGGATGTTGCGCGTGATGAACTTCGCCGTGTCCATCCGGACAGCGGTGCGTTCCGCCCGCCGCGCCGAGCCGCCGCCGCCCCGCGCCCTGCGTCCCGTGACCTCGTTCATGTTGCACCCTCCGACAGCGCCGCTTTGCGTCCTTATGACGCTTTTCGCGGAAGATGCAGAAACCGATTCCGGCGCTTGCGTCCAGAAAACGACATGCGCCGGAGAAGGCTCAGCGCGCCTGCGCCCGCGCCCAGCCGACCGCCTGCCCCAGCGCCTGGGTCACCGCCGTCTCGAAGGCCACCACGATGTCGCCCGTCGTGTCCGATGCGGCCGGCGCCTCGGCCTCGACGCGGCGGGTCGAGGCCACGCTGCGGTCGGATTCGCGGATCAGCGTCAGCACCATGGCGACCCGGACCGTCGGCACCGCACCCGGAGGCGCCTCGGCCTGGAAGTCGCGCAACTCGGTCATCAGCGTGTAGTCCGGCACGAGCCCCGCGGCCTCGCGTGCGACCAGCCGGAAGCCGCCAGCGTTCTGCAGCGATCCCACGAGGAGGGTCTGCATGAGCGCCGGCGCCGGATCCGACCACCGCGCATCGGGCAGATACAGCGCCTGCACACGCGAGGGCTTGATGAGGATCCGGTCGGTGGCCAGCGCGCCACCGGCGGTGGCGGCCTCGACGACGATGTGGCCCGACCCGCCCCCGCCCGCGCCCGGAAGCGGCGAGAGGGTGTAGGTGTCGAGTTGCTCGGAGGCGCGCGACAGCGACGTCACGGCACCGCAGCCCGAGAGGGTCAGCACCACGGCGAGGAGCGAAAGTCGGGTCAGGGCGCGCATCGTCATCTCCTGTAGGACGGGGTCTGGTTGCCGAGGAAGAACCGCGCCGGGTCGCGCGAGATCTGCGCGACCAGCGAGTTGAAGTTGGTCACCGTCCGGCGGGTTTCGGCGGCGAGCGCCGTGTATTGCGGAAGACCGTTGTCGGCGAAGTCCCGGATGTCCGACACTGACCGCTCGATGCCCGAGACCGCGCTGCGGATCTGCGCGATCATGGGTGGCACGTCCTGATCGACGACGCGGTTCACCGTCTCGAATGTGTCGCGTGCCGCCGAGGCCGCGGCTCGCGCCTCATCGAGCGAGGATTCGAGCGTCGCCAGCGCCGTCTCGGCCCGGTCGGCCATCCGGTCGAGGCGGTTCGTGAAATCGTTGAGCCGCTGCGTTGCCTCTGACGCGTCGCGCGTGATCGCCGCGATGTTCTGCACGGACGCATCGGCATTGGTCAGGATGCTCTCGACGGCCATCCGGTTCTCCGGGCCCGTGAAGGTCTGGATGTCCTTCAGAAGCGAGATCGCCTCGGCCAGCAGCGTCGGCGCATCCGAAGTGAGCGCCTGCACCGCCGACCGCTCGGAGGGGATGACAGGCGGCCATTCGTCCGCCTGCGCCCGCAGGGGCTCGGGCGCCGATCCCCCCGAAAGCGAGACATAGGACACGCCCGTCACCCCCTGCGAGGCGACCTGCGCGCGGGTATCCGTCCGTACCGGCGTCGTCGCGGCGATCTGAACGCGGACCCGGACCAGCGACGGATCCTCCTCGTTGACCTGGATCGTAAGCACCTCGCCCACATCCACGCCGTTGTAGCGCACGGGGCTCGCCCGTCCGAGGCCCTCGACGCTGCCGAAGAGGATGTCGTATTCGGCATAGCTGCGGTCGAGCTGCACTTTCGCGAGCCACAGCAGGAACCCGAGCGTCGCCAGCACGCTGAGCAGCGTGAAGAGGCCGATCAGGATGAATCGCGCACGCGTTTCCATGGCTCAGCCCTCCGCCGCCAACAGCGCCGCATGGGCGCGTGGCCCGTGGAAATACTCCCGGACCCAGGGGTGATCCACCTCCATCAGCTCGCGGATGGTTCCTGTCACCAGCACCTTCCTTTCCGCCAGGACCGCGATGCGGTCGCAGGTTGCATGCAGCGTATCGAGATCGTGCGTCACGAGAAACACCGTAAGACCCAGGGATGTCTGAAGGTTGCGGATCAGCGCGTCGAAGTCCGACGCGCCGATCGGATCGAGGCCGGCGGTCGGCTCGTCAAGGAACACGATGTCGGGGTCGAGCGCCAGCGCGCGCGCGAGCCCTGCCCGCTTGCGCATCCCGCCCGACAGCTCCGAGGGATAGAGCGTGCGCGCCTTGGGCGGCAGGCCCACCATGGCGATCTTCAGATCGGCCAGCGCCTTGCGCGTTTCGGGGTCGAGGCCGATACGCTCGCGCATCGGGGCCTCGACATTCTCGCGCACGGTCAGCGAGGAGAAGAGCGCCCCGTCCTGGAACATGACGCCCCAGCGGTTCTCGACCTTCGCCATCTCGGCCTTGTCCGCCTTGCGCACGTCGGTGCCGAAAACCTTCACGCTGCCGGCGGCGGGCCGCTGCAGGCCCACGATGGAGCGCAGCAGCACGGACTTGCCCGTGCCCGACCCGCCCACGATGCCGAGAACCTCTCCGCGGTAGATGTCGAGGTCGAGGTTCTCGTGGATCACGTTCGGCCCGAACTGGTTCTTCAGCCCGCGAACCTCGATCAGCACTTCCTTGGCCATCAGAGCCCCCAGACTGCGAAGAAGATCGAGAAAAGCGCATCCACCACGATCACGAGGAAGATCGCCTGCACCACCGAACGCGACGTGTGCTGGCCGAGCGATTCGGCATTGCCCGAGACCTGCATGCCCTGATGGCAGCCGATCACCGCAATGATCACGGCGAAGAAGGGCGCCTTCACCAGACCGATGATGGCATGGCTCACGTCGGTATCCGCAAGCAGCTGGGTGCGGAACATGCCCGGCGTGATGCCGAGGTCGATCCAGGCCATCAGCCCACCGCCCACGAGTCCCGCCAGCGACGCGATGAAGCCGAGCGCCGGCAACAGGATCACGAGCGCCAGCAAGCGCGGCAGCACCAGCCGGTCGATGGGATCGAGACCGAGGACGCGCATCGCGTCGATCTCTTCGCGCATCTTCATCGAGCCGATGGCAGCGGTGAAGGCCGAGGCCGAGCGGCCCGCGACGATGATGGCGGTCAGCAGAATGCCCAGCTCGCGCAGGATCGAGATGGCGACGAGATCCACGACATAGACTTCAGCGCCGAACGATTTCAGCTGGGTCGAGCCCTGGAAGGCCAGCACGATGCCGATGAGGAACCCCATGAGGGACACGATGGGCACGGCGTTCCATCCCGCCTCCTGCATGTGGTGCACGAGTGGCGTCAGGCGCAGTCGCCTCGGGTGGATCAGCAGCCCGCCGAGATGCGCCACGACCTGCCCGAGGAACGCCACCGAGCCGAGGCTTCCGCTCAGCCCCTCCGTCACCTCCCGGCCGAGCTGCGCAAGCCCGTCTCCCGGCCGCCCCGGCACCGTTCGCCGCCTCGGCTCGGGTTCGGGCATGGCTTCGGCCACGGTCGCGAGCAGGTGACGGTGGGCTTCGGTCAGGTTCACGATCTCGAAGGGGCGGCCTTCGGCTTCGGCGCGCTTTTTCGCCTGCAGGATCGCCCAGGCGCCTGCGGTGTCGAGCGCCTCGACCTCCTTCATGTCGAGCCGACCCGAGCTTGCCACGGCCTCGAGTCTGCTCCTGGTCTCGGTCAACGTCTCGATGGTCATGCGTCCGAGGGCCGGCGCCGAGGATGGGGTCGATCTCGTTGCAACCAATTTACTGTCAGCCCCACTCCGACGATCACGACGCGCGCGCCTGCGCAGACGGCGCAAGGCGCGCCCAGGCATGACCCGCCCCGCATGCCACGGGGAACGTCACGGCGCCCGCTTCTGTTCCCTGCCAAGGCGCGCGCGTCGGACGAAACCGATCTGCCGCCCGCTCGCTGCCGATTCCAGACGCATCACGCCTCACCATCTCTGAAATCCCCCGACCTCTAGCATGCGGCAGCATTCCCGCAACCCTTTGCTCCGGGACCGGGATCGGGACGCAGCGTCCGGCGGCCGCCCCGATCTCTCTTCCGGAGCAGCCGTCCAGCGGTCCCGCGCGATCGAGGACAAGCGGTTCGGCGCCGGGGCGGGGTGTCATTCCTGCCGGAGGGCTCATGGATCTTCCAGGTCCCGCCCAGACCTTCCGGCCGGAGGCACCAATCCCGATGCTGCCGGAGGAGATCTCCGAAGCGCCGCCCGGACCTCACCCGCTTGAGTGAGAAGATCCGCGGCCCATCGCTACCGCAAGGGATCTCCGGGCCTCGCCCGGACCTCCCCCGCCTGCCTCAAGAGATCCCGCGCGTTGGCGGTGGCACCGGCCCTAGGCACATTCCTCGGCCGGAAGAGGTCGTTACACGGCTTCAGTTCGGCGGAATTTGCCGCCGTGACCTTGGCAGGCGCGTTGCGAGCACTCTCTTGCACCGCCATGACCAGACTTTCGACAAGATGCGCAGCCTTGCTGCTTCCCGCCCTCATCTTCCTGCTCGTCCAGGGGGTCGCCCTTCATCCCGCGCTGGCACAGTTCACGGCGCCGGCTGCCGAAGACACGGGATCCGAAGCCGCAGCCTCCACCTCTGCGGCCACGCTGCTCGACCTGCTCCGGGACGACGCGGCGCGGGCCGAACTCATCGCCGAGCTCGAGCGCGCCGCCGCAGCCGCGGATGCCCCCGAGCCGGCCGCCGCCTCGGACGAGATCCTGTCCTTCGGTCGGTCGGCCGCCCTCTTCACCCAGAACGCCGCCGAATCCGTGGCAACCAGCGTGAGCAGCCTCTGGACCGCGCTGAAGGCCTCGCCGGAGCTGTTCGACGGTCTCTCCCGCCTCGACCTCGGCGTGCTGGGCAGCGCCTTCGTCGAGCTGCTGCTTCTCATCCTGGCAACGGCCGTCATCTTCAACCTCCTGCGGCGGGCGGTGATCCCCACCTATCGCCGCATGGGCGCGAAGGCGCGGTCGGCCAGCGCGGGCGGGCGCATGCTGCTCTATCTCGGGGCGCTCGCCATGGATGTCCTGATCGTGGTCGGCGCCTGGGCGATCGGGTATGTCATAGCGATCACCGTCATCGGCAACGCGGGACAGATCGGCATCCGGCAGACGCTTTACCTGAACGCCTTCCTCGTGGTGGAACTCTCGCGCACGGCCATGCGCTTCGTCCTGTCGCCGTCGACGCGGGACCTGCGCATCGTGGCCCTCGGAGACCACGCCGCAGGATACCTCGCCGCCGCGATGAGCTTCAGCATCGCGCTTCTCGGCTACGGCCAGCTTCTTGTCGTTCCCATCGTGGAGGAAAGTGCCTCCGTGTCCGCCGCGCGCGCCGTCTCGGCGCTCATCACCATCGTCGGCGTGCTGTTCCTGGCCTTCCTCGCGATCCGGAACCGCAAGCCCGTGGCGGAGTGGCTGCTGCGCGAGACGCAGCCGGTCTATCCCAGGCAATCCCTGGGCGAGAGCGCACCGCCGCAGGCTTCGAGCACACAACAGATCGACCCGCACCTGGCCGCCGACATCGCGGCCGGAACGGCGGAGGCGCCGCCGCCTCCCGATCCCGAACCCGCGGTCGAGCCTCCTCGCGAGCGGCACAAACGCACCCGTCGCTCACCCGCCCTCGTTGCCCTCGCACAATCCTGGCACTGGTTCGCCCTCGCCTATCTCGCGATCCTCCTCATGCTCTCGCTCGTCGCCTCGGGCGAGGATGCGATGGGGCCGACCTTCGCCTCCCTCCGCATCCTGGCCGTGCTCGTCGTGGGCTTCTTCCTCTCCGGCGCGCTGGCGCGGACGATTTCGCACGGTGTGCGGCTGCCGAGTTCCGCGAACGAGCGGTTGCCCCTGCTCGAGCGCCGGCTGAACCGGTTCGTGCCGCAGGTGCTGCTGATCCTGCGGCTGCTGATCGTGGTCGTCGTCCTGTTCTTCACCCTGCACACGATCGGTGTCGTCGACGTGGGCGGCTGGCTCGAGAGCCCGCTCGGTCGGAACCTGATCGGCACGACGATTGCCGTCTCGGCCATTCTGGCCGTGGCCTTCGCGATCTGGATCGCCCTGTCCTCGTGGATCGACTACCGCCTGAACCCGGCCTTCGGCCATGTCGCCACCTCGCGCGAGCAGACGCTGCTCTCGCTGCTGCGCAACGCCGCCACCATCGCGCTGGTGGTCGTTACGCTGATGTTCTGCCTGTCCGAGATCGGCCTCAACATCGGGCCGCTCCTTGCCTCGGCCGGCGTACTGGGGCTCGCCATCGGCTTCGGTGCCCAGAAGCTCGTGCAGGACATCATCACCGGGGTCTTCATCCAGTTCGAGAATGCGATCAACGTCGGCGATGTGGTGACGGTGGCGGGAACGTCAGGCGTGGTCGAGCGGCTGACGGTGCGCTCCGTCAGCCTTCGCGACGTGAACGGCATCTTCCACATCATCCCGTTCTCGTCGGTGGACATGGTGTCCAACTTCATGCGCGATTTCTCGTTCTTCCTCTGCGACATGGGCGTGGCCTACAAGGAGAACGTGGACAAGGTGAAGGTCGCGATGTTCGACGCCTTCGCCGAACTGCGCCGCAACCCCGATCATGCCGCCAGTATCCTTGCCGAGCTGGAATGGCTTGGCCTCGACACGTTCGCGGACAGCGCGATCATCCTGCGCGCACGGATCAAGACCGTTCCGGGCAAACAGTGGGCCGTGGGTCGGGCCTACAACGAGATCATCAAGCGCATCTTCGATGAACGGAACATCGAGATCCCGTTCCCGCACCAGACGATCTATTTCGGCGACGCCGGCACGCTCTCGGCCTTCGCACCGAAGGCCGCGCCGGAGAGCGCGGGCTCCTGACAGGGAACGTCACGCTCGGGAGGTCAGGCTCGAGCGTGACGGTCATCCGCGATCCGGACGGGTTTACATCGCCGCCGGTGGCTGGTTCCGCAGCCGGTCCCCGGGGCAACGGACCTGAGTTGGATCCGGAAGCCGGAACGCATCCACCCGCCCGGCGGATCTGCATGCGCTTTCCGGCATCGCGGGGGGGGGTCGACGAAGGGATGGTGGGTGGTGAGGGACTCGAACCCCCGACATTCTCGGTGTAAACGAGACGCTCTACCAACTGAGCTAACCACCCGCGGCCTGCCCTCTACCTCAGCCGGAGGATGTTTCGCAAGCCGGAACATGTCCTGCCGGGTGCCCTTGGCGCCTGCGCCCGAGGAACATTCCGGTCAGGAAAGACAAAATCCGCGAACCCGAGGGTCGCGGACTTCGAAAGAAGCGTATGGTGGGCGATAACGGATTTGAACCGCTGACATCTTCGATGTGAACGAAGCGCTCTACCGCTGAGCTAATCGCCCGATGCCGCGGGTATTACAGTCACTTCTTCGGCTCTGCAAGGGCCTCCGGAGATTCTTTTTCGTCCTCTGCCGAGGCCTCATCCTGACCCGTTCCGCGCCGCAGGCGGAGCAACATCCTGGCCGGTCCTTCGGCCGGTCCGCGACGATGCACTGACAGATGGCCGAGCGGCGGAAGGATCAGGCTGTCGCCGCGCGCGAGGGCATCGCCGATGGTCCCGAGCGTCAGTTCGACGATCTGCCGCACGTCCTTCCGCTTCGCACCGGTCGCGGAGACGATCATGTCGACCATGTCCTTCCGACGAAGCACAGGGGCCGCCGGAGCCTCGGACGCATCCGCTGCCCCCGCCGGAGCGACCTTCGCCTTCTTCGCCGGACGCGCTCCGTCGTCGCTTCTGGGTGTCTTGCTCATCATCCGCTTTCCTGATCGGGGACTCGTCCGGGCGAAGCTACGCCATGGTTATGGGCTTGGGAACCGTGTCGACAGCGCCGCCCGAAAGGAAAAGGGCGCGGCCGAAGCCGCGCCCTCATGCCGTCGTGCAGGCAATCAGTGTGCCGTCGCGGACGGAGAGGCCTCCCGCTCGAGACGCCGCGCTGCGGCCGCGGCCTCCTCGGCCTCCTCGTCCCATTCCACGGGCTCGGGCATCCGCACCAGCGCCTCTCGCAGCACCTCGCGGACATGAGCCACGGGCACGATCCGAAGCCCTTCCTTCACGTTGTCCGGGATCTCTGCCAGATCCTTGGCGTTCTCCTCGGGGATGAGCACGGTCTTGATGCCGCCCCGGAGCGCAGCCAGCAGCTTCTCCTTCAGCCCGCCGATCGGCAGCACGTTGCCGCGCAGCGTCACCTCGCCGGTCATCGCGATATCCTTGCGGACCGGGATGCCGGTCAGCACCGAGACGATCGAGGTCACCATCGCGACACCGGCCGAGGGCCCGTCCTTGGGCGTGGCACCCTCGGGAACGTGGACGTGGATGTCGACCGCCTCGAACTTCGGCGGCTTCACGCCCAGTTCCGGCGAGATCGAGCGCACGAAGCTCGAGGCCGCGTCGATGGACTCCTTCATCACGTCGCCGAGCTTGCCGGTGGTCTTCATCCGACCCTTGCCCGGCAGGCGCAGCGCTTCGATCGACAGAAGCTCGCCGCCAACCGAGGTCCAGGCGAGGCCCGTCACCACGCCCACCTGATCCTCCTTCTCGGCGAGGCCATAGCGGTGGCGCTTGACCCCCAGATAGCCTTCGAGCTTCTCGGGCGTCACCTCGACAGCCTTGGTCGCGCCCTTCACGATCTCGGTCACGGCCTTCCGCGCGAGCTTCGCGATCTCGCGCTCGAGGTTCCGCACGCCCGCCTCGCGGGTGTAGGTGCGGATGATCTCGGTCAGCGCGGTGTCGGTGACCTTGAACTCGCCCTTCTTCAGACCGTGGTTCGCGATCTGCTTCGGGATCAGGTGCTGCTTGGCGATCTCGCGCTTCTCGTCCTCGGTGTAGCCCGCGAGCGGGATGATCTCCATCCGGTCCAGAAGCGGCGACGGCATGTTGTAGCTGTTCGCCGTGGTCAGGAACATCACGTTCGACAGGTCGTATTCCACCTCGAGATAGTGGTCCACGAAGGTCGAGTTCTGTTCCGGATCCAGCACCTCCAGCATGGCCGAGGCCGGATCGCCGCGGAAGTCCTGCCCCATCTTGTCGATCTCGTCGAGCAGGATGAGCGGGTTCGTGGTCTTGGCCTTCTTCAGCGCCTGGATGATCTTGCCGGGCATCGAGCCGATGTAGGTGCGCCGGTGGCCGCGGATCTCGGATTCGTCGCGCACGCCGCCGAGGCTGATGCGGATGAACTCGCGCCCCGTCGCCTTGGCTACCGACCGGCCGAGCGAGGTCTTGCCGACGCCCGGAGGGCCGACGAGGCAGAGGATCGGACCCTTGAGCTTCGCCGACCGCGCCTGCACGGCGAGGTATTCGACGATCCGTTCCTTGACCTTCTCGAGCCCGTGGTGATCGGCATCGAGCACCGCCTGCGCCTTTGTCAGGTCCTTTTTGGTGCGCGACTTCACGCCCCACGGCACGCCGAGGAGCCAGTCGAGATAGTTGCGCACCACCGTGGCCTCGGCCGACATCGGCGACATCGACTTCAGCTTCTTGACCTCGGCCTCGGCCTTCTCGCGCGCCTCCTTGGACAGTTCGGTCCGCGCGATGCGCTCTTCCAGCTCGGCGACCTCGTTCTGGCCGTCCTCGCCGTCGCCGAGTTCCTTCTGAATGGCCTTCATCTGCTCATTCAGGTAGTACTCGCGCTGCGTGCGCTCCATCTGGCTCTTCACGCGGGTCTTGATCTTCTTCTCGACCTGCAGGACCGACATCTCGCCCTGCATGTGGCCGTAGACGCGCTCCAGCCGTTCGGCGACGTCCAGCGTCTCGAGCAGCGCCTGCTTCTGCGCCACGTCGATCCCGAGATGCCCCGCCACGAGGTCAGCCAGCCGGGCCGCGTCGCGCGTCTCGGACACGGCGGCCAGCGCCTCCTCGGGGATGTTCTTCTTGATCTTGGCGTAGCGCTCGAATTCTTCCGCCACGGCGCGCAGCAGAGCGTCCACCGTCGCCTGATCGCCCGGCTCCTCGCTCAGGCGCTCGGCCCGGGCCTCGAAGAAGGACTCGTTGGTCAGGAACTCGGTGATGCGCACGCGGCTCTTGCCCTCGACCAGAACCTTGACGGTTCCGTCGGGAAGCTTCAGCAGTTGCAACACGTTGGCGAGCACGCCTGCGCGGTAGATGCCTTCCGTGGACGGATCATCGACCGACGGATCGATCTGCGAGGACAGCAGGATCTGGCGGTCGTCGGCCATCACCTCCTCGAGCGCACGGACCGACTTCTCGCGTCCGACGAACAGCGGCACGATCATGTGGGGGAAAACCACGATGTCGCGCAGCGGCAGCACGGGATAGCTGTTGGGAAGCTGTTCAGTCATGTCTTTTCCTTCGATGCAGGAAGGCTCCGGCCCCGGCCAATCGGCAGCACTCGGCCTTCCCCGGACAGTCACTACGATATCTGGTGGCGAGGCGTCCTGCTGTCAACCTGACCCCCGATACGACTTGCCGCAAAGTCTGGCCCGGCTTTCGGCCGGCAACAAGTCATCTTTCGGTGCTAGTTTGTGCAAAGTCCGTGCCTCATGCGGCCGCATCGCGCGACACCTGCGCCCGAAGCACCTCTTCCCCGCCGCGTGACAGGGGCAAGGAAGAGGGGGATCCTGACCCCGGACGCGCTCCATTCGCGCGTCCGGTGAGGCCCCGAGAGGCGATCTTCCGGAGCGGCGTCAGGCCGCCGGAACAAGTGCCGGATAGTCCGTGTAGCCCTGCGCGCCGCCTCCATAGAGGCCCTCTGTCGGCAGCGGCGCGAGCGGCGCCCCGGCGGCGAGCCGCTCGGCAAGGTCGGGGTTCGAGATGTAGAGCTTGCCGAAGGCGACCATGTCGGCCTTCCCGCTTGCGACCGCGGCCACCGCAAGGTCCCGGCCGTAGCCGTTGTTGGCGATGTAGGTGCCGTGGAACCGGCCGCGCAGCGTCTCGAGCGCCCCTTCGGGCCAGTCGCGCGGCCCGCCGGTCTGGCCCTCGACCATGTGCAGGAAGGCGAGCCCGTGCCGGTTCAGCACGTCGATGGCCTTCGAGAACAGGCCCAGCGTGTCGCTGTCCAGCCCCACGTCATTGGCGTTCGAGAACGGCGAGAGGCGGATGCCGGTGCGCCCTGCCCCCATTTCCGAGACGACCGCGCCCACCACCTCGTCGAGGAACCGCACGCGGTTCTCCTGGCTGCCGCCATAGGCGTCGGTGCGCGTGTTCGACGTGTCGCGCAGGAACTGGTCGATCAGGTAGCCGTTCGCGCCGTGGATCTCGACCGCGTCGAAACCTGCGGCCTTCGCATTCCGCGCCGCGTGGCGATAGTCCTCGACCACGCGCGCAATCTCCGCCTCGTCCAGGGCGCGCGGAGCGGAGGTCTCGACGAACTGGCTGCCATCGAAGGTGCGCGAGGCAGCCGTCAGGGCCGAGGGCGCAACGGGTTGCCGGCCGTCGAGGAGGCTCGTGTGGCTGATGCGGCCGACGTGCCAGAGCTGGATCGCGATCCTGCCGCCCCGCGCATGGACCGCCTCGGTCACCTTGCGCCAGGCCGCGACCTGCGCCTCGGAGTAGATGCCGGGCGTCCAGGCGTAGCCCTTGCCCTCGGGCGAGATCTGCGATCCTTCGGTGACGATCAGCCCCGCCCCCGCGCGCTGGCTGTAATATTCCACCGTCAGGTCCGTCGGCACGTCGCCCTCGGGATCGGCCCGGTTGCGGGTGAGCGGCGCCATGACGACCCGGTTCTTCAGCGTGAGGTCGCCGAAGGCGATAGGGGTGAAGAGTTTCTCTGTCATCCATCAGGTCCTTGATCCGTGTCGCTCCGACATAAGGGCTGCCGCTGCCGCGCCAACGGCTGCCGCCATGCGGCCCCGTCAAAGCCGTCATGACGCTTGCGGGGTGGAACCGGATCGGATCTCGGGAAGCGGGAAGTCAGAGGGTCTCGATATCGCCCTCGGCGCGCTGTGCGTGGAAGCCCGCGACGAAGGCCGAAAGCCCGCCCTCCGCGATGGCATCCCGCAGGCCCTGCATCAGCTCCTGATAGTAGTGCAGGTTGTGCCAGGTCAGCAGCATCGAGGCGATGATCTCCTGCGCCCGGAAGACGTGATGCAGATAGGCGCGCGAGTAGCTGCGGCAGGCCGGGCAAGGGCAGTGCTCATCCAGCGGGCGCGGATCGTCCATGTGGCGCGCGTTCTTGATGTTGACCACGCCCCGCCGCGTGAAGGCCTGCCCGGTGCGGCCCGACCGCGAGGGCAGAACGCAATCCATCATGTCCACCCCGCGCTCGACGGCGCCCACGATATCGTCGGGCTTGCCGACTCCCATCAGGTAGCGCGGCCTGTCCTCGGGCAGGAACGTGGGCGCATAGTCGAGCACGCCGAACATCGCCTCCTGCCCCTCGCCCACGGCGAGACCGCCGATGGCATAGCCCTCGAAGCCGATCTCGCGCAGCGCCGCGGCGCTCTCCTCGCGCAGCTCGCGCGTGACGCCACCCTGCATGATCCCGAAAAGCGCATGGCCGGGCCGGTCGCCGAAGGCCTCGCGCGACCGGAGCGCCCACCGCATCGAGAGGCGCATGGATGCAGCCACCGCCTCCTCGGTCGCGGGCAGAGCCGGGCATTCGTCGAAGGCCATCACGATATCCGAACCCAGAAGCCGCTGGATCTCCATGCTGCGCTCGGGGCTCAGGTGGTGCTTCGAGCCGTCGATGTGCGAGCGGAAGGTCACGCCCTCCTCGGTCAGCTTCCTGAGATCCGCGAGGCTCATCACCTGAAAGCCGCCGGAATCGGTCAGGATCGGCCGGTCCCAGTTCATGAAGCAGTGCAGCCCGCCCATCCGCGCCACGCGCTCGGCGGTCGGGCGCAGCATGAGATGGTAGGTGTTGCCGAGCAGGATGTCCGCCCCCGTCGCGTGCACGCTCTCGGGCAGCATGGCCTTCACGGTTCCGGCCGTGCCGACCGGCATGAAGGCGGGCGTGCGGATCTCGCCGCGCGGCGTCGAGATCACCCCCGTCCGCGCGCGCCCGTCGGTCGCCTTGAGCTCGAAACTGAATTGCCGGGTCATCGCCGCCTCCGCCTGTCGCGCGCCCTTCTGCGCGAAACCGGCCGGAATGCCAAGGGCGCGGCCTTCTTCAGGCGGGCGCCCTTCTGCACGCAATCGACCGAAAAGCCGGCGGCGCCGCCTCCGCCCGGACGCGGCGCCCCCTTCACTCTTGCTCAAGTATCCTCGGGGCGGGGGTCCGGGGGAGGGGCAGACAGCCCCTCCCCCGGCCGCTCCTCCGGGTGTCTCAGGCCGAGGCCTCGCGCGCCTCCAGCAGCGCGCGATGCTCCTGCCATTCCTTGTCCGGCTTCGAGATGAAGGTGTAGAACATCGGCACCACGAACAGCGTGAAGCAGGTCCCGATCAGCAGGCCGGTGAAGATCACGACGCCGATCGCCTGACGGGCCTCCGCGCCGGCGCCCTCTGCGATGATCAGAGGCACCACGGCGAGCACCATGGCCGCCGTCGTCATCAGGATCGGACGCAGGCGCACCTTGGCCGCGGCGACGATCGCGTCGCGCCGGTTCAGACCTTGCACTTCCCTCTGCTGGTTGGCGAATTCGACCATCAGGATTCCGTGCTTGGTGATGAGGCCGATCAGCGTGATCAGGCCCACCTGAGTGTAGATGTTCAGCGTCCCCAGCCCGAGGTTCAGCGGCAGGATCGCGCCGAAGATCGAGAGCGGCACCGACATCATGATGATGAACGGGTCGCGGAAGCTCTCGAACTGCGCGGCAAGCACGAGGTAGATCACCAGCACTGCGGCGGCGAAGGCCAGCAGGATCGTGTTGCCCTGCTCGACCTCGAGCCGCGACTGTCCGGAATAGTCGAGGAAGAAGCCGTCGGGCATGACCTCGTTCGCGATCTGCTGCAACTCGGCCAGTCCGTCGCCGGTCGACACGCCTATCATGGGTAGCGCCGAGATCGTGGCGGAGTTCAGCTGGTTGAACTGCTCGATCGAGGCCGCCGCGGCACCCGTCTCGAAGCTGACGACCGAGGTCAGCGGAACCATCGCGCCCGAGGCGGACCGGACGAAGAACTGGCTCAGCCGCTCGGGGTTGTTGCGCCAGTCGCGCGGCACCTGCGGGATGATGTCATAGCTGTTCGAGTCCCGGTCGAACTGCGAGACCGAGGCGCCACCGACCAGAAGGCCCAGCGTGTTGCCGATGTCCGAGATCGGCACGTTCAGCGTCGCGGCCCGGTCGCGGTCGATGGTGGCCACCACCTCGGGCGCATCGAAGGACAGCGAGTTCTGCACCGCGATGAACCGCCCCGAGGCTTCGGCCCGCCTGCGGATCTCCTCCGCGATCTCGAACACCCGGTCCGGCGACTGGATCGACTGAAGGACCATCGAGATCGGCAGGCCGCCACCTGTTCCCGGCAGCGTGGGCGGGGCAAAGACGAAGCCCTGCATGCCCGGAACCGGATCGAGCAGGGACTGCACCTCCTGCTGCACTTCGGCCTGGCTGCGGTCGCGGTCGGCCCATTCGTCGAGCACCCAGATGTAGATGCCCTGGTTGGCCTGCCCGCCGAAGCCCGCGATCGAGAACTCGGTCTTCACCTCGGCGATGTCGCTCGTCACGTCCGAGATCCGGTCGGTGTAGAGCTGGGTGTATTCCTTCGTGGCGTAGCGCGGCCCGTTCAGGATCGCGAACATCGCGCCCTGATCCTCTTCCGGCGCCAGTTCGCTCGTGGTGTTGAGGAACATGAAGCCCGTCGCGCCTACCAGCGCCACCACCATCAGCAGCGTGACCGGCCGGTAGTCGAGCGAGGACGAGACCCGTCGTTCATACCAGTTGGCCGTCCCCTCCAGCGTCCGGTCCACGATGCGCTGGAAGCGGCTGCCGCTGCCCTCCTTCAGCAGGCGGGCGGACATCATGGGGGTGATCGTAAGGGCCACCACGCCCGAGATGATCACCGACCCCGCCAGCGCAAAGGCGAATTCGGAAAAGAGCGATCCGGTCAGCCCGCCCGAGAAGCCGAGTGGCGCGAGCACCGCGGCGAGCGTGATCGTCATCGCGATCACCGGACCGGTGATCTCGCGCATGCCCTTCAGCGCCGCGTGATATGGCTTCATCCCCTCGTCGATGTGACGGTGGATGTTCTCGACCACCACGATCGCGTCATCCACCACGAGGCCGATGGCCAGCACCATCGCCAGAAGCGACAGGAGGTTGATCGAATAGCCGAGCGCCAGAAGCACCCCGCAGACACCGATCAGCGAGAGCGGGATGGTCACGATGGGCATCAGCACCGAGCGGAACGAGCCGAGGAAGAGCAGGATCACCACCACCACGATGGCGACGGCCTCTCCCAGCGTCTTGAAGACCTCGACGATCGAGGCGGTTATCGTCTCGGTCGAGTCGTAGACGAGGTTGATCTCCATGCCGCGCGGCAGGGTCGCGTTGATGGCGGGCAGTTCCTCGATGACGGCCGCCGCCGTCGTCAGCGGGTTCGCGGCGGGCGTCGGGAAGATGCCGATGAAGGTGCCGGGCTCTCCGTTGAATGTCACGATGCTGTCGGGCTCGGCCGAGGACAGCTGTACGTCCGCCACGTCCCTCAGCCGCACGACCTCGTCCCCGTCCGAGCGGATCGGCAGCGCGCCGAAGGCCTCGGGCGTCTGCAGGGTCGACTGAAGCTTGATCGACCGGGCGAAATACTCGCCCTCGGTCTTGCCCGGCGCCGAGAGGAAGTTCGACGCCCGGATCGCGCTCAGAACCTCGGGGGCGGTGACGTTGCGCGCGGCAAGCTTCATCGGGTCGATCCAGACCCGCATCGCATATTCCGCAGCACCGATGATCTCGATCTCCGCCACGCCCTCGATGGTGGACATGCGCGGGCGGATCACCCGCTCGAGATATTCCGTCATCTGCTCGGCGGACATGTTGGGATTGAGCGCGGCCAGATACATCAGCGCGAAATTGTCGCCGGTGCCCTTCACGATCACCGGATCCTCGGCTTCGGAGGGCAGTTCTCCCCTGACCTGCTGCACCTTGGCGAGCACCTCGGTCAGCGCCACGTCGGAGTCGGCGCCGAGCTTCATCTGCACCGAGACGACCGAGGCCGAGGGCCGGCTCTGGCTCGTCACGTAGTCGATGTTCTCGGTCGTGGCGACCGCACGCGCGATGGGCGCGGTGATGAAGCCCTGTATCAGCTCGGGCGCGGCACCGGGATAGGTGGTGGTGATGGTGACGACCGTCTCCTCCACCTCCGGATACTGGCGCACCGGCAGGTTCACGATGGAATAGAAGCCGAGCAGCAGGATGAAGCTCGCAAGGACCGTCGAGGCAACGGGGCGGCGGATGAAGATCTCGGAAATGTTCATCGCTGCCTCATTCGGACTCGGGCTGGGCCTGGGCCACGGGCTGGACGGTGTTGTCCACCGCCACCGGCGCGCCGCCCGACAGCCGGTTCTGCCCGCTGTTCACCACCTCGTCTCCGGGTTCGAGACCCGAAGCGACCTCGATCATCTCGCCGTCCCGCCGCCCGGCCTTCACGAAGACCTGCTCGACGATCTTCTGCCCCTCTTCCTCGGCGTCCCGCACGACGTAGACGGAATCGCCGTAGAGGCTCGACATCAGCGCCGTCTGCGGCAGCGCGATGACCTTCTCCTCGTCGGGCAGTTCGACCCGCACGCGCAGGAACTGCCCGGGATAGATGCGGCCGGTCTCGTTTCCGACCTCCGCCCGCACCGTCACGAGGCGCGAGTTCGGATCGACCTTCGGCTCGACGCCGGTGATCTTGCCGCTGGCACTGTAGCTGCCGGCCTCGGAAGCCACTGTCACGGGCATCCCGGGCTGGACCAGGCTGATCTGCTGCTCGGGCAGGGCGAAATCCACCCGCATCGCGTCAAGATCCTGAAGCGTGGCGTAGACCGTTCCGGCGGTCACGTAGCCGCCCACATCCACCTGCGGAATGCCGATCACGCCGGCGAAGGGCGCGGTCAGTTCCTTCTGCTGCAGCATCGCGCGGATCTTGGCGACCTGTGCCCGCGCCGAGGCGGCCTCGGCCTGCGCCGTATCCAGATTGTTGATTGCAGACACGCCGCGCTGCTGCAGCGTCCTTGCGCGCTCCAGTTCGGTTTCGGCCAGTTCCGCCGCCGCTTCCGCCGCGGCCAGATCGGCCAGTTCCTCGCGCTCGGAAATCTGCAGCAGTTTCTGCCCTTCCTCCACATGCTCGTTGGCCTGGAACAGGATCTCGCGCACCGTGCCGCCTGCCTCGACGGCAAGATCGACGCCTTGCGCCGCCACGGCCGTGCCGATGGCCTCGATCCCCGGCTTCCAGGTGATCGCCTCGGCGATCGAGGTCGATACAGTGACTGGCGCCGGCTTCCGGTTGGCAAAGAAATCCGAGATCGCCTGGTCGCGGAACATGTTGAAGCCGACGATCCCGCCCACGATCACGGCAAGCAGGATCACTGCAATGATGAGGCGCTTGACCATTCGACTCTCCAAGGGCTGCCGCGGGACCGCATGTCGCGTCGGCTGATGTTGACACTCGCCCCATTTTCTGTACCGTCCGGACGGTCAAGTCAATTGGCGAAGGAAGCTGCAGTTTGCCTGAGCTAGGTCCGAAGCCGCGAAAGAAAATGGGCGGGGATGCCCGCAAGCGACTGCTCGAGGCGGCAGAGTTGCTGAGCCGCACCGTCGGGCCGGCCGGCATGTCGCTCGAGGCGGTGGCTGCCGCGGCCGGCCTGTCGAAAGGCGGCCTCCTCTACCACTTCCCGAGCAAGCACGCCCTGCTGCGCGCCCTCGTGCAGGATCACGTCAGCGGATTTCGCGACGAGATGGACCGGCGCAGCCCCGGCTGGGCCGAAGACGGGGGTGAGGCCCAGGCGATGGCCGGCGCGAGGACCTATGTCGAAGTGGTGCGCGAGATCATGAAGCAGACGGAAGCGCCCTCCTCCGGCATCTTCGCGGCGCTGACCGAGGATCCGCATTTCATGGCACCGCTGCTCGAATTGCGCGACGTGGTGCGAAGGATGTTCGGCCGCTGCCCACGAGAGGCGATGCTGGCCTTCCATGGCTGCGAAGGACTCTTCCACGACCGGATGATCGACCCCGTGCGCTGGGACGGCGCACGTGCCGAAGAGCAGTTCGGCCTGATGGCCCGCCTGCTGGACGAGCTGGCCGAGGGTAGGGCCCGCTTCGCGCGTTAGGCGGGGCGAGCCGTGGCGGAGGTGTCGTCCTCCGGCACGGCCCGCATGATCCGGACGGCTCGGGCCTGATTTCCCGGACGGGTGCCTTGCCCTCCGCCTCTGGCTCGTATTCCTCGGGCCCGCGATCAGCCCAGCCGATAGTTCGGCGACTCCCGGGTGATCTGGACGTCGTGGACGTGGCTCTCCTTCAGCCCCGCGCCCGTGATACGGACGAAGCTGCAGCCCTGCCGCATCTCGGCCACGGTGCGGTTGCCGGTATAGCCCATGGCGGCGCGGAGGCCCCCGACCATCTGGTGGATCACCGCCGAGGCGGGGCCCTTGTAGGGCACCTGCCCCTCGATTCCTTCCGGCACCAGCTTGTCCGAGGCCGCATCCTTCTGGAAATAGCGGTCGGCCGAGCCGCGGGCCATCGCGCCGAGCGAGCCCATGCCGCGATAGCTCTTGAAGCTGCGGCCCTGGTAGAGGATGACCTCACCCGGGCTCTCGTCGGTCCCGGCGATGGCCGAGCCGACCATGGCGCAGGAGGCGCCCGCGGCGATCGCCTTGGCGAAGTCGCCCGAGAACTTGATCCCGCCGTCGGCGATCACCGGGATGTCGCCGGCCGCCTGCGCGGAATCCATGATCGCGGTCAGCTGCGGCACGCCCACGCCCGCCACGATCCGCGTGGTGCAGATCGAGCCCGGCCCGATGCCCACCTTGACCGCATCGGCGCCGGCCGCGATCAGCGCGCGGGTGGCCGCGGCGGTGGCGACGTTGCCCGCGACCACCTGCACCGAATTCGAGAACCCCTTGATCCGCTCCACCGCCTTCGCCACGCCTTCGGAGTGGCCGTGCGCCGTGTCGATCACCACCATATCCACGCCCGCCTCGATCAGCGCCCGGCTGCGGTCGAAGCCGGCGTCGCCGACGGTCGAGGCCGCGGCGACGCGAAGGCGGCCCAGCTCGTCCTTGCAGGCATGGGGGTTCAGCACCGATTTCTCGGTATCCTTCAGCGTGAGAAGGCCCGTGAGCTTGCCCTGCCCGTCCGTCACCAGAAGCTTCTCGATGCGGCGCGCCTTCATCAGGCTGATCGCCGTGTCGCGGTCCGCTGGCTCCTGCAGGAGGGCGAGGTTATCCGAGGTCATCATCACCTTGACCGGCGTGCGGTCGTCGTTGGCGAAGCGCATGTCGCGGTTGGTCACGATGCCGACGACCCGGCCGCTCTCGTCGACCACCGGGAAGCCCGTCACGTTGTAGCGTTCCTGCAGCGCCTTGGCATCGGCGAGCGTCTGCTCGGGGCGCAGCGTGATCGGGGCATAGACGATGCCGCTCTCGAAACGCTTCACCCGGCTGACCTCGCGCGCCTGTTCCTCGATGCCGAGGTTGCGGTGGATCACGCCGATCCCGCCCGATTGCGCCATGGCGATGGCCATGCGCCCCTCGGTCACCGTGTCCATGGCCGAGGACAGCAGCGGGATATTCATGCGGATCGCCTTCGTGACGAAGGTCGAGGTGTCCGCGTCCGACGGCAGCACAGAGCTGGCCGCGGGAACGAGAAGGACGTCGTCGAAGGTGAGAGCCTCGCGAATCTCCATGGGACATTCCTTGGATGGGATCGTTTGGCGGTTCCCTGTTTCACGCGTTGGCGGGGAAGGCAAGGGGAAAACCGGCGATCCGCCGGCATGCCGCGGAGCCGCCGTGGCAACGGTGCGGGCAGGACGTGATTTCCTCAGGCGGACAGCCCATCCGGGCGTCACGCCGCCGAAGGGGAACGCCCGCATGGCGGTCGGCTGGCGCGGATGAACCCGCGGATCAGGCTTCGGCCGCGTTGGTGCGGACGGCGAGGTTTCCCTTCGCCCAGTCCTGCAGGATCCTGACCGCGATGGGCGGAATGGCCAGCACCGCCGCGACCAGAAGCACCCCGCCTGCGATCGGCCACAGGTTCAGCAGCAGCCCCGCATAGGCGGCGAGCGGAAAGGTCAGCGCGCCCCAGAGCGGGCTGAAGCCGGAGGCCAGCAACCAGCGGCCGGAGGCGACGAGGATTACCAGAAAAACCCCTCCGACTGCCCCGCAGGCCGTCGCGACCATCGGCATGCCCTGGTTCAGCGAAACCAGACCCAGCAGCGCCGCAGGCGCGAGGTGGATGGCGAGCAGCGGGCGCAGCGGCGCGGGCGGCACGCGCCGGACGAACTGGAGGAGAGAGCCGAGCCAGATGGCCGCCGCCACGGGCGCGCAGAACGCCAGGATCGCGAGACCGAGCCCCGGCCAGCCCACCGGCGCGGCCGTCAGGCCGCCGATGATGAAGCCCACGAAGTGGAGATGCCAGACCGGCGTCACCGCCCGGCCCTCCTTCGGTCCGGTCAGGAAAAGCGTACCCACGGTCAGGGCAAGCAAGGCCTGCAGGCCCAGCCCGGCCACCAGCACCACCCGCGCCGCGGCGAGGCTGTAGGGCAGGAGCACGGCGGCCAGAACGAGCAGCCCGAGGACCAGCGCGGCGAGCCCGGCCCGGCCCGGCAGGACGCGCAGGTCCTCGATCACGACCTTCGGCCGCTGGACCACCTTGGCCGCGTAGGCCGCCACCGCGAAGGCCCCGAGACCGGTCACGGCGCCAAGCACGGCCTCGCCCACGCCGGTATCGAGCCCCCAGATGTCGCCTGCCGCCCGCAGGCCGAGACCCAGCCCGAGTAGCCCGAGAATCGGAGGGAAGATGGCGGGAGGCGTCCGCTGGAAGGGTCTGGACCGCCGTGGCGGGAACTGGGGCGGCGGAAAGACCGGAGGACGGGACATGGCGGTGTTCCTTGGCGGCAGGCGGCGGGTGGACTGGAAGATAGAAGCCCGGCCGGCAGGAAACAATCGGCTGTCCTCGTGCCGTTGCGGCGTCCGCCCGCATGGCGCAGCGGGAAGCTGCCGCCCTTCACCGCCCCATGGCGCATTCCTGAAGCGCAAGCGAAGGACACGCAGCCTTGGCCCGACGACGGCCGGCATCCGGGACCGCATGCAGTGGGAGAGGTGAAACACTCACCGCAGGGCTCCGTTGCCCCCTGTCAGCAGCGGGAGGACACCATGTCCGAAGAAGAAGGAGAGCCTCCGCGTCACCGGGGTCGGCCTCGCAGCCATCGTCCTGGCGCTCGTTTCACTCTGCACCTGTTCGCAATGGCCACGGAAGGCGCGGGCTGCCCGTGTCCCATGGTGCGAAGCCATTGAAGATTGCCCGTGCCCGATGGCCAGGGCTGGGCCCCCGACATCTCCTCGAGTGAATCGCGGGACGGGCAACGACCCGGGGGATCTCGACCCGGCGTCAGACGGTCTCCTCCGCCGACAGCCTTGCGCGTCCGCGGTAGAGCAGCGAAATGCCGTCATGGAAGAGATGCACCTTGCGCGGATCCGCCCCCAGACGCACCTCGCGGTGCCTGAGATCGCCGTGGATGCCGGGCAGCTTTGCCACGACCTGCCCCTCGCCGTCTTTGGGAACGAAGTAGAGCAGGGTCACCTCGCCGAGCGCCTCGGTGATATCCACCTCGCCCTCGTAGAGCGCGGGACCATCGGTCTCGACGAGATCCTCGGGCCGGACGCCGAGCGTCACGGACAGGCCCCGGTCCTCCGGGCCGGTCTCGATCGCGGCGCGCGCGACACCACCCGCATCGAGCCGGACGACCGTCTCCGCCCCGGTCTCGACAATCTCGCCCGGCAGCAGGTTCATCGAGGGCGAGCCGATGAACTGGGCGACGAAGGCATTCTGCGGCCGCGTGTAGAGTTCGAGCGGGGTGCCCACCTGGCTGATCCCGCCGCCCTCGAGCACGACGATGCGCGAGGCAAGCGTCATCGCCTCGACCTGATCGTGGGTGACGTAGATCATCGTGCGGTCCGGCATCTTCTCCTTCAGTTGCGCGATCTCGATCCGCGTCGCCACCCGGAGCGCCGCGTCGAGGTTCGAGAGCGGCTCGTCGAAGAGATAGACCTTCGGGTCGCGCACGATGGCGCGGCCGATGGCGACCCGCTGGCGCTGCCCGCCCGAGAGCGCACGCGGCAGACGGTCGAGATAGGGGGTGAGCTGCAGGATGCGCGCGGCATCCTCGACCGCCTGCGCGATCTCGGCCTTCGTCTTGCCGGCGATCTTCAGCGCGAACTCCATGTTCTGGCGGACCGTCATGTGCGGGTAGAGCGCGTAGCTCTGGAACACCATGGCGATGCCGCGCTGGGCCGGCGGCACGTCGTTGACCACCCGCCCGTCGATCTCGAGCATACCCCCCGTGATCCGCTCGAGCCCGGCGATCATCCGCAGAAGCGTGGACTTGCCGCAGCCGGAGGGGCCGACGAAGACGATCAGCTCGCCCTTCTCGATCGTCAGGTTGATGTCCCGCAGCACCCGGACATCGCCATAGGCCTTCTCGACACCGGTCAGCTTCAGATCGGCCATGATCCCTCTCCTCCCTTCTGCACCCTGTGCGCGCTCACTTCACCGATCCCGCCAGCAGGCCGCGCACGAGGTAGCGCTGCATCGCGAAGAACACGGCAATCGGCACGGCGATCGAGACGAAGGCCGAGGCCGCGAGGATCTCCCAGTCTCCCCCGCGAGAGCCGAGCAGCTCGCGCAGCACGCCGGTCATCACCAGTTGCTCGGGCGTGTTCGACAGGAAGACGGTGGCGACCAGCAGGTCGTTCCAGGTCCAGAGGAACTGGAAGATCGCGAAGCTTGCCAGCGCGGGGAACGACAGCGGCAGGATGATCCGGATGAAGATCTGGAAATCCGTGGCGCCATCCACGCGGGCACTCTCGATGATCTCGCGCGGCAGGCCCACCATGTAGTTCCGCAGGAGGTAGATCGCGAGCGGCAGGCCGAAGGCCGAATGGGCGAGCCAGATCCCGAGGTAGTCCTTGCCGATCCCCACCGCGTTGTGAAGCTGCAGAAGCGGGATCAGCGCAAGCTGCAGGGGCACGACCAGAAGCCCCACGACCGCCGCGATCAGGAGCGCGCGGCCCGGAAACTCCATCCAGGCCAGGGCATAGGCCGCGAAGGCCGCGACGAGGATCGGGATCACCGTCGCGGGGATCGTCACCGTCATCGTGTTGAGGAACGCCCGCCCGATGCCCTCGGCGAAGAGCACGCGGTCGTAGTTGTCGGTCGTGAAGCGCGGGGCCGTATCCACCGCCACGAAGAGCCGCGGGCCGCGATCCCCGAAGGGCTCGGGCGCCTCGGCCCGGTAGCTGCCGTCCGCCTCGACCGTGACGCTGCCGCCGTTCGCAAGCTCGCCCGTCTCGCCGGCGGCATAGGCGAAGGGCTCGCGCGCCGAGGTGCCGAAGCGGTTCAGGGTGCCCTCCTCGGTCAGGTCGCCCTCGACCACCCAGAGGTCGCCCTCCTGCCGCTGCTCGTCCAGGCCCGCGAGGCGGACGACCTGTCTCTGCTCGGCCGGGAACAGCGAGTCCCACCAGCCTGACGAGGCGATCTGGTCGCGGTCGCGGAAGGAGGAGACCAGAAGACCCACCGTCGGGATGGTCCAGAGCAGGACCAGCGCCACAACGGCGATGTGGACCGCCCAGACGAGGCTCGACCGGGTGCCGGCGATGTTGTCCATCAGCGCGTCTCCTTCCGGGCATTCGAGATGTTCCAGATCATGATCGGCGTCACGAGGACCATGATCACCAGCGCCACGGCCGAGGCCCGCCCGGAGTCGTTGCCCCGGAACATCCAGTCGAACATCAGGTTCGCCAGCACCTGCGTGCCCCATTGTCCGTTCGTCATCGCCAGCACGATGTCGAAGACCTTAAGCACGAGGATGGTGATCGTGGTCCAGACCACCGCGATCGTGCCCCAGATCTGGGGGACCTTGATCTTCATGAAGATCTGCAGGGGCGAGGCTCCGTCGATGATCGCGGCCTCGACCGTCTCCTCGGGGATGCCGCGCAGTGCCGCCGACAGGATGACCATGGCGAAGCCGGTCTGGATCCAGATCAGCACCGCCATCAGGAAGAAGTTGTTCCAGAAGGGAATGGCGAGCCAGGTCTGCTCGGTGCCCCCCAGAGCCTCCACGATGGCGTTCAGCAGGCCGATCTCGTCCCGGCCCTCGCCGCGGTAGTCGTAGATGAACTTCCAGATCACCGAGGCGCCGACGAAGGAGATCGCCATGGGCATGAAGATCAGGGCCTTGGCGAAATTGCCCCAGGCGATCCGGTCGGTCAGCGCCGCGGCGACCAGCCCGAAGAAGGTCGAGGCCGCCGGCACGACGAGGAGCCACAGGAAGTTGTTGCGGATGGACTCCCGGAACTTCGTGTCGTTCACCAGCCACTGGTAGTTGTCGAGGCCGACGAAGCTCTCGCCGCTCGCGTCCCGCAGCGAAAGCCAGATCGAGACGAAGACGGGATAGACGAGGTAGATCCCGAGGAGGAGGATCGCCGGCAGCAGGAAGAGCCAGGGGCGGATGGCGCTCGCCCGCGAGATGTTGGCCCCGGCATTGGGCCCCCGCGGCGGGTAGATCCGGTCGAGGATCAGGTTCGCGGCAAAGAAATAGGCGACGCAGCCGAAGACCCCCACGATGATGGTTCCGACGGCCAGGATCAGCTGGTCCATGGTGCTCCCTCCCTACTGCCGGCGCGCGTTCTGACGCGGCGAGATGCCCCGCTTCCGCCCAAACGGCCCGCTCGCTCTCGGCAATGGTCCAAGACCGTCTGGCGGACCTCCGCGAATGACCGCCCCCGCAGCCTGTAAAGCGGGCCGCTCACTTGAACGTGTCCCAGGTGCGCTGGATGTCGGCCGCGACCGCCTCGGCGCCGTCGCCGCCCATGTAGTCGATCATCCCGGTCCAGAACGCGCCCGCTCCGACGGCGCCCGGCATCAGGTCAGAGCCGTCGAAGCGGAAGGTCGTCGCATTGAGGAGGATATCGCCCAACTTGCGCAGCGTGGGATCGCCGTAAACTTCGGTATTGACCTCCTTGAAGGGGGTAAGGAAGCCGGTCTGCGCCATCCAGACCTCATGCGCGATGGGCGTCGTCAGGAAGTCGATGAAGGCGCGCGCCACCGGCGTATCGCGGGTGATGCCGAAGACGGTTCCGGCCCCGAGCACGGGCTGGCCAAGGTCTCGGTCGGCATAAGACGGAAGGTAGAAGAAGTCCGCGTCCTCGCCGATCACCGTGCCTTCCGGAAAGAACGACGGGATGAAGCTCGCCTGCTTGTGCATGAAGCATTGCGGAGGCGCGGAAAAAAGGCCCTTGGGACTGTCGCGGAAGTCGGTCGCCGCCACCGCATTCGGTCCGCCGGCGACGAATTCGGGCGTGCGGGCGAACCGGCCGAATTCCTCGATCGCGGCCACCACCTGCGGATCGTCGAAGGGGATCTCGTTCGAGGTCCACTGGTCGTAGACTTCGGGCGGGTTGATGCGGAGCATCATGTCCTCGACCCAGTCGGTCGCGGGCCAGCCCGTGGCGCCGCCCGAGGCGAGCCCGATGCACCACGGCGTCACGCCGTCCTCGACCATCCGGCGCGTGAGCGCATGGAGCTCTTCCATGCTCTGCGGGATCTCGTAGCCAAAATCCGCAAAGTTCTGGGGCACATACCAGACCAGCGACTTGACATCGATCTTGTAGAAGAAGCCGTAGAGCGCCTCCTCCTCGTCGCGCCCCTCGAAGGTGCCGAGGCTCACCCAGCTCTCGCCCGCGGCGTAGTTCTCGCGCAGCCAGTCGCCGAGCGCGGGATCGAGCGGCGCAAGCTGGCCTTTCGAGGCGAGGTCGCGTGCAAGGCCCGGCTGGGGAAAGACCGCGATGTCCGGGGGCGAGCCCGCGCCGGCATCGATCACGATCTGCTGCTCGAAGTTGTCCGAGCCGTTATAGGTGACGTCGGCGCCTGTCGCCGCTTCGAAATAGGCGATGACGGAGTCGAACAGGGCCTTGTCAGGCCCGAGCCAGGGCCCGAGCAGGGTCAGTCGCTGGCCGGACAGGTCCTGGGACTTCAAGGCCTCGAAGCTGTCCCAGTGGAACCGGGAGTCCTCGCCGGGTGGGAATTTCAGCTCCTGCCCCGCCAGTGGGCCGGACGCGAGTGCAAGCGCGGCCGCAACCGCGGGAACCTTCGCTATCATTGCTTCCTCCCACTGGAACGCACAGGGGCATGGCACCACCGTCACGCGGCTCCGCACGTGCTCGCCGGCCCCTCCCGTGGCAGGAAAGCTGAACCGCGCGCGACAGATACCCGTTGCCCGTGGTCGCAACGCGGTCCGGCGCGCACCGGTTCCCCCGTGACAAAGGAACTGGCCGCGCGCCTGCGCCGTTGCCAACCTGCCCGGCCATCGCCGGTGCAGGCTCCGCCCGCTGCCGCATCCCCGGCACGAGCGGAGGTCTCTGCCCGGGCCCACGCGGCCGTGCCGACGCCCGGCAGAGCCCGGCCGTCCCTCGCCTGTCAACACCCTCACGGAGCATCCCATGGCATTTTCCCGCGCCGACTTCCCCGAAGACTTCCTCTTCGGGGTGGCCACCTCCGCCTATCAGATCGAGGGCCACGGTTTCGGTGGCGCGGGCCGCACCCACTGGGACGATTTCGCCTCGGTCCCCGGGAATGTCGTCCGGGCCGAGCACGGCGGCCGCGCCTGCGAGCACTACACCCGCTGGGAGGAGGATCTCGATCTCGTCCGGGATGGCGGGTTCGACAGTTACCGCTTCTCGGCCTCCTGGGCACGGGTGATGCCCGAAGGACGCGGCGGGGTGAATGCCGAGGGCCTCGACTTCTACGACCGTCTGGTCGACGGCATGCTCGCGCGCGGCTTGAATCCCGCCTTGACCCTATACCACTGGGAGCTGCCGTCGGCGCTGCAGGATCTTGGTGGCTGGCGCAACCGGGACATCGCGGGCTGGTTCGCGGATTATGCCGAGGTGCTGCTGCGGCGGATCGGCGACCGCATCTGGTCTGCCGCGCCCCTCAACGAGCCGTGGTGCGTGGCCTGGCTCTCGCACTTCCTCGGTCACCATGCGCCGGGTCTGCGCGATATCCGCGCCGCCGCGAGGGCGATGCACCATGTCCTGCTGGCTCACGGATCGGCAGTCGAGGCGATGCGCGCGCTCGGCATGGGCAACCTCGGCGCCGTCTGCAACTTCGAGCACGTCGCCCCTGCCGACGACAGCGAAGCCTCGGCCGCCGCCGCCCGCCGGCACGACGCGATCATCAATCGCTGGTTCGTCTCCGCGCTCTTCAACCGCCAGTATCCGGCCGAGGCGCTGGAAGGGCTCGAGCCCCATCTGCCCGTCGGATGGGAGAAGGACATGGACCACATCGGCAGGCCGCTCGACTGGTTCGGTCTCAACTACTACACGCGCAAGCTCGTCTGCGCGGAGCCCGGACCCTGGCCCGGCCTGCGCGAGATTGAGGGGCCGCTTGCGCGCACGCAGATGGGCTGGGAAATCTACCCCGACGGCCTGAGCGCCATTCTGCTCCGCGTCCACGAAGGCTACACGCGCGGCCTGCCGCTCGTCGTGACCGAGAACGGCATGGCCTCGGCCGACGCGATCCGGTCGGGCAAGGTCGACGACCGGGCACGGATCGCGTTCCTCGAGGATCACGTCGCGGCCGTCCTGAGGGCAAGGGCCGAGGGCGTGCCCGTGGCGGGCTACTTCGTCTGGTCCCTGCTCGACAATTACGAATGGTCATTCGGCTACGAGAAGCGCTTCGGCATCGTGCATGTCGACTTCCAGAACTTGCAGCGCACCCCGAAAGCATCCTATCACGCCCTGGCCCGCGCCCTCGCGCGATAGCCCTGCCGGAGGACGCCATGGCCGACGCCCCCCTCTGCCTCGTTGCCGACATCGGCGGCACGAACACCCGCGTGGCGCTCGCGCAGGGATCCCGCCTGATGACGGCGTCGACGCGGCGCTTCCGCAACGCAGAGTATCCGGCGCTCGCTCCGGTTCTGCGGGATTTCCTCGCCGCCGCAGGCAGTCCCGAGATCGACGGCGCCTGCGTGGCCGCCGCAGGCCCCGTGCGCGACGGAGTAGCGACGCTGACCAACCTTGCCTGGACCGTTGATGGCACCGAACTGCAGGGCGCAACAGGCGCCGCCCGTGTCGCAGTGCTGAACGACCTGCAGGCGCAGGGCCATGCGCTTGGCCACATCGATCCGGCGAACCTGCGCACGCTCGTCCCGGCGCCGGTCGAGCGGCGGTCGGGACCGATGCTGGTGATCGGCGTCGGCACCGGCTTCAACGCGGCCCCCGTCCACGACATGCCCGGCGTCCGGGTCGTGGCCGCTTCCGAATGCGGCCATGCGGGCATGCCTGTGCGGACAGCACGCGACCTGCGGCTTGCGGAATTCGTGCAGACCGTCCACGGCTTTGCGGGCGTCGAGGACGTCCTCTCGGGCCGCGGGCTCGAGCGTCTCTACGCTTTCGTGGCCAGAGAGGCCGGACTTGAGGACCGCAAGACCGCGGCCGAGATCATGGCCGCCATCGCCGAGCCCGGCCCCGCCCGCGAGGCGGCCGCCCTGTTCGCCCGCCTTCTCGGAGCCGAGGCGGGCAACCTCGCTCTGATCCACCTGCCCTTCGGCGGCATCTTCCTCTGCGGCGGCGTCGCGCGCGCCTTCTCCGAGCATCTGGGACCGATGGGCTTCACCGAGAACTTCCGCGACAAGGGCCGCTTCTCGGGCTTCATGGACGCTTTCCCGGTCTGCATCGTCGAGGATGACTACGCCGCGCTCACCGGATGCGCCGCCTTCCTCGCCACGAACTGAAGTCGCGGCCGAGAAGCACGTCGGGCTTCACAGCAGCCTTTCACTCCGTGAAAATATCCTCGGGGGTCCGGGGGCAGACAGCCCCCGGCTCCGGCCAGCCATCTTCCGCTGGCCGGGAACGCCCCCGCAGCGTCCGTCCGCTCCGGGTCAGGCGTCGGCGACCGCCCTTCCGGTCAGCACCTTGACGAGGTGCGCGCGATAGGCGGGCGTGCCATGCATGTCCCCGAGCATGCCGTCGGGCGACAGCGACAGGCCCTCCAGCGCCTCCGGTCGGAAGTCCCGCGAGAGGGCCTCCTCCGCCTCGGTCCAGCGGAACACGCCGTCCTCGCCCGCGCCGGTGACGGCCACCCGCACCCCGTCCGCGAACTTCGCCACGAACACCCCCACAAGGGCGAAGCGCGAGGCAGGCTGCGCGAACTTCATGTAGGCGGCTTTCTCGGGGATCGGGAAGTGGATCGTGGTTATTATCTCGCCCTCCTCCAGCGCCGTGGTGAAGAGGCCCTGAAAGAAATCGTCCGCCTGGATCTCGCGCCGGTCGGTCACGATGGTCGCATTCGAGGCCAGCACCGCCGCCGGATAGCAGGCCGCGGGATCGTCGTTGGCGACGCTTCCGCCGATGGTGCCGCGGGCGCGCACCGCCGGATCGCCGATCTCGCCGGCAAGCCAGGCGAG
The DNA here is from genome assembly GCF_052244495.1 of Rhodobacter sp. NSM. Lineage (NCBI taxonomy): Bacteria > Pseudomonadati > Pseudomonadota > Alphaproteobacteria > Rhodobacterales > Rhodobacter > Rhodobacter sp. NSM. The sequence goes on from NZ_JBQPXH010000001.1 coordinate 919,541, forward strand.
CGCCGGGTAGTGCGCCTTCGCCTCCTTCGCCACCGTCGCGTGACAGGTCCCGCCGCCGATGGCCAGACCCGCATCGCTGCGACAGACGCCCTTCATCTCGGCGATGTCAGTCAGGCTGACCAGCGTGTCGGGCGCCGCCAGCCGCTGCTTCATCGACGGCAGCAGCGTCTGGCCGCCCGAAAGCGCCTGCGCGCCCTCGGCAGCCAGCGCCGCGACGGCCTCGGCAACGGAGGAGGGTTTCACCAGTTCGAAGTCGTGCATGATCCCCTCCTCAGCCCTGCATCGCCGTCCAGACGCGCGAGGGCGTCAGCGGCATGTCGATATGGGTGACGTGATCGTGGCCCGCGCGCCGCAGCGCATCGACCACGGCATTGACCACCGCCGGCGGCGTGCCGATGGCCCCCGCCTCGCCGCAGCCCTTGGCACCCAGCGGATTGTGAGTGCAGGGCGTCACGCAGGAATGGTCCACCGTGAAGGAGGGCACGTCATCCGCCCGCGGCATGGCGTAGTCCATGTAGGAGCCGGTCAGCAACTGGCCGTCCTCGTTGTAGACCACGCCTTCCAGCAGCGCCTGCCCGATCCCCTGCGCCACCCCGCCATGCACCTGACCCTGCACGATCATCGGGTTGATGACGTTGCCGAAATCGTCGGCGCAGGTGAAGCGGACGATGTCCACGCCGCCCGTCTCGGGATCCACCTCGACCTCGCAGCCATAGGCGCCGGCGGGATAGGTGAAGTTCGCCGGATCGTAGAAGGCGGTCTCCTCGAGCCCGGGCTCCAGCGTCTCGAGCGGGTAGTTGTGCGGCACATAGGCCGAGAAGGCGATCTCGGCGAAACTCTTCTGCCGGTCGGTGCCGGCAACCGAGAAGGAACCGTCATTGAACTCGATGTCGCCTTCGGCCGCTTCCAGCATGTGAGCCGCGATCTTCTTGCCCTTGTCGATGATCTTGTCGGCGGCCTTCATCATGGCCGAGCCGCAGACCGCAAGGCTGCGCGAGCCGTAGGTGCCCATCCCGAACGGGATCTTCGACGTGTCGCCGTGCACGATCTCGACCGAGTTCGCGTCCACCCCCAGCTTCTCGGCGATGAGCTGGGCGAAGACCGTCTCGTGCCCCTGTCCGTGGCTATGCGCGCCCACCAGCACCGAGATATTGCCGGTGGCGTTCACCCGGATGGTCGCGGCGTCGTAAAGACCCACCCGGCAGCCGAGCACCCCCACGAGGTTCGAGGGCGCGATCCCGCAGGCCTCGATCCAGGTCGAGAGGCCGAAGCCCCGCCACTTGCCGCGCTGGCGGCTCTCCTCGGCCCGCGCCTCGAAGCCCGCCACGTCCGACAGCTCGCGCAGCTTGTCCATCGTGGCGTGATAGTTGCCGGTGTCGTAGACGAGACCCACCGGCGTCGTATAGGGGAAGGCGCCCGGGTCGATGAAGTTCTTGCGCCGGATCTCCCACTTGTCGATGCCGAGTTCGTCCGCCGCCTTGTCGATCACCCGTTCCAGCGAATAGGTCGCCTCGGGCCGGCCCGCGCCGCGATAGGCATCGACCGGCACGGTGTTCGTCAGCACCGCCTTCACATTCACATAGACGAGCGGCGTCTTGTAGGGGCCCGCCATCAGGGTGCCATGCAGGAAGGTCGGCGTGCAGGTGGCGAAGTTCGACAGATACGCCCCCATGTTGGCCAGCGTCTCGGTCCGAAGCGCGAGGAAGTTCCCCTCCTTGTCCGATGCCAGTTGGATCTTCGTCACATGGTCGCGGCCGTGCGCGTCCGACAGGAAGGCCTCGGAGCGGTCGCAGACCCATTTCACCGGGCGATTCAGCCGCTTCGAGGCCGCGAGTACCGCCGCCTCCTCGCCATAGTGGTAGATCTTCGAGCCGAAGCCGCCGCCCACGTCGGGCGCGATCACGGTCAGCTTGTTCTCGGGGATCCCCATGACGAAGGCCGAGATCAGCAGCCGCGTCAGATGCGGGTTCTGTGAGGTGGTATAGAGCTTGTAGTCGCCCGTCCCGCTATCGAAATCCCCGATCGAGGCGCGCGGCTCCATCGCATTGGGCGAGAGGCGGTTGTTCACGAGTTCCAGCGTCGTGACATGCGGCGCGGTCTCGAAGGCCGCATCGACGGCGGCGCGGTTCTCCTCGATCCAGCCCCAGTCGAAGACCACATTGTCCTCGATCTCGTCATGGACGCGGTTCGAGCTGTCGGCCACCGCCTGCGCCATGTCGACGATGGCGGGCAGTTCCTCGATATCGGCCTCGATGGCCTCGCAGGCGTCCTTGGCCTGCTCGTAGGTCTCGGCCACCACCATCGCATAGGCATCGCCCACATGGCGGACCTTGCCATGCGCCAGCACCGGGCGCTTCGGCTCCTTCATCGTGGCGCCGTTCCGACTCTGGACCAGCCAGCCGGTCGGGTTGCCGCCCACCTCAGTAAAATCGTCGCCCGTCAGCACCGCGAGCACGCCGGGCATCTCCTCGGCGGCGCTGGTGTCGATCGAGCGGATGCGGCCATGCGCCACTTCCGAGCGCAGGAAGCAGGCGTGGGCCTGTCCGCGCAGGCTGATGTCGGCGGTGTAGCGACCCTTTCCGGTCAGGAACCGGATGTCCTCGCGGCGCAGCGTGCTGGCGCCGATGCCTCCGTCCTTCGGCATGAAACTCCTCCCTTTCTTGCTGGCCCGCTTATTCGGCGGCGAGCTTCCGGCTGTCGGCACCCGCGGCGGCCATGACCGCCTTGACGATGTTGTGGTATCCCGTGCAGCGGCAGATGTTGCCCTTGAGGTAGTGGCGCACCTCTTCCTCGGTCGGGTTCGGCTTCTCGTTCAGCAGCGCCGCCGAGATCATCACCATGCCCGGCGTGCAGAAGCCGCACTGGAGGCCGTGATGATCCTGAAACGCCTGCTGGATCACCGAGAGCGAGCCGTCCTTGTTCGCCATCCCCTCGATCGTCGTCACGCTCTTGCCGGCCACGTCCTGCGCCAGCACGGTGCAGCTCTTCACCGGCTCGCCATCCACATGAACGGTGCAGGCGCCGCATTGCGTCGTGTCGCAGCCGACATGGGTGCCGGTCAGTCCCAGCCCGTCCCGCAGGAAGCTGGAGAGGAGCGTGCGCCCCTCGGTCTCGGCGGACATGGGTCTGCCGTTCACGGTCATCGTGACTTTCATCGATACCCTCCCTGATACGGTCTTCGGCTCAGCGCGAGATCATGCGCTTGAACCAGCCCTTCTTCGCGGGCGCCTCTCCCTCGGCGCCGACCGCGACGGCCTCGGGCTCGTCCTCGGCGGGGCCTTCCACGGCGGTCTGGAACCGCTCGAAGAACTGGTCGGCCATCTTGCGCGAGAAGCCGTCGATGATCCGGCTGCCAAGCTGCGCGAGCTTGCCGCCGACATGGACATCGACCTCGTAGGACAGGAGCGTGCCGCCCTCGGAGGGGCTCATCGCGACCTTGGCCGAGCCGCGCGCATGGCCCGCAGCCCCGCCCTTGCCCTCGCCCGAGATCGTGAGCGCCTGCCCCTCGACGATGTCCGAGAGCGTCACATGGCCGGTGAAGCGCGCCTTCACCGGGCCGACCTTCTGCGTGACGACGGCCTCGTAGCCCTCGGACGGGCTGCCGGAGAGGCTCTCGCATCCGGGAATGCAGGCCCTGAGCACCTCCGGGTCGAGGATGGCCGCCCAGACCGTGTCCGGATCGGCGGCGATGGTTCTCTGATCGGTAAGCTGCATGGCGTTCCCCCTCATTGCGGGAAGAGTAGGGCCAAATTCGGCGGTGCGGCTATGTGACCTTGGTCGTAGTGACGCACGAGGCCGGCACCCCGGGAGGACGCGCTCGCGGTTCTCGACCGGCGCGGGCCCAGGCGGCAGTTGCTCCCGATGGATGGGCACGAGGGGACGCCAGCGCGGCTTTCGCCGGCCGATCAGAGTGCGCCGAGGAATTCCTCGAGCACCCGCGCGTCGATGGGCTTCTGGATGATCCGGATGCCGGCTTCCGCACAGCGGGCGGCGACTTCGGGGCGACGTGCCGCGGTGACGATGCAGGCGGGAACCGGCCCGTGCCTCTCGCGCATCGAGGAGATGAAGTCGATCCCGGTCATCCCGGCGCCGAGCTGCTGGTCGACGAGGAAGAAGTCCGGCAGGATGCCGATCTCCTCGATCAGCTCCAGCGCCTCCTCGCCCGAGGGTGCATCGAGCACGCTCACGCCCCATTTCTCAAGGAGGAGGCCCATCGCCTGCCGCAGATCGTCGTCGTTCTCCACGAGGAAGGCGATCTTGTCCTGCACGGCGACCTTGGCCTGCGCCCGCGCCTCCGCCGCCGGGGGCGGGACAGGGACCGCCGCACTGTCGGCCCGCGGGACCTGCACCATGAAGCAGGTTCCGCGCCCGATCTCCGAGCGCAGGCCCAGCGGGTGGCCGAGAAGCCCGCAGGCGCGTTCGACGATGGCGAGGCCGAGGCCCATCCCCTCTGCGGGCGAGGCAGGTGCATTCAGCCGGTGAAACTCCTTGAAGATCGCCTCCTGGTCGGCTTCGGCGATGCCTGGCCCCGTGTCCCAGACCTCAAGGCGCACCATCCCGCGACAGAGCCGCGCGCCCACCAGCACTCGACCCTTCACCGTGTATCGGATCGCGTTGCCGATCAGGTTCTGCAGGATCCGCCTCAGGTAGGTCGGATCCGACGACACCACGGCGCTCGACGGCAGGACCGTAAGCTCGAGGCCCCGCGCCTCGGCGATGGGCGTGAACTCGTCCGAAAGCTGCGCCATCAGCCGGTCAAGCCGCACCGGCTGGATGCTCACCGCCGCTCGCCCCGACTCGAGCTTCGAGATGTCGAGCAGCGCGCCGAGGATGCCTTCGACCGAGTCCAGCGCCTTCTGCGCCTTGGCCAGCGCCTCGCGGCTTTCGGGCGCCACGGCCTCGTCGCCGATGGTCGCGATGAAGAGCTTGGCCGCCGAAAGCGGCTGCAGCAGGTCGTGGCTCGCCGCCGCCACGAAGCGCGACCGCGAGGCGTTCGCCCGCTCGGCATGCCCCAGCGCATCCTCAAGCTCGAGCGTCCGCTCCATCACCCGCGCCTCGAGTGTTTCGTTCGCCCGGCTGAGCGCCTCGATGGCGGCGCGCTCGGCGGTGACGTCGGTAAAGCTCATCACGAAGCCGCGGTCGGGCATCTCCTGCGCGAAGACGTCCAGGATCAGTTCGTCGTGGCGCCTGAGCTCGAACGAGAGCGGTGCGCGCTCGTGACGGGCCTGCACCCAGGCCTCGAGCTGGCCCGCATCCATGCCGTCGCCGAAGCTGATCTCGTGGGCGAAGCGCTCGAGCAGGTAGCCGAAGCTGACCCCCAGCCGGAACCGGTTCATCGGAATGGCGAGCAGCGTGCCGAGCCGCTGGTTCCAACCGACGAGGCGCCCCTCGGCATCGAAGATGCAGACGCCCTGATTGATGTGGTCGAGCGTGGCGCGGATCACGCGTGCCTGGTCGTCCAGCATCTTGCCGCGTTCCAGCCGCTCGAGCCGGATCAGGTCGGTGACGTCGGTCTGCAGGATCACCGTGCCGCCATCGGCCGTCCGATGCTCGGACACCTGCAGCCAGCGGTCCCAGATCAGCCGGACATTGAAGATCGAGTGCCGGTCGTGGTGGCGCCGCTTGCGCCGGATGGCCCAGTCTTCGGGCGTCTCGGCCTCGGGAAGGGCGAGGTAGCGCGAGCGGCTGACCCGGTCGATGTAGCCACCGAAGGTCAGGCCCGGCTTCAGATGCTCCTGCACGTCGAGCATGTGCATCCCGAAGCGCGAATTGCACAACACCAGCACGTCGTCGGCATCGAAGAGCGCGAAGCCTTCCTGCACGGTCTCGATGGCATTGGCGAGGTTCTGGCGCGCCTCCTCGGCGGCCCGGGTCGCATGGGCCAGTTGCTCGTTCGACAGGTTCAGCAGTTCCAGCGTCCGCTCGAGATCCGAGGTGCGTTCGCGCACCTGATCCTCCAGCATGGCGGCGCGCTGGAACTGGGCGTAGGCCGCCCCCCCGTCGTCGGTCATCCGCTCGACCCGCGCCATCAGCGCGCGCACGATCTCGAGCAGCTTGTCGCGCTGTCGCTCGGGCGGATCGGTCGGGTCGATCAGGGCGAAGCTCATGGCTCCTCCGGCGGATAGATCGCCACACCGGTCATGGTCTGGTTCACATGCATCCCGTTGAGCTGCTCGCCATAGGTCGAGAAGCCCACGACCCGATGCTGTCGCAGAAGCCCCGAGACCGCGCCGATCGCCTGGCTGTCGAGCGCCTCCATCCGGCGCAGCACGCAGTCGCAGGCGATGATGGCCGAAGGCGGCGCCTCGCGCCCCAGCGCGGCGAGTTCTTCCGCCAGATGCCCCACGAGGTCGCACGGCTCCGCGAGCGTCAGGACCAGCCCCTCGTCGATGGCCGAGAAGAACACCAGATCGCCGTTCGGCGCGACCTCGCGGATGGCCCGGACGTGGTGCTTGCCGCCGATCCGCACCACGACAGGATGGGCGGCGAAGGTGAAGCTGTCGAGCTGGTCCGGATCCTTTCCCAGAAGCCGCGCATATTCCTGTGCCGCGGGCGCGGCATTGATCCGTCGCACGATCCTGCGGGCCGGATCCGCCTCCGTGACCACCATCCGCTGATCGGTCGGCAGGAAGTGGTCGAGGTTGAACACCTTCACCCGGCAGTCGGTCCGCACCAGCGCGAGGACAGCCGCATCGCGCAGCACCTCGCCGCCGTGGATCACGAAGGTTTCGCGAAAGCGCACGCCATCCGCGGCCGAGCCCCCGAAGAGCGGCACCGGCCCGAGGCCCGCCGCCAGTGCCGAGGCAAGCTCGTCCTCGCGCGTGGAAAGCCCGTCCACCATCAGGAAGGCGAACTCGTTCCCCCAGCCGGGCCCCCGGTCGGAAAGGTCGCGCCCGAGCGCGTCGCGCTCGCGGATGAGCCGGCCGATCAGGGCCTCGCGGTCGAGCCGGGCAAGCTGCTCGATGACCACCGGACGGGCGCGGAAGTGACGGGCAGGAAGCCCCACCGCGACGATCTCGCCCTCGGTGTATCCTGCCGCTCCGATCTCGCCCGCCGTGGTGCAGCCGATCACAGGCATACCGGGAAAGGCACCCTCTACCCCGCACGCCAGGGCCGCCACGTCGGCCTCGGGCGTGACGAAGAGGATCACGAGCGCGAAGGGCCCCTCGCCCAGGGCCTCGGCAAGATGCCGGGCCGCCTCCGGCGTGTCTCCGGAAACATGCGCACTCGGGACAAGCGCGGAGGCCATGCAGCCCCGCCCGTCCGCGACCGCCAGCTCGCGCCGTGCATCCATGGCCGTCCTCCCGCGCCGAACCTAATCCGCGGCCTCGGCATCTGGCAAGCGACTGCGCGGGAGCCGTCGGGCTTGTATCTCAGGCCACGCCCGCCGCCTCTGCGCGTCATCCTGCGGCAGGCCGCGTTTCGCCGCCCCTGCCAGGCGGAAGCCTCAGGAATTCTCCGGCATGAGGCTCGCGAAGCTCGCTTCCTGCACCATCAGCACCGCCTGCGTCCGGCTCTGCACCCCGAGCTTGCGCATGATCGCCGTCACATGGGCCTTCACCGTCGTCTCGGCGATGGTCAGGTCATAGGCGATCTGCTTGTTCAGCCGGCCCTCGCAGATAAGCTGCAGGATCTTCGCCTGCTGCCGCGTGAGCAGCGAGAGCCGTGCGATGGCCTCTTCGCGCTGGCTGGCAGGCGCACCGGGAGAATGGGGCGTGAAGCCTTCGGGCACATAGCTGCGCCCGTCCCGGATCGCGTCGAAGGCGGCGCGGAACACCTCGCGACGGGAATGCTTCGGGACGAAACCCGCCGCGCCAGCCTTCAGCGCCGCGCCGATCACCCTGTTGTCGGCCAGCGACGAGACCACCACCACCGGCACCGCACCGAGGCTCGCCTTCAGCCGGATCAACCCGTCGAGGCCGTTCACATCCGGCAGGTTGAGGTCGAGCACCACCACGTCGAACGCCGGCTGCAGGTCGAGCCGCGCCAGTGCCGTCTCGAGCCGGTCGGCGGATTCGATATGCGTGAGCCCCGCCACGGCCTTCAATGTCATGGTGAGCGCATCGCAGAACAGGGGATGATCGTCGATGATCAACGCGGACTGGAGCGGGCGAGTTGGTTCGGTCATGGCAGTCCCATACGTCTTTCCATGAGGCTAGCATATCCCCCCGGCCCGATAACCCGGCCAAAGGTCGGAGCCACGGCCCACCCGGCGGGCCGGCTGCCACCACGCCACGGACCAGCCGACGGCCGGTCCGTGGCGTGGTGAACGACAGTCCGTCCTTCGTCCTGCCGGTCCCGCCCCACCTCCTCCGTCAGGTGATCACGTCCGGCTCGCGGCGTCCGGTGTGGCGCTCGATCCCGGCGATCTCGTGGGCGGCTCCGATCACCGGCGCCAGCGCCTCCTGCGGGTCGAGGTCCAGCCCCTCCGGACCGGGTGCGTAGCGTTCGAGATAGAGGCGGAGCGTCGCGCCCTCGGTCCCGGTGCCCGACAGGCGCATCACGATCCGGCTGCCGTCCTGGAAGAGGATCCGCACGCCCTGCCTGCGGCTGACCGAGCCGTCCACCGGGTCGGTATAGGCGAAATCATCGGCCTCGGCTACCTTGAGATGCCCGTTGAAGGCCACGCCGGTGAGGCCGCCGAGCTTGTCGCGCAACTCCTCCATCATGGCGTCGGCCTTCGCGGTCTCGATCGCCTCGAAGTCGTGGCGAGAGTAGTAGTTCCGACCGAACTGCCGCCAGTGCGCCTCGAGGATCTCGCGCACGCTTTCCTTCCGCACCGCGAGGATGTTCAGCCACAGGAGCACGGCCCAGAGCCCGTCCTTCTCGCGCACATGGTCCGAGCCGGTGCCGAAGCTCTCCTCGCCGCAGATCGTAGCGCGTCCGGCATCGAGCAGGTTGCCGAAGAACTTCCAGCCGGTCGGGGTCTCGAAATGCTCGATGCCGAGGAACTCGGCCACCCGGTCGGCCGCGGCCGAGGTCGGCATGGACCGCGCGACCCCCTTGAGGCCCGCCGCATAGCCCGGCGCCAGATGCGCATTCGCCGCCAGCACCGCGAGGCTGTCGGAGGGCGAGACGTAGATCCCGCGTCCCACGACCATGTTCCGGTCCCCGTCGCCATCCGAGGCCGCTCCGAAATCGGGCGCCTCGGGGCCGAACATCTCGTCCATCAGCGCCTTGGCCCAGGTCGGGTTCGGGTCCGGGTGCATGCCGCCAAAGTCCGGCAGCGGCGTGCCGTTCACCACCGTCCCCGGTGCGGCGCCGAGCCGGTTCTCGAGGATCTCGGTCGCGTAGGGGCCGGTCACCGCGCACATGGCGTCAAAGCGCATGGCGAAGCCGCCGGCAAACATCGCCCGGATGGCATCAAAGTCGAAAAGCTTTTCCATAAGCGCGGCGTAGTCGGCCACGGGGTCCACCACCTCGACCGGCATGTCGCCGAGCCGCGTCGGGCCGATCACGGAAAGATCCACGTCCTGCGTCTCGAGGATCCGGTATTCGGAAATCCTTTCCGTGGCTGCGAAGATCGCCTCGGTCACTGATTCCGGCGCGGGTCCGCCGTTCGGCGTGTTGAACTTGACGCCGAAGTCCTCTTCGGGGCCGCCCGGGTTGTGGCTCGCCGACATGATGATCCCGCCGTCCGTGCCCCTGAGCCGGATCAGGTTCGAGGCGGCGGGGGTGGACAGGATCGCGCCCTGCCCGACGATCACCTTCGCGGCGCCGTTGGCGGCGGCCATCCGCAGGATGACCTGCGCCGCGCGGTCGTTGAAGTAGCGCCCGTCGCCGCCCAGCACGAAGGTCTTGCCGGCCGCCCCGCCGATGGCGTCGAAGATCGACTGGACGAAATTCTCGAGGTAGTGCGGGCGCATGAAGACGGGCGTCTTCTTGCGCAGGCCCGAGGTGCCGGGCTTCTGGCCGGCAATGGGCGTGGTCGGAACGGTCTTGACGGTCATCCAGTCTCTCCAGTTGGCGCCGGCACGAAGACCAGCACGGAACGGGCCGGGGCTTCAAGCCCCGGGCCCGCAGGTTCGGAGGGCGCCTCGGGTCGTGTCGTGTCCAGCACGAGCCTCCACCCCCCCGGCACGGGCGGCAGCGCCAGCGGCACGGCCTCGCCCGCATTGAAGACGGCCAGCACCGGGCTCTCGCCCGCATCGGGCCGGTCCGCATCCATCCGCATCTCGACGCAGAGGCAGCGCACCGAGGCTGCATGCCAATCCTGCGGACCGGGCGCTCGACCGTCGGGCAGCCGCCAGATCACGTCCGGCAACCCGTCCGAAGGGCGCGACCTGCCGTGCAGGAAGCCCTTCTGCCGCAGGACAGGCAGGCTCCGCCTGAGCGCCGAGATCCGCTCGACGAAGGCCGTCATCGCCTCGTCGGGGCGGTCCCAGTTCACCCAACCGATCGGATTGTCCTGCGCATAGGCGTTGTTGTTGCCGCCCTGCGAGTTCCCGATCTCGTCCCCGCCGAGCAGCATGGGCGTTCCCTGCGACAGGAACAGCGTGGCCAGCATGTTGCGCCGCCTGAGGGCGCGCGCCGCGAGGATCGCGGGATCGGTGGTCGGCCCCTCGAGCCCCATGTTGTCAGAGTGATTGTCGTCGTGGCCGTCGCGGTTGTCCTCGCCATTGGCCTCGTTGTGCTTGCGCGCGTAGCTCGTGAGGTCGAGCAGCGTGAAGCCGTCATGCGCGGTCAGGAAATTGACCGAGCTGGTCGCCGCGCGCGAGTGGTGGTCGAAGCGCTCGGCCGAACCCAGCAGCCTTCGCGCCAAGTCGCCCGTCATCCCGCCCTCGCCCCGCCAGAAGCGGCGCAGGTCGTCGCGGAACTTGTCGTTCCATTCGAGGAAGGGATGCGGGAAGCCTCCCAGCCGGTAGCCGCCGGGTCCGAGATCCCAGGGCTCGGCGATCAGCTTCACGCGCGTCAGCACCGGATCCTGCCGGATCGCGTCGAAGAAGGCGCCCTGTTCGTCGAACCCGTCCTCCTCGCGCCCGAGGGTCGAGGCGAGGTCGAAGCGGAAGCCGTCGACATGCATGACCTCGACCCAGTAGCGGAGCGAATCCATCACCATCCGCAACACCATCGGATGCGACAGGTCCAGCGTGTTTCCGGTGCCGGTGAGGTTCGTATAACGCCGCCCGCCCTCGGTCAGCCGGTAGTAGCTGCGGTTGTCGATGCCGCGGAACGACAGCGTGGGCCCCAGCTCGTCGCTCTCGCCCGTGTGGTTGTAGACCACGTCGAGGATCACCTCGAGCCCGGCCGCATGGAAGCGGCGCACCATGGCCGCGAATTCCCACAGCGCGCCCTTGGCGAGATAACGCGGGTCGGGGGCGAAGAAGCCCAGGGTCTGATAGCCCCAGTAGTTCGAGAGCCCCCGGTTCACGAGGAAGCGGTCGTCGAGAAAGGCCTGCACCGGCAGCAATTCCACCGCCGTCACGCCCAGCCGCAGCAGATGCTCGATCACCGCGTCCGAGGCGAGGCCGAGGAAGGTGCCCCGCAGCCCCTCCTCGACGCCGGGATGAAGCATGGTCAGCCCCTTCACATGGGCCTCGTAGATCAGCGTTTCGGTCAGCGGCCGCTCGGGCGGCGCATCGGGCCCCCAGTTGAAATTGTGCCCGACCACGACCGACTTCGGCACGGCGAAGGCGCTGTCGCGGCTGTCGAAGGACAGGTCCGACCGCGGGCTGCCCACCTTGTAGCCCATCACCGCATCCGACCAGCGCAGGCGCCCCTCGAGCTTGCGGGCGTAGGGATCGATCAGGAGCTTGTTGGGGTTGAAGCGATGGCCCTGCTCGGGCTGATAGGGGCCGTGGACGCGGTAGCCGTAGAGCTGGCCGGGCAGCAGGCCGTTCACCTTCAGGTGCCAGACGTCCCCGTCCCGCTCGGTGAGCGGCAGCCGCGTGACCTCGCGCCGGCCGTCCGGCGCGAAGAGGCAGAGTTCCACCTTCTCGGCATTGGCGGAGAAGAGCGCGAAATTCACCCCCTCGCCGTCGAAACTCGCGCCGAGCGGCCAGGGCCGGCCGGGCGCAGTGGCGAGCCCCGGCAGCCCGAAGGGCTGCGGCGCGGCTGTCACGCCACAAGCTCGCGGTAGAGCGCGGCATAGGCCGCAGCCGAGGTCTGCCAGCCGACCGGATGGCGCATCGCGTTCTTCTGGACCTTCTCCCAGGCATGGTGATCGGCATGCAGATGGATCAGCCGCCTGAGCGCCTCGGCGAAGGCCGGTGGCTCGGTCGGGTGGAAGGTCAGCCCGGTCGCGCAGCCCGCGGACATCGCCGCCGGATTGGCGTTGATGATCGTGTCGGCGAGCCCGCCGGTCAGCGCCACCACCGGGATCGCACCGTAGCGCAGCCCGTACATCTGCGTGAGCCCGCAGGGCTCGAAGCGCGAGGGCACCAGCACCGCGTCGCCCCCGGCGAACATCAGATGCGACAAGCCCTCGTCATAGCCGATCCGCACGCCCACGCGGCCGGGGAACCGCACCTCCAGCTCGCGCATCGCCGTCTCGAGCGCCGAGTCGCCGGTGCCGAGCACCGCAAGTCCGCCACCTGCCGCGATGAAGTCGGGCAGCACCTCGGGGATCAGGTCGATCCCCTTCTGATAGGTCAGCCGGCTCACCAGGATCGCGAGCGGTCCCGGCACGTCGAGCTTGAAGGCGCCCGAGAGCACGGCGCGGTTCTCGGCCTTGGCCTTCAGGCTCCGCGCGCTGTAGGGCCGCTCCTCGGCCTCGGGCGACCAGATGTCTGTGTCCACACCGTTCAGGATCCCGCTCAACGCCCTCGCCCGCGCGGCGATCACGCCCTGCAGTCCCATGCCGAACTCGGGCCGCATCAGTTCGCAGGCATAGGTCGGCGAAACCGTGGTGATGTGGTCCGCCGTCACGAGCCCCGCCTTCAGCGACGAAAGCCCGCCGTAGTATTCGAGCGCCGCCGGGTGGAACTCGCTGGACGGCAGACGCAACGCGGGCAGAAGCGCCGCCGGCGCCCAGCCCTGAAAGGCGATGTTGTGCACGGTCAGGACCGAGCGCACTCCGCCGCTGCCCCAGTAGGCGAGATAGGCCGGCGCGAAGCCTGCCTGCCAGTCGTGGGCATGGAGCACCTCGGGCCGCCAGCCGTCCGACAGACCCTCGCGCGCGATCCGCGCCCCGATCCACGACAGCGCGGCAAAGCGCTGTGCATTGTCGCCCCAGTCTCCCCACGGGCCGGCATAGGGCCCGCCCTCGCGGTCGAAGAGATGCGGCGCGTCGAGAAGCAGCATCTTCCGCCCCGACACCTCGCCCGCCATGACCCGGCCCGGGCCACCGAAGAGATCCTCCTCGAAGAAGACCTGCTCCATCCCTTCGAGCCGCCACTTCAGCGGTCGGTAGCAAGGCATCAGAACCCGCATTTCCCAGCCTTCCGCCGCGAGTGCGCCGGGAAGTGCGCCCACCACATCGGCCAGCCCCCCGGTCTTCAGCAGCGGCACGCATTCGGAAGCCACCGACAACACCCGTCCGCGCGCCGTCTCCATCCTGTCCTCGTCCTTCATCCGCTTCCCGTGACGCGGGCGGGTCCGCTGCCGGCCCGCCCGCGTGCTTCATTCTCGTCCAAATATCCCGCGGGGGTGCGGGGGCGCGAAGCCCCCGCCCGACCCTCAGCCGAGCGATCTTGCCCGTGCGTCCAGCATGTCCTGCGTCACGAGCACGATGCCATTCTCCGACCGGCGGAACCAGCGCTCGTCTTCCGCCGGATCCTGCCCGATCACCAGCCCCTCCGGGATCACCACGCCCCGGTCAAGCACGCAGTCCCTCAGGTCCGCCTTCCGGCTCACCGTGACCTGAGGCAGCGCCACCACGCGCTGCAGGCTGGAATAGCTGTGCGTGCGGCAGCCGGTGAACAGCAGCGAATTGCGGATCTCGCTGCCCGAGACGATGCAGTCGCCCGAGACCAGCGAGGAGATCGCCAGCCCGCGCCGTCCGTCGTCGTCGTGCACGAACTTGGCCGGAGGCACGATCTGCGAATAGGTCCAGATCGGCCACTCGCGGTCATAGAGGTCGAGCTTGGGAGTGAAGGCAGTCAGGTCGATGTTGGCCTGCCAGAACGCGTCGATCGTGCCCACATCGCGCCAGTATGGCTCGGTCTCGAGGCCGGTCATCACGCAGCTGTCCGAAAAACGGTGTGCCATCGCCTTGCCGTTCTTCACGATGGCCGGGATCAGGTCGTGGCCGAAGTCGTGGCTCGAGTTCGGATCCTCGGCATCGCGGATCAGCAGGTCGCGCAGGAAGGCCCAGTCGAAGACATAGATCCCCATCGAGGCCAGCGCATTGCCCTCGTCGCCGGGGATCCCCGGCGGATCGGCGGGCTTCTCGAGGAAGTCGGTGATGCGCAGATCCCTGTCCACATGCATCACCCCGAAGGCCGTGGCCTCCATCCGCGGCACGGTGAGGCAGCCGATCGTGACGTCCGCCCCCGTTTCGCAGTGCTGGCGCAGCATGATCTCGTAGTCCATCTTGTAGACGTGATCGCCGGCCAGGATGATGACATACTTGATGTCGTAGCTGTCCACGATGTCGATGTTCTGCGTCACGGCATCGGCGGTTCCCAGGTACCACTTGTGCTCGTCGACGCGCTGGCTCGCCGGCAGGATGTCGAGATATTCGTTCCGTTCCTCGCGGAAGAAGTTCCAGCCGCGCTGGATGTGCCGGATCAGGCTGTGGGCCTTGTACTGCGTGGCGATCGCCATCTTGCGGATGCCGGAATTCATCGCGTTCGACAGCGCGAAGTCGATGATCCGCGCCTTGCCGCCGAAGTAGACGGCCGGCTTCGCGCGTCTGTCCGTCAACTCCTTCAGTCGGCTGCCGCGTCCGCCGGCGAGCACGAAGGCCATGGCCTGCGCAGTCAGCCTGAGTGGGGGTTGCGCCTTCATTCCGTCCTCCCGTACCGCGGGTTGGCCCCGCTCACCATCTCTGCCCCGGTCGGGTCGGACTCGCCGCTGTGCAAGTCAGCCCTGCCTGAGGATCACCGTAGACAGCGGCGGGAGCGTGACAAGGGCCGAATGCTCCTGACCGTGCCAGCCCACGTGCTCGGAGACGACGCCGCCGAGGTTGCCGCGGTTCCCGCCCCCATAGATTTCCGCATCGGTGTTGAGGACTTCCTCCCAGTGCCCCTCCGCCGGAAGGCCGATGCGCATCCTCCGTTCGATGGGGGTGAAGTTCATCGCGGCCACGACCATCGGCTCATCGACCCGACCGCGGCGGACGAAGGCGTAGACCGAGTGATCCGCGTCATTCGCTTCCAGCCAGACGAAGCCTTCCGGCCGTGCATCGTTGCGGTGCAGCGCCGGCGTTTCGCGGTAGAGGCGGTTCAGGTCGCGCACGAGGGTCTGCACGCCCCGGTGCAGGGGATGCTCGAGGTGGTGCCAGTCGAGCGATGCGCCGTGGTTCCACTCGCGGCCCTGCGCGAACTCGCAGCCCATGAACAGCAGCTTCTTGCCCGGATGGGTCCACATGTAGCCGTAATAGGCCCGAAGGTTCGCGAATTTCTCCGCACCCTCGCCCGGCATCTTGGCGATCATCGAGCCCTTGCCGTGCACTACCTCGTCGTGGCTGATCGGCAGGATGTAGTTCTCGGACCAGGCATAGTGCAGGCTGAAGGTCATCTGGTGATGGTGATGCCGCCGGTGCACCGGGTCGAGGTGCATGTAGTCCAGCGTGTCGTTCATCCAGCCCATGTTCCACTTGAACCCGAAGCCGAGCCCGCCGTGGTGGACGGGGCGCGAGACGCCCGGAAAGGCCGTGCTTTCCTCGGCCACCGTCATCACGCCCGGATCCTCGGCGTAGACCGTCTCGTTCATCCGCCGCAGCAGCGCGATCGCCTCGTGATTCTCGCGCCCGCCGTCCTTGTTCGGCACCCACTCGCCCGCCTTCCGCGAGTAGTCGCGGTAGAGCATCGAGGCCACCGCATCCACCCTCAGCCCGTCGAGATGGTATTCCTCGAGCCAGTAGAGTGCGTTGGACGTGAGGAAATTCGCGACCTCCGTCCGGCCGAAGTTGTAGATCAGCGTGTTCCAGTCCTGGTGGAAACCCTCGCGCGGGTCGGCGTGCTCGTAGAGGGCCGTGCCGTCGAAGCGGCCGAGCCCGTGCGGGTCGGTCGGGAAGTGGCCCGGCACCCAGTCGATCAGCACGCCGAGGCCCTTCTGGTGCGCGGCGTCCACGAGTGCCCGGAACTCCTGCGGCGTGCCGTGCCTGATCGTGGGCGCGAAGAGCCCGACCGGCTGGTAGCCCCAGGAGCCGTCGAACGGATGCTCGGACACCGGCATCAGTTCGAGATGCGTGAAGCCCATGTCGGCGGCGTAGTCCACGAGATCGCGGGCCAGCTCGGTGTAGGAGAGCATCCGCCCGCCCTCCGCCCGCTTCCAGCTGCCGAGATGCACCTCGTAGATCGAGATCGGCGCATCGACCGAATGCCGGCTTGCGCGCCCGGCCATCCAGTCGCCATCGCGCCAGTCCGCAGATCCCAGCGCCCGCACGACCGAGGCCGTCCGCGGCGGATGCTCGGATCCGAAGCCCACGGGATCGGCCTTCAGCGGCAGCAGATGCCCGCCCGGCCCGCGGATCTCGAACTTGTAGGCCGCGCCCTCGCCCACGCCCGGCAGGAAGATCTCCCAGACGCCCGTCGGGCCGCGGCGACGCATGGGATGACGCCGGCCGTCCCAGATGTTGAAGTCGCCCACGACCGAGACGCGTTCGGCATTCGGCGCCCAGAGGGCGAAATGCGTGCCCTCGACGCCCTCGTGCCGGATGGGATGCGCGCCCAGCACCCGCCAGAGGCGCCGGTGCGTCCCTTCGCCGAGCAGGTATTCGTCCATCTCGCCCAGCACGGGGCCGAAACGGAACGGGTCCTCGAACTCCCACACGGCACCCTGCCCCGTGGCGCGCAGACGGTAGGGTTCAGGCTGCATCGCCACGGCGAACAGGCCGGGGAAGCCCTCGACCGGCGCCGCCTCGATCTCGCGCGAGGCCAGAACGGCAAGCCTCTCCGCGCCCGGCACGAAGGCCGTCAGCACATGGCCGCCGCCCCGCCGGTGCAGGCCGAGGACCGAGAAGGGATCGCCATGCGCCCCCTCGACGATGGCCTGTGCGACGGCGGGGTCGACAAGCGTCTCAGGGGCCTTGGGCATTTCTTCCTCGGGATCAGTGCTGCAGGGCAGATTCTACGCCCCAGATGTCCCTCATGTAACCACGGATCGTCCGGTCGGACGAGAAGAAGCCCGAGCGCGCCGTATTGAGCGCAGCCATGGTCAGCCAGCGCCGCCGGTCCTTGTAGGCCGCATCGACCTCGGCCTGAGCGGCGATATAGGCGTCGAAGTCCGAAGCCACGAGGAAGTAGTCGTGGTGCCAGACGCGATGCACGAGGCCATGGTAGCGGTCGGGCTGCGAGGGGCTGAACTGCCCTTCGGCGATGGCCTGCAGCACGTTCTGCATGACCTGACTTGCCTCGATGGCCTTGCGCGCGTGGTCGGGATCCTCGCGGCGCTTCATCACCTCCTCGGCGGTCAGGCCGAACAGGAAGAAGTTGTCGGCGCCCACCTCCTGCAGGATCTCGACGTTGGCGCCGTCGAGCGTGCCGATGGTCGGCGCGCCGTTGATCATGAACTTCATGTTGCCGGTGCCCGAGGCTTCCTTGCCCGCCGTCGAGATCTGTTCGCTGAGATCCGCCGCCGGCACCAGGCGCTCGGCCATCGAGACGTTGTAATTGGCCGGATAGACGACCTTCAGCAGGTCGCCCACCACCGGGTCAGAGTTGATGACCGCGCCCACGTCGTTGATGAGGTGGATGATCTCCTTGGCGACCGCATAGCCCGGCGCGGACTTGCCGCCGAAGATCTTCACCCGCGGCACCCAGCCCGCCGTCGGATTGGCGCGGATCGCCTGCCAGCGCGCGATGGTCTCGAGGATGTTCAGAAGCTGGCGCTTGTATTCGTGTATGCGCTTCACCTGCACGTCGAAAAGCGCGTCCGGGCTGACCTTCACCCCGCACTCCGTCCCGATCCAGTTCGAGAGCGCCACCTTGTTCTGCCGCTTCGCGGCATCGAAGGCGCCGAGGAAGGTCTGGTCCTTCACATGCGGCTCTAGCCCCTTCAGGCGGTCGAGATCGTCCTCCCAGCCCTCGCCGATCGACTCGCCGATGAGCCGCGACAGCGGCGCATTCGCCATCTTCAGCCAGCGCCGCGGCGTGACGCCGTTGGTCTGGTTGATGATCCGTTCAGGGTGCAGGCGGTTCAGTTCAGGGAAGAGATTGGCCTTCACGAGATCCGTGTGCAGCGCCGAGACGCCGTTGACCTTGTGCGACATGATGAAGGCCAACTCGCCCATCCGCACCTCGTGGTGCTTGACGATGCCGACGTAATGCGGCCGCGCGGGGAAGTTGCGGCGGTGCCAGCCGTCGATGCGTTCCACGATCTGCATGTGGCGCGGCAGGACGTTGCCGAAGGTGAAGGTCGCCCACCGTTCCAGCGCCTCGGGCAGAAGCGTGTGGTTGGTATAGCCGAGGCATTCCTGCGCGATGGGCAGCGCCTCCTCGAACGGAATGCCGTTCTCGTCCACCATGAGCCGGATGAGTTCGGGTCCGGCGATGGCCGGATGCGTGTCGTTCATCTGGATGGCGACATGCTTGGCCAGCGCGCGCAGGTCGCCATGCACGGTGCGGAAGCGGCGGATGATGTCCTGCAGGGCGGCCGAGGTCAGGAAGAACTCCTGCTTCAGGCGCAGTTCCTTGCCCTGATAGGTCGTGTCGTCGGGATAGAGCACGCGGCTCAGCGTGCGGGCCAGCGTCTCGGGCTCGGCGGCGGCGGTGTAGTCGCCCCGGTTGAAGCGTTCGAGATCGAAGAGCGTCGTCGGCTCCGCTCCCCAGAGCCGCAGCGTATTGGCCCAGCGACCCTGCCAGCCCACCACCGGGGTGTCATGGGCCGAGGCCTTCACCGTCTCGCCCGGAACCCAATGCTCGCGGCCGTCGCGCGTCTCGACATGGCCCTTGAAGCCCACGATGTAGGTGGCCTCGGGCCGGTCGAATTCCCACGGGTTGCGCTGGGTCAGCCAGTCCTCGGGCGTCTCCACCTGCTGGCCGGCCTCGAACCGCTGGCGGAACAGTCCGTGCTCGTAGCGGATGCCGTAGCCGTAGGCCGGGCAGCCGAGCGTGGCCATCGATTCCATGAAGCAGGCGGCAAGGCGACCGAGGCCGCCGTTCCCCAGCGCCGCGTCGGGCTCGTCGCCGACGATCGCCTTGAAGTCCTGCCCCAGCTCGGCCATCGTCCGCTCGGCCATCTCGTGCAGGCCGAGGTTGATCGTGGCATCCTCGAGGATGCGTCCGATCAGGAATTCCATCGACAGGTAGTAGACCCGCTTGCGGTCCTGCTCCCACGTCTGGCGGGTCGAGGCGAACCAGGGCTCCATGATCCTGTCGCGGATCGCATAGGACAGCGCCATCCGCCAGTCGTAGAGGCTCGCATGCGGAGCATCCTTGCCCAGCGTGAAGGTAAGGTGGCGCAGCACATCGGTCTTCAGGACGTTCGGGGTCAGGCTCTGATCATTCACGGGCATGGTCCGTAGCAAGGGGTCCGGGGTCTCGGAGCGCGGTGGTCCGGCTTCACTTGCCGCGAGCCCGGGCCCGGGTCAAGCGCGGCTATCCGACATCGGCAAGGCGGATACCGACTATTCTGCGCCTTTCAGCGGAGGCGCGCGACCCTTTCCGCGAGGGCTCGCAGGAAGGCGGTTCCATTTTACGCAACCTGCGCAAGAGTTTCGCCAAGGTGGCACTTGTTCGCGCGGTGGACAAGTGCTCACATCAAATGATACATCCCGACATTATTTTTTACGTGGCAGCCGTCGCCGGCGCCTGCCTCGCACGCAGGGGCCGGCGGGAATGCCGCCTTCTTGTGCAGCATCATCCCCCCGGCCTGTGAAAAAGGCGCCCGGAGAAGGGGCTGCGACAAATTGCTTGTGCCGGATATCACATTTCCTCTCCACTTGAAGCCCTCTGATCGGGATCATGCCGGCGCCGCAGGCCCGAATTCGGTGGGGATTCGCGGCGCCAACCTTGAGAGGCAGCGTCAATGCGACTGACCACCCGTACCAATCTGGCCATGAGAACTCTCATGTTCTGCGCGATCAACGAGGGCCGCGTGGTGCGCAAGGCGGAGGTGGCGGCCGCCTGCAATGCTTCCGAGAACCACCTCGCACAGGTCATCCACGGCCTGGCCCAGAAGGGGTTCCTGCGGACGGTGCGCGGGCGCTGCGGCGGACTGGCACTCGGGCGCCCGGCCGAGAAGATCGTGGTCGGCGACGTCTTCCGCACCTTCGAATCAAACCTCCCCTTCACCGAGTGCTTCTCGAAGAAGGAGAACAAGTGCCCGCTCACGCCCTCCTGCCGGCTCAAGTGTGCGCTGAACGACGCGCTTTCGGCCTTCTATGGCTCGCTCGACAAGCTCTCGTTGCGAGACATGGTGCAGGAGAACACGGAGCTCGAGGAACTGCTGAAGGTCGCCTGAGCCAATCGGCCTTCCGCCTTCCCGGCGAGGTCATTTCCTCAGATGTCCGTGGCTGCGCGGGGCGCATCCGTTCATCCGCCGGCCAACCGGCTGCGAGTTTGCAAAGCCGTCACTCCGCCCCTTCCGAGGCGCAGCACCCGGAGCCCGCCGACAGCCCCTCGAGGATCGGACAATCGGGCCGGTCATCGCCCGCACAGGCCGAGACGAGATGGGCGAGCGTGGCCTGCATAGCCTTGAGCTCGTCGATCTTGGCCGCGATCTGACCGAGGTGCCGCTCCGCCAGCCGCTTCACATCCGCACTGGCCCGGCCGCGATCCTCCCAGAGCGCGAGCAGCGTGCGGCATTCCTCGATGGAGAAGCCGAGCGACCGAGCGCGTCCGAGGAATCCCAGCTTGTGCAGGTCGCGCTCGCGGAAGCGGCGGTAGCCGTTCGCGTCGCGCAGCGGGCGGACGAGGCCGATCTCCTCGTAGTAGCGGATGGTCTTGGCGGGCAGGCCCGAGCGGGCGGCGGCATCCTTGATGTTCATCTGCCAGTCCCTCCTTCCAGTCTCAGGCGCGGCTCGTGACCGCAGGGGCGCGGCGCAGGCGGAGCGCATTCGTCAGCACGAAGACCGACGAGAAGGCCATCGCTCCCGCCGCGAGCATCGGCGAGAGTTGCGGGCCGCCGAAGGGCACCAGCGCACCCGCCGCCACCGGGATGAGCGCCACGTTGTAGCCGAAGGCCCAGGCGAGGTTCTGGCGGATGTTGCGCATCGTCCGGCGGCTGAGGGCCACGGCATTCGCCACGCCCAGCGGATCGCCCGACATGAGCACCACATCCGCCGCCTCGATCGCCACGTCGGTCCCGGTTCCGATCGCGATGCCCACGTCTGCCGCGGCCAGGGCGGGCGCGTCGTTGATCCCGTCGCCGACGAAGGCGGCGCGGCCCATCTTCGCCACCGCCTCGACCTTGCCGCCCGGCAGGATGCCCGCGTGGATGTCCGAGATCCCCAGTTCCTGCCCGATGGCGCGCGCGACGCCGGGCGCGTCGCCCGTCACCATCGCCGAGGGCAGCCCCATCCGGCCGAGCTCAGCCACTGCGGCGCCGGCCGTGGGTTTCACCCGGTCGGCCACGCCGATCAGCCCGGCGATCCGGTCGCCGCGCGCGATCCAAACCGGCGTGCGGCCGGCCGCTTCCAGCCGCTCCGCTTCCGCCGCGAGCGGTCCCGGATCCACGCCCTCCATCATCCGCAGGCTTCCGACCCTCACCTCCTCGCCCCCGATCAGGGCGCGCGCGCCGTGACCCGGCCGGGCGGCGAAACCCTCTGCGGCGAACGGCTCCAGCCCCTCGGCCGCCCTCAGGATCGCACCGGCCAGCGGATGCTCGGACGGAGCCTCGACGGCGGCGGCAAGCCGCAGCACCTCCTCGCGCGGGACGTTGGCCGCGGGGATCACATCCGTCACCTGCGGCCGCCCCTCGGTCAGCGTGCCGGTCTTGTCGAAGCCCACGCGCTCGATCTCGGCCAGCCGCTGCAGCGCCTCGCCCTTGCGGAAGAGGATGCCGAGTTCGGCCGCGCGGCCCGTGCCCACCATGATCGAGACCGGCGTGGCGAGGCCCATGGCGCAGGGGCAGGCGATGATGAGAACGGCCACCCCCGCCACCAGCGCCTCGCCGAGGCCCGGCCCGAGCACGAGCCAGACCAGCACCGTCAGCGCCGCCACCGCCATGACCGCCGGCACGAAGCGCAGCGTGATGCGGTCCACCAGCGCCTGCACCGGCAGCTTTGCCCCCTGCGCCTCCTCGACCATGGCGACGATCCGCGCGAGCACCGTGTCCGCGCCCACCCGCACCGCCCGCATCCGGAGCGCGCCGGTGCCGTTCACCGTGCCGCCGGTGACCTCGTCGCCCTCGGCCTTGGCCACGGGAAGCGCCTCGCCGGTCAGCATGCTCTCGTCGACGGCGCTCTCGCCCGCCACGACCACGCCATCGAGCGGGATGCGCTCGCCGGGGCGGATGTGCAGGATGGTGCCGGGCGAGATGCTCTCGATCGGCACCTCGGTCTCGGCCCCGTCGCGGGTCACCCGCGCGGTGCGCGGCTGGAGGCGGATGAGCCCCGCAATGGCCGCGCCCGCCTGTCCGCGCGCCCGCGCCTCCATCAGCCGTCCCACGAGGATCAGCACCACGATGACCGAGGCGGCCTCGAAATAGACCGCCCGCGAGCCCTCGGGCAGCAGTGCCGGCGCAAAGGTGGCGACAGTCGAGAAAGCCCAGGCCGCGAAGGTGCCGACCGCCACGAGGCTGTTCATGTCGGGCGCCCCCCGCATCAGCGCCGGCACGCCCTTCGCGAAGAAGCGCCGGCCCGGGCCGGCCAGGACGAGGCTCGTGAGCAGGAACTGCGCGATCCACGAGGTCTGGGTGCCGATGGTGCCCGCGATCCAGTGATGGAACGCCGGGATCAGATGCCCGCCCATCTCGACGAGGAAGACCGGCAATGCCAGCAGCGCCGCGATCCAGGCGTCGCGGCGCAGGGCCCGCAGGTCCTCGGCCCGCCGGTCGGGCGTCTCGGCCTGAAGCGGCGCGGCCGCGAAGCCCGCCCGCGTCACCGCCTGTGCGAGGGCCGCCGCCGTCGCAGCGCCCTCCCACAGCGTCACCTGGGCCCGCCGGTTCGCGAGGTTCGCACTCGCCTCGACCACGCCGGGCTGCGCCTTCAGCACCCGCTCGACCCGGCCGGTGCAGGAGGCGCAGGTCATCCCCTCCACCGAAAGGGCCAGCCGTTCCTGCCGCGCCGGATAGCCCGCGCGTCCCAGCACATCGGCCAGGCCCGCCGGCGTCGCGGGTTCGGCATATCGGATCTCGGCGGTCTCGTCCGCGAGGCTCACCCGCGCCTCGGCCACCCCCGGCACGGCCAGAAGCACGCGCTCGACACGCGCCACGCAGGAAGCGCAACTCATGCCTTCCGGGTGCAGGCGCAGGCTGCGGAGGCCGACGGTCAGCGGCTGTTGAATGGTCATGGCAGTCTCCTTCGCGAACAAGATGGGGCTTCCCACGACTGGAAGGTCAAGGGGCCATGCAGAGATTCTGCCTGCCGCTCCGGTCGGCTTGACCTTCCCCCTGCCGGATGCCCCTTCTTCGGCGGAAACAGGAGATTCGCATGACCAGACTGTCCATCCCCGACATGTCCTGCGGCCACTGCCGCGCCTCGATCGAGGGAGCCCTCGCGCCGCTGCCGGGCTTCGAGGCGATCCGCTTCGATCAGGAAGCACGAACGGCCGAGGTCGAAGGCTCGACCCCTGAAGGAATGCTGCTTTCGGCGCTGGACTCGATCGGGTTCCCCGCGACCGTGGTGCGCTGAGGCGGCTCCGGGCGCGCCGGTTCCGACTGGTCACGTCGGCCGCATGACGGGCGGCTGGAGCGGCGGCGACTGTCGTCGAGCAACCGCCGCGTGGAGCCACCGGGAGGTGAGCCGCGGCTTGCCCGGAGCGGTCGCCGAAGCCGTTGATCCGCGCGGCTTCGTCTTCACATTTCCGACATCGGCGATGGTCCTGTTCCCGTCGCTGCGATAGGCAGCCTGAGCCGCAGGCTCACCGGCTGAAGTTGCCCGAATCGCCTTCAGGGCGAGTTTACGTGCCGCTCCTCGACCCCGGATTTTCCCTTTTGGGACTGCAGTGTGGCACTGCGTGACAAAAGTGACGCATCATTGGGCAAATTCGGTATTCGCTGGCATACAATGCTCTTGCCCGACTCGCGACACAGGCATAGACGAAGGTGAATGTGTCATGTTGACGCCATCGGCCTTCGGGAGCGCGATGAACCGCCGGCCGGGGCACAGCGTTGTAGACCAGTAACCTGAACCATAACCGGAGCAGACCAATGACACAGGAAGCCTCGTCCAATCAGCCGCAGCAGGGCAGCGTGCCCGCGTCGCCGCAGATGGGCGGTGCCGAAACCGTTCGCCAACCCGAGCCCGCGCGGCCGGTCTTCAAGGACTGGGCCTCGATCTGAGGCCGGGAGGCGACTTGAACGGAAAAGGCCGGCGGAGACGCCGGCCTTTTCCGTTGGGACGACAGGGCGGATCCTGCGACAAGGTGGCGATCCCGGAATAGTGCGCACAACACGGGCTCACGTGGGCCGTCCGTCCGGGCAGCGCGGGGAGCATCCGACCCCTCGCGCCACCCTGTCTTCCGCCGGGCAGACCGGCAGCTGGTGCCGGCTCAGCCGACCAGTTCGAGGCCCGAGAAGAAGAAGGCGATCTCTTCGGCCGCGGTTTCCGGGGCGTCCGAGCCGTGAACCGAGTTCTCGCCGACCGACAGGGCGAATTCCTTGCGGATGGTGCCCGCATCGGCATTTGCCGGGTTGGTCGCGCCCATGACTTCGCGGTTCTTCGCAATCGCGCCCTCGCCTTCCAGCACCTGCACGACCACCGGCTCGGACGCCATGAACTCGGTCAGTTCGCCGAAGAACGGGCGGTCCTTGTGGACGCCGTAGAACTTCTGCGCCTGGGCGAGCGACAGGTGGATGCGCTTCTGCGCCACGATGCGCAGGCCCGCTTCCTCGAACTTGGCGTTGATCTTGCCGGTCAGGTTGCGGCGGGTGGCGTCGGGCTTGATGATCGAAAGGGTGCGTTCGATGGCCATGGAGGCTCTCCTCGAAAGGGGTGAAACTCTGCGCGCGGCCCTTAGCATGGGCACCCCCGCGACAAAAGGGGCAAAGGCGCGAGCCGCCGCCGTTGACAGCCCGCCCCGCCCGGTCCATCACCCGGGCCATGCTGCGCATCTCGGACATCTCCTATTCGGTCGAAGGCCGGCCGCTTCTGGCTGGCGCATCCGCCACCATTCCGACCGGCCACAAGGTCGGACTCGTCGGCCGCAACGGGTCCGGCAAGACCACGCTCTTCCGCCTGATCCGGGGCGAACTTGCGCTGGAAGGCGGCGAGATCGCCCTGCCCGCCCGCTCGCGCATCGGCGGCGTGGCGCAGGAGGTGCCGTCGTCCTCGACCTCGCTCCTCGACACCGTGCTGGCCGCCGACACCGAGCGCGCCGCCTTGATGGCCGAAGCCGAGACCGCCACCGATCCGCACCGGATCGCCGATATCCAGCACCGGCTGGCCGACATCGACGCCTGGTCGGCCGAGGGCCGCGCCTCGTCGATCCTGAAGGGACTGGGCTTCGACGCCGAGGCGCAGCTGCGGCCCTGCTCGGACTTTTCGGGCGGCTGGCGGATGCGGGTGGCGCTGGCGGGCGTGCTCTTCGCCCAGCCGGACCTGCTCCTCCTCGACGAGCCCACCAACTACCTCGACCTCGAAGGCGCGCTCTGGCTCGAGAGCTACCTGCAGAAATATCCGCACACCGTGCTCATCATCTCGCACGACCGCGGGCTCTTGAACCGTGCGGTGCAGGGCATCCTGCATCTCGACCAGAAGAAACTCACCTACTGGACCGGCCCCTACGACCAGTTCGCCCGCCAGATGGCCGAGAAGCGCGCGGTGCAGGCCGCCGAGGCCAAGAAACAGGAGGCGCGCCGCGCCCACCTGCAGAGCTTCGTCGACCGCTTCAAGGCCAAGGCCTCGAAGGCCGTGCAGGCCCAGAGCCGGGTGAAGATGCTCGAGAAGATGACGCCGATCACGCCCCCCGAAGAGGCGAAGCGGCAGGTCTTCACCTTCCCCAGGCCCGAGGAGCTGTCCCCGCCCATCATCACGATGGAGGGCGTCTCGGTCGGCTATGACGGCCCCCCGGTGCTCCGCCGCCTGAGCCTGCGCATCGACCAGGACGACCGGATCGCGCTTCTCGGCCGCAATGGCGAGGGCAAGTCCACGCTCTCGAAGCTGCTCGCCGGCAAGCTGGCGGCGCAGGAGGGGCGGATGGTCAGCTCCTCGAAGCTGCGCATCGGCTATTTCGCCCAGCATCAGGTGGACGAACTCCACATCGAAGAGACGCCGCTCCAGCATGTGATGCGCCTCCGCCCCGACGAGGGCCAGCCGCGGCTGCGCGCCCGCCTTGCCGGCTTCGGGCTGATGGCCGATCAGGCCGAGACCGCCGTGGGGCGGCTTTCGGGCGGGCAGAAGGCGCGGCTCTCGCTGCTCCTCGCCACCATCGATGCGCCGCACCTGCTGATCCTCGACGAGCCCACCAACCACCTTGACATGGAAAGCCGCGAGGCGCTGGTCGAGGCGCTGACGGAATATTCCGGCGCGGTGGTCCTCGTCAGCCACGACATGCACCTGCTGGGACTCGTGGCCGACCGGCTGTGGCTCGTGAAGGGCGGCGCGGTCGCTCCCTTCACCGAAGATCTCGAGGCCTACCGTCGCCAGCTTCTGGCGGGCGACGAGCCGCCGCCCGAGAAGAAAGCCGAGAAGCCCGCGCCGAAGGCCGCAAGCCGCGAGGAGAAGCTCGCGCTGCGCGCCGAGGTGCGCCGCTGCGAGGAGCGGCTCGAGAAGCTGAACGGGATGCGCGACAAGCTCGCGACCAAGCTCGCCGATCCCGCGCTCTACGAGCCCGAGCGACTGGGCGAAATGGAGACCTGGCAGAAGAAATACGCCGAGGTGATGGAGGGCCTGGACAGGGCCGAAGCCCTCTGGCTCGATGCGCAGGAACGGCTGGAGGCCGCGGGCTGAGCCATGATCGAGATGGGTTTCCTCGTCACCGCCTTCGCCACGCTCTTCGTGGTCGTGGACCCGCTCGGTCTCGTGCCGCTCTTCATGGCGCTGACCGCCGGCATGACGCGCGAACAGCGCCGCGCGATCGGCGTGCGGGCCTGCCTGATCGCGATTTGCATCCTCACCGTCTTCGGGCTGCTCGGCGAGGCGGTGCTGGGCTTCATCGGCATCTCGATGCCGGCCTTCCGCATCGCGGGCGGGATCCTCCTGTTCCTGACCGCGCTCGACATGCTCTTCGAGCGCCGCACCCAGCGCCGCGAGGGCCAGACCGCGGCCGAGCACGACCACGATCCCTCTGTCTTCCCGCTCGCGATCCCTCTCATCGCGGGTCCGGGCGCGATCGCCTCGATGATCCTCCTCGTGGGCTCGGCCGAGGGCTGGCACGAGGTGCTGGCGGTGCATGTCGTCATGCTGGTCACGGTGGGCTCCGCCTTTCTGCTCTTCCTCGTCGCCGGACCGCTCGAGAAGCTGCTGGGCCGCACGGGGACGCTCGTGATCACCCGGCTTCTGGGAATGCTGCTCGCCGCGCTCTCGGTCCAGTTCGTGATCGACGGCATCCGCGGCTCTGGCCTCTTGGACTGACGCCGGCACCCGGAACCCGAAACCTTCCAGCGAGCAAAAGGCCGGCGCCGGCGCGCGCCGAGGCTCGTCCCACCACAGATCCCGTGCCGCCCGGAAGCGCCGGTCTCGTGAGCCTTGGCCGCGCCGCTTCCGCCGCGCGAGGTCGCGCCAGAACGGGTCGGCCGCCTCGCGTCGCCCGGACCCGCCGCTGCAGTACGCAAGGCCGCGCCCGCCCGGCGGACCGCAACCTCCCCAGACCCGCTCGACTCGCGCCAAGGGCATCAGGCACCGGAGACCTTCCGCGCGACGTCCCCGCAGGAAGGCCTTTGGCGCGCCCCACGCGGACCCCATATGATCGGGAGGGTTCGAGGGAGAGACATGGACGGCGATCTGACGGCACGACTGGTCTACCTGGGCCTGCTTCTGCTCGCACTCGGCACCTGGGTGCTGGTCGAATACCGGGGAAGGCTCGGCGCCGCCATCCGGGCCGGTATGGCCTGGGCGCTGATCTTCGTCGCGGTGCTCGCGGGATACGGGCTCTGGCGCGACGTCCGGACGGAACTTGCGCCCACGCAGGCCGTGATGGAGGACAGCCGCATCGAGGTGCCCCGCGCGCGCGACGGACACTATTACCTCACGCTCGACATCTCCGGCACGCCGGTGCGCTTCATGGCCGATACCGGCGCGACCTCGGTCGTGCTGTCGCAGGCCGACGCCCGGCGTCTCGGGATCGAGCCCGAACGGCTCGATTATCTCGGCGAGGCCATTACCGCCAACGGAGCCGTCCGGACGGCGCGGGTGCGTGTCGGACCCGTGGCGCTCGGCCCCTATACCGAGCAGCGCATATCGGCCTGGGTCAACGAGGGTCCGATGGACATGTCGCTCCTCGGGATGGACTACCTGCGCCGCTTCCGGATCGAGATCGCAGACGACCGGATGATCCTCTCGCGGTAGCCTCGGCCTTCGTGCAGCCAGGAGATGAAGAGCCAGGGACGCGAGGTCGCGTTGCCTGCCACGGATCCGGCGTTACCATCCTGTGATGTCGCGCACCGAAAGCCTGTCATGACCGAAGCCAGATCCAACCGCAGTTCGCGGACGCGCCCTGCCCGCCTGTGGCGCCTTCTGACACAGCCGGCAAGATCGCTCCGCTACAAGGCGCTCTTCGCGCTCAAGTCGGGCCGCTATCAGCTGGACCCGGCCGAGTTCACCGGCAAGCGCGTGCTGATCATCGGTGCCGCGTCCTGCGTCACCGAGGAACTGGAGCGCTTCGACCCCGCCGACTGGGACGTGATCGTCCGGATGAACAAGGCCATCGACGTGCCTGTCGTCTGGCGCGGCCAGACCTTCCGGCGCTGCGATGTACTGCTGCACAATCTGACGTCCGACGGCATTCGTGACGCAGGCGAGGTAACGGCGGAGAAGCTCCAGGCAACATCCACCGACCTCCTCGTCCATCGCCTGATGGCCATGAGCCGCTTTCCAAACACGCTGAGAATGGACGGCCTGTTGCGGGCGCAAGGGTCAAGGGCGCGGTTGCGCATGATCGGGCCCGTGTTCCATCGCGCACTGTCCGCCGACCTGGGCGGAAGCTCTCCCACCGCCGGCGCCGTAGCCATCTGCTGGTTCCTCGGCTGCGACACGCACCGCCTCGGCGTCGTCGGCTTCACCTTCTACACCACCCGCTACCTCGCAGGCTATCAGGACCATGTGGCATCGGATGCGGATGCCCTGACCTATGGCCAGTACAAGGGCATCCACGATCCCGCAGCCGAGCGGAAACTGGTATCGCGGCGCGTGGCCGAGGCGCGGGGCAGCGGGCGGGACGTCGTGCTCGGCCACGAGGTCGAGCGTGTCCTGAGCATGCCGTGAGACCGTCAGGTCCGTGCGGCGACCTCAGCCCGCCTCCGCCATCTTCTCCCAGCGACCGCTCTCCTCCGACCAGTACTGCGCCTTGAGGCCCGCACCGGTCAGCGCCTTCCACTGGGCGCGCGCAAGCGAGAGCTGTCCGTCGTCGAGCCCGTCGAAAAGGATCCACACCCGCTCGAGCGGCGCCGCCTCGGCGGCGTCCGTGGCGGCACCGTCCAGCAGCATCAGCGCCTGTGCCCCGTTGCCGATCGCGCCGGTTCCCAGCAGCACCGGCTGCCTCGCGTCCTGTGCGCCGCCTTCCAGCCCGTGCGGCAGGAACCCGTCCTCGGGCACCCGCCAGAGCGCCAGATCCAGCGCCTCCAGCCGCGCGCGCTCGGTGCCCCGCAGCATCACGCGCCAGCCCTGCTCCAGCGCCCGCGGCAGCAGCAGCCGCAGCGTGTCCTCCGCGGAGGAGCGCGTCAGGTGATAGAACATCACGACCCCCACGCGGCCCGCCTCTCCTTCATTCTCGTCCAAATATCCCGGGGTCCGGGGCAGAGCCCCGGCGCGGGTCCCGTCCCCGTGCCATCACCAGGCACGTGCCTTCCCGGCCCCGGCGCAGGAAGGCTCACGTCTCGAGCATGTCCCGGATCATCCGGTCGAGCGAGAGAACGCCCCAGCCGGTGGCCCCCTTGGGTGCCAGCGCCGTATCCGACTTCAGCAAGGCCGTTCCTGCGATGTCGAGATGGATCCACGGCGTCTCGGGCTTCACGAAGCGCTTCAGGAAATGCGCTGCCGTGACCGATCCCGCCTCGCGGCCGGTGGAATTGCGCATGTCGGCGATGCGCGATTTCAGCATCTCGTCGTAGCGCTCGCCCATCGGCATACGCCAGGCACCCTCGCCCTCGGCCTGCGCGGCCTTGAGGAAGGCCCCGCAGAAGGCGTCGTCGTTCGAGAAGACCCCGGTGTTCTCGTGGCCGAGCGCCACGATGATCGCGCCGGTGAGCGTCGCGAGGTCGATCATGCCCCGCGGCTGGAACCGCTCCTGCGCATACCAGAGCACGTCGGCAAGGACGAGCCGCCCCTCGGCATCGGTGTTGATCACCTCGATCGTGTCGCCCTTCATCGAGCGCACCACGTCGCCCGGCCGCTGCGCATTGCCGTCGGGCATGTTCTCGACGATGCCCACCAGACCCACCACGTTCGCCCTGGCCTTGCGCATGGCGAGGGTGCGCATCACGCCCGCCACCACCGCAGCCCCGCCCATGTCCATGGTCATGTCTTCCATGCCGGCCGCGGGCTTGATCGAGATCCCCCCGGTATCGAAGACCACGCCCTTGCCCACGAGCGCGAGCGGCACCTGATCCTCGGGCCCGCCCTTCCACTGCATGACCACCAGCTTCGAGGGATGCTCGGACCCCTGGCCCACGCCGAGGAGGGCGCGCATCCCGAGCTTCTCCATGTCCTCTTCCTCGAGGATCTCGACCTCGAGGCCGAGTTCGTGCATCGCGGCGAGCCGCGCCGCGAAGTCGAAGGTCGACAGCACGTTCGCGGGCTCGTTCACGAGGTCGCGGGTGAAGAAGATCCCCTCGGCCAGTGCGGCCATCGGCCCCGCCTCCGAGGCCACTGCCTCGGGGTTGGCGACCATCAGCGTGACGGGTCCGGGCTGGGTCTTCTCGCCGGTCTTGTGGGGCGTGAAGTCATAGGCGCGAAGCGCGATCCCGAACGAGACTTCCGC
The DNA here is from genome assembly GCF_052244495.1 of Rhodobacter sp. NSM. NCBI lineage: Bacteria > Pseudomonadati > Pseudomonadota > Alphaproteobacteria > Rhodobacterales > Rhodobacter > Rhodobacter sp. NSM. Next base: position 950,824 of record NZ_JBQPXH010000001.1, read on the forward strand.
CGCGCGCTGGATCGTGTCGGCAAGAACGAGCGTGCCCGTCTTCGACAGCGACCGTCCCACGGCACCGCCCGCCTTGCGCGCCGTCGCCACGTCCGCCCGGCGGTCGAGCTTCACCAGCTGGACCGCATCGGCAGCCATCCCGGCCGGAAAGCCCAGCTCCATCGCCTCGCCCTGCTTCAGCTTTCCGAAGGCCTCCGACGCCCCGGCCCGCTCCAGCGCGCCGCGCATCAGCCGGTTCACCTTCTTGGCCGCAGCCCCCATCGCGCCCCCTTCGCCGGCGAAGACCACGATGCGTCCGGGCACCGTCGCGAGCGCCTCGAGCTCGAGGCCCTGGAACTGAATGGGAACGGGATGGGTCATGACGATACTCCGCTGCAACGTCTCGGCACGCAGCTCGGCCGGTGACGGCAGGCGCTGGAGCGCCCGCCCGCCCCGGTGGCCCGGGCCTTCTTTGCGCGAGGCTAGCCCCTGCCCCGCCCGAGCGCCAGATACCAGTTTTCCCCGGCGCCGATTTCCGGTAGCGTCCGCCGAAATCCCGGGGACGACGGACAGGAAGAGCGTGGCGTGTCAAGATTCGACAGATATCTGCTGTCGCAACTGGTGGCGCTGTTCGGCTTCTTCTCGCTCGTCCTGGTGCTCGTCTACTGGATCAACCGGGCGGTCGGCCTCTTCGACGACCTGATCTCGGACGGCCAGTCCGCGCTGGTCTTCCTCGAGTTCTCCCTGCTTGCGCTGCCCAACGTGATCCGGCTCGTGCTGCCGCTCTCGGCCTTCGCGGCGACGATCTACGTCGTGAACCGCCTGAGCCAGGAATCCGAACTCGTCGTGATGCAGGCAACCGGCTTCTCGGCCTTCCGCCTTGCAAGGCCGGTGGTCTGGTTCGGGCTGATCGTCGCCCTGATGATGATCGTTCTGATGAACCTCCTCGTCCCTGCGAGCCGTGCGGCCCTTTCGGCGCGCTCGGCCGAGATCTCGCAGAACGCGACCGCCCGCTTCCTGCGCGATGGCGAGTTCCTGCATCCCGACGACGGCGTGACGCTCTACATCCGCGAGATATCGGACACGGGCGAGTTGAACGACCTCTTCCTCGTCGATGCGCGCGATGCGCGGCGCTCCACGATCTACACGGCGCGGCGGGCGCTTCTCGTGCGGACGGACACGACGCCGAAACTCCTGATGATCGACGGCAGTGCGCAGACGCTGACCCATGAGGGTCGTCGGCTGGAGCTCACCCGGTTCGACGACGTGACCTACGACCTCGGTGCCTTCGTCAAGACCTCGGGCCCCAAGCGGCGCTCGCTCGAGGAAATGCCCACGACCGCGCTTCTGTCGCCCTCCGAGGCGATCCTGGCCGAGACCCGCGCAACGCGGGCTGCGGCGCTCTACGAGGGGCACAGCCGGATCGGCCAACCCTTCCTCGGGCTCGCTTCCTCGCTCATCGGCTTTGCGGCGCTGCTTCTGGGCAGCTTCAGCCGCTTCGGCCTCTGGTGGCAGATCCTGTTCGCGGTGGTGCTGCTGATCCTCGTGCAGACGATCAACGTGGCGGCGTCCGGCGCTGGCGCCACCGACGAGGCGCTGTGGCCTCTGGCCTATGCCGCGCCCATAACCGGCCTTGTGGTGGGGATCCTCCTGCTCTGGATCGCGCAGCGGCCGAGGCGGATCCGGCGGGCGCTCGGCGGGATCTTCGCCTCATGATCCTGTCGCGCTACATCGCCCGGCGCTTCCTGCGCATCGTCTTCATCGTCTTCATGGCCTTCTTCGGCCTGATGATGCTGATCGACGTGCTCGACCAGATGCGGCGCTTCGCGGACGAGGGGATCACGCTGGCGCAGGCCGCCCTGCTGTCGCTCCTGCGCGTGCCCGAGACGCTCTACACGATCCTGCCGCTCATCGTGATCCTTGCCGCCGTGGCGCTGTTCCTCGGCCTTGCCCGGACGAGCGAACTGGTCGTGGTGCGCGCCGCCGGTCGCTCCGGCCTCCGCTTTCTCGTCGCACCGATGGTCGTGGCTCTGGCACTCGGGGCGGCGGCCGTGGCCGTCCTGAACCCGATCGTGGCCGGCACTTCACGCCAGTACGAGGCCGCGGCCGGCCGCCTCGCCCGGGGCGAGGCTAGCATTCTGTCGATCTCGGACGAGGGGCTCTGGCTGCGGCAGGGCGGGGCGAACGGGCAGACGGTGATCCATGCCGCCCGCTCGAACACCGACGGGACGCGACTCTACGCCGTGACCTTCCTGACCTTCGACGCCGAGGGCCTGCCCACCGGGCGCATCGCCGCCGACCAGGCCGCACTCGAAACCGGCTACTGGCAGCTTTCGGGCGCCAAGAGCTGGGATCTGACAGCGGCCAATCCCGAGGCCGAGGCCAGCCTCGACGGTCATCTCCGCGTCACGTCCGACCTTACGCGCGAGGGCATCCAGGACAGCTTCGGCGATCCCTCCGCCATCCCGATCTGGGAGCTTCCGGCCTATGTCGCCGGGCTCGAGCGTGCGGGCTTCTCGGCCCGCAAGCACCGCGTCTGGATGCAGATGGAACTTGCCCTCCCCCTGATGCTCGCGGCCATGGTCCTCGTCGCCGCGGGCTTCACCATGCGCCACAGCCGCTTCGGCGGCACGGGCCGCATGGTGCTTCTCGCCCTGCTGGGCGGCTTCGGCCTGTTCTTCCTGCGCAACTTCGCCCAGGTTCTCGGAGAGAACGGCCAGATCCCCATCCTGCTTGCCGCATGGAGCCCGCCGCTGATCGGCGTCATGGGCTCTCTCGGCCTGCTTCTGCACCTCGAGGACGGCTGATGCGCCTTCTGCGAAGACTTCTTCTCTGTGCCACCTTCCTTGTTCCGCTTCCCCTTGCGGCGCAGGAGAAGGCAACGCTGGTCGCCGACAGCGTATCCATCGTGAACGAGACGACGCTCGTGGCCGAGGGCCATGTCGAGGTGCTCTTCCAGGGCACCCGTCTCAGTGCGAGCCGCGTCCTCTACGACCAGGCGCAAGACAGGCTGACGATCGACGGTCCTATCGTGCTCGACGATGGCGAGGGCCAGCTGGTGCTGGCCGATCAGGCGGCGCTCTCGGGCGACCTCGAGAATGGGGTCATGACCAGCGCGCGGCTGGTCCTCGATCAGCAGCTCCAGCTTGCCGCGTCCGAGCTGAGGCGGGTCGGCGACCGCTATACCGCCCTCGGCCGGACAGTGGCCTCGTCCTGCCAGGTCTGCGCCGACAATCCCGTTCCGCTCTGGGAAGTGCGCGCCCGCCGCGTCGTCCATGACGAGGTGGAACGGCAGATCTACTTCGACCACGCCTCGCTGCGGATCGCCGGGCTGCCGGTGGCCTATGTCCCGCGGCTTCGCATTCCCGATGCGACCCTGAAGCGCGCGACGGGCTTCCTGCGGCCGGAACTGCTCACCACAAGCCAGTTGGGAACGGGCCTGCGCGTGCCCTATTTCATTGCGCTCGGCGACAGTCGCGACGTGACGCTCCTGCCGCAGATCACGACCAAGGGCGGGCGCACGCTCGGCATGCGCTACCGCGAGGCGCTGTCCTTCGGGATCATCGAGGCCGAAGGCGCCGTCTCTCGCGACGAGATCCTGCCCGACGAGCGGCGCGGCTATCTCTTCGCGCGCGGCACGTTCGATCTGCCCCGCGACTTCACGCTGACCTTCCAGGTCGAGGAGGTGAGCGACCGTGCCTATTACCTCGACTATGGCCTTGGCGAGAAGGACCGGCTTGCGACCGGCTTCGAGGTGACGCGCGCCCGGCGCAACGAATACATCTCGGGCCGGCTGCTGAAGTTCCGCACGCTGCGCGAGGACGAGGACAACGACACCCTGCCCTCGCTCGTCGCGGACGCGACCTTCCACCGCCGCTTCGGCTTCGGCCCGCTCGGCGGCGAAGGCGGCCTGCGCTTCTCGACGCACAGCCACCGGCGCGACTCCGACGATCCGTTCGACAGCGCCCTCGACGACGATGCGATCGCCGATGGCCGGGACATGTCCCGCGCCTCGGTCCTGATCGACTGGCGCCGCAACTGGATGCTCGGGGCAGGCATCCTCGGCTCGGCCCTCGCCGAATTCGGCGCAGACGCCTATGACATCAGCCAAGATGCCACCTGGGAAGGATCGGACACCCGGATTCACGGCGCGGGCGGGGTCGAGATCCGCTGGCCCTGGGTGCGCAGTTCCGCCAGCGGCGCAAGCGACGTGATCCAGCCCGTGGCGCAGGTTGTCTGGGCAGACCGCTCCGACGCCCGGATTCCGAACGAGGATTCCGTGCTGGTCGAATTCGACGAGGGCAGTCTCTTTTCCCTCGACCGCTTCCCCGGCTCGGACGCGGTCGAGGAAGGGTCCCGCGCCGCCGTCGGCGTCAACTGGACCCGCTACGATCCCTCCGGCTGGTCGCTCGGGGCGACACTGGGCAAGGTGGTCTGGCAGGAGGACGACCCGGGCTTCTCCTCGGCCTCGGGCTTCGACGGCGACCAGTCGGACTGGCTGGCCTCGCTGCAACTCGCGACGCAGGACGGCCTCACCATCCTGCAGCGCACCATCGTGGACGAGGAACTCGGCGTGACGAAGGCGGAATGGCAGGTCGGGCTCGAGCGCGACCGCTATGGCTTCACCTCGCGCTACGTGCGGATCCGCGAGAGCGAGGAAGAAGCGCGGCCGGATCCGGTCGAGGAACTCTGGCTCGACACCCGCTACCGGCTGACCGGCGCCTGGACCGCGAGTGCCGAAGGCCGCTACGACTTCGAGGCGGACCGCACGGCGCGCGCCGGGATCGGGCTCGAGTTCCGGAACGAGTGCCTGAAGCTGGATCTTTCCCTCTCGCGTCGGTTCACTTCCTCGACTAGTGTGACGCCGAGCACGGATTTCGGCCTGTCGGTCGATCTCATCGGCTTCGGCAGCGGTGCGGCACCTGGCCCGTCGCGCGTCTGCCGCAGGTAGGGAGGCGGTCAGGACATGTCGCGGATCCGGCCGGTCGGGCCGGGCCAGCGGGACCAAGACAACCGGGCCGCCGGAACAGAGACAACCGGACCACCGGGACCAGGATAACCGGACCATCGGGACCAAGAGCAGAAGACGGCTGACGGACAGATGAAGACCTTCGTTTCCCATTGCCTCGCCCTCGTCGTGGCGTCAGGCCTGACTTTCGCCGGCACCCTGCAGGCGCCGGCGCAGAACCTGTTCGCCCCGCGTCTCGTCGTGAACGACCGGGTCATCACCAACTACGAATACGAGCAGCGCCTCCGCTTCCTCACCGTCCTCGGCGCGACCGGGGACGTCGAGACGCAGGCGATGGACGCGCTGATCGAGGACAAGATCCGGCTCGATGCCGCCGAGCAGGCGGGCCTCAAGGCGACCGAGACGCAGATCCGTGAAGGCATGGAAGAATTCGCAGGCCGGGCGAACCTCTCGGCCGACGAGTTCGTGGCCGAGCTCGGCAAGGCCGGCGTCGCGGCGGAAACCTTCCGCGATTTCGTCCATGCGGGCCTCGTCTGGCGCGAACTGATGCGGGCGAAGTTCGGCGCGACGGCGCGTCCCACGGACACGGCCATCGATCGCGCGATCACCCGGCAGACGCGGCGAGCCGCGATCCGGCTGCTGCTTTCCGAGATCATCATTCCCGCTCAGCCGGGGGAGGAGGCGGAGGCGCTTGCCCTGGCGCAGGACCTCCAGCGCCAGATCAGCGGCGAAGCTGCATTCTCCGAAGCGGCGCGCAACTACTCGGCTTCGTCCTCGGCGCCGCGCGGCGGGCGGATCGACTGGGTGCCGCTGCAGAACCTGCCGCCGACCCTGGGGCCGGTGCTGCTGACGCTCTCGCCCGGCGAGGTGAGCGATCCCGTCAAGATCCCGAATGCGGTGGCGCTCTTCCAGCTGCGCGGCATCGACGAGTCCAGCGAACCGGCGCCGGAAGGGGTCGAGGTCGACTATGCCGAACTCTTCCTTCCCGACGATGCCGGTTTCCCCGAACAGCTCGGCCGGATCACGTCGCGCACCGACGACTGCGACGACCTCTACACGGTGATGAAGGGCGCGCCGGAAGACCAGCTCCGCCGGGTCACGCTGCCCCTCGGGCAGGTCCCGCAGGACGTGGCGCTCGAACTCGCGCCACTGGACGCGGGCGAGGTGGCGACCTCGGCCACGCCGGGTGGCGCGCGGCGCGTGCTGATGCTCTGCGCTCGCCGGCCGGTGACAGAGGAGCCGATCGACCGGAACCGCCTCGCGCAGGTGCTGGTGAACCAGACGATCTCCGCTGCCGCGGACAGCTATCTTGCCGACCTGCGCGCCAACGCGATCATCCGCGAACCGTGATCGCGCCCATCGCCCTCACCTGCGGAGAACCTGCCGGCATCGGCCCCGAGATCGCGGTCAAGGCCCGCCGGGTGCTCGGCGCGCGGCTGCCCTTCTTCTGGATCGGCGATCCGGCGCATCTGCCGGAGGGTAGCGCCTGGCAGGCGATCTCGGCGCCGTTCGAGGCCGCAGAGGTGCCGCCGGAGGCCCTGCCCGTCCTGCTTCACCGCTTTCCTGACGCGCAGCGGCCGGGCGTGCTGACCCCCGGCAACGCCGCCGAGGTGGTGGCGGTGATCGCCCGGGCCGTCTCGCTCGTCCAGTCCGGCGCGGCTTCGGCGATCTGCACCGCACCCATCCACAAGAAGGCGCTCAAGGACGGGGCAGGCTTCGCCTTTCCCGGCCATACCGAATTCCTCGCAGCGCTGGCGGGCGTCGAGCGGGTGGTGATGATGCTCGCCTGTCCGGGCCTGCGCGTCGTGCCGGCCACGATCCACATCCCGCTCGCCGAGGTGCCCGCGGCGCTCACGCCCGACCTGCTCGAGGAGGTGCTGCGGATCACCCATGCCGCGCTCTGCCGCGACTTCGGTCTCGCCGCGCCGCGGATCTGGGTGACGGGCCTCAACCCCCATGCCGGCGAAGGCGGCGCGATGGGCGGCGAGGACCTGGCGGTGATTGCCCCGGTGCTGGACCGGCTCCGGGCCGAGGGGCTCGACCTGACGGGACCTCTGCCGGCGGACACGATGTTCCACGCAGGCGCCCGGGCGCGCTATGACTGCGCGGTCGCGATGTATCACGACCAGGCGCTGATCCCGATCAAGACGGTGGATTTCGCGGGCGGCGTGAACGTGACGCTCGGCCTGCCCTTCATCCGCACCTCGCCGGATCACGGCACGGCCTTCGACATCGCGGGACGCGGCATCGCGGATCCCTCGAGCCTGATCGCCGCGCTGGAGATGGCGGCCGGGATGGCAGAAGCGCACGGATGACGGTGCGACGCGGGGGTTTTGCACCCCCGCACCCCCGCACCCCCGCAGGATATTTCGACAAGAGTGAAGGCAGGACAGGCGGAGGATGAGACTTGGCCGCGATTGACGGGCTTCCGCCCCTGCGCGAGGTGATCCGGGCGCACGGGCTCTCGGCGAAGAAGCAGCTCGGGCAGAACTTCCTGCTCGACCTGAACCTGACGGCGAAGATCGCGCGGCTGGCGGGCGACCTGAAGGGTTCCGACGTGCTGGAGGTGGGGCCCGGCCCCGGCGGGCTTACCCGCGGGCTGTTGGCCGAGGGGGCGCGCAAGGTGTTGGCGATCGAGAAGGACGCACGCTGCCTGCCCGCGCTCGCGGAGGTGGCGGAGGCCTGGCCCGGCCGGTTGGAGGTACTGAACGCCGACGCGCTCGAGGTGGACGTGGCGGCGCGGCTGACCCCGCCGATCCGCATCGTGGCGAACCTGCCCTACAACGTCGGCACGGAGCTTCTGACCCGCTGGCTCTCGTCGGACTGGCCGCCCTTCTGGGAAAGCCTGACGCTGATGTTCCAGAAGGAAGTGGCCGAGCGGATCGTCGCGAAGCCGGGCTCGAAGGCCTATGGCCGGCTCGCGCTGCTGGCGCAGTGGCGGACCGAGCCCCGGATCGTGCTGACCCTGCCGCCCGAGGCGTTCACGCCGCCACCCGCGATCCATTCGGCGGTGGTGCATTTCACGCGGCTCGAGGCGCCGCGCCATCCGGCCGATCCGGCGATGCTGTCGCGGGTGACGGCGATGGCCTTCAACCAGCGGCGCAAGATGCTGCGCTCGAGCCTCAAGGGGCTGGCACCGGACATCGAGACGGCGCTGCGGGATGTCGGGATCGAGCCCACGCGGCGCGCCGAGGAAATTCCGCTGGAGGGGTTCTGCGCGCTGGCCCGGCGGCTCGCGCGCTGAGCTGGCAGGGCCGGAAGCGGCCCTGCAGCCGGATTACTCGGCGGCCTCGCGCGGATCACCATCGCCGTTGCCGTTGCCATCGCCGCCGTTGCCCTCGCCGTCGCGGGCCTTGGGCTTGCGCGGGCCGCGCGGGCGGCGCGGCTTCTCGGCCTTGGGCGCCTCGGGAGCAGCTTCGGGCTGGCCCTCTGCCGGGCCTTCGGGTTGGGCGGCGGGTTGCTCGACGGGTTCGGGACGACGGCGCTGCGCCGGCCGGTGCCGCGGACGGGCCTCCGGCGTCTCGACCAGCCCGGTCTCCTCCTCGGCATTCTCCGAAAGGTCGATCACGGCATGCGAGCTGGTGGGATTGTCCTGCGGTTGGGGCTGAGGCTGGGCTTCGGGCCGCGGCTCGCGTTCCGCCCGAGGCTGCTCCTGACGGTCGTCCCGGCGGTCGTCGCGCGGACGGTCCTGCCGGTGGTTGCCCTGTTGGGGCTGGCCGCCCTGGCCCTGGTTGCCCTGGTTCTGCTGGTGCTCGGCACGGCGGTTCTCCTGCTCGGCCGCAAGCTCGCGCTGCGCCTCGCCGAGAAGCCGGGTGTAGTGCTCGGCGTGCTGCAGGAAATTCTCGGCTGCCACCCGGTCGTTCGACAACTGGGCGTCGCGGGCGAGAAACAGGTATTTCTCGATGATCTGGGCCGGCGTACCGCGCACCTTCCCCTCGGGACCGGAGCTGTCGAACACGCGGTTGACGATATTGCCGAGGCTACGCGGGCGGTTCGATTTCGAACGCGAGCGGGACTTGGAGGATCTCATCTTGTCCTTGTATCCAGATGAAATGGCCCTGCCGGTATGCTGCAGCCCTGCGGAAGCCGCTCCCGGGTGGCTCGATTTCGCTCCGGGGCATAACGTGCATTTCAGGCTTGGACGCGCGGAAAACGATCGCGGGTAAAGCGGACCATCCCCCCGGCGCATTTCCGAGTAATCACGCCGCCGGGTGGCTGGCAAGGGAAAAATGGAGACAACGCGCGGTTTCGGCAAGGGCGCGACCAATTGACCGAGGGGCATTCGCACGTTTCAGGCCAGCCCACCGGCGGGAAGACGCGCGCAGACGACCCGGTCGCGCCCGTCGAGGTCAGGCAGGACGCGGACCTCCGCCAGGCCGGCGGCGGCGAACAGCGCGGCCACGTCGGCACCCTGCCCCGCCCCGATCTCGACCAGCAGACGGCCGCCGGGGAGGAGATGGGCAGGCGCGCCGGAGGCGATGGCGCGATAGGCGTCGAGCCCGTCCCCGCCCGGCGTCAGCGCCATCGGCGGCTCCCAGTCCCGCACCTCGGGGGCGAGATCGGCCATCTCGGCTTCGGCGATGTAGGGAGGATTCGACAGGATGAGGTCGAACTTCCCGGACACATCGGCGAACCAGTCCGAGTGGCGGAACTCGATCCTGTCGGCAAGGCCAAGGCTAAGGGCGTTTCCGGCGGCAACGTCGAGGGCCGCGGCCGACAGGTCGGTCGCGATGCCGCGCGCCGCGGGCCGCTCGGCCAGCAGGGTCAGCGCGATGCAGCCAGTGCCGGTGCCGAGATCGAGCAGGGTCGCGAAGGGATGCGCGAGCGCCGCCTCGATCAGGCATTCGGTCTCGGGCCGGGGATCCAGCGTGTCGCGCGTGACGCGGAACGAGCGGCCCCAGAAGAGCCGTTCGCCGACGATCTGGCCGACGGGCTGCCGTGCGACACGCGCAGCCAGCGCGGCCTCGAGCCGAAGGCCCGCCTCCTGCCCGACCTCGTCGGGCAGATGAAGCGTCAGGCGGTCGGGGGCCACCTGCAAGGCATGGGCGAGCAGCCTCCGGGCATCGCGCGGCGCGTCGGGCACGCCGGCCGCGGCGAGGCGCGGGATCGCTGCCCGCAGTGCCTCGGCAGCCGTCATGCCTCCATCTCGGCCAGGCGCGCGGCCTGATCATGCGCGGTCAGCGCTGCGATGACTTCGCAGAGGTCGCCCGCCATGATCTGCGGCAGCGCGTAGAGCGTCAGGTTGATCCGGTGGTCGGTCATCCGGCCCTGCGGAAAGTTGTAGGTGCGGATGCGCTCGGACCGGTCACCCGATCCGACCTGCGCCTTTCGATCGGCCGAGCGGGCGTCTGCCAGCCGCTGCCGCTCGAGATCGTAGAGCCGCGCGCGCAGCACCTCCATCGCGATCTCGCGGTTGCGGTGCTGCGATTTCTGCGACGAGGTGACGACGATGCCCGTGGGCAGGTGGGTGATCCTCACGGCGGAATCGGTGGTGTTGACGTGCTGCCCCCCCGCGCCCGAGGACCGCATCGTGTCGATGCGGATGTCGGCGGCGGGGATGTCGATATCGACCTGCTCGGCCTCGGGCAGGACGGCCACCGTCGCGGCCGAGGTGTGGATCCGGCCCTGCGCCTCGGTCTCGGGCACGCGCTGGACGCGGTGGACACCGGATTCGTACTTGAGCCGCGCGAAGGCACCCTCGCCCTCGACGCGCGCCGTGACCTCGCGGATGCCGCCGAGCTCGGAGGGCGCAAGGTCCAGGACCTCGAAGCGCCAGCCCTGCGCCTCGGCATAGCGCTGGTACATGCGCAGGAGGTCGCCCGCAAAGAGCGCGGCTTCCTCGCCGCCGGTGCCGGGCCGGATCTCGAGGATGGCCGGCCGTGCGTCGGCTGCGTCCCGCGGCAGGAGCGCCACGCGGAGCGCCTGCTCCATCTCGGGGATGCGGTCGCGGAGGCGGGGGATCTCGTCCTCGGCCAGCGCCCGCATCTCGGGATCGGCGAGCATCGCCTCGGCCTCGGCCAGATCGTCGAGCGCGGTGCGGTAGGCGGCGATCTCGGCCACCACGGGCTTCAGCTCGGAATATTCGCGCGAGAGGGCCGCGATCTCGGCGGGCGGTGCGCCGGCCGAAAGCCGCGCCTCGAGGAACTCGAAGCGGCGGACGATCTGGAGGAGGCGGTCCATCGGCACCATGGCGGCGGTTTGTCCTGCGGATCGTGTCGGGTCAAGGGGTGGGACCGCGATTGCGCCGCGGCCTGCCGAGGCGCCGGGGGGGGGGGGGGCCCCCCCCCCCCCCCCCCC